>NZ_JBNAFV010000013.1:0-146143 GCF_049800875.1 Amaricoccus tamworthensis | reverse complement strand
TGTGAAACGGCATGCAATTTTGACCCTCATATTGGGGTAATCGGCGTCCAAAAGTGACCCCCCTTATAAATCTGTTCAGAAGCTTCCTCAAAAGCATGGGGGAGCAGTCAGGGGATGTTGGTTGTGGAGACGATCGCGAAGATCAGGCGTGCGCATTTTATCGAAGGCAAGTCGATCAAGCAGATTTGCCGTGAACTGCGGTTATCCCGCAATACGGTGCGTAGAGTCATCCGATCCGGTGCGACCGAGTTCAGTTATGACCGCACGACGCAGCCCCGCCCAAAGATTGATCCCTGGCGTTCTGAGTTGGACGGGATGCTGGCCGAGAACGTCCGGCGGCCGAAGCGGGAACGCCTGACGCTCATCCGGATCTATGAGGAACTGCGTAACCGTGGCTATGGAGGCGGCTATGATGCGATACGCCGATATGCGGCGGGCTGGTCGAAGGCGACACGGGAAGCGTCGGCCAGTGCGTATGTTCCGCTGAGCTTCGATCCGGGCGAAGCCTACCAGTTCGATTGGAGCCATGAGATCGTGATCCTCGATGGCGTGACGGTGACGGTCAAGGTTGCCCATGTCCGCCTGTGCTACAGCAGGATGCCATATGTCCGGGCCTATCCCCGTGAAACCCAGGAGATGGTGTTCGACGCGCACGACAGGGCGTTCGCCTTCTTTGGCGGTGCCTGTGCGCGGGGCATCTACGACAATATGAAGACCGCCGTTGATGCGATCTTTGTCGGCAAGGACCGTGCCTATAACCGGCGTTTCCAGCAGATGTGCGGGCATTATCTGGTCGATCCGGTTGCCTGCACGCCTGCCTCGGGCTGGGAGAAGGGTCAGGTTGAGAACCAGGTCGGCGTGATCCGGCGGCGGTTCTTTGTGCCGCGCCCGAAGTTCAAATCCCATGCCGAGTTGAATGCCTGGCTGGAAGATCGTTGCGTGGCCCATGCCCGGGCGAACACGCATCCTGAGATGCGGGACAAAACGGTCTGGGAGGTGTTCGAAGAAGAGCGCCCGAGCCTCGTGCCCTATGTTGGCCCGTTCGATGGGTTCCACGCGGTTACGGCGTCTGTCTCCAAGACCTGCCTCGTGCGGTTTGACAAAAACAGATACTCGGTTGACGCCCGTGCCGTGGGGCGGCCGGTCGAGATCAGAGCCTACGCAGATCGGATGGAATGCTGGCAGGATGGCCGGATCGTCAGTCGCCATGCGCGTGCTTTCGGGCGCGACAACACCGTCTACGATCCCCTGCATTACATACCTGTTCTGGCCCGCAAGCCCGGCGCCCTTCGTAACGGTACGCCATTCAAGGAGTGGGACCTGCCGGTTGCGATCCGCCGGGTGCAGCGTAAGCTGGAACGCCAGCCCGGCGGCGACCGCCAGATGGTCGAGATCCTGAGCGCTGTGATGACGGATGGCATTGATGCTGTAGAAGCCGCCTGTACCGAGGCGCTGTCCCACAACGTCCATTCTGCGGGCGTCGTGCTGAACATCCTGGCCCGCCACCGGGAACCGCCGCCACCCCTGACAATCACCACACCGGACGCGCTGCGGCTGAACTGCGAACCCACGGCGAATTGCGACCGATATGACAGCTTGAGGAGACAGACAGATGGAACGCTCAGACGTGCTCGACGCGATGGGAAAGCTGAAGCTCTACGGGATGAGAGCCGCCTATGACGAGATTCTGACCACCGCCGTCAAACGCCAGCATGAGCCCCAGCAGATCATCGGCGAATTGCTGACGGCTGAGATCTCGGAGAAGCAGGCCCGCTCGATCAAATACCAGATGACCATCGCCAAACTGCCTCTGGCCAAGGAACTGGAAGAGTTCGACTTCGAAGCAGCCGAGGTCAACGAGACCCTGATCCGTGATCTGGCCGCCGGGGACTTCCTTGATCATCAGCGCAACCTGGTCCTGATCGGCGGCACCGGAACGGGCAAAACCCATCTCGCCGTCAGCATCGCCAGGGCTTGCATCCGGAACGGGCGGCGCGGGCGGTTCTTCAATGTCGTCGATCTGGTAAACAAGTTGGACGCCGAAGCCCGCGCCGAGCGTCAGGGACGAACCGCCGATTTGATATCGCGCTTGGATTTCCTGATCCTCGATGAACTCGGCTACCTCCCGTTCGCCCAGACCGGCGGCCAGCTCCTGTTCCACCTGATCAGCAGGCTCTACGAACGCACCTCGATAATCGTCACAACCAATCTGGCATTCGGTGAATGGCCAAGCGTCTTCGGCGACGCCAGGATGACAACCGCGCTGCTCGACCGGCTGACGCATCACTGCGAGATCGTCGAAACCGGCAACGAAAGCTGGCGCTTCAAAAACCGGGCATAATACCAGGCCGCCCCCACACTGGCCCGGCGCCGCTGCGGTAATCGGAGACTGCGCAGCACCGGGCCAGCTTAGCACCAGGGGGGTCAATTTTGGACGCCGATGAGGGGTTAAGATTGGATGCCGATTGACACCGTTGCCTGTGGAGAGTGACGGTTGAGCCGAGGGAGTGCGATTGACCGTCCGAGCAAAGCCGCTTCTCGATAAATTACCCAATCGGTTGAAATCTTCGGGTGGGTACGCCTCGAACCAGACCCATTTGCCAAGGCGGGTTAGTCATGTCCGATCGCGTTGAACGATGACACTCAGGAGAGCCAGGAGGCCGGAGCCGAGCATCAGGAAGACCGATACGGCGTTCAGGACGGGAGTGGAGCCGACCTTTACCATGCGGTCATACATGGTGATTGTGAGCGGCGCATCGGAGCCTACCAGCATGAGCGTGGTGTTAAAGTTCTCGAAAGACACCAGGAAGGCCACCACAAAGGCCGAGAACAGCGCCGGGACGAGGAAAGGCAGCGTGATGGTCATCAGCACCCGAAGGCGGCCCGCGCCGAGGTTCAGGGCGGCCTCCTCCAGCGCCATGTCGAATTTTTCAAGGCGCGCGGCGATTACGAGAGAGGTGATCGTGGTCAGGAAGGAAAACTGGCCCAGAACGATCAGCGGGATGCCTGGGCGCAGCCAGGTGGGGTTGATGCCCAGGCCCTGGTCGATGCCGTTGGCGATCATGGAGGCGAACACCAGGATCGAGATGCCGAGAATGACGCCTGGGATTACGAGCGGCACGACCATCAGCACGTAGAGCGCGTTTTTGAAGGGGAAGTCCCGGCGCACGAAGAGAAACGCGTTGCAGGTGCCGGCCGCGACGGAGAGGGCCGAGACGATGACGCCAATATAGAGGGAGTTCCCAAGACCGCGCAGGAGTCTTTCGTCGTGGAACATGCCGAGTTTTGGCTCGGTGTCGTTGAAGAACCAGTCGAGGGTGAAACCCTGCCAGGGCAGGGAGGGGAAAACGGAGTCGTTGAAGGCGAAGACGCCTGCCGCCAAAAGGGGAGCGATCAGGTAGAGGAAGAAGATCACGATATAGGCCGTGTAGACGGCGTTGAGGAGCGGGGATCTGTTGGACCGGGTCATGCCGCTACTCCTTTGCCACGGTGGTGGCGAGGCTTTGGCCGGTCAGGCGCAGGCCGGCCCAGACCACGAACGAGGTAAAGGCGAGGAGCAGGACGCCAAAGGTGGCGCCGGCCTCCCAGTTGTAGCGGGTGATGAACTGGTTGTAGATCTGTTCAGTGAACCAGCTGCTGTTTTTGCCGCCCAGGAGAATGGGCGTGAGGTAGCTGCCTGCCGTCAGCATAAAGGTAATGATGCAGCCAGCGACAAGGCCGGGCATGGCGTAGGGGACGACGATGCGGCGGAATACGGTGAAGCGACTGCCGCCGAGATTATAGCCCGCTTCCAGCATGGCGTCGTCCATACCGTCGAGTGTGGAGACAAGCGGCACGATCATGAAAAGCACAACGGTGTAAACGAGACCGATGATCACGGTGATATCGTTGTAGAGCAGTTCCACGGGGCCGCTGATCAGGCCGATGGACTGAAGTGTGCTGGATATGATACCGGTTTCGCGCAGGAGGACGATCCAGCCGAAGGCGCGGACGAGGTCGCTGACCCAAAGGGGGATCAGGCAGAGCAGGAACAGACCCGCGCGGGCGCGTTTTCGGGCCATTTTGGCGATGTAATACGCCACCGGGAAGCCGATGAGCAGGGCCAGGAAGGTCACGAGAATGGACATCCAGGCCGTGCGCAGGAGGGTGTTCCAGTAGATCGGCTCGCGGATGAATGCCATGTAGTTGGCGAAACCGAGTTCATATTCGCGAGGGCCGATTTTTTCGCGGAGGGAAACGTAGCCGATGCCAAGCTGGGGCAGGGCGATGAGCAGCACGATCCACAGCGCGAAGGGCGTCATCAGGAGGATCAGCGAGAGTTTTCCCGCGTCGGTCCGCATCAGGCCGCACCCCGTGCGAAGCAGAGCGCCCGGTCGGCGCGCCAGTGGATGTGGATGGGGTCGCCCTCGTTGATGGAGGTGGCACCGGAGGTGTCCGCGACCTCAATCAGTTTGCCGGTATCGGTACGCACCAGGATGCGGCTGTTGGCGCCGTTGAACAGCAGGCTGTCGACGCGGCCGGAGAGCGTTGCGCCGTCCTCGCCCTGGCCGATGGCCACGGCTTCGGGGCGGACGAAAACCTCCACGTCGGAGGTTTCGCGCAGGCCATCGGTTCCGGTTTTGGCAAGCACGGTGCCGCCGTTCTCGAGGGCCACGCGGGCGGTGCCGTCCGCGATGCGGTCTATGCGGCCGCCCCAGCGGTTGGTGTCGCCGACGAAGCCCGCGACGAAACCGGAGACCGGGTTGTCGTAAAGGACGCGCGGGGGGCCGATCTGCTCGAAACGACCGGCATTCATGACGGCGACGTTGTCGGACATGACCAGGGCTTCGGACTGGTCATGGGTGATGTAGAGGAAGGTGGTCTCGAACTGGTGCTGGAGCTGCTTCAGCTCTATTTTCATGTGCTCGCGCAGTTTGAGGTCGAGTGCGCCGAGGGGCTCATCCAGCAGGAGCACGTCCGGTTCAAGGACCATGCAGCGGGCGATGGCGATGCGCTGTTTCTGGCCGCCGGAGAGTTGCGAGATCTGTTTGTCCTCGACCCCTGGCAGGCCAACGCGGTCAAGCACGGCGCGGACCCTGTCACCAATGCCCACTTTGGCGTCGCCGCGACAGCGCAGGCCGTAGGCGATGTTTTCGCCCACGTTCATCATGGGGAAGAGGGCGAGGTGCTGGAACACCATTTTGACATTGCGTTTGTTAGGCGCGAGATTGAGGACGGATTTTTCCCTGAGCAGGATGTCGCCCCCGTCGGGATGCTCAAATCCGGCGATCATGCGCATCAGTGTGGTCTTTCCGCAGCCTGACGGGCCGAGGATGGAAAAGAACGAACCGGCGGGCACGCCGAAGCTGACGCCGTCAACGGCGGTAAAATTTCCAAAGCGTTTGGTGACGCTTTCGCATCTGAGATCATACATGATCCGCCCCCCGATGTCTGAAATTCCGGGTCCGGCGCATGGCCGGAACAGGACAGGGGTGCATTATCGCCCCTGCCCATAGATGGTGGCCGACAGTTTTTACTGTGCCGCCTGGATGCGTTCCAGCGCGAGACCTTCCATGTCTTCGATTCCGGCCGGGATGTTCGCAAAGAACTTCAGGTTTTCGAGGTCGGTATCGTCAAAGGCTGCCTGCACGGCGGCGCGTTTGTCCTCAGGCAGGAGCTCAATGCCGTTCGGAACGGCAGCGATCGCACCGGTCGAGGCCGACATGATTTCCACATTCTCAGGGCGCATCACGAAGTTTATCCACTTGTAAGCAGCGTCATCGGCTTCTCCACCACGGGGGATGGCAAAAGTGTCGATCCAGGCAAGTGCACCGGTTTCGGGTGGTACAAAAACGATGTCCGGGTTTTCGCCGAACAGCTTGTAGGCCGTGGAATCCCAAGTTTCCGACACCACAACCTCACCCGAAAGCATGAGGGCCGCAAGGTCGTCGCCGCCGGTCCAGTAGGTTTTGATAACGGATTTGCAGTCGATCAGTTTTTCAGTGACCTGGTCCAGCATGTCCTGGTAGGCCTCGGGGTCGTCGTAGAGCGCGAATGGGTCCATGCCCATGCCAAAGGCGGTGCCGAGCAGGATGGTACGGCGCAGGCGCATGGAGGTTTTGCCCTCGTAGGCCGGGTCGCAAAGGTCGTTCCATCCGGTCACGTCAGGCGCGACCGATTTGTTGGTCATGATGCCGGAGGTGCCCCACTGATGCGGCACGGCATAGACCTCGCCGTCGATCGTCGTGTTGGCCTTGACGCCCTCAAGCAGGTTCTCCGACATGACCGAGGTATCGATTTGACTCAGGTCGAGCGGTTTGTAGATGTTGTATTCCTGCTGGGCGGAGAAAATGCGGTCATGACTGGGTTGGGCCAGATCGTAACCGGAGCCGCCGGTGGCGCGCAGCTTCGCAATCATTTCCTCGTTGTTAGAGAACGTGACCTCAACAACAATGTCGGGATATTCCTCCTCGAATTTGTTGATCAGTTCCTCCGGCGCGTAGCTGCCCCAGGTCATGAGCCGCAGGGTTTCGGCGGAGACAGTCCCCGCGACCAGGCTGAGGGCCGTGCCCGCCAGCAGGAGTTTGAGTGACGCTTTCATGTCTGAGAATCCTTCCGTGTTGGTGTGTGGTTTGTGTGTTATTGTTCTTTTTTGTTGCGCTTTTTTCGCTGGAGGGGACTAGACCCCGAATTAGCCCGTTGGGCAAGGTCCACTTCCCATGCAATGGCATGCCAATGACGCTACGAAAGGCCGAGTCTGTCCCGGAGGCGGTAATATTCCACGGCTGCCGGCAGAAACCACGGTTTGCCGTTGTAGAGGGGACGGGGCGGGAACGCGGTTTTTTCGAGGCCCGTGGTTCCTTCGGGATCGCCTAGAACAGCCAACCCGGTTTTCATTCCGAGGTAGCTTGCCATTCCCACGCCTGCGCCACAGTAGCCCATTGCGTGATGCACCCGGTCCTGTCGACCCATATGGGGCAGGGTGTCGAAGGTGTAGCCGACGAAACCCATCCAGGAGTGTGATATTTGGTAACCAGCGAGCTCGGGAAAGATGCGGATCATCTCGTCGCGCAGGCGGCGGGCGCTGGCGCGGGTGTCGGTTTCGCCCGCACTGACTCGCCCGCCGAAGAGGATGCGGCGTCGGTCCGGGCTGGTTCGGTAGTAGTAAACCACGCGGCGGCTGTCCGAGACGAGGCGGCCTGTGGGGAACAATCCATCAATGAGGTCGGAGGGAAGCACTTCGGTGGCGATTATGTAGCTGCCGATGGGGATGATACGGCGTCTGTGCCAAGGGGAGAGGTCACCGGAATATCCATTGGTGGCAATGACCACGTCCCGGGTTTTGATGGGTCCGCGTGGGGTGGTGACGGTTGCGCCCTTGTGGTCGGAATCGAGCAAGGTTGCTGGTGTCTTGGGATGGATCGAGACGCCAGCCTTGCGGCAAAGGGCGATGAGGCCTGCGTGGTAGCGGCCGGGGTCGATTTCAGCAACGTCATGGTATACCGCGCCCCCGTGGTAGAAATCCGTGCCAAGCTCGCGTCTTTGTTCGGTGCGGGGTATCAGGGTAATCTGGCGCTCAAATTCCTTCGGCTGGTTCTCGATGGTTGCTCGCAGATCCCTGAAGGCTGCGGCCGAATGGGCGGCGTGGAAGCGGCCGGAAGTGCGGAAGTCACAGTCAAGGCCCTCGGTTTTGACGAATTCCTCAATATAGGCGCGGGAGGCATGTCCATCCTGAAGAATTCGGCGGGCGGTATCGGCGCCGTGTTTGACTGTGAGTTCCTTCAGGTCAGATTTGATTGAAATGCTGATCTGGCCGCCATTGCGGGTTGAGCAGCCCTGGCCTAGGGCATCTCTCTCAAGTACGATGACACTGCGACCGGCGCGTGCGATTTGCAGCGCTGCGTGAAGGCCGGTGTAGCCCGAGCCAATGACGACCGCGTCGGACCGGTTTGGCAGGTCGGGTGCGGTTCGATCGTCCAGAGGGTAGCGGTCCCACCAATAGGGTGCCGCGCGAAAATCCTTCGTGAAGAATTCAGCCATTGTAAGCCGCAGCGTTATGGACGCTTTCGGACATGGTCAGTCGTCCATTTCGCTGACCTGGTAGATGGATTTTGCGAGCCATTCGGGGTTTACCTCGATACCCCAGCCCGGCGCGTCGGTGACCTCGGCCATTCCGTCCGTGATCGCGTAGGGATCGGTCACGAAAAGGTCCTGCTGCCATGGGTAGTAGTCCTCACCCTCGATGGAAAACTCGAGATACTTTCCCGCATTTGGGATGGCGCGCAAGAGGTGCATGGTGAAGAGCGTCACCAGCGAGAGGTTGGCGCAGTGGGGGGTGACAGGCAGGCCCGCGGCTTCGGCCAGGCGGGCGACCTCAAGCGTGCGGCCCATGCCGCCCACATACATCACGTCGGGCTGCACGATGTCGACGGCGTGCATGTCGATCATGCGTTTCCAGGTGGGGATCATGCAGTCCTGTTCGCCGCCGGTGACGTCGAGCGGCGTGTCGGCGAAGGCCTCGCGAACGGTGCGGGTCTGGTCGAGTTCCCAGTAGGGGCAGGGTTCCTCGTAATGGGTGATGCCGTGGTCGAGCAGCATGTGGCCCCAGGTGATGGCCTGGTCGGGGGCGTAGCAGGAATTGGCGTCCACGAGCAGGGTTACGTCCTCACCGGCGAAGGTTTTGGCGATCGTGGGGATGATTTCTCCGGTGCGGCTCTCCCATTCGTCGCGGCCGCGCCCGACCTCGGCTCCAATGCGGAACTTGAAGGCGTCGAAGCCGTAGTCACCGCGCAGGCGGCGGAAGCGATCTGCCTCGTTGGCAGGCGTGATGTCGCGCTTCATGGACGAGGCGTAGGCGCGGATTTTGCCGGGACTGCCGCCGAGCAGGGTGGCGACGGGGACGCCCGCCTGTTTGCCGCGCAGATCCCAAATGGCGGTTTCCAGGCCGCCCATGGCGCGGCAGATATAGGAGCCGGGGAATTTGTGTTCGCGTTCCTGTATGAGGTTCAGGTGGTCGTCCAGGTCGTCAATGTCGATGCCGATTGTCCAAGGGGCGACCTGGCGGTGGAGAACCTGGGCGGTGATGTCGGAATGGTAGGTGGACATCTGGCCCCAGCCGGTGGCGCCGGTCTCGTCCGTGACCCTGGTGAAACCCACGAAGGGGTTCGAAAATGTCTCGATGCGAATGATTTTCATGCGTTGGCTCACCTTGGATGGACATGGATTGTCCGCATCCACGGATGATTGCATATTGGGCTGGTGATAAGGTCCACTTTGAACCAATGGGCAGACCAATTGAAGGAGCCGCGGTGACGAAATACGCGGGCGGGGCGCTCATCCCGGTCATTCCGATCAGGCACGATGACAGTGCCACGATAACGGTCCAGCTGGTCGCGGCGCTGCGGCGGATGATCCTGTCGGGGCAGTTGCCGGCGGGGGTGCGTCTGCCCGCGAGCCGGACGCTGGCGCGGAGCCAGGGGGTGTCGCGGACCACGGCGGTCAACACCTATGAGCAGCTGGCGGCGGAGGGTTTGCTGCGGTCGCTGGTGGGGTCGGGGACGTATGTGAGTGACACGATCCTACCGCCGGTGCCCGCCCATGAGGTGCCGCGTGGGGAGGACGCGGTGCCGCCGAGGCTGGCGACCCTGAGCCGGGATGCGTCGGACCGGTATTACACGCGCCTGGCGCATCCGGACACGCCACGGGCGTTTGTGACGGGCATGCCCGCGTTTGACGTGTTTCCCATGGCGCTTTGGTCGCGGCTGTCGGCGCGGCACTGGCGGGGCGGGCGCAGCGGGGTGATGCGCTATCCGGACCCGTGCGGGCTGATGGAGTTGCGGCGGAGCGTGAGCCAGCACATGCGGGCGAACCGGGGGGTAACCTGCGCGCCGGAGGAGGTGTTTATCTTCAACGGGGCGCAGGATGCGTTCAACCGGATCGCGTCCATGCTGGTCAATCCGGGCGATCCGGTGTGGTTTGAAAACCCCGGCACGGTGGGCGCACGGAACAGTTTCATTGCCTGTGGAGCCAGGCTGGTGCCGGTGCCGGTGGATGCGGAAGGGTTGGACGTGGCGGCGGGCCTGGAGGCCGCGCCGGAGTATCGGCTGGCCTTTGTCACGCCCGCGCATCAGCATCCGTTGGGAAACACCATGAGCGTGTCGCGCCGTTTTGAACTGTTGCGGGCGGCGGAGCGGACGGGGGCCTGGATCATCGAGGATGATTACGTGGGGGAGTTCCACTATGGCAGCCACACGCCACCGCCGCTGAAGAGCATGGATGCCTCGGGGCGGGTGGTCTATGTCGGCACGTTCTCGAAGTCGATTTTTCCCGCCCTGCGTCTTGGGTTCGTGGTGGCACCGCCCCGGCTGGTGGAGATGTTCGAGCGCACGGCGGCGGCGATGTTGCAGGGTGCGCCCACGGGGTCGCAGGCCATTGTGGCGGATTTCATCGACGAGGGGCATTTCACCACCCATATCCGCAGGATGCGGGAGGTCTATGCCGAACGGCGCGATGCCCTGATACGGGCGGCGGATCGGGAGTTGTCAGGGATGCTGACCGTGCAGCCGACGGAGACCGGGTTTCACACGATTGGGGATCTGGAGGTGTCAGGGCTGTCGGAAACCGTTGTGGCCGGGGCGGCGGGTGCGGCGGGGATTGCCACGGCACCGCTGGGCCGGTTTGCGCTTTCACCGATCGACCGGCAGGGGCTGACGCTTGGGTTCAGCGCGGTGCCCGCCGCACAGATCGGGCGGAGTGTCGCGGCGCTGGGACGGGTGATGCGGGGGCTGGTGTGAGGGTGTATCCTGTTGACGGGCGTTCGTGTTTATTCCACGTTCAGCCGTCCGTGCGGGGTGGAAAGGTTTCAAGTTCGGGGTGGTGTTCCAGATAGTCCCGGCAGGTCAGTGTTCCGTTCTCGGTGATCACGTAACCATCCCAGTATTCAATCGTCACGACCAAAGCGTTCCCGGCCTGATCGTCCCGTCGGTAGATTACTGGTGTGCCGTCCTCAAGTTCGAGGGGTGTGCCAATACTGTCGTCCCGGAAGAGAACCGTTCCCTGGCTGCCTTTTTTGTCATAACCGGAAGAAACGACCGCGCCGAGAGCCGGACTGTATTCCGTGGGTTTTTCCATGCAGATACCCCAAAACACCCTGTCCACGAAACTGCATTCTTCGTAGTAGCGAACGGGCAATTCAACTGGGGCTACCAACTCGATCCCGTCGTCGCCTTCCGTGAGGGTGATCAGATAGCTTTTGACCGGACCCAGAACGAAGTACTTTCCCGGTGTTACCTCCACTATCGTTTCCGCCGGGCCGTTATCAGGCTGCTGAACCGCCTTGAAGGATTTTTCGCGTCCGTCGACGATGAGAAGAACGTGACTGGGGACCAAACGCAGGGACGTGCGGTCGTCAACGTGGATCCATGTGTTTCCGTAGACTTCAGGTTTGGGGCCTTCAACCGGACAGGGTTCACGGGCGGTGGCGGGCGAAGGCAGGGTGACCAGTGTTGCCAGAATAATGGCATGGGCTGATAATCCGTGGTGTGTGGATGAATGGCTTGAATTTTGCATGGGTACTCAGGGAAATCTGGAACTGTTTTAATGGACGCGGACGGACCGCGCCCGGCATGCTAACCGAACATGTTGGATGATCCAAACGGGTGAAGGTCTGTCCGGTGCCGCGCGGGGTTGGGACCAGTCGGCACGGTACTGGACAATTCCATCGGCAGGCCGCTTCGCAAGCTGACCGGGAGTTAATCCGATGGTAGGATTTCCAAGACAGCGTGGCGAAATTCTTCATTCAACTCACCGGGATCAGGTATCCCAAATAACCAAAGGTCGTCAAAAAATTTCACGTATGCAATTTGCCGTATGATATTACTACGGATGCCGAAAATCAGAGCGGGTGGAAAAAAGATCAAACGAATACGCCATATGTTGGGCGCGGCACTGGTCTTCCTGGTTGCGGGAACAATTTTTCCGCCGGCAACCGCTCAAACCACGGACCAACAGCCTGATCCGCGTGCGCGTGAGTTTTTGCCGTATGAGGATCAGTTTGGGACGGTCGTGAGACTGTCCAATGAGGAAAACTATCCGTTTCGATTTTATGGAAGAACGCTTGCGCAGGTCGAGAATGATGGTGGACACCGGCGCGCTCGGGAATTTGCTCCGGTATTGGAGGAATATCCGTCAGTTTTGTCCTGTCTGAAACCGGACCAGCAGAGAGAGACCCGGCCCGATTTGTCACAGGTTGATTGGCGTAAGATCAATTTCATTCTTGCGGCAGAGGTGTGCGTGTTTCGGATTGCGGCCAGCTATCAAAGCGTTGAGGGATTTGAGAGGTGGCTGGAAGGGCAGGGTTTTCGTATGATGGGAAGGACTGCCCGCTCCGGTCCGCACAATCTGGGATGGGTTACGTTGGAAGCCGGCAGGTCAACCAAAGAACAGGGGCGGCTGTTCGACTACGGTTGGGTTGATTGGCTTCTGGAACGTCTGTTCGGGCTACATCTTGCTGAAACCATTCAGATTATTTTTGATCCAAACGGTCAATGGGTGGACATCAATCTGAGCGTTACCAGAAATTAACGACGGGGATCAGCCCCGATCCGCCAGGATCAGGTCGGAGGCCTTCTCGCCGACCATCATGGACGGGGCGTTGATGTTGCCGGCGGTGATGCGGGGGAAGATCGAGGCGTCGGCGACGCGCAGGCCGTCCAGGCCGTGGACTTTCAGGCGGGCGTCCACCACGGCGCCCGCGTTTGGGTCGGGGCCCATGGCGCAGGTGCCGCAGGGGTGGAAGACGGTGCCGACCTGGCCGACGATATTGGCGCGCAGGGCGTCGGGGTCGGTGACGTCCGGGCCTGGGATGACCTCGCGGAGGATGGAGTTGGCCAGGGGCGGGGCGGCGGCGATGCGGCGCAGGATGTCGACGCCTTCGCACAGCTCGTCCAGGTCTTCCGGGACGCTGAGGTAGCGGGGGTGGATCTCGGGCGGTGCCATCGGGTCGGCGGAGCGGATGTGGAGATGGCCGCGGCTCAGGGGGTGGCAGTTGGAGATGCTGAGCTGCATTCCGGGGAAGGCGTCGGGTGCCAGCAGGCGGCGTTTGCCGGGGGTTTTGTGGGTATAGCTGACCGGGGCGAAGTAGAGTTGCAGGTTAGGGCGGGGACGGTCCGGGGAACTGCGGAAAAACCCGCCGGCCTGGTTGACGCTGAGCGAGAGGGGGCCGCCGCGGGTCAGAAGATAGAGCAGACCCATGGCGATCCGCCCGGACCAGGGACGCAGAAGGTTATTCAGGGTCGGGCAGTTGGCCTCGTAGATGAAGTCATAGCCGATATGGTCCTGGAGGTTGGTGCCGACCCCTGGCAGGTCCTGGGTGATGTCGAGACCGAGGTTTTTGAGGCGGTCGGCCCCGCCGATGCCGGAAAGCTCGAGCAGCTGGGGTGAATTGACGGCACCGGCGGAGAGGATGACCTCGCGGCGGGCGTGAATGCGCAGGGTTTTGTTACCGCGCCGGTATTCGATGCCGGTGGCGCGGCGGCCGTCGAACAGGATGCGGGTGGCATGGGCGCGTGTGATGACGCGGAGGTTTGCGCGGCGTTTCGCAGGGTTGAGGTATCCGGTGGCGGCGGAGCAGCGAAAGCCGTTGCGGGTGGTGATCTGGTAGAGGCCGACGCCTTCCTGGTCGGCACCGTTGAAATCGGCATTGCGGGGGAGGCCCGTGGCCTCGGCGGCGTCAATCCAGTCGTGGCTCAGGGTGTGTACGCCGAGATCGGTGGCGGTGACGGTCATCGGCCCGCCGGTTCCGCGCCAGTCGTCGCCGCCGGCGAGGTTGTTTTCCATGCGCCGGAACAGGGGCAGCACATCCGCATGGGACCAGCCGGGATTGCCCAAAGCCGCCCAGCCGTCGTAATCCGCCGCCTGACCGCGAATATAGACCATGGCGTTGATGGCGCTTGACCCGCCAAGAACGCGTCCACGGGGCCAGTAGCTGACGCGGTTGCCGGTGCCCGGGTCGGGTTCGGTGAAATAGCGCCAGTTGATGTGGGGGTCGTGGAACGCGCCGCCATAGCCGATGGGCATGCGGACCCAGAGGTTGAGGTCGGAGCCGCCGGCCTCGATCACCGCAACCTCGGATTTACCGTCCGCGCTGAGCCGGTTGGCAAGAACGCAGCCCGCACTGCCTGCGCCCACAATCACGTAGTCGACCTGCATCCGTTTCCCGATCTTCAAACCACAAATCAGCGGGCGAATTTCGCCCACTGATCGGAGTTACACAAATGTCATGAACCGGGGTCAAGTCTCGGGCCATTATGTTTGAACTGCCACGCCAATTTTGTCCGGGTCTGGGCGTCAGTAAGACCCGTCTTTCTGGAAGGGCACGGCCAGAGTCTTAATGAGGATCCAGGCGTCGAGCACAAGCGACTGGTTCTGGATATAGTCAAGGTCGTAGTGGACACGCTCAAAGGCGGTTTCGGCGTCGTCGATGGGGCCGCGGTTGCCATTGGTCTGCGCGAGGCCGGTCACGCCAGGACGGATCTGGTGGCGGGCATGGTAGTAGGGAATCATGTCCTCGATGTCGCGGCCTTCGACCTCCAGCACCAGCGCATGGGGGCGGGGTCCGACGAGGGACATGCGACCGCAGAGAACGTCCCATAGTTGGGGCAGTTCGTCGAGGCAGGTTTTGCGCAGGATGCGGCCAAGCGGAGTGATGCGGTCATCGTCGCGGGTGGCCTGGCGGCGGCCCGACAGGTCGGTGCCCTCAACGAACATGGTGCGAAATTTCGTCACGGTGATCACGTCCCGCCCGGCGCCGTAACGGGGCTGGCGGAAAAAGACGGGTCCGGGAGAGGTGAACTTCACACAGACGGCGGTGATGATCAGAAGCGGTGCGAAGGTCAGGAGCAGGATCAGAGCGCCAATGCGGTCTACGGCGGCTTTGATGCGCCAGGATGGTGTTGTGGCATCCGTTCCTGGAATGGTGGCGGGGAACTGTTCGGAACTGAAATCTGAAACTGTCATGTCAGGTGTCCTGCCGGTTGAGGGGTTCCCCGTCCTCGGGGTTGGCCTCTTTTTGGCAGAACGGACGCGTCACGGATGTGATAGACGTCACGGAGGATTTGAATAAAGTTGTTGGGTTCGGTTACTCCGGCTTGCCTGAATTTGAATCAAGCACCCCGAAATCTCGCGATGCAGACCCATCGCGCGCGGTTGAAAAGTAGCCCTCAGCGGCCAGGCCACGCTGAAGCAGTTCGCGAATGGCGGCGGCACGGCTGGGCATTCGGCTCTTGAAGCGCCAGTCGTCCAGCGCTTTGAGCTCGTCCTCCGAGACCATTATCTGCAGTCTTTCCATACGCTTGGAGCTTTGCCCGGACATCTTTCGCATTCCATTGTGGACTGGTGGCGGAATCAAATTCCAACCACATTTTACACCGAATTTTAGGTAAGGTAACTTACTCATAAAGCCCCGGTTGTGCCATTGGAGCTCGTGATGCTGGTGTGGTAAGTTAAGAAATTGATTTCGCTGGACAAATCCGGTTTTGGCCCTACGCTTGCAAGAGGTGCCTGCGTTTGCGGGTCAACAAGACTTTTCAGGAAGGTGGTGGCTGTTGGATTTTGCGGACGAAAATGGGCTGGGAAGAGGCAAAACCGAACTTCTCAAGATCGGTCTTGAGACGGGCGGTGATGCCGGTATGCCGGTCCGTCCCGATTTCGCACGGCTGATGGCACGCTATGGCGGGTCGCCGCGTGTCCTGGTGGTGGAGGATGATCACCTGATCGGGACGGACATCGCGCATTCGCTTCGTGAGACCGGATATGAGGTCGTTGGGATTGCAAATACCCCGGATGCCGCGCTGGATTTTCTTGCGATGAGGGAAGGGCGGATCGACTGTGCCGTGATTGACATACAGTTAGATGATGAAACGTCGCAGCCGGTCGCCGAGCAACTGGACCAGCTGGCCATCCCCTATGTCGTGGTCACGGGCCATACCGAGGCGACGGTGCGCAGGCTTGGCATTGATGCCCCGGTGATTGAAAAACCCTTTGATGGCGTGCGCCTGAGTGCGGACCTGACTTCTCTGCTGCTGGTGCAAATAGAGTTGGACTAAGAGTATGCCCATAACCATGCGCATGGTTGATGTATACAAAGTCTGCGCGTATATTGATGCTCTCTAGGAGCGCCGCCAAATGAATATTCAAAGCAGGAAACCCACCAATCTTTCTCTGGACAGCAGTCTGCTGTCGGAGGCGCGGGCGTTGAAAGTCAATCTTTCCCGCGCTGCGGAAGAGGGCGTTCGGGCTGCGGTCCGGCGGGCGCGGTCGGAACAGTGGAAGGCGGAAAACGCCGCGGCACTGGAAAGCTCCAACGCATTTGTTGAAATGCATGGATTGCCCCTGGACCGCTACCGGCAGTTTTAATGCCCAAATACGATGTGTTTCCCAATCCCTCGGGTGATGGGTTCCTCCTGGATGTGCAAACTGATCTGCTGAGCGGGCTGAATACACGTGTGGTCGTGCCGTTGCTGCCGCAGGAGCATGCCCCCAAACCGGCGAAGCGGCTCAATCCGGTTTTCAAGGTCGATGGTGAATCTGTTGTCATGGCGACACAATTCCTCGCAGCGGTCCCGGTGAGTATTCTCAAGGCTCCGTTGTCGAATATGGACGACCGGGCGGATGAGGTGACCGCCGCCATGGACATGCTCCTGCAGGGGTTTTGATCTGGTTCGTGCGCCTATTGCAGAACCGGTCGGTGGTGCGGGTCGCTCCATCGCCGGGGTGACTGACCATAGGCGTATTTGAACCCCCACTGAACCGGGAGGCACTGATATAGCCCACTGCCATAGCGGGCTCTGTCATGGTCATGTCTTCGGCAATCTTCATGGCAGCATTTTTGAGGTGCATCGACATGACAAACTGGATCGGCGACAAGGGTGGCGCCTGTTTGGATTTGCGATGAAATACTGCTCGCCTCATGCCGCTGCGGGCGGCGAGGCCGTCGTTGGAGATAATCTGTTCGCGGTTTGAAGACAACGCTTCCGGGGAGCATATCTTCGTGGCGACAGTTGCTGCGGGATGATCGAACATCAGAGTTCAGTTCTTGTCACGGACAGGGGAAGAAATTCACGCCCCTCGACCTCTCGCGTTTCAGTGGAATGGTTGAACCAAAACCGCTCGGTCGCAGTGTCGCGGCAGCGGACGCCTTGCGGTAGGTCCAGTGTTTCGAGACCGGCCCGCGTGGCGGCGGATTTCAATACACGGATCATTGCTTGCTGGTCCAGCCAGCCGCACATGTAGATCAGATTGTCGATCCCGACTACGGCGGGTCCATCGCTCTCAAGCCGCTCCATTACTTCGTAATCGCCCTCCACGATCTCGCGGTATAGTGTAACGGCTCCGCCGCCCTCGAGCGGCAACGGCATGTCGGGTCGCAGGCTTTCCACGTGGGACACCGTTAGGCTTCTGCCCGGCAGGGCCGGAGGGAGCGGGACCGGCGTGCGCATCGTCGCATCCCTGGCACCGGTACGGGGGCCGAACACCCAAAGTGCCTTGCTGTGGTCCATGGCCGCCTTGAGGGCGTCGGGCATGTGCATCAGCCCTGGTGCGAGGATCATATGATATCCGCTGAGATCAGCATTTGACGGCAGAATGTCGATCGAGAGGCCAAGCTGGCGCAGGGCCCGGTAAGTGTCGAAGACCAGGTCGAAGTAGCTCAGCCCTTTGCCGTGAGGCTGGATCTGCCAGGCCCATTCGGCCTCGTAGTCGAAAATCAGCGCAATGTCGGCCTGGCGGTTGGCGACATCCGGTGCGTCGGCGATTTCGCGAGCCACCTTGCGTGCCTCGGTGAGGCCGGGTGCGTCGGCGCTGTCGGGTCGCAGAAGGCCCGCATGCATCTGTTCCTGCGCCATTGGAGCCTGACGCCAGCGGAAGTAGCAGACCGCCTCTGCACCATGGGCAAATGCCTCCCAGCTCCAGAGCCAGACCATTCCGGGAAGAGGGGTAGGGTTCCAGGGCGCCCAGTTCACCGGGCCGGGCTGCTGTTCCATAACCCACCAGCGGCCTTTGCCGACGCTGCGGTACAGGTCGTGGTGAAACGCCTGGAAGTCCGGATCGCCCTGGCGGGCATAGGTGCGTTTGTGCGCGTCGTCGGCTTTGACACGGTCTTCAAGGAAACCGAGCGGGTAGCTGTCCCAGGTGGCGATGTCGAGGTCGTCGCTGACCCTGTAGTGATCGAAATCCGTGATACGTCCCATATAGTTGTGGGCGATCGGAGCCTGAGAGTGGGCGCGGATGATATCGGCCTGAAGCCGGTTGAAACTTACGACCTGATCCGAACTGAACCGGCGGAAATCGAGCACATGGGAAGGGTTGGGCTCCGTCACCGTGAGGTTTGGCAGGTCGATCTGGTCGAAAGTGTCGTAGTCCATTGACCAGAAGACGTTGCCCCACGCGGTATTCAGTGCCTGAATGTCGCCGTCATTTCCCTCGCCTGGATAGCGTTGCCGCAGCCAGCCTTGGAATGCCGTCCGGGCCGCGTCACTGTAGGACAGGGTCGTGTCGTGGCAGCCGTACTCATTATCGGTCTGCCAGGCGGCCACATGGGGGTTGGGACCATAGCGTCTGGCGATGAGCGTTACGATTCGGGCACATTCCGCCCGGTAGCCCTCGTGGCTGAAGCAGTAGTGTCGGCGGGAGCCAAAACGGCGGGGGCGGCCATCCGCGTCAGTGGCCAGCATATCGGGATGCCGGTCCAGCATCCAGCGCGGAGGAGTTGCCGTAGGTGTCCCCAGCACGACCTTTAGCCCCGCATGACCCAGGACCTCAATCGCGTCGTCGAGCCAACTGAAGTCATATTGTTCCGGCTGCGGCTCCAGCCGGGACCAGGCGAATTCGCCAATCCGTACCCATGTAAGTCCGGCCTCGACCATGCGACGGGCGTCGTCTTCCCAGACGTCCCGCGACCAGTGCTCGGGGTAGTAACATGTGCCCAGCGTACGTTTCATTTCGGTCTTCCTGCCTCTCGTGGCCGTAGTTCTGTCAATCTCTTCTAGCGGATTGCCGGGTCTGTAGAGCATTGTCCTTCTGACGGGCCAACCCAGATTTAGGCCCGGCAGGTGGTTTTGGTCAGCCGGTCACCACGACACCACCGTCGACCACCATTGCCTGACCGGTCATCATCCGGCTGGCATCGGAGGCCAGAAAGAGGGTCGCGTCCACAATGTCCCGTGGCTCGAGGTGATCCTTGAGGCACTGGCGTTCAAGATGTGCCGCCAAAGCTTCCGGTGTCGCCCAAAGGTCTTTCTGTTTGTCGGTCAGAACCCAGCCGGGCGCGAGCGCATTTACGCGGATGCGATCCGGTCCGAATTCCCGCGCAAGGCTTCGGGTCATGCCATTTATGCCTGAATTGGCGGTCGTGTAGCTGGGGTAACCCGCATTGCCCATCATGTAGCTGATTGACGAAAAGTTGACGATTGCACCACCGCCAGACTCGCGCAACATTGGAATGACCGCCTGGCAGGCAAAAAAGTATGCTTTGAGGTTTATGGCTTGGGACCAGTCCCAAAACGACTCCTCCACATCGAGCGTGTCATGGCGCTTATCGTTGGCTGCATTGTTCACCAGCGCGGTCACCGGACCGTGCGCATCTTCTGCTGAAGCGATGCAGGATTTAAGCGCGGCGATGTCTGTGATGTCGCAGGGCAGGTAGAGCGGCCTTTGACCGTATTTGGCTTCCATTTCGTCGCAGAAAGCCGAGGCGTCGGTGCGCTGCACAAAAGCGACCCGCGCACCCTGTGCGAGGAACCCGTCGGTCAGCGAGGCGCCGATGCCCGAGCCTCCACCTGTGATGAATACGCTCCTGCCGTCGAGATCGTGAAATGTTGCGGCTCTCGTCATCGGTGGATCTTCCGTTTTGCCGGGCGGACGGTTCGCGGCTCGCTCATACGAGTTCCCCCTTCACCACCCACATTGTTTCGGGGAAGCTCCAGGGCAGGGTGAGGCCATGGTTCATCAGGTAGGCACCGCTCAACGTCATTGGTTCGGATTTTATCTCCTGGTCCCCGCGGGACAGGCCAGGTGCGTCACCACAGTTCAGCAGTTCGATCCGGTAACATTGATCGGGGGAGAGGCG
Source organism: Amaricoccus tamworthensis (assembly GCF_049800875.1). Lineage (NCBI taxonomy): Bacteria > Pseudomonadati > Pseudomonadota > Alphaproteobacteria > Rhodobacterales > Paracoccaceae > Amaricoccus > Amaricoccus tamworthensis. The sequence goes on along the minus strand of NZ_JBNAFV010000013.1, from coordinate 126,042 downwards.
GGTGAGGCGCAGCGGTCGAGGTGCGATCTGGGAGGAGGTTTCCGCCTTGCCAGCGAACACGACAAATTGCCCGCCGCCCTGTTCAAGATGCTGTTCGGCGATCACGGCGGGGTCGGCGCTGTCGAGGCGGAGGATGTCCGCACGGGCAAGCCAGCTGCGATTTTCCTTCCACCAGGAGGTTACGTGCCGCAGGACCCCGGCTTCTTCATCAGTCAGTTCGCGCGGGTCCATCTCGAAACCCATGTGTCGCTGCGCCGCGACCCAGGCGCGGAAACGTATGTCCATGACCCGGCCGGAGGTGTGGCAGGTGCGTGGTCCGACATGGCTCCCGGTCACCACCATGGGAAGGAAGAGTGCAGCGTTGTGCTGCATAAGCAGACGTTCAACCGCGTCGTTACTGTCTGAAAGCCAGACGCGGTGCGTGCGCCCGAGAATCCCAAAATCGATCCGGCCACCGCCGCTGGCGCAGCTTTCGATCTCGACCGAGGGAAACGCCTCGCGTAGACGGTCGATTAGTTCATACGACCCGCGCGTCTGGGCCGCATCGGGCATGGGGAGCACGCGGTTGTGGTCCCATTTTATGTAGTCGATGTCGTTGTCGGTCAGCACCTTGCCAACCTGATCGAACAGGAAATTCCGCACCTCTGGCAGGGCCATATTGAGCGCCATCTGCTGTCGGCCCAGAATTTGGTCCTCGCTGCCGAGGGCCCAATTGGGATGCGCGCGAAACACGTCGGAGTCGGAGTTGATCATTTCCGGCTCGAACCAGATGCCGAATTTCATACCGAGGCCGTGGACGTGGTCGATCAACGGAGTGAGCCCATCAGGATATTTGCGGGGATCGACCTCCCAGTCGCTCAGGGCTCGAGTGTCGTCGTCACGCATGCCGAACCAGCCGTCATCCAGAACAAAACGTTCGGCGCCAAGGTCGGCCGCGTGCTCTGCGATGTCCTTGAGCTCGGGAAGGTTATGGTCGAAGTAAACCGCCTCCCAGCAGTTGTAGTGGACCGGACGTGGACGGGCCGGATCCGGAAATTCTACAATCCGGTCGCGCAGGTGACGCTGGAACGCAACCGCGCATCCGTTCAGGCCGTCGTCGGAGAACATGGCGTAAAGTGTGGCCGTAGAGAACCGCGTAGCGGCCTCCGTCTCGATCCGAGTTGCGTGTCCAAACTGAATCTGGCGGCGCCCGTCGGGCAGCTCTTCCGCTGCCATGCGGTGACCACCGGACCAGCCGTAGTGAAAACCGTAGGCATGGCCGGTAGCATTGGTCGCTCCGCGGCATGGGACGATCAGCCCTGGAAAATGCTCATGACCTGTGCGCCCGGTGCGGTTCTCTCGGTAGCGCACCCCTGGGGACCAGGCGGTACGGTTCATCTGGAACTCACCGCACCACCTCCCCGCAAAGTCGATCATTTCGTCGCTGAGCTGCGGCGCGGGGAAAACCGGCGCGGAAAGCCAGTGCAGGTGCATGGGTTGACTGCACTCGATTGAGGCCCGGGCCTCAATTACGTGAGTTTCCGTGTCTATTGCGAATTGTGCGCAGTAGATGAGCAGGCCGGACTGGTCGCGAAACGTAAGCGTGAGACTGTTTTCCCCAATGCTTTCTGAGGAGAAGCAGAACTTGGGCAGGTAGGGCCGACCCGCCTCGTCCCGGATTACCAGCCCCGGTTGTCCGGGAAAGGTTCGGGTTGCTTCGGGGCAGATAGAGAGTTCCGGGTTCGCGTCGAGCATGCCACCGGTCACGTCGATGGCGTGTGCCCTGGTCAGCGTTTGCGTGTCCTCCTCATCCGGCAGACGCGGACCCCAGTAGACCACCTCGGCGAGGTGGTCTTTTTGGGAAGCAAGAACCAGCGTTTGCCGACTGTCATCGAGCCGCCAGGTTCGGATCATTTAACGGCTCCCAGCGTCAGGCCGGCAATGAAGTGCCGCTGCATGAGGAAAAACATCAACACCGGTGGCAGAGCCGCGACGATCGAGCCGGCGGAGACGAGGTGCCATGCGGCGACCCACTGGCCATTGAGAGAATAAAGACCGGCGGTGATCGGCTGGTTCTCTGCGCCCTGGGTCAGGACGGTAGCCCAGAAGTAGTCGTTCCAGATGAAGGTGAAAATCAGCACCGACAGGGCCGCGAGCGCTGGTTTCATCAGGGGCAGGACGACATACCAGAAGATGCGGATTTCGCTGACACCCTCGACGCGTGCCGCCTCGATCAGCTCATAGGGCAGGGCCTTGATGAAGTTGCGCATAAAGAGAGTGCAGAACCCGGCCTGGAAAGCGATGTGGAACAGAGCCAGTCCGTACCAGGTGTTGTACATGCCAAGATCAAGGGTGAGGTCGCGGACCGGAACCATCAGGATCTGGAACGGTACGAAGTTGCCCGCGATGAACATGAAGAAGATCAGAAGGTTGCCCTTGAACTTGTACACTGCGAGCGCGAAACCGGTCATGCAGCTGATCGCAACTGCGCCGATGACGGTAGGGATCGTTACCTTGAACGAGTTGAGGATGTACTGTCCGATTGGGGTTTGCTTGAAGATGGCCGTGTAGTTTTCAAGCAGATTGAAGCTTGTCGGCCAACCCCAGTAGTTGCCCGCGGTAATGTCACCGGCCGAGCGGACCGAATTCAGCGCGACGGCGATGAGAGGCAGGAGCCAGATAATCAGGGCAAAGGGCAGAGCGATCTTGTAGACGGTCTGAGCTGCGGCAGATTTTTTCTCAATGGGAGTGGGAAACATCTTAGTGCCCTTTCTCGTCGCGGTACATTTTCCAAAGGAAACCGGCGATATAGACCATCATGATAAGGAACAGGACCACGGCAATGGCCGCGCCATATCCCATACGGAAGCCGTATTCGGAGAACGCCTGCTCATACATGTAGAATGCCAGCACGCGGGAGGAGCCCCAGGGGCCGCCATCGGTCATAATGGAGATCAGGTCGAACGAGCGCAGGGCGCCTATGACCGTCACGACAACTGCAATAAAGGTTGCGGGCCGGAGCTGCGGAAGGATCACGTACCAGAGCATTTTTGCGCCTTTGGCATTGTCGAGGCGGGCGGCCTCGATCTGCTCCGGGTCGACCGCATTCAGACCGGTGAGGTAGAGGATCATGCAGTACGCCGTCTGCGGCCAAAGACCGGCGGCGATAATACCATAGGTCACATAGCGTTCGTCCGCGAGCACGGCTATCGGTTCGGCTCCAAACCATCCGAGCACAATATTCATCAGGCCGTAGCTGGGGTCGTAGAACCAGGCGAAGACGAGGCCGACCACCACCTGCGAGATAACAAACGGGAAGAAGAAGAGGGACTTGTAGATCCGGATGCCGCGTACTGTCTGGTTGAGGAACAGCGCCACGAAGAGTCCCATCGGGATCGCCAGCATGTAAAGAACAAGCCAGATCACGTTGTTTTTGAGTGAGGTATAAAACGCCTCGTCGTCCATCAGTTCGACGTAGTTGCCGGTGCCGACCCAGGTTGCTTCGCCGAGACCGTCCCAGTCATAGAAGGAGATGTTGATCGACTGAAAAATCGGAATGATCACGTAAACGAGAAACATGAATATTCCCGGGGCCAGGAACAGCCACGGTGCCAGGCGCTGCTGGTTTTCCTTCCACCACCCCCGTTTTGCGGGTGGATGCGTGTCCGGGACAATAGGGGCGGTCATTTCTTCCTCCTCTGGCGCGTTCGACTGACGGTTTTTGCCCCGCTCGACACCGCCGGGCGGGGCATTTCCTTGCAGATTGTTATTTGTAGACGCGCTCGCGGACCTTCTCGAGGCGCTCAAGAATGGCGTCGAGACGCTCGGGCTTCACCATGAATTCCTGGAAGCCTTCCATGCCAGCCTTGGCCATTTCCGCCGGATAGTCGCGGTCGAAAAATTGCGCGATGCCGCCATCGGTGTTCGACAGCATCTCGTAACCTGCCTGGAGGAATTTGTCGTCGCCAACCTCGGATTCGTTGTTGATCGGCAGCTGGCCCAGAGTCTCGTTGATCTGGGTCTGCACATCAGCGCGTGCGAGGTAGGCCAGGAACTTCTTCGCATCTTCCTTGTTTTTCGCATTCGCCGGAATGTGGATCGTGTCCGTTGGTGCGTCCTCTGCGAGGGGCACGTCAGGATTGATCACGGGGAATTGGAAGAAACCAAGCTGGTCATCGGTAAGCCCCGCCTCGCGCAGCGGTGCCACGGCAAAGTTGCCCATGACGTACATGGCTGCTTCGCCCTGGACCATCGGTGCAAGAGCTTCCTGCCATGAATAGGCGGCGTGGTTCTCAAGGAAGAACCCGGCGTCGATGAGCTCCTTCCAGTTGTTCATGGTCGCCCGGACGCGGTCATCGGTCCAGGAAACCTCACCTTTGCCGAGTGCCATGTGGAAGTCGTAACCGTTTGTGCGCAGGTTGATGTAGTCAAACACACCGCCGGCGGTCCAGAGGTACTTGGTACCGATGGTAATCGGGGTGACCCCGGCTTCCTTCAGGGTTTCACCGGCGGCTTTGAACTCATCCCAGTTGGTGGGAACTTCGATGCCGTTTTCCTCAAAGATGTCCTTACGATAGTAAACGCCCCATTGGTAATAGGTGTAAGGAACGCCCCAGAGCTGGCCGTCGATAGTCATCGAACCCACGGAAGAGGCCAGCGATTCCTTCAGCCCATTTTCCTCCCAAACATCATCCACCGGCTCGAAGAGGCCGGCGTCTACATACGGAAGCATTCGGTTGCCCGCGTACCAGTTAGCAAGATCCGGCGAGTCAGCTGTCAGAAAGTTCCGGATCGAAGTTTTGTATCCTTCGTGGTCGAAGAGGTTCCAGGTCACCTCAACGTCCGGGTTTTCAGCCTTAAATCCCTCGATCAGCGCCTCAAATGCGGCTTTGGGCGCAGGGTCGGATGTGTCGGTGTTGATCACCAGTTCTCCGGCGAAAACCGCCGATGAGAGTAGCGTGGAAGCGGCGACCGCCGTCGTCAAAGTTTTTGCCTTCTGGAACATGTGATTCCTTTCTCCTCCAGATTATTGGTTCCACATAATGGAACAAACGTTTTGAATGTTGACCTGATAGTCTCAAATTGCTATCAAGTCAACAATTCCTTAACGACGAATAGAACACAAAAACGGCGGATCGGGAAAATGAATAAGCACGTCGGTACTGACGGGACTGTCGGAAAAGCACTTGATATCCTTGATACCGTCGTGGCTTTCGGGCGGGCCGTGCGCTTCGCCGAAATCCAGGAAGTCAGCCCGTATCCCAAAGCGACGCTCTACCGAATCCTCCAATCGCTGACGAATCAGGGGATGCTGGCCCACGATGAGGAGCGGATGGTTTATGTCCCCGGTTTGCGGCTGGTCAGGATGGCCCGGCACGCGTGGAACCAGTCCTCTTTGGGACCTCTGGCGCTGCCGTTCATTGAGACGCTGGCGCGGGATGTGGACGAAACGGTCCATCTGGCACAGATGGAATACGGTCGCGTCGTGTTTATTGAAAAGATAACCCCTGAGAATGGGTTTCAGACCATGGCGCGCCCTGGTCGGCGGTCGCCCGCACACTGTACCGGGGTCGGCAAGGTAATGCTGGCCTTTATGGATGAGGAGCGGAGACAGCTGGCGTTGGACAACCAGCAGTATGAACCGTTCACACCCGCGACCCATTCCGGGCCACAAACACTGCTTACGGAACTCGAGACCGTACGTCAGAAGGGCGTGGCTTTTGATCGTGAGGAACACGAGCAGGGTATCATAAGTATTGCCGCGCCGATCCTTGGCAGCTCAAAGCGCGTCATTGGCGCAATCTCAATCGTGACATCCACGTTTCGCATGTCGCTCGAAGATATTGAAAGATTTCGACCCGCATTGTTGCGGACAGCCGCCCAAATCGGACGTGAGGCTGAGGTCTGGCCTTATCCGGTAGCGCAATAAACCTATCAAAACCCCTGGGGAGAGAAAAACCATGTCAGGTGTAGCACTCAACGGTGCCGTAAAACGCTACGGCGAAATTCAGGTCATTCATGGCGTCGACCTCCAGATTGAGGATGGCGAGTTTTGCGTGTTCGTTGGCCCGTCAGGCTGCGGTAAATCAACGCTGCTGCGTATGATCGCCGGGCTTGAGGAGACCTCGGATGGACAGATTTCGATTGGCGGAAGGGATGTCACGCGGGCCGATCCCGCTGAGCGTGGGGTTGCCATGGTTTTCCAGACCTACGCGCTTTACCCGCACATGACCGTCGAGGAAAATATGGGCTTTGGCCTGAAGATGAACGGCGTCGAGAAGTCGGTGATCAAGTCCAAGGTCGCTGAGGCCAGCCGTATTCTGAAGCTCGACGAGTATCTGACGCGTCGCCCGAAAGCATTGTCCGGAGGTCAACGCCAGCGTGTAGCCATCGGCCGGGCAATTGTGCGTGGTCCAGATGTGTTTTTGTTTGACGAGCCGCTGTCGAACCTTGACGCGGAACTGCGCGTGGACATGCGGGTGGAGATTGCCAGGCTGCACAAGGAAATCGGCGCCACCATGATATATGTGACGCATGACCAAGTTGAGGCGATGACCCTGGCCGACAAAATTGTTGTGCTTCGGGCGGGACATATCGAACAGGTCGGCAGCCCGATGGAACTGTACCAAAATCCCGACAACCGGTTTGTTGCTGGCTTCATCGGGTCGCCCAGCATGAACTTCATGAAGGGCAAGGTTAAAGGTGGCGAGGTTGTGGTGCCGGCGCTTGACAATGCTTCAATCCAGACCTCGGTAGCTCTGCCGGGCGATGGCTCGGACATTATCGTCGGTATTCGGCCGCAGCATCTGGCCGTGCGTGAGGGAGCGTCGCCGGTGAAGGTCGATATCCGCGAGCGGCTTGGTGGCGTGGCTTACGATTATCTCAACACACCAACGGGCGAGCGCATCGTCGTTGAGACGAAGGGAGACGAAGCCATTCCGGAAGGAACCGGCGTGGTTGTTGAGTTTGATCCAGCTGACGCCATGTTCTTTGACGCGAGCAGCGAGGAACGCCTGCGGTAAAACCGTCGGGACTGGTTTTGTCCGGATCTTCGTGATGGAAATTGAACTTCAGGCGTCGTCATGTGCGGCGCCTTCATTTTTTTGTCTTGGAAAGTTTTCGAAGTCTGGGCGCCATACGGCTTGAATTCATCTATGTTACGTGTAACACAAATTATGTTATATAAATTGCGCATCTTCGATATAAAATCTGTCAGGCGGGCTTGCGTCACGCCGCATGGATGCCATATAACATCCACATGGATGGTATATGGATGTAACTTTGAAATGAGCAATGTCACAAAGCTCCGGGATAAAATCCCGGACAATGAGAAGGTCACGATAAACCTCGGGTTTGTGGATCTGGGCCGTATCGATCTGCTGGTGCAGGAAGGCTTTTATTCCAACCGCAGTGACCTTATCCGAACCGCAATAAGGAAACAGCTCGACAGTCACGATGCGGATGTGCGCAGAACAGTCGACCGTCACACAATGGAACTGGGCCTGCGGGAATACACGCGGGCGGATCTGGAGGCGGTTCGCGATTCCGGCGAAATGCTTCATGTCAAAGTCGTCGGCCTCGCGCGGATCGCCAGCGACGTGACGCCTGAACTGGCGCTCGAGACCATTGGGTCAATCTCGGTGCTGGGCGCGCTTCAGGCTGGAAATGACGTCAGAAAAGCTCTCGCCGACCGCATTACCTGACCGGTCAGGCTTTTAAGGGATAACATATTATGTACGGATTTAACGCCGGTGTACTGCACCGGGCGAACGGTGGTGTGCGCGGTTTTGACAGCGGTGCGGCGAACGAACTGGTGCGTCGCACGTTGGCTCAGAACGGTTTCGCTGCTGAGGGCACAACGCAACCGGATTTTGTCAGCACGGTCCTCAAGGGTGTTTTGGGTAACAGTGCGACGCTTGCAGCGGTGCGTACGACTGAAGAACCGGATTTACCGAACGGCGCACGGTTTCTCGCAGGCAGTTATGCCTGTGCGGAAGGATCGAGGGATTACAGGCTTTACGTGCCCTCAAAGGCTGTGGAGCGTTTAAACGGGCTCTTGGTGATGCTGCACGGTTGCACTCAGACTGCGGAGGATTTTGCAGCCGGCACACAGATGAACGCTTTGGCGGAGAAACACCGGTTCGCGGTCCTTTACCCGCAGCAGGCGCGCGGGGAGAATTCTCGAGCATGCTGGAACTGGTTCAGTCCGGGCGACCAGACGAGAGACAAAGGTGAGCCCGCGATCCTTGCGGGCATGACGCGCAAAATCGTGGCTGATTTTGGCATTCCGTCCTCGGCCACGTTCGTGGCTGGGCTGTCCGCCGGTGGCGCCATGGCTGTCATATTGGCCACGACGTGGCCTGATATATTTGCCGGGGCTGGCGTTCATTCCGGATTGCCCTACGGGTCCGCGTCGGACGTGTCCACTGCCTTTTCGGCCATGGCGGGAAGAAATGTCGGCACCGCTTCTCTGGCCCCTCAGGTTCCGGTGATCGTGTTCCACGGATCGGCGGATGCGACAGTCAGTCCGCTCAACGCCGACCGAATTGCGGGTGACGTGCGCCGGGGCCATTCCGGGCAGTCACTGGAGACAAGTGAGAGACGTACCGTTGGGGGACGTAACTGCACCAGGATGGTGGAGACCACAATGGATGGCCGGCCAATGATTGAGACATGGAGGATCGAGGGACTTGGCCATGCCTGGTCCGGCGGGAACGCGAAAGGAAGCCATACGGATGCCTCGGGGCCGGACGCAAGCGCGGAGATGGTTCGGTTTTTCGGACAGTGCCGCAGAAAAAGGACGTAATAATATGACGATGACACTGAGATTTGATGCGGTGAGCGAAGCAAATCCGGGACCAAAATGGGAAGCCCGTTGGCAGAGGTCTTGGCCCGCCTACCGTTCATGGTTCCTGGCGCGTGGCGGCCATCGCGGACCGGACCGTAAAGAGTGCCGTGAGGCAATGGAGCGGTATATGCCCGAACTGCTACCGGTCTACGACCGGCTGACACTGTTGGCCGGAAACTCCGATCTGGCGGCAAGGTTCCTTTCGACCTGGTGTCCACCCACATACCTTGGGGGATGCTCCCTCGCGGCAGCAGCGGACGGGGATCACGTGCGGCTTGTACGGAATTACGATCTGTCGCCGGACCTCAATGAGGGGTTGTTGCTGCGCACGGCATGGACCGGGCGAGCAGTGATGGGAATGGTCGAATTTCTCTGGGGGCTTTCGGACGGCATCAATGACGCGGGACTGAGTGTGGCGCTTGCCTATGGTGGACGATCGGAGACCGGGCGGGGTTTCGGGATCACGACAATCCTGCGTTATGTTCTTGAGACCTGCGACACGGTGCCGGAGGCCCTGCAGGTGTTTCGGAGAGTCCCGTCCCATATGGCATACAATATTGTGGTGGCGGACCGGGATGGCAGAACGGCAAGCGTGGAACTGTCGCCTGGCGGTGGGGTCAGCGTGATGCCGCATGCAATCGCAACCAACCATCAGAGCGGACCCACGGTTTCGGAACGCCCGGCGTTTATGCGGAGTTTTGAGCGTTATTCACATCTTGAGACAATGGAGCGGAAGCCGTTGGCTTTGAGGGATGCGTTCATGCGTGAACCATTGAAACAGGATCGTTACAGTGAGGGATTTGGGACGCTGTTCACGGCGGAATATGATTGCGTTGAGCGTTGTATGGAATTGACCTGGCCTGATGACGGGTGGGTTAAAAGCCTCGATGGATTCACTGAAGGGACCAAGGTTGTATCCTATGAATCCGCACCGGAGCAGTCAGCTGAGTACGCTCAGGGAGACATGGACTGGTCAAAGGCTGCTTTTGTAGACTGGTTCGCCGTGGCACGGGATTTTATGAACGGTCAGGGTCGGCCGATCGAGTCCTATCTGGCAGGCAATGCGGTCACCTCGCCTCCGGATTTTTCTAAGATTTCCACGGAGCGTCAGTGCTGAAAGAAGCATAAGTTCGATGAATTCCGGAACCGATGGCAGGTCAGCCGTGTTGCCTGACCATAGGCAGACGGGGATTCCTGATGAAAATCGAACTGACGGTAAACGGAACTGCGCGGGCCCTGGATCTGGACCCGCGTGTCACGCTGCTTGACGCACTGCGTGAACATCTCAAACTGACTGGCAGCAAAAAAGGATGCGACCATGGCCAGTGCGGGGCCTGCACGGTGATAGCCGGTGGGCGGCGCATAAATGCCTGTCTCAGCCTCGCGGTCATGCATGACGGTGACGAAATAACAACGGTTGAAGGCCTGGCCGAGGCCACCGGGGGCACTTTGCAGCAGGCTTTTGTCAGAAACGACGGAATGCAGTGTGGTTACTGCACTCCAGGACAGCTTTGCTCCGCAACTGCGATGCTCGACGAACTGAGAGAGGGCTGGCCCAGCCACGTAAGTGACGATCTCAATGGGCCGTACGAACTGACCCATGAGGAAGTGTCGGAACGGATGAGCGGCAATCTGTGCCGCTGTTCCTGTTATCCCGGCATCAATGCCGCAATCACCGAAGCGGGAGCGGCAAAATGAGACCTTTCGAGTATCAGCGACCGACTACTACCGATTCAGCCCTGGCCGCGATTGCCCCAGGCGCGGCCTTCATTGCTGGCGGCACCAACCTTATCGACCTGATGAAACTGGAAGTCATGGCACCGGATACGGTGATTGATATCTCCAGGCTCGGGATGGATGGGATCGAGGAGGATGATGGCGGAGTTCGCATTGGTGCGACCGTTACCAACTCCGATCTGGCAGCGGACCGACGCGTTCGACGGGACTATCCGGTGCTCTCGCGGGCACTTTTGGCCGGAGCGTCAGGGCAGTTGCGCAACAAGGCGACAACCGGCGGTAATCTCCTTCAGAAAACGCGCTGCCCATATTTTTACGACACCGACACTCCCTGCAACAAACGCGAACCGGGCACCGGCTGCGCCGCGATTGGCGGCGAGCAGCGAAATCACGCCATCCTGGGGACATCCGAGCACTGTGTTGCTCTGCACCCCAGTGACATGGCGGTCGCCATGCGTGCGCTGGATGCGGTGGTCGAAATACGGGGAGCCGGTGGAGAGACCCGAGAGATCGATCTGGAAAAGTTTTACCTGCTGCCGGAAGACAGGCCGCAGGATGAGACGGTTCTCGAACCTGGCGAATTGATTGCGGCAGCCAGGCTGCCCGCTCCGAAGGGAACGCGACAGGTGTACCGCAAGGTTCGGGACCGTGCCTCCTATGCCTTTGCGCTGGTGTCAATCGGTGCCGTTCTGGAAATGGAAGCGGGCAGGATCAGTCATGCCGCCGTGGCTTTTGGTGGTATCGGGGTGAAGCCCTGGCGTGATGGTGCCGTCGATGATCTGCTGACCGGCGAAGAGCCGTCTGAAGGTCTTTTTGAGCAAGCGGGAGAGGTTCTGATGCGGGATGCGCGTCCAAGCGATGGCACGGAATTTAAGGTCGGTCTGACCCAACGATTGCTGAAAGCTGTTCTGACGGAGGCGACCCAATGAGTTTGGATCTTAAAATCGACGGACCCGACCGCGAACATCGGCCCGACCACCTGGCCCAAAACGTTCTTGGCCACGAAATTGATCGCCCTGATGGCTGGCTGAAGGTCAAGGGCGAGGCGACATATGCTGCTGAGACTTTTCCTGAAGGACTGGTTCACGGGATTCTGGTAAGGGCGCCGGGTATCGGGCGTGTTTCCTGCGCGAACCTTGAGGACGTCCGCAACATGCCCGAAGTTTTGGCGGTGGTCCGGGACGAACGTCTGTTGCGCAATGCTGCTCAGGGCGGTGCGAATGAGGCGCCGGTCCAAGGCGTGGACACAGCCGAATACGTTGGCCAACCGGTGGCGCTGGTCGTGGCGGAAACCTTTGAGGCCGCACGCCATGCAGCGGTCGCACTGACCGTTGAAATTGACGGTGTTGAGGCTCCGGTCGATCCGGAGGCCGTTGTTCCCGAAGAGCCTGACGATCAGATCAGTACCAGGGGCGACCTCGATGGTGCCATGCGGCATGCACCCTACTCTATTGATGTGGTCTACACGACCGCCTCTATGAATTCGGCTGCCATGGAGCCACATGCCGCAACGGCGGTGTGGGACGGCGAGGTGCTGACCCTGCGCGGCGCGCTTCAGATGCTGAAGTTCAACCGCAACGAACTTGCGGACTCGCTGGGGCTACCACCGGAGAGGGTTCGAATTCTCGCGCCTTATGTCGGCGGTGGTTTTGGGTCGAAACTTGGTATTTCGGCGGATTGCGTAGCGGCTGCGGTAGCGGCGATGGAGCTGAACAGGCCCGTGCGCGTGGTGCAGCATCGCCGTGACGTGTTTGAGGTGAATGTGAGGCGGTCGGAAACGCGTCAACGCATACGGCTTTCCTGCGACACGCAGGGACGCCTAACCGGCCTTGGTCACGAAGCGCTGGTTTCCAACCTGCCGAAAGAGGAGTTCTTCGAACCCGTGCTTCAGGCAAGCTATTTTGCCTATGCCGCGGCCAACCGGGATCTGAGACTCAAGGCCGTGCGCATCAACCGGCCGGCAACGGGGTCCGTTCGTGCGCCGGGTGAGGCCGTGGGCGTCACCGTGTTTGAGGCGGCGATGGATGAACTGGCCGTGAAGACCGGGATTGACCCGATTGAACTCAGGCTGCGCAACATTCCGGAGAAAGATCCGGATACCGGTGTTCCGTTTTCGTCGCATCGTCTGGAAGCCACACTTAAAGACGGGTCTGAGCGTTTCGGTTGGGATGAGCGCGATCCAGCGCCGCGCCAGCGGCGCGAGGGGGAATGGTGGATCGGTACCGGCATGGCGGCCGCTTTTCGTGTGAACATGATCACTCCAGCGGAGGCGCGGATCACGCTGGACGGGGACCGTGCGACTGTTGAGAGCGACATGACGGATATCGGCACCGGCAGCTACGTGATCTTTCAGCAAATCGCAGCGGAGATCCTTGGCCTGCCCACAGGCAAAGTCGATGTGAGGCTGGGTGATACGGCCTACCCGCCTGGATCGGGCTCTGGCGGCTCGTTTGGGGCAGCATCCACCGGAACGGCGGTATGGCTTGCAGGCATGGAGATCCGACGCGCCCTCGCGGAAAGGCTGGGGTGCGATGAAAGCGAAATGACTCTGAGGGATGGCTACGTAACGCACGGCAACCGTCGTGTTCCCTTGGCCGATCTCGTGGGAGGCGGTGCCTTTTCCGGTCACGGCAGGGTCGAACCCGGCGATGCCCAAGAAAAAGTACGGCAGGCGACCTATGGTGCGCATTTTGCTGAAGTGGGCGTCAATGACGTGACCGGCGAGGTGCGGGTCCGTCGGATGCTGGGCAGTTTCTCCGCCGGACGCATTCTCAATCCGCGGACCGCGAGGTCGCAGTGTCATGGTGGTATGATTTGGGGCATCGGTATGGCCCTGACGGAGGAGATGACCCACGATCGCCGCGACGGCCATGTGGTCAACCGTGATTTTGCGGGCTACCACGTGCCAGTAAACGCGGATGTGCCGCCTTTGGATGTGTATTTCGTCGAAGAACTTGATGACTGGGCCGGACCTTTGCAGGTAAAGGGTATCGGCGAGTTGAGCATCTGCGGTTCCGGCGGTGCCATTTTTAACGCCATCCATCATGCCTGCGGGGCGAGGCTGCGGGATTTCCCCGCGACGCCGGACCGGGTACTTGCGGCGTTGTCCTGAGATGAATGTATGAGACGAAGTAGTTGGTAGCAAAAAAAGGCGCCTCAAGGGGCGCCTTTTTCGCGTCGACGGAGAACAAGCAGAAGTTGGCCTAGTTCTCCGCGTCCATACCTTTGTCCGCTATTTGCTTTTGGGCCTCGTTGGTTTTAGTGCCGTCCACGCCGAGGATGGAAAGTGCGCCCGCGGATTTGGTGAACTGCAGGTCCCGGTACTGAACAACCTCAATTCGGTTGCCCCACGGGTCACGGAAATTGTTGTCCGAACCGTCGACCGCGGTACCCCCCGCGGTCACCGCGCTTTCAATCACTGGCGTCATGTCATCTACAACAAGGCCGAAATGGCGGTTATCGTCCGGTGATTGCGCCCTGCCCTCGTTCAGGGCAAGAAACTGATCGCCCATATCAAGGAACGCCATGATACGGCGCCCCTCTTCGTTCTCGTGGGTGCCGCGCAATTCGAAATCGAACAGGCTGCTGTAGAATTTGAGAGCTGTCTCAACATCACCAACTTCCAGGGCGATGTGGTTTATGCCCATCATTTTTGCCCTTTTCGTGCCAGTCATGGCTGGTCTCCATCTAGTGTGCAGTCGCTACCTCCTGTCGGTTCCAGCGCGGTCAAAAAGGAAGGGTAGCTCGTGTTTTCACAATCCTTGAGACCAAGCTCCTGCCTCAAATCTTTAAGGCGGGTGGGATCCGCGCCCTCGACAGCGCATGTGACATGGGTGCCATTGCCCAGGATGCGGGACACTGTAACCTCACCAAGGTGGTCATCAAATGCAAAACGATGTCTTTCCTTGGCCACCCGGAAGATGCGAACATTTTCCAGCGGCCCAAGAACCTCAAGCAGAGCGTTGTGATCGTGAATACGGTCCGGGTTCAGGGGCATTTCAGCCATCTCAGTGGGTAGAAATCCCTCGGCAATGTCACGACCGGTCAATGGCATGGTGATACGCCGCACCGGTTGCCAGAGTTCAAAATCCCCGTGGCGGTTCATGAGAAGCTTCAGGTCGAGTTCATCCGCCCGTAGTTTTAAACCGAAATCAAGCCGATCCTTGAACAGGATGTAGACGTCGGTTCTGCACTCAAAGTCGGTCTTGTTTCCCTGTGTCCCGAACCGTTCCGCAGACTTCGCCGCCGCATCACCAAATACACGGAACTCATATCGGGGCACTTCGGGGCCTTCGTCCTTATTTAATACAGCCATCTGTAACATCAGTCGGCGACCGCCTCCCCGCCATCCGGGTGCAGAACATGCCCGGTCATATAGGAACTGTCGTCACAGGCGAGGAAGAGAAGCGAGGGCGCTACCTCATTCGGCTGACCCGGACGACCAAGCGTGCTGTTTTGGCCAAAGGTCTCGACCTTTTCCGGCGGGAAGGATGCCGGGATCAGCGGGGTCCAGATCGGTCCCGGCGCGACACCGTTTACGCGTATGCCGCGATCCGCAAGCTTGTTGGCCAAGGCCCTGATAAACGACAGGATTGCACCCTTGGTCGACGAATAATCGATCAAAAGGTCCTGCCCCCGATACGCCGTGACCGATGTCACGCCAATGACTGTGGATCCTTCTCGCAGATGTGGAAGGGCCGCCTGAACCATAAACATCTGACCAAAAATGTTGGTGCGGAAAGTGTCTTCGATCTGCTGCTCGGTAACGTCCTCGAACCGGTCCTGGGAATGCTGCTCCGCCGCGTTGTTCACCAGGATGTCGATGCGGCCGAACCGCTCAACAGTCTGCGCAACTGCGTCGAAACAGAAATCACGGTCGGCAACGTCGCCTCGGATGGCCACACCGTCTCCGCCCTCGGCCTGGATTGCCGCTACGGTTTCCTCCGCGTCGTCATCCTCAGTCTTGTAGACAAATGCAACTTTTGCGCCTTCGCGTGCATAGAGCACGGCAGTGGCCCGACCGATACCGGAGTCTCCGCCTGTAATCAGTGCGATCTTGCCCGAGAGGCGGCCGGAGCCCGGGTAGCGCGGCGCGTAGTCCGGCTTTTTGTCCATCCTGCTTTCAAGACCCGGTTGCTGGTCCTGAACTGTTTGGTCTGAATACTGTGTCATGGGCCTCAACTCCCCTGCTCTGATTTTTTGGAAATGGCCGGCCTTGGGCCGGTCGAAAAACGAGTGATATTTGATCAACACGATGCACTGTATTTTTGTTCCGCCACTGCCTCGCATGCGCGAAACGGTGTCAGCAGAATGAGGTTGCTGAATCACTTTGCGACACCTTTCTGTGAGGATTTCCGCAAAGCAGGTGGAACCGATGGCCCAATTCGGCGTTGACACTACATCCCGGGCCGGGACCGTGAAAACCTAATAACTTATTGAGTTATAAGGTTATTGTGGTGCCCTGTCCTATAGATAGCGCTGGTGACAGGCAGTCCGAAACGCTCTCGGAGAAAGCTTAAGCCGGCAATCGCCAGGTATCCGTGCTTCCCCGGACGGGGCGTTCGGATGGCTGGCCGGACTGGAAGGAAAGAGGAACATGAACGGCATAATTTACACGGTTGGGCTCGTAGTGTGCGTCCTGGCCGTCGTGTCTTTCGTACTGTGACACACCTGCAGGGAAAGGAAATACAAAAATGACCCAATCCACCGAATACACATCTCCCGGAACCGCGACACCGGCCGCTCAGGCCGTTGAGCCGCGAAAGTCCGGAGCAGAGGAAAGCGCCGAAAAGGCGAAAGCGGCCGCCAATGATGCCAGGAACGAAATTCGCTCCTCCGCAGAAAAAGTGACGGAGACGGTAACGTCTGAGGCCGCCGCCTACGCGAAGAGCGCAAAATCCACCACGGCTGACGAAATAAGTGATGTGGCGTCCGCGCTCCGCACGGCTGCTGACGAATTGCGGTCCGGATCCCCGCAGGCCCGGACGTTCAGTCAGATTGCTGATGGCCTTGCGGATGCCTCTGAAGCTCTTCGAGACAGGGACCTCGGAGAAACTGTCTCTGACGTAAACAATTTTGCCCGCCGCAATCCGCTGGCGTTTCTTGGTGGCGCGGCGCTCGTTGGCTTTGCTGCCACGCGTTTTGCTAAAGCCTCCTCCGGAACGTCCGCCAACAGTGGTCCTGGATATGGCGCGGCCACCGATGCTCGCCGGGCTGGCATGAACGCCCACCCGACGCAGCCTCCCGCACAGCCCGCGGCAACAGCAGGAGAAAAGGTATGAACACCGAGCAGATGAAATCAGCCGGAGGGCTCCTGACGGACGCTCTTGGTCATGTCAGCGCGCTGGTCCGTAAGGAAGTGGATCTGGCCCGCGCTGAACTTCAGGAAAACCTCAACAGCGCTGGTACGGCGGTTGGCCTTATCGTTGCTGCCGTAGTGGTTGTGTTGACAGCGCTCAACGTCCTGACGGCAGCCCTCGTCGCGGCCCTTACGGAGGCTGGCATTCCGGGCGCATGGTCCGCCCTGATCGTTGGCGTGGCGCTTGCCGTTGCAGCCTATGCCATGGCCCGCAAGGGCATCGACAGCCTCAAACTTAGCAGCCTCGCACCGTCGCGCACGGCCACGAACGTGAAACGCGACGCTCAGGCGTTAAAGGAAGCATACAATGACAAGTGAAACACAGACAACAGGTGAGATCGAACGTGAAATTGAACGCGAGCGCGCAGGTCTGAGCCACACGCTCGACGAGTTGCAGGACCGCTTTTCAGTGGACTCTATAGCCCGTGAAATCGGCGATCAGTTCTGCATACACGGTTCGGACATTGGAACCGCGTTCCGGGACTCCATTAAACGCAACCCGCTCGCGGTGGCTTTGACCGGCGCTGGCATCGCATGGCTGGCATTTGGTGGTGATCGCAACACTGGCGGTTACCGGTCGGAACCTTCCTACGGCCCCCGCCCGATGCCCGCACGCGATTACCCGCGACAGAACGTTGCAGCGATGGAGACCGACCGCGGCGACCATGGGCTCGTTCCGACCGGTGCGGTGGATCGGCGTGAATCGGAGAGCGTTCCGTCCTGGGCCCGCACATTGGACCATCGCGACCGGCACGGAAGCGATGACAGCACGGGATCCAGTGATGAAGTTGGTTCGGGTGTGGCGGAGAATATCCGTGCCAAGGCCGACAGTGTCGGCGATCGTATGAAATCCGCGCGCGATGGTGTGCGCGAAAGCGTATCGTCGGCATCCCGCTCCGCGTCGGACGCAGCGACTTCGGCTTCCCAATCGGCATCTGATGCGGCCGCTTCCGCCCGGGACCGTTTTAACCGCACCGCTGAGACCGCCTCTGAGCGCGCGCGCCGTCTGCGCGACCGTCTTAGCGAGGGAACAGAGTCCATGTCGGCTGAAGCCCGGGAACGGGTAATTGCCGCGCGTCAGCGGGCTCTCGAAGCACGGGATGCGGCTTGGGAATCCACCCGCCGTGGCCGGGAAAGCGCGGCGGACATGTTTGAGGAAAACCCGCTTGTTGCCGGAGCGCTGGCCCTTGCCGTTGGTGCGGCCATCGGTGCGGCCCTCCCCCGCAGTCGAACGGAAGACCGTTATATGGGCGAGAAAAGCGATGAGCTTTTCCGGGAAGCCGAGCGGATCTACGCCGAGGAGCGGGACAAGGTGTCGGCTGTAGCCAAAGCTGCCGCCGACGAGGCTGGGACTATCGTTGAGGACACGAAGTCCGAAGCGGACACCAAATTGCCGGATGCGACCGATAAAGCCATTGGTAAGGTTGAGGAATCGGCCAAACGCGTTGCGGATGCCGCCAAGTCCGAAGCCAAGAAACAGGAGCTTGTTGGCTCCGACAGCTGACGCACAATTGGATTATAAAGCTGGCTCCCGCGTCATGTGACGCGGGAGCTTTATTGTTGCCACGGACCTATTCCGCAGCGACCGCTTTCGCGTCACCGGGGCGGTAGTTCAAAACAGGAGCCAGCCAGCGTTCAACTTCCGCCACCGACATGCCTTTACGGGTGGCATAATCTTCGACCTGATCGCGCTCGATCCTCGCCACGCCGAAATAATATGCCTCGGGGTGACCGATATAGAGGCCCGAAACGGAAGAACCCGGCCACATTGCCATGCTTTCAGTCAGTTCGACGCCGGTGTTTGCCTTTGCGTTCAGAAGGTCGAACAGGGTGCGTTTTTCCGTGTGATCCGGTTGCGCGGGGTAACCTGGAGCTGGGCGGATACCGTCGTACGGCTCACCGATCAGTTCCTGGGAATTGAAGCTTTCGTCCGGTGCGTAGCCCCAATGGTGCTTTCGGACTTTTTGATGTAACATCTCCGCCATAGCTTCCGCGAAGCGGTCTGCCAGGGCCTTGACCATGATGGAACCATAATCGTCGCCGCGTTTTTCGTAGTCGGCGGCTATGTCGATTTCCTCTGGACCCGCCGTGACCACAAAGCCGCCGATCCAGTCTGGTACGCCATCAGGTGCCACGAAATCTGCCAGCGCCAGATTTGGGCTGTCCTTGCGTTTCGAAGTTTGCTGCCGCAACGTGGTGAGCGTAGCAAGCGGTTCGGTCCGTTTGCTGTCCTTAAACAGTTGAATGTCATCGCCCTTGCGGTTTGCCGGCCAAAAGCCGATTACGGCGCGGGGGCCAAACCACTTCTCACCGATAATCCGTTGCAGCATCGCCTGTGCGTCGTTCAACAGGCTACGCGCGGCGTCGCCGTACTTTTCGTCCTCCAGAATGCGGGGGTAGACGCCCTTAAGTTCCCAGGTCTGGAAAAACGGGGTCCAGTCAATATAGCTGGCAATTTCCGCGAGATCCCAGTCCTCAATGACCTTTGTGCCCGTGATTTTGGGTTCGGTCGCGCTGTACTCAGACCAGTCGATTTTCATTGCGTTGGCCCGGGCATCAGCCAGTGGCAAACGCTTTTTAGCGCGTTCGGCCCGTTCGTGCCGTTCGACCACCTCTGAATATTCCGAGCGGATGCCTTCGATATATTTCGGGCGCTGGGTTTTGCTGAGTAGCGATGACACCACACCGACCGCGCGGCTGGCATCCGTTACGTAAATGGCCTGGCTCCTGTTGTATTGCGGAGCAATCTTGACGGCAGTGTGGACTTTCGACGTTGTCGCTCCACCAATAAGGAGCGGTATCCCAAAGCCCTCGCGCTCCATCTCTGAGGCTAGGTGAACCATTTCATCAAGTGACGGGGTGATCAGCCCCGAGAGGCCGATGATGTCGACGTCTTGGGCTTTTGCCTCCTCCAGAATTTTCTGGGGCGGGACCATGACACCAAGATCAATTATTTCGTAATTATTGCAGGCAAGCACGACACCGACAATGTTTTTGCCGATGTCGTGGACATCGCCTTTCACTGTAGCAATGAGAACGCGGCCCGCGCTTTCCCGCTTGCCATCCTTTTCAGCTTCCATGTAGGGCAGAAGAACGGCTACGGCCTGTTTCATGACGCGGGCGGATTTTACCACCTGCGGCAGGAACATTTTGCCCGCCCCAAAAAGGTCGCCGACCACATTCATGCCCGCCATAAGCGGCCCCTCAATCACGTCGAGGGGTTTTTCTGCGCCGAGGCGCGCGGCTTCAGTGTCCTCGTCAACATATTCGGTGATGCCGTTGACCAGAGCGTGTTCGAGGCGTTTGTCGACCGGCCATTCGCGCCAGCTCAGGTCTTTTTCGCGTCCGGTTGCCCCGCCCTGCCCGCGGTATTTGTCAGCGATTTCGAGCAAGTTTTCGGTAGCGTTGCCGCCATTTGCCGGTTTCCGGTTGAGCACGACGTCCTCGCAGGCCTCGCGCAGGTCCGGGTCGATCTGGTCGTAGACCGCTAGTTGACCGGCGTTGACGATACCCATGTCCATGCCAGCGCTGATCGCATGATAAAGGAACACCGCATGCATGGCCTCCCGTACCGGCTCGTTGCCTCGGAAGCTGAAGGACAGGTTCGAAACTCCACCGGAGATGTGACAGTGCGGCAGGTTTTTTTGGATCCAGCGAGTCGCCTCAATGAAGTCAACACCGTAGTTGTCGTGTTCCTCAATACCGGTGGCCACGGCAAAGACGTTGGGATCGAAGATGATATCTTCTGGCGGGAATCCGACCTTTTCGGTAAGCACACGATAGGCGCGTTCGCAGATTTCGGTCTTGCGTTGGAGACTGTCGGCCTGGCCCTGTTCGTCGAACGCCATAACCACAACCGCCGCACCATATGCGAGACAAAGCGAGGCCTGATGAATGAACGCGTCTTCGCCCTCTTTCAGTGAAATGGAGTTCACCACCGGTTTGCCCTGCACGCATTTCAGACCGGCCTCGATCACCTCCCATTTGGAGCTGTCGATCATGATGGGTACGCGGGCGATGTCGGGTTCGGCGGCCACGAGATTCAGGAACTCGATCATGGCCTGCTTTGAGTCGATCAGACCCTCGTCCATGTTGACGTCAATGATCTGTGCGCCGTTTTCGACCTGGCTACGGGCAACATCGAGAGCTGCGGCGTAGTCGCGGTTGGTGATCAGTTTGCGAAAACGGGCGGAGCCGGTAACGTTGGTGCGCTCGCCGACATTCACGAAAGGGATGTCCTGGGTCAGAACAAATGGTTCCAAGCCGGAGAGGCGCAGGAGGGGTTCAGGCATTTGTCAGCTCCCTGATTGTGCGGGGGGCATGTTTTGCGACGCGGTCCGCGATGGCGCGGATATGGTCCGGCGTGGTACCACAGCATCCACCGGCCACATTGATAAGACCATCCCGTGCGAACACCTCGACCAGAGCTGCAGTCTGGTCTGGCGTTTCGTCGTACTCTCCAAATGCATTGGGTAGACCGGCGTTGGGATAGGCGCAGATCATTGTGTCCGCCACACCGGAAAGTTCGGTCAGGTGTGGCCGCATTGCGTCTGCCCCGAGAGCACAGTTCAGTCCTACGGTAAAAGGACGCGCGTGACGCACCGAGTGCCAGAACGCGGTTGGCGTCTGACCGGAAAGCGTACGACCCGATGCGTCGGTAATCGTACCGGAAATCATGACCGGCAGTCGTTTCCCCACTTTTGCGAAACTTTCCAATGCCGCGAAAATCGCGGCTTTGGCGTTCAGGGTGTCGAAGATGGTCTCAATAAGGATCAGATCGGCGCCGCCTTCAATGAGTCCATCGATCTGTTGGCCGTAAGCGACACGCAGCTCGTCGAATGTCACGGCCCGATAGCCGGGATCGTTAACGTCGGGGCTGATGGAAGCGGTTCGGTTGGTGGGACCAACGGCCCCCGCCACGTAGCGGGCTTTTCCATCTCTGGCCTCTGCCCGATCGGCAGCCCGACGGGCCACCTGAGCACCGGCTACGTTCAAGTCATGCACGGCACCTTCCAGACCATAGTCGGCCTGGGCAATGGTCGTCGAAGAAAACGTGTTGGTTTCGAGAATGTCGGCCCCGGCCAGTGCGAACTCCAGTTGAATGCCTTCGACAGCCTGCGGTTGCGTCAGCACCAGAAGGTCGTTGTTACCCTTTTGCGGGTGGTCGGATTGATGATGCCGGCAGCCCGGGCCGTGTATGTGACCGTTCGCCGTGAAATCCTCCTCGGTCATGTTCAGCGTCTGTATCATCGTGCCCATGGCACCATCCAGGATCATGATGCGCTCACGCGCGGTGTGCTGCAGGGCCCTGAAGGCGTCCGTAACCGGGAGGGAAAAGTTGATCATATCCAAACCACCATTTTGAAGGGGCTCAATAGAACAAAGGGGGGGCGACAATCAAATTCATAATGGCCTGAGGACTTCCGGTCTCCGTTCATAATGGGTTGAAGCGGCGCGTTTTCGTAGGATCCCTGGTCTCGCCATAATTTTCGCAGAATATCTGCCTGTCAAAAGCAGACCAGTGATGCCCGCACATTGCAGGCTTCAGTCACTAGCAACCGAAGCGAGGTGAAAATATCCTCGCTTCGGATTCTTTTCGATCTAATCAGGTGCTTCCACGAGAATTTTAACCTGAGATTTCTCCGCGACGAGTGCTTCGAACCCTTCGGAGACGATGTTGTCGATGGAAATTCGCTTGGTGACGAGGTTGCCGGCGCTGAAATATCCCTGGGTCATGAGTTCCATCACCGCCGGGTAAACGTTGCGATAGGCAATTGTGCCAAGTAGTTGGCGCTCCTTCAGAACCGCGGTGTTCGGCTGGAACGAGGCCTCACCCTCCCAAATCGAAACGATGAGCGTCTGTCCCTCGTGGCGCGTACTATCTATGCACTGGGGCAGCACCTGTGGAACTCCGGTGACCTCGAAAGCAACATGCACTCCGCCTGTGGCATCACGGATTTTGCCGACAGGGTCATCTTTGGTCGGGTCGATTGCGGACGTCGCTCCGAGTTCGAGTGCCTTGGCACGGCGTTCCTCCGAAGGTTCTATCACATGAACCTGTGCCGCGCCGGCGACACGCAACGCTTCAACGACCAGCAGACCGATCGGGCCAGCACCGAACACCGCAGCGCTGTCGCCGGCTTGAATTTTCGACATGCGGACCGCGTGCAGAGCAACGGCAGCCGGTTCAACCAGCGCTCCCTGCTCCATCGACAGGGCATCCGGCATTTTATGGACCATGCGGGCAGGTACCACGGAAACCGAGGCGAACCCGCCATGGCCGCCGGAAAGACCGACGAAACCGAGGTTGTCGCAGAGGTTGTATTTGCCCTCAAGGCATGCCGGGCATTTGCCACAGGCGAAAATGGGTTCGACAGCGACCCGGTCTCCAACGGCGACATTCGTGACGCCTTCGCCCAATTCGGTGACAGTGCCACAGTATTCATGACCCATGGTGATGGGCGCGCGGTCTCGGCTCAGAGGGTGATCCTCTTCAACAGGAATGAAAATCGGGCCGGCGAGATATTCATGCAGATCGCTGCCACAAATGCCGGTCCATGCGACCTTTAGAGCGACTTCGCCAGGGCCGGGTTCCGGTGAGACGACCTCTTCGACCCTGATATCCTTCACGCCATACCAACGTGCAGCTTTCATTGTTTTGGTTCCTTCGGTTTGTTTGAAGTCCTGGCACCCGGCTGTGTGAACCAGGTGCCGTTCGGTCAGGCCGGGATCATGACAGGTGATGTACGTCCTGAAGTCCGTAGACCGGAGTCTCGAGCCCCTCTAAACGGGCCTTCAGCTGCAGAGCGAGATACAAAGAATAGTGACGCGACTGGTGAAGGTTGCCGCCATGGAACCAGAGGTTTTCCTGCTGCGTCGGTTTCCACATGTTGCGCTGTTCGCCTTCCCACGGGCCAGGGTCTTTAGTGGTGTCGGAGCCAAGGCCCCAGACTTTGCCCACCCTGTCGGCGACCTCCTGAGAGATCAGATCCGCTGCCCATCCGTTCATGCTGCCGAAACCGGTAGCCATGACCACGAGGTCGGCCTCCAGCCGTGTGCCGTCGTTCAGCACTACCGAATCCTCTTCGAAGTGATCTACCTGGCCGCGCACCAGTTTAACCTCGCCATCAATGATGAGCTGGCTGGCGCCGACGTCGATGTAGTAGCCAGACCCGCGGCGCAGGTACTTCAGGAACAGGCCCGATCCGTCATCGCCCCAGTCGAGTTGGAACCCCGCTTTTTCGAGGCCGGCATAAAATTCAGCATCCCGCTCACGCATTTGATCGTAAAGCGGGATCTGAAACTCATGCATGATTTTGTAAGGAAGCGAGGCGAAGATCATGTCGGCTTTTTCGGTAGTTACACCGTTGGCGAGGGCTTCCTCCGAGTAGAGCGCCCCAAGGCCAATTTCCATCAGGGTATCAGAACGCACGATATGTGTGGAGGACCGCTGAACCATCGTGACGTCGGCATCGGCCTCCCACAATGCTGCGCAAATATCGTGTGCTGAATTGTTCGATCCGACTACCACGACCTTCTTCCCGGTCCAGGCGTCGGGCCCGTCATGCTGTGAAGAGTGTTGAATTGTGCCCTTGAAGCTGTCCATGCCGGGAAAAGTCGGCATGTTGGGTTTGCCGGACATGCCTGTTGCAAGAACAAGCTGAGTCGGTCTTAGCGTTACCTTCTCGCCGTCCCGGTCGACCTCCACGGTCCAGGTGCCGGTCTCTTCATCAAAGTCGGCTTTCCTGACCTCGGTTCGACTCCAGTAGTTGATCTCCATGACCTTGGTGTACATTTCAAGCCAGTCACCGACCTTGTCCTTCGGTGTGAAAACCGGCCAGTTGTCGGGGAACTTGATGTAGGGCAAATGATCGTACCAGATCGGATCATGTAGACAGAGCGACTTGTAGCGGCTGCGCCATTGGTCGCCAGGGCGGTCATGCCGGTCGAGAACAATTGCCGGTACACCGAGCTGCCGGAGGCGTGCGCCGAGCGCAATGCCGCCCTGCCCACCCCCGATGATCACGGTGTAGGGCTGTGTTTCATAGCCGAGACTCGCGGTTTCGGCATCACGCAGTTCCTTCCATGACCGCCGGTTCTTGCGGGCCCCGTGCTCTGCTCCCATCGGGCGGCGTGTGCCGCGGTTTTCCTCAAACCCTTTGAGTTCCTGCAACGCAGTCAAAAGAGTCCAGATGCGTCCGTCTTTCAGCCGCAGAAGGCCCCAGCCACGTCCGGTGTCGGTTTCGAATGTCACCCATGCGGTGACCACCTCTCCGTCCCAGGTTGGATCTTCGCCATCCTGGATTTTGAAGTTGCGCAGATGGCAATGCGCAAGCTGGCTTCTGAGCAGATCCGTTACGCCAGCAGGCCCTTCAACGGTTTTCAGGTTCCAGCTCACGGCGACCAGATCGCGCCAATAGCTGTCGGTTGCGAACAGCGCGGCCACCGCTTTCACGTCGCCGGCGGTCAGAGCGTCGTTGAGGCTGCTTAAGGTTTCCTCAACCTCTACGGTTACATTGATATCCAGCATTGCGCTTCCTCCTCCTCGTTTGATTGCGACGAGTCGTAGCGCGCAAATTTTCAGTCGTTCCACGACTTGAAGGGCTCTGAGGGGCAAAAAGTTAACGCCGCATTGCAACATGTTGCGGATGCAACGCCGCGCAACAATTTAGTTGGGCGCCTGCAACCCCTCGCGACGCATACGGCGCAAAACGGTCGAGCGGTTCACACCAAGCCGTCGGGCGGCGCGGGCCATATTCCAGCCGCAGGCGTCAAGAATCTGTTCCAGGCTTTCCCCGGTTTCGCCCGGTGCATCGGCAGCTCGCGGCAAATCAGGCAGGTCGATGACCTGGCCTTCGCAAAGTGCGACAGCAACATCAAGGGCATGTTCCAGTTCCCGCAGGTTGCCTGCCCAGGTTCGGCCCATCAAATCTGCCCGGGCCGACGGCGATAGCCGGAAGTCATCTGGCGCCCGGCGCCGCAACAGCCGGTCTATCAGCCACCCCAGATCCTGCCGTTGTCTTAGCGGCGGAAGTGAGAGGGTATAGCCATGCAGCCGATGAAACAGCGATTGTGGAAGCGCGAGATCCTTCGGGCTGACGGTGCTGGTTGAGAGCGTACGCACATCGGGCCTTTGATCCAGAAAACCTGAGAGCAACGCGGAAGTCGCCTCCTCCAAATACTCAATGTGGCGAAGAAGGAGCGTCGTGGGACCGAAGACATGGCTGAACGCTTCTTCCAGTGCGGTAGCCGTCGCTCCAGCACAATCGATGCTGACGAAGCCGCCAGCCCGCCCGGTCATGTGAATGGTGCGGGCAAGCTTCGTTTTTCCCGTGCCGGTCTCGCCGTGAATGAGCAGTGGAATCGAGGTTTTTGCCAGCTTCTCCGCCTGAGACAGCATTCGTGTCATTACAGGGTCGCCATCCGAAAGACCTGCCAATACTCCGCCACGTCGCACACCACCGTAAGTTCTTCGCGGGTTGCGCGGTGCGATTGCATGGCCGAACAGGGCACCGCCATCAAGCATTTCAACAACCCGGTCCTCGGTTGGTCTGTTACGCATCAAATCCGGTAGATCGTCCACGGTTATGCCCAAAACCTCGTCGATGCCCCGCCCGATAATCGGGTCGCCGTCTGGAAAAAGCTGCCGTGCGGCGTTGGTATGTCCAATGACCCGACCGGAGCCGTCGAGGCGAACCGCGGCCTCGGGGTCGACGTCGAGAAACTCCGGGCTGGCGGAAAGACGCAATACCCAGTCCTGCCGGCTTTCGGCCATCAGATTGGCCATCTCTACCCGACGGGCGGAGTTGGTCACGAGGCTCATGGCAAGTTTTTGGCTCGTCTTCGGGGTCGGAGACCGCAGCAGGGAAATGTCGAGTACGGCTGCCATCTGCCCCAGACTGTCGAAAATCGGCGCGGCAGTACAGGACAGCGCGGTGTGCGCATTTCCAAAATGGTCGTCCTGATGGATGGTGACCGGTTGTTGCGTGACAATGCAGGCACCGACGCCGCAGGTGCCGGCCAGGTCCTCGGACCAGTTGTAGCCCAGGTAGAGCCCTGCGCTTCTGAGGTCGTCAAGAAAGTTGTCGTCGCCAAAAAAATCCACGCATACGCCTTTGGCGTCGGCTAACAGCAGAACATAATCCTGTCCCGAAACCTGGCGGAAGAGCGATTGCAGGCCCGACCGCGCGGCTGCAATCATCCATTCCGCCTGCTTACGGTGATCGCGAAGCTCGGCTTCCGTTACGACATGGGCCGGTTCCCTGCGGGTTGGATCCATGCCGTAGACTTCAACGCAGCGACGCCAGGAGTCCGAAACAAAATCATCGCGGCCCGTCTGGGTCCCGTCCAGGACCTGTCCAATTTCCTCAATGTGCGAATGATCCTTCATGCGCCTGACCTCCCGGCTAAAGATTAGCATAGGCGGAAAGGGTGACGAGGAAAACTTTAGTACAGGTCCTGGTGCAGCAGAAACCCCTATGGAAAGTGCGTCAGTAAGCGGCTGTCACGATGATCTCGACTTTAAGCGTGTCACGCGCAAGTCTGGCCTCGCCACAGGCCCTTGCCGGGGCCTCGCCTTCCGGCACCCATGCGTCCCAAACTTCATTCATCTCGGCAAAGTCCTTCATGTCCGCCAGCCAGATAATCGTCTGGAGGATCTGTGACTTCGAAGAACCGGCCTTGTCCAGAAGGGCATCCACACGCGCCAGACAATCGCGGGTCTGTTCAGCCACCGTGTCCCCCTCACCGACCTGACCACAGAGATATGCCACGCCATTGTGCTTAACGATTTTGCTCATCCGCGTGGCGGTATCTATACGTTCAATCATTTGTCCGTCCTTTTGAGTACCTGTCAGAAGACCCGGTAAAGACTATTGCGGTTTGTGTAAAAGAGAATCCGATACTTTCTTCCTCCGGAATGTCTACCGGCCCGGCGTAAAAAATTCTGGTGGTTTAATCCCCGACCGACTTCGCAACCCTGGTCAGGGCTTGGGCACGAGTACAAAGTTTTCGCTTCGGTGATGAAGTCACCGAAGAATTGGCACCGTGCATGTCAGGTTGCCTTAGGTGATTCAGGAAGGGATCTGGAAATGACAGTCAATATGGGAAAAATCGACAGGGGCCTGCGCCTCGTAGTGGCAGCTGCACTCATTTACTTCGCCTTTGCAACGGGCTCGGGCATCATGTTTTGGTTGGCTCTGGCGGTTGCGGCCGTTTTCTTTGTGACAGCACTAATTGGCAACTGTCCGGCCTACAGCATTCTAGGCATCAGGACCTGCAGGGCTTCCCGGTGACCCTGAAAAAGAGGGGTCGCCTCATCGCCCCACAGCCAGGCAAACCTGAACAACAGCAGCCCTGAGATCGGATCGACCGGGGCTGCAAAAAACTTGCCTTCACCATGGCACTGGAACTCGGGGCCGCAGCCTGAAACAAGAATGGAGACGTAAAATGCAATTCCATCCTGCAACGGAAAACACCGACAGCCCAAACGTCGCCGCATTCTACGAGAAAGCGAGTGGCTCCTGGCAATACGTGGCCTGGTGCCCGGACACGAAAAAAGCGGTGATCGTCGATCCGGTTATGGACTTTGATCCCGCCGCCGGGGCCACGTGGACCTGGAGTGCCGACGAAATCCTTGCGTATGTGCGGGATCAGGGTCTGGACGTCGAATGGGTCCTCGACACCCATCCCCATGCCGATCACTTTTCCTCCGCAAGCTACATCAAGGACCAGCTCGGTGGCAAACCAAAGCAGGCTATCGGTTAACTCGTACTGCGGGTCCAGGACATCTGGTCGGACAAATACGCTGACGACAGCCTGAAGGGGCATCCGGAATACTGGGACCAGCTGTTTGAGCACGGGGACAGTTTCAAGGTAGGGAACTGCACCGTGGATGTCACGCTGTCGACCGGACACACACTCGCTTCAATTACCTACAAAATGGGTGATGCGGTCTTTGCCCACGACACCTTTATGGTGCCCGACAGCGGTACTTCGCGCTGTGATTTCCCAGGGGGGTCCTCAGCAGAAATGTGGGACACTCTCCAGGCCATTCTTGCACTCCCCGGGGACACAAGGATCTTCGTAGGTCACGATTACTGCAAGGGTGGCCGTGACGAAGCCTGCATGGCAACGGTTGCCGAGCACAGGGCATCCAACATCCATGTGAAAGACGGCATTGCCCGAGAGGAATTCATCAGGGTTCGCGACGAGCGGGACGCAACGCTGCCTTTGCCGGACCGGATGCTGTTCGCGCTTCAGATCAACATTCGCGGCGGGCGCCTGCCGGATGGTGACGAACAGGGGCGCGCAGTCCTGCGTGTACCGCTGAACCGCTTCACATCGAAAGAAGCCCGCACATTCAACGCCGAGGCCGCCAGATCAGCCGCTGAGTAGGCATGCGCCTAATCAGGCCAACGGCATTGCAACAGGGAGGATTACCGCAATGGACTTAAGGAAAATATCGGAGAAATTCACCGTATCTCCACAGATCGCCGTTTCAGATATGGCCGAGATACGGGAAGCGGGGTTTCGTGCCATTATCTGTAACCGCCCGGATGGGGAAGGTGCGGACCAGCCGGGTTTTCAGGAGATAGAGACTGCGGCCAAGGCGGAGGGGATTGAGACCCGATACATTCCTGTTGTCTCCGGTATGGTCCGGGATGAGGATGTCACGGTATTTGGTGAAGCCCTGTCGGAAGTAAAGCGCCCCGCTTTGGCCTACTGCCGTACCGGCACACGGTCGGCAACGCTTTGGTCGCTCCATGAAGCAAAAAAGCGTCCGATTTCCGAAATCCTGTCGCGTACAAAAGGGGCTGGGTACGACATGAATGGTGTCGCCCGCCGCATCGTGAACGGTGGGCGGACACCAACGGATGTGGGTGACGCCAGCTACGACGTGGTGATCGTGGGTGGCGGGGCTGGTGGCATTTCCGTGGCCGCCAGTCTCAAGTCCCGCAAGCGGGACCTTTCCATTGCCGTGATCGACCCCGCGGACACCCATTACTATCAGCCAGGCTGGACAATGGTGGGCGGCGGCGTGTTTGAGGCGCCGGAAACGGCAAAAACAATGGGGTCGCTTATTCCGCGTGGGGTGAAGTGGATCCGTTCTGCGGTCGCGGCGTTTGAACCGCAAAACAATGCGGTGGTACTCGATGGCTGCCGCGTGGTGAAGTACGGACGTCTGGTGGTCTGCCCAGGCCTCAAACTGGACTGGGCCGGAGTCGAGGGTCTGGTGGAGACCCTAGGTCACAATGGGGTCACTTCAAACTACCGGTACGATCTCGCGCCCTACACCTGGGAACTGGTGGAGGGAATGGAGCAGGGTCGCGCCGTTTTTACGCAGCCTCCCATGCCGATCAAATGCGCGGGCGCACCGCAAAAGGCCATGTATCTCTCCGGCGATGCGTGGTTCAGGCGTGGTGTCCTGAAGAACATGGACATCCAGTTCATGAACGCGGGTGGCGTTCTGTTCGGTGTGAAGGACTACGTGCCCGCGCTTATGGAATACGTGGAAAAATACGATGCCAAGCTGAATTTTTTCCATAACCTCATTTCAATCGATGGACCCGCGAAAACTGCGAAATTCAGGGTGTCGAAGCCGGACACCGAACCTGAGGATGTCCAGGTTGAGTTTGATATGATCCATGTCTGCCCGCCCCAGACCGCGCCGGATTTCATTCGCGTCTCCCCCCTTGCGGATGCCGCTGGCTGGGTCGACGTGGACCAGGCCACACTGCGCCACAGGACTTTTGAGAACATCTGGTCCCTCGGCGATGTTATGAATGCGCCGAATGCCAAAACGGCGGCAGCCGCGCGCAAGCAGGCTCCGACCGTGGCGGAGAACATTGTCGCTGACATCGCAGGCCATTCGGCTGTTGCGCAATATGACGGCTACGGCTCATGCCCATTGACCGTCGAGCGCGGGAAAATCGTTTTGGCTGAGTTTGGGTATGGTGGTGTCCTCAAGCCGAGTTTTCCAAGTTGGCTGATCGACGGCACCAAACCAACACGCGCCGCTTGGCTTTTGAAAGAGCGTTTTCTGCCGCCGATTTACTGGAAAGCAATGCTGCGCGGCCATGAATGGATGGCGAAGCCTGAGAAGGTGCAGGTTGCGGCAGAATAATGCCCGCGTAATTGACGTCGACCTAGGGCGATTTTGACAGGACCAAAAATGCTTCGCTACTTTCCGATCCTCGACTGGGGCCGCCGCTACACGCGGACGGCCCTGGCCAATGACCTGGTTGCCGCGGTAATCGTGACCATCATGCTGATCCCGCAATCTCTTGCCTACGCGTTGCTGGCGGGATTGCCGCCCGAAGCCGGAATTTACGCCTCAATCGCGCCAATCATCCTCTACGCGGTTTTCGGCACGAGCCGGGCACTTGCCGTCGGTCCTGTTGCGGTGGTCTCGCTGATGACCGCAGCTGCCGTGGGTGAAGTTGCGTCGCAGGGAACGGCCGGATATGCCGTTGCGGCACTCACTCTGGCGTTTCTGTCCGGCGGATTTCTGCTTCTTCTTGGAGTCTTACGCCTTGGATTTATTGCCAACTTCCTTAGTCACCCGGTCATTGCCGGGTTTATTACCGCATCCGGCATCCTGATCGCAACGAGCCAGCTTAAACACATTCTGGGCGTTCCGGCCGGCGGACACACACTCCCTCAAATGCTCGGCGGGCTTTGGTCTCATCTGGACGACACCAACCTTGTCACTCTGGCGATCGGACTGTCGGCAACTGCATTTTTGTTCTGGGTGCGCAAAAGCCTGAAAGCCTTTCTAAAACGGCTGGGTGTACCATCGCTGCCCGCCGACATCCTGACCAAAGCCGGACCGGTGGCGGCAGTGGTCGCAACCACGCTTGCTGTCCAGATTTTTGACCTTGCGGAACAGGGCGTAAAGATTGTGGGCGATGTGCCACAAAGCCTGCCGCCTCTGACCATGCCCGGTCTTTCCCCAGAGTTGGTGGGCAGCCTGCTCGTTCCAGCAATTCTGATCTCGGTCATTGGTTTCGTGGAATCGATATCCGTGGCCCAGACCCTCGCGGCGAAAAAACGTCAGCGCATCGATCCCGACCAGGAGCTTATTGGGCTTGGCGCCGCCAACCTTGGCGCGGCATTCACAGGTGGCTACCCCGTTACAGGCGGATTTGCCCGCTCGGTCGTCAACTATGACGCTGGAGCCGAGACCCCGGCTGCAGGCGCATTTACCGCCATTGGTCTGGCCATTGCCGCCGTTGCTCTGACACCGCTTGTCTACTTCCTACCCAATGCCACGCTCGCCGCGACCATCATCGTCGCGGTGCTGGGGCTGGTTGATCTGTCGATACTAAAAAAAACATGGAAATATTCCCGCGCTGATTTCAGTGCGGTCGTGGCAACTATCGCCGTGACACTTCTCGTGGGTGTTGAAGCAGGCGTCGCATCCGGTGTGATTCTTTCCGTGATGCTCCACCTCTACAAAACGTCACGTCCCCACGTGGCGGAGGTGGGGCTGGTCCCGGGAACGCAACACTTCCGGAATATCCACCGCCACAAGGTCGTAACCGACCCCACTCTCGTCACGCTGCGTGTTGACGAGAGCCTCTACTTCGTGAACGCGCGCTTCCTGGAAGATTTGATCCAGAGCCGTGTGACCGAGGGATGTGATATCCGCAATGTTATTTTGATGTTTTCGGCCGTGAACGAAGTAGACTACTCCGCGCTCGAAAGTCTTGAGGCGATCAACCACCGGCTCAGTGATATGGGCGTGGGCCTGCACCTTTCCGAAGTGAAGGGGCCCGTCATGGATCGGCTCACCCGGTCACATCTTACAACAACCCTCAATGGGCAGGTGTTCCTGTCGCAATTTGAGGCGTGGGAACATCTGCGAAGAAAATCACCGAACCAGACAGCCGTGCAGTAGCTCCCGGAATGGTGACAGTCTCGTATCACGTCCGTCGCTTGCCACCGCTTGCCGCGACAATAACGCCAATGATGATGAGACCCGTCAGAACCAGCCTGACGCCCGCCCCCGCTCCAAAAGTGTTCAGCATGGTCACGAGCAGGAACAGGAACAGTGCGGCACCCCAGAGTCCCGGAACATTGGCGAAACCACCCGCCACGGATGTACCACCGATCACAACCACGGCAATCGAACTCAACAGGTACTCCTCACCCATGTTGAGCGCCGCACCACCCGAAAACGCTGAAAGCAGATAGCCGCAAAGCCCCGCCAGTGTCGCGCACATGATGTAGGTCGCTGCGCGGATGCGTTCGACTTTGACGCCGGCCAGATGCGCCGCGCGGATGTTCTGACCGATGGCAACCACACCCCGTCCGTACATCGTGCGGGTCAAAAGAACATGTCCCGCCACGGCAAGAATCATGACCAGAAGGGCGATCAATGGCACGCCTGCGATCTTCGCCGTCGTGAAATCGCCCAGTGGTTCCGGTGGTTTGACGCGGAGACCCCGGTTCCACCAGATTGCTGCGGACTGGAAGATGAAACTGGACGACAGGGTCGCGATAATTGGCGGAATCCGGAGCATGCGTATCAGCGCGTAATTGATTGCCCCAACCCCTGCCCCAATGGCCAAAGCAATCAGCAACCCAACCGGTATCATACCCGCACTGCCGTCCATCGTTTTCATCGCGACGGTACCCGCCAACGTCATGCAGGCCGGGATGGACAGGTCGACATTTCCCGGACCGAGCGTGATGACGAACATCTGCCCCAAAGCCACGATCACGAAAAAGGCTCCGAAGGTCATGGCAGCCGACAGAACCTCTGTCGCCCCACGGCCCTGGGTGAAGGTTGCCGTTGCAAGCCAAACGGCAACCGCACCGATCCAGGCCCATATCCAGGGCTGTCGGAAAATATGCAGCACGCCAGTCATCGTTTCGCCTCCGTCCGGCTGATGAGAATCCGAAGCGCCAGAACGATGATCAAAATCGCGCCCTGCGCACCGATCTGCCAGTCGGGATTGAGCCGCAGGAATGACAGGAACGAACCCGCAAGAGCGAGGGTAACAGCGCCGATTACCGCCCCTATTGGGGAAACACGCCCACCCACGAATTCTCCACCGCCAAGTATCACCCCGGCAATCGAGAGAAGCGTATAGCGCAATGCGATATTCGCGTCCGCCGAGGTTGTCAGCCCAACAAGAGCCATGCCCGACAGAACGCCAAAAAATCCGGCGAGCGCAAACATTATCATCTTGATCCGCAACAGCGACCAGCCCGCCCGCTCGAGCGAGCGCGGATTACCCCCCGCGCCACGTAGAACGGTACCCCAGGCAGAGCGCATCAGCAGAATGTGCACGACGATTGCGATAACCACCGAAGCGATAATCGGAAACGGGATGCCGGGCGGTTTGAGCGTCATCAGTGTGCGAATGTATTCCGGCGCCTTGCCCCCTGGTGTCGGGAGAACCAGCACGGCAAGCCCCAACCAGACAAAGGACATGCCCAGGGTCACCACAATTGACGGTAAATTGCGCAAATGGATCAGCGCCCCGAGCGCGGCATAGACCGCCACCAGCCCAATCAATGCCGCAATCCCCAGGAGTGGTGTGTCATAAAGCCAGGTTGCGGTAATACACGCCACAAGGCTGACAAACCCGCCAATCGACAGATCAAGCTCATTCACGCAGAGCACAAACATCTGCGCTATCGTCGCCAGCGCAATTGGAATGGCCAGGTTCAACAGTAGATTCAGCCCAAAATAACTCATGGTGCGCGGCTGAAGATAGAAAATCGCTATCAGAAGCACCGCGAGCGAGAGCGGCGGCAACAGGCTGCGCAGCATCCTTGGCGAAAACAGCCCGTTCATGCGTCAGCACGAAACGAGGCGTGCAACACCCGCTCCTCTGTCATCTCCGCCCGGGGCAGGTCCGCGACGATGCCACCTTCACGAAAAACATAGACATGGTCACAATTTCTCAGTTCGTCCATTTCGGTCGTGTACCAAAGGAACGTCCGGCCCTGGGCGGCCTCGTCCCGGATCATTCCGTAGACCTCCTGCTTCGTTCCGACATCCACCCCCCGCATTGGATCGTCCATCACAATGATTTCCGCGCTTGAGCCAAGTGCGCGGGCGAAAAGGGCTTTCTGTTGATTACCACCGGACAGCGAAAGGATCGGGTCATCCACATCCGGCGTCCGTATACCAATACGTTGACGCCATTCATCCGCAAAATCACGTGCCTGAGTTTGATCAATCAAAATGCCACGCAGAAACCGTTGGAGTGACCCGACAGAAATGTTGTCCGCAATTGACCAGAGCGGGAACACGCCATCGGTCTGCCGATCACCCGCAACCAGCGCCACACTGCCCTCCACCTGCGCACCGGAGGCATGGTCGAACACGTCCACAATCAGCTCGGTCTGGCCCTGCCCGCTTAATCCCGCAAGCCCGACGACTTCGCCTTGATGTGCGGCAAGGGCCAGACTATCAGGCGCTTTGGGCCGTGCCTCGACAACGATTGGCGCACTGTCGCGGATTACCGGTCGGTCGGCGCTGTCCCGGGCGTCCTCGGCTACACTGCCCATAGCAGCAACAAGGCTGTCCCTGTTGAAATGCTCCGCGTCATCCAGCTCGACCACGCCACCATCGCGCATCACGGCAATACGGTCCGAAGCCTCAAGGATTTCACCAAGAAGGTGGGAGATCAGAACGCAGCTGCCACCGGCCTCAACATAGCGACGCACATGGGACAGCAGCTTAGTCGCGGCAACGGCATCCAGCGAGGAGGTCGGCTCATCAAGGATCACAACCCTGGCTTCAGTTGTCGTCACGGCAAATGACCGTGCAATCTCCACCATCTGCCGTTTGGCAATGGAGAGGTCGCCGACGATATCATCCGCCGATATGCCATGACCGGGAAAAACCGTATCCAGCATTCCGCCGATCAGGGCACGTGCCCTGCGTCGCCAACCGGGTCCGGAGATCGATGGATGCGTAATGCGCGCGTTCTCCGCAACGGAGAGATTGGGGCATAGCGACAGTTCCTGATAGACACAGCGTACACCATGCCGTGTCGCGTTCTGTGGAGTGAGCCGATCCGTGATGTCGGAGCCCGCGACCTCGATCCGCCCGGTATCGGGAACGAGGTTGCCGGAAAGAACATTCATCAGCGTGGATTTGCCGGCCCCGTTATGACCGACAAGACCGAGGCATTCGCCGGCCCAAAGCTCCAGCGAAACGCCTCTTAGGGCCTGAACGGCGCCGAAACTTTTTTCGACGCCGTTCAGGACAACGACAGGTGCGTCTTTTGTCATACCTTGAAGTCAGGTCAGGCTCAGCTTGCGCCGGATATCACCGCCTGAGCGTCCTCCAGCGTGTATTCCACGTTGGCAACGCCGCCTTCTTCCGTGTTCGCCAGGTTGTCCTCAAGATTGTCCTGATCGATACGCAGGAAGGGCACCGTCAGATCCTTGGGAACGTCGGCCCCGTCAAGAATTTGCTGGGCGACCCAGAAGGCCAATGTTGACACGCCCGGCGCAATGGAAACGGACATGGTCTCATAGCCGCTGGCATCCTTTTGTTCCTTCCACCAGCTCAGCTCGTCGTGTCGGTTGCCCATAACGATTACCGGGATGTCCCGGCCCGCAGCCTTGAACGCTTGAGCTGCGCCATACCCGTCACCGCCCTGGGTTACGACACCAACGATGTCATCCGGAAGCGACGGCAGAATGCCCGCAACGGCTTTCTGCGATACATCCTGCGCCCAGTTGCCGTGGACCGAGCCGACTATCTCAAACTTCCCGGTTTCAGCAACACCCTCGTGGATGCCCGCGCTTATTTCGTCGTCAACGAACACACCAGCGAGGCCACGGATTTCCAGCAGGTTCCCGCCTTCGGAAAGCTTGTCAGAGAGGTAAAGCACCTCATCCTTTCCCATCTGCTTGAAATCCACGGCAATCCGCCATGCACAGGGCTCTGTCACGATGCCATCGAAGCTCACGACAACAACGCCGGCGTCACAGGCCTCCTTCACCGCACCGTTCAAGCCCTCGGGAGAAGCGGCGTTGACCACAATCGCATCATAGCCCTGCAGGATCAGATTCTGAATCTGCGCCGCCTGTTCGGTCACCTGGTTTTCGGCGGTTGTGAAAGCGTCCGCCGCGGCAACCGTGCCGTTTTCGACCGCCTCACCTGTCACTTTTTCCCAGCTGCCAAGCATGGCCTGACGCCAGGAATTTCCCGCATAGTTGTTCGAAAGCGCGATCCGTTTGTCAGATGTGTCGGCAATCGCAGACACGGTCATGCCTGACAGTGCGACGGCCGTCACCATTCCAAGAGTGGTGATCGTTTTCATGGTAAGTCCTCCCTTATGTTCTTGCGACGCCCCGCATTTCACGATTGTACGTCGGATGCCGACAGCCTCTACGTCCAGCCGGTTCTGTCAACACTTATTGTGAGAGGGATTGGTCTTGGATGCGCAACGCCTGCCCTGGAAAAGGGACAAGTCTATGGCGGATCAAGCGGGAACTCGGTTCCTGAAGAAGCTGACAGCCGAATAGCTGGCTAATCCCATGCAGTTCCGTAAACCGGAACAATGCCGGACGAATTTCCGGTCCTTCCCCTATCAACGCTATCGTGCTTTGAACGGAGCATGGACAAGCTCTCGGTCATGAATGCTTTTTGCCGGATTGTGGAACGTGGCAGCTTCGCCCGCGCGGCGGAGGATCTTGGGGTGTCGCCGGCACTCCTGAGCCGGGAGGTGAAGCTTCTTGAGGAGGGTCTCGGCGCAAGCCTTTTGACCCGGACCACACGACGCATGTCGCTCACGGATCACGGGCGGATCTACTACGACGAGGCGCGTCGCATCCTCGGCGCCGTGACAATGGTCGAGGACCGTATCCGGGAAGGAGCCGGTGAAGTCAGCGGGCATTTAAAGGTCAACGCATCGAGTTCGTTTGGCCAGATGGTCATCGCACCGATGCTGCCGGAATTCCTTGCGAAATATCCGGATCTACGTTTGACACTTTCGCTTGATGATCGGGTCGTTGACATGATTGAGGGCGGCTTCGATGTATCGATCCGCATCCGTCCAGCAATGCCGGATTCCGCGCTGATCGCCCGCAAGGTCGGTACCATGCGCCAACATATATTTGCATCCCCGGGCTATCTCGCCAATCATGGATCTCCTGATACACCCCATGACCTGCCCAAGCACCGGATCATCGGATTTCTTTTGGCGGACCATCTGACACATTGGTCGCTGAACGGCCCCGACGGCCCGCTGGACATTCCGCTCGATCCGCCCGTACGCGTTGGAAACAGCCTCGTGCTGCGGGATCTGCTTATTGCCGGACAGGGAATCGGGACGCTGCCGGATTTCATCTCCACGGCTGAGGAGGCGAAGGGCTCACTCGTCCGCGTTCTGCCGCAATACCAGTTGCCGGCACCGGAGATCTTTGCCGTTACGGGGTCCCGTCTTGGAATCGATGCACGTGTGACGGCTTTTCTGAAGCACCTCCGCGCAGCACTCGAACACTGATATTCTTCAATACACGTAAAGAGTGAACTCAAACCACGACGGTTTTTCCGGAGCGTGGGTTCACCGATTTTACTGGCACATCAGACAAAGCCAGTGAGGATCAAATGACCCGAATTCTAGTTCTCTACTATTCCAGCTATGGCCATGTGCGCCAGCTCGCCGAAGCCGAGGCTGAAGGCGCACGGAGCATTCCCGGTGTCACGACCGACATCCGCCGCGTACCCGAAACCGTCCCGGCTTCCGTCCGTCTGAGCGCGGGATACATTGCAGACGACACTCCCGAGGCCACACCGGCCGACCTCGCCAACTATGACGGTTTTCTCTTCGGTACGCCCACCCGGTTCGGGATGATGGCAGGCCAGATGAAGCAGTTTCTCGACCAGGCGGGCGGCCTCTGGGCCCGAAACGCCCTCGTCGGCAAGGTTGCAGGCGTATTCGCCTCGACCGGTTCGCAACATGGTGGCCACGAGGCCACACTGCTGTCGACACAGATACCGCTGCAGCATTTCGGAATGCTGATTGCCGGCATGCCTTACACGTTCTCAGGGCAAACAACGCATGATGGCATTATTGGCGGCGCACCCTATGGAGCCGGCACAATCGCGGGGGCGGACGGCGCGCTCGCGCCAACTGACACCGACCTTGCCGGAGCGCGGTTTCAGGGCGCGCATGTAGCCGAAATCGCGTCCCGCATCGCGGCGGCAACCGTCAGAGAACGGGAGGTCGCATAATGGCTCTGCTGACGATCGATTTCTTTCATGACGTTGTTTGCTGCTGGAGTTTCAATATCTCATCGAGACTACGTATGCTCGCGGTGGAACTCGACCTTGATATCCGGCACCGGACTTTCGTGCTTCAGGGCAGCGAACGCGAAATGGCGGAACGCTGGGGCACGCCCGAACAGGCGCGCGATACCATCCTGGGACACTGGGAAAGGTGCCGTGGCGTCAGCGACCGACCGGAGCTCGTCAATATCAAGGCCATGCGAAAGGCCCCGTTTCCCTACCCGCACGGCAATGTCGCGGCGCGGGCATGCAAGGCTGCCGAAGCTCTCGGCGGCCAGGCAGCCCATTGGGACATGTTCGACAGCCTCCAGCGCGCGCACCTGTCTGAAGCCCGCGACATCGCAGATCGCGACGTGGTTGTGGAGATTGGCGCGGCGGCGGGTTTCGATCGTGACACCTTCACCCTTCTGGTCGATGCTCCCGAAACAAAAGCCGCCGTCGACGCCGATCGCCTGTACGCCAGACAACTTCAGGTCACCAGTGTACCCAGCCTGATCGTGCGACAGACCGGGAACCGCCTCGTCAATGGTCCGACTGACGATCTTCGCGCCCAAATAACCGCATCGGCGCGTCTCGCCACATTCAACGAAAGGGCGATCACATGCGCATCCTGAATAGACCGCACACCGGAAGGCACAGGCGACGGATTCTCTTCGACGTGCCCCATTACTTGATGCGCGATGTCGGGCTGGACCCGCAGCCCCACACAAATCGCTACCCAACGGCCCGCCATTGGCAGGCTATAATGCGGAGTTTCAACTTATGACCCGGACCACCGACATTCTTCTGACCGCTGTCGCCCCTGCCGTTTGGGGCAGCACATATTTCGTCACCACGGAGTTCCTGCCCGAAGGTTACCCTGTCACGCTTGCAGTTCTGCGTGCCCTGCCCGCAGGCATTCTGCTGCTGGCCATCACCCGCTGCCTGCCACCGCGAGCCTGGCTGGGACGGGTGTTTGTTCTTGGAGCGCTAAATTTCGCAGTGTTCTGGACGCTCCTGTTCATTGCCGCCTACCACCTTCCTGGCGGGGTTGCGGCAACGGTCACGGCCGTTCAGGCTTTGATCGTCATTGGAATGGCACGGGCCTGGCTTGGAACGCCCGTACGCATGGCGGCGGTGGGTGCAGCAATAACCGGAATTATCGGGGTGGGCCTCCTGCTACTGGGGCCCGGCGCCGCGCTTGATCCTGTCGGCATCGCGGCCGCCCTGGGCGCAGCAGCCTCTATGGCTGCGGGTACCGTGCTCAGTCGAAAATGGCAGCCCCCGGTACCGGCCCTGAGCTTCACGGCCTGGCAACTGACGGCTGGTGGGCTCATTCTCCTGCCGATGTCATTTTTGGTCGAACCCGCACTGCCCCCGCTTACCGCTGCAAACCTGGGCGGCCTTCTATGGCTGGGACTTATCGGAGCTGCCGCCACCTACTGGATCTGGTTTCGTGGCGTGGCACGAATCGAGCCCGGGGCAGTTTCCATGCTGGGCATGATGAGTCCCGTCACGGCCGTCTTCCTCGGATGGGTCTGGCTCGGTCAGGCACTCACCCCACTACAGGCTCTCGGAGCGACTGTCGTCCTCGGCTCGGTATGGGTCAGCCAGGCCGCACATTCAACCGGAGGTCTTAACAAACTGCGCAACCGAACAGCCCGGGCCTAGCCTGTGCCACCGATCCCCAGACTCTCGCGTGCCACGAATGTGGTATGCAGAGTCACGGTTTTTGCCACCCTACGGCCGGAACTGCGTTCGATAACGAGGTCAAAGGCCGTGCGGCCTATATCACCGGCGGGTATCTCAACACTCGCCAGCGGAGGGGTCAGCAACTGGGCAATGGAGTTATCCCCCATTCCGACAACACGGATATCGTCCGGTATGCTCAATCCCTCCGCCGCAATCCCCTGATAGGCCTCCGCAGCAACAAGGTCGGTCGTCGCAAGAAGGCCATCGGGTAGAGGTTTACCTTGCTCCCGAAGTTTTTCAAACATCCGGCTTATGGCCTGCCTGCCGTTTATCTGATCGCGGGACTGGATGATGAGATAATCCGCGTCAAAACCACCGTTATCCATGCTCCATGGTTTAAAAAAACGGCCACGCCCAACTGTTGACGCGCTCGTCTGCACGTCCACGAGGTCGACACAGGCAAGTCTGCTGCATCCCTGGGACTTGAGCAGGTCAAGCGCTCGTCCCACGGCAAGGTCCACGTCCGTAACCACGCTGTCGTCACCAGCCTCAGGGTCCCGCGCCGGCTGATCCGCAAACACCACTGGGAGGTCAAGCGCCCGCGCGGTTGACAACACGTCGTCCGGCACGACGCCAATCACAATCACCCCCAGCGCACGCTCACCTGACCGAAAAGCAAGTGGCACCGACGGGTCTGCCCGAAGTATCCGAACATCCCGCTCCAATGCCGCCGCTTCGATGCCTTTGCGAACGCCAACGTAAAACGGTCGCGAGAGCTCCTCATCCGCTGTCAGCGCATGGCACAATACCACGACCTCGGTTTCAGTTTTACGTTTTGTCCGGGCTGGCGGTGCCCTCTTCGGCCGCACATAGTTGAGCTCTTCCGCAGTTTCCAAAATCGCCCGGCGCCGTTCATCCGAGATCGACAGGGTCGGCTCCTTGGATAAAACGCGCGACACCGTGGACTCGGCTACTCCAACACGTGTGGCGATTTCCTTGAGTGTAACTTTCATCCGGCCATTTCTGCGGCTAAAACTTCCGGGCGGTCTTCTCCGGCTTCGACCATGCGTTCAAGCAGGCGTTCACGCAAACCGGCCCTAACATCGGTGAGACCTGGATCACCAACGAGGTTGTTTAACTCGTGAGGGTCAGTTTCGAGGTCGTAAAGAAATGCCTCGCGATATGTGGACGCTCCACTGTCATCCCAGCCATCGACTCCCTCGCCGGAAATTTCATATTTCCAGCGACCGGTGCGCAGAGCCCGCCCAACATGGCTCTCGCTGATCTGAATGAAGATATCCTGCGGTCCTCCG
The DNA here is from genome assembly GCF_049800875.1 of Amaricoccus tamworthensis. NCBI lineage: Bacteria > Pseudomonadati > Pseudomonadota > Alphaproteobacteria > Rhodobacterales > Paracoccaceae > Amaricoccus > Amaricoccus tamworthensis. The sequence continues at coordinate 83,869 of NZ_JBNAFV010000013.1, read as the reverse complement.
TCTGACAGTATCGAACGACCCTGCATCTCATCCGGTGGCGTGATGCCCGCAGCGTCGAGAAGGGTTGGGGGAAGATCGATCAGACTTACCGGCCTGTCCGGCTCCGATCCGGGTTCAAATCCCGGCCCCCGGATGAAGGTTGGAACACGGATTGAGGCCTCGTGGCAGGAACGTTTGTATTCGTCATTTCTTGTCTTGAAATGACAGCCATGGTCGGAGCTGAACAGTACGATCGTATCATCAAGCATTCCGCGGGAGCGCAGCATGTCCGCGATACGCCCAAGTGCGGCATCGAGGCGGCTGATCATCCCCATATAACCGAAATAATGCTCCGCGCTTGTTCCTCCCAGGGTTTTCAGGTCCTCCGGAAGTTCCGGGTTTCGGCCCTGAAGCCAGCTTTCGATTCCGGATGGCGCCGGGTAGTCGTCCGTCTGGTTCTGATGGTGCGGTTCAAGAAACGACAGGAACAGGAAGAACGGATCGTCCCGTGACTGATCCATCCAGCGAATCGCTGCATCCGTCAACGCATCAACCCGGTAGCCAGGCAGGTTTTGCGGTGTGCCATCGGCCTCATAAACCGTTGTTTCGTAGGCGGTCGAGGTGAATTCAAGAATGTTCGAAGCGAGCCAATAGTCATATCCCGCCTGTTCGTCTTTCGGCACCGGGTTGTCAGAGGCCAGGTGCCATTTGCCGATGTAACCCGTAGAGTAACCGTGCTCCCTGAAATGATGGCCGAGCGTATGCTCCTCAAGCGGCAGGGTGATGTCGTTCCGGTAAACCCCGGTACGCGACTGGTATCGCCCCGTTTGCAGCGCGGCCCGCGCCGGTGTGCAGACCGGCTGACAGGTGAAACTCTCCCGCACAAAGCACCCCTCGCGGGACAGGTGATCAAAATTTGGCGTGATGTTAAGCGGGTTTCCATGTCGCCCGACGGTGTCCCATCGTTGCTGATCCGTAAAGAAAACGAGGACGTTGGGACGTTTGCGCATAAGATCTCCTGTCATTTCATACCCGACAGCATCACGCTTCTGATGAAGAACCGTTGCGCGAACAGGAACAGAAGCAGACAGGGAATGAACATGAGCATTCCCCCGACGGCTGTCAGGTTCCAACGGGTGAAATATTCCTGGTTAAACAATGTCAGACCGGTGGTGATCGGGCGCATCTGCTCCGAACTCACAACCACGAGCGGCCAGAGAAACTCGTTGAACTGAAACACAAAAGTCAGAAGAGCGAGCGTTGCGATTGCGGGATAGAGCTGCGGAAGGACAATGTCCCAGAACACGCGCAGCTCTCCGCCACCGTCCACACGTGCGGCGTCGAGCAGGTCATCGGGAATTGGAAGAATGAACTGCCGCATCAGGAAAATGCCAAAGCCGCTCATCGCGAACGGCAGGATAAGCCCGGTATAAGTGTTCAGCAGACCCACCTCGGCCGTAAGAATGTAGAGCGGCACCAATCGAATGAAGAACGGCAGCATTAGCGTGGACAACAGTGCCGCAAACATAATGCGCCGTCCGGGAAATTGCATCTTTGCAAAGACATAGCCGATCAGCGGGTCAAACACGACATGCAGGAAGCTGATGGCTCCCGCAATGACGAAACTGTTGAGGATAAACCGCGCGAATGGAGCCTCCTCCCAGATCGTGATGTAATTCAGCCACTGCGGCTGCTCCGGGATTACCACCACCTCGCCGCTGAAAAGATCTGCATCGGATTGCAGCGACAGCGATACCATATACAAAAAAGGAAGCATGGCGAGAAACACCGCAATCACCAGCAATGCTCCAATGGAAATGCGCAGCCAAAGCGGCACGCGGTCACGGGATCGGTCATACATGGCGAATATCCCTGTGGAGAAGCCGAAACTGCAGGAAGGTGACAAGCAGGATGAACAGGAACATCAGGAACGACAGGGCAGAGGAATAGCCGAGATTCAAATCCTGAAAGGCTGTTTCATAAACATGCAGCGAGTAGAGCCTCGTCGAGTTTGCCGGCCCACCACCCGTCATCAGATAGGGTAGCGCAAGCTCCTGCAGACTGCTGATCCCCAGCGTCACGGCCAGGAACAGCGTCGTCGGCATCAGCAACGGAAGAGTTATGTCACGCATCTGATCGGTCGGGCGGGCACCATCGACACGGGCGGCATCGTAAAGGTGTCCCGGAATGCCCTGAATGGCCGCAATGTATATGAGCGTCGCGTAGCCTATATCCTTCCAGCTCGACACAAACACAAGCACCCAGATCGCCGCGTCGGGATCCGCGAGCCAGGATTGGGTCGGCAGGTTGAGTGAAATCAAAGCGGCATTCAAAATGCCGGTGAACGGATCAAGGATTGCGCGCCACATGAGCCCGCCGATCACGAACGATACAATGTAGGGGAAAAACAGGATCGCCCGTACCGTATTGTTCCCCTTGGTCGGCCCGGCCAGCACCGCGGCAAACAACAGTGCGAAACAGATCGTCAGGATGGTTGAGCCAAAGGAGTAGATCATCGTCGCACTCAGCGACCGGTGAACCAGAGCGTCCGAGAGCGCGCGCGTGTAATTGCCAAGCCCAATAAAGCTGCTTTCGCCCACCATGGGCTGGCCGGAATAGAAACTGGCCCACAACTCAACAGCAATCGGGCCAAAGAAAAAGATCGTGAAATAGATGATGGCCGGCAGCAGCAGCGCATAGGCAATCACGATCTGTTTTCTGCGATAGCTCATCTTCCCACTCCGGCTGGTGCGGCGGGGCCGGACAGCCGCCCGACCCCTGTTGCCCCTACTGGCTCAGCAGTTGGTTGGCCTCATCCTCGGCCGCCGGCATCACGTCAGCAGCTTGGGCACCGCCGTACACAACCTCGTCAATCGCACCGAGGTAGATCGTCTCAAGCTGGCTGACGGGCGCACCGGAACGGCTGATTTCGGTAGTTGTTCCCTGTGAATAGGGAAGACAGCTGCCGAATGCGCTCAGGATCGGGTCGTTCGCAATTTCCTCATTCTCAAGCCAGGATTTGCGCGGCATGGTCATGCCGTACTGCAATGCGGTCGCGACCTCCACGTCAACAGCCGTGAGACGCTTGGTGAGTTCCCAGGCCATTTCGGGGTGCTCCGCTTCAGCGGGAATCATTAGACTTACGCCACCCTGCATGGTCCGCTGCTCCTTGTGGGTCAGCGACGGCGCCACAGCCCAGTTCAGATCCGGATTGCCTTCCTTGATTGGGCGCACGTCCCAGGGACCGGTGATGATCATTGCGGCGCGTCCGGCCGTGAAGAGTTTCTGCGGCCCCTCGTAATCCGCCCCCTGAATCGGCGGCGGCGCGGCGCGATCCTTGTGGATCAGGTCGCCGACAAACTGAATGGCCTCCATCGCCGCGTCCGATCCGAAGGTCATTTCATGCGCATCAGCATCGTACCAGTCCGCTCCGTTCTGGTAGAGCCAGGGAAAGTAATAAGCGATACTGGGATTGGGCGCGAACCCATACTTTCCGCCACCGGTGGTTGCGATGGCGACCTCGCGAAATTCCTCCCAATTGGTTGGCGGCCCGTCAAAGCCCGCTTCGGACAGCATGTCCACATTGTAGAGCAGCGTCGCACAGGTCAGATGGATCTGGACCGCGTAAATCTCACCATCAAGAGTATTCTTCGCAACTGAACTGTCCTGCCAGTCCTCCGGGAACCCGTAATCTGAATCCTGCTCAATAAAGTCACCCAGAGGAGTCAGATGACCCTGCTCCGCAAACTCCGTGACCCAGCCTCCGGGCTCGGCAACGAGGTCCGGCGTGGTGCCACCGGCAAAATCCGCCACCAGTTTCGTGCGCATGTCCGGCCACTGATACCGCTCGAGTGCAACCTCCCAACCTGGATTATCCGCCTCGAACTGCTCAATCACCTCCAGATATGTATGATAGGCATGGCCTGCGTTGAAATAGACCGTCAGCGTCTCAGCCAACGTCGATGTTCCCGCCGTTGTACCCAGGATCAGGGCAAGCGTGCCCGCTTTTCTGAAGTAAGTCATTTCCGGTAGTCCTCCCTTTTTTGTTGTCCGGTTGCACCCGGTTACTGCGCTTCTTTCAATAAAGTCGCGTCCCGCTGTTCCGTTCGAAGAGAAAGTATCGGCCCTCCCGAATACCGACCCTGACTGTTGTACCAGGAACCACGGTCCGGTTTTCCCCAAGTTCCGCGCAAAGCCGGTCATCCCCTTCCGATCCTGCGGTATATGCAAAGGAGGTGCCGCCGAGATGCTCCACCGCCCCCACCGTCAGAGACCCGCCATCCTCAACCGGATTGAGATGTTCCGGTCGAACTCCAAGGAGCATCCCCGGGCGTGGCGTCACACCAGCCGGAGTCGGCACAACCAGCCCTTCAAGCTGGGGAAGTTGCATGTCTGCTCCCCTTGGTACAACTTCCAGCAGGTTCATCGCCGGTGAACCGATGAAACGTGCCACAAAGAGATTTCGCGGGTTGTCGTACAGCTCCAGCGGCGGCCCGACCTGCTCAATCCGCCCGTCCCTCAGGACCACAATCCTGTCCGCGAGTGTCATTGCCTCCACCTGGTCATGGGTTACATAAATCGTGGTCGCACCCAGCCGCCGCTGCATTTCGGCGATTTCGAGCCGCATTTTTACGCGCAACTCGGCATCCAGGTTCGACAGCGGCTCATCGAAAAGAAATGCTTCGGGCTCACGAATGACCGCCCGCCCGATAGCAACCCTTTGCCGCTGTCCGCCAGACAGTTCGGCCGGTTTGCGCTCCAGAAGAGCCCCCAGCCCCAAAGAGCGGGCCACCTCGTCCGTCCGTTTTTTGATTTCCGGTTTTGAAACACGCGCAAGTTTGAGCGGATAGCCAATATTTTGTGCCACCGTCATATGGGGATAAAGCGCATAATTTTGGAAAACCATGGCCATGGACCGGTCACCCGGCGACAGCCGACCGACTTCCCGCTCACCAATGTGGATCTGACCTTCGGTCAACTCCTCCAGTCCCACAATGGTCCGCAGCAACGTTGATTTTCCGCAGCCGGACGGCCCCACAAAAACGCAGAACTCGCCATCCGCGATTTCAAGATCAAGCGACGGGATCGCCTCAAAAGTGCCGTAGCACTTGCGCACGCCCACCAGCGAAAGTTTCGACAAGGGGTGTCCTCCCTATGGCTCCCCGCATTGCCCCCTTTTTTGCGACGCAGGTCCTTTTAGGAAAGAGCGTATTACTTTCCTTTCTTTCCTGTCAACTTTTCTTTCAGGACAGCACTCGATCTAATCAAAATCTGATAAAATAATGTTTTTCAATGGTTTTATGAAATTATGTACAAACTGGAAAACGTTAGAGCAGTTAGGAAAGAAAAGTCATGCGCTACAAAAGGAACGGTGGCTAGCCGCCCAAACCCTCCAAGCTCATGGGCAATGCCAACAAACAAAAGACCGACCCCAAACGATCAGTTTCCGGGGTCGGTCCAAAAAATTTAGTTTGGACTCAGGTCTGCTTCAGCCCACAGTCAGGCCGCGCGGGCAAGATTTGGCGCGTCCTCTTTCACCAAGGCACCATGCAAAGCGGCAATCACCGCATTCAGGTCCTTGCGGTCCAGAATGAACTGAACATCGACATTTCGCGGTCCCTGCGTGGCCCCGATGCAGTCCAGTCCCGAGCCCGCAATCGCCTGCAGGCCCCGTGTCAGCACCGACAGCCCGGACAGATCACGTCCAATGACTGATGCCATCGCAATGGCCCGGGTCGACACCTCGGCGGAAGGATAGATACCGGAAAGATCCCGCTCCACACGCCGCAGCACGTCCATCGATGTATCGACATAATGCGTGATTGTGTTTGCGTTTGAAACCTTCGACACGATGCGCACGCCATGTCGGGTCAGGACTTCGAGGATCGCGGAATCGTAGCCTTTCACGCCGACCATATCCTGCTCAAACAACTCGAGCGCGAACAGCTCCAAGCCTGTCACTATCTCGACCGCAGCGCTTTCCGCCGGCTGGTCGTCAATGAGCGTGCCCGGGTCTTTCGGCTCAAACGCATTGGTCACGCGGAGCGGAACCCCGGACTGCCGCAGCGTCTTGGCCGCCTTCGGATGGATTGCCTCCATGCCGAGGTTGGACAGCTGATCGGCCACATCATAGTTTGTCCGACCAAGTTTTTTGACTTCTCCCGCCCCAACAAGATTGGGATCGGCGGAGGACAAATGAAACTCTTTATGTATGATCGCCTCACGTGCACCCGTCAGGGCCGCCAGCCGCGAGAAAGTCACCTCCGAATAGCCCCGATCATACTCACCCATGAGGCCCTCGCGGCACTGCGCGTACCCCGTGACGATCGGCAACTCACAGTCGAGGTCCACCCGGTCCATGGCTGACATGATCCGCTCATCCAAGGTCAGGTCATCCTCGTCACACCAGCCGGAGAGGTCGACAAAGCGCGCCTCCACACCAGCCCGCTGCAGCATCAGTGTCGTGACAAATGCGGAGTGGGATTCTCCAAGCCCGGCAAGCAGTTCCCGCGTCTGGCTCATGTTTTGCGCGAGGCGAAAATGTCCATAGGAACACAGCCGTTGAAGGTCGATCAGACAGTTCCGCGCCCCCAGCAACCGATCCTGAACGAAAGCATCCGCGCGCTCAACATCTGCCGGATGCTGCAGGATCCGGTTGTGGGCCTTTTTCATGGCTCCCGCAACCCGGTCGAGACGCGTGTACCAGTCATGCTCGTTATCGCCACTCGAGAAAACGGCAAACACACCGCGCTCCCCGGTTTTTTTGTGTTCGAGCAGAAGGTTGGTGATCCCACCGAAAGCCGATACAACAAAAATACGACCGTAAATCTCGTCCGGCCCCCGGTCACCGAGTATCAACGTGTCACGCAACTCGTCGATACGGTCCATTGAGGTGCCACCGATTTTTTCGACGGTATGCGCCATATCAGGCCTCCTCTGCGATAGCGTAGGAGCCGTCCTCACGGTGAACTTCCTTGCCCGTCACCGGCGGGTTGAAGACGCAGGCCATGACCAGCTCTTCCTCAGCTCTCAGAACATGCCGGTCATGCTCGTTCAGCGCGTACATCACACCCGGCTCAATCTGATGGGTTTCGCCGGTGGCAAGATCGGTAATCGACCCCTTGCCCTTCATGCAATAGACGCTCTCAAAGTGGTTCTTGTACTCGAACATATGCTCCGAGCCTGCCTTGAGGAACGTGATATGGAAAGAAAATCCCATACCATCATCGGCCAGAAGCATCCGGATGGAAGTCCACTGTGCATCCGACACGATACGGTCATTCTCGGAATTGATGATCTTGTTGATATCTCTGACGATCATATCGCTTACTCCGCTGCAATCGGGGTTTTGGCACTCATGGCGTTACGCACGGCTTCATCAAGGATGTCGAAGCCTTTGCGCAATGTCTCGACCGGTGTGGTCAGCGGTGCGAGAACCTTTACCACCTGATCCTCGTTGCCCGAGGTCTCGATCACCAGACCCGCGTCATAAGCCCGGCGGCAAATATCGGAGGCCAGCTCCCCGGACCCCACATCAACACCCTGCATTACGCCACGGCCCTTCAGGCCGCTGCCCGGAATTTGATCCGCGATGCGGAACAGGCGGTCCTGGATCAGCTCCGATTTCATCTCAAGTTCTTTCTGGAACGCATCATCTGCCCAGAATTTTTCGATCGCCACACGCGCCGTCACAAACGCATGCGTATTTCCACGGAAAGTGCCGTTATGTTCCGCCGGCCCGAACACGTCATGTTGTGGCCGCACCAGAACGAGAGCCATTGGCAAACCAAAACCCGAAACGGATTTCGCCATAGTCACGATATCCGGGGTTACGCCCATATCCTCAAAGGAAAAGAACGTACCGCTGCGACCACACCCGGCCTGAATGTCATCAATAATCAAGAGTGCGCCGTGCTCTTTGGCCACGGCGGCGATGCGACGCACCCATTCCGCACGGGCGCAGTTCAAACCGCCCTCACCCTGAACTGTTTCCAGGATGATTGCCGCCGGCGCATCCACACCACCGGAACCGTCGGCGAGCATCTGCTCCAGATAGTCAGCCGTATCGGTTTCAGCACCAAAATACCCGTCATAGGGCATCCGCGTTACACCGCTAAGCTCCATGCCTGCGCCGCCGCGGTGATACCCGTTTCCTGTCGCCGCCAGCGCTCCGGCCGTGACACCATGGAAACCGTTGGTGAATGCAATAATATTCGTCCGCCCGGTCACTTTACGCGCGATTTTCATCGCGGCCTCAACCGCGTTTGCACCCGTCGGACCTGTGAACATGACCCGGTGATCCATGCCACGGGGCGCGAGAATATGGTCCTCAAACGCCTCGAGAAACTCACCTTTTGCGCCGCTGTGCAGATCCAGGCCATGGGCAATCCCATCGGCCGTTATGTGCTCCACCAGTGCGGCTTTCATATCCGGATCGTTGTGTCCGTAATTGAGCGATGAACATCCGGCCAGAAAGTCGATATAAGTCTGTCCATCCGCAGTCGTCAGTTCGGACCCGGAAGCCTTTTCGAAGACCGCCGGCATGTTGCGGCAGTACGAGCGCGCCGCGCTCTCGCGACGGTCATAAATATCATGGGTTTCAGTCATGTCCTTGGGCATGAGAGTACCTTTCGCATCCTGTGCGTTAATCATTGAATTTGGTATGTCGGGAGGATCGGCTCAGGCCGCGCGGCTCAGTTCATCCGCAGTCGGCAGGCTGATCGTCACCATATGCTCGGTGTCGTGCTGCCCGTCAAAGTGTACATCCCGTTCGAAATGCGGCTCATCCGTGAGATCGCCACCAATGGAGCGGGCAAAGCTCCGGAACAGGCTCCATGATGCGGTGTTGTCCCGCGTGATGGTTGTCTTGAGGTTCTCGGCGTCGTTGCAGGCGTCACGCTCGATCAGGTCGAGAAGCATCCGCTTGCCAAGGCCGGTACCCCGGGCCTTCTCCCCGACGGCCACCTGCCAGACAAAAAGCTCCGAACTGTCGGGAATCATATGGCCGGACACCCAGCCCACGATTTCCCCGTCACGTTCCGCAACCACGCAGGTATCACGGAAGTGATCAGCCTGGATGAGGTTGGCATACATGGAATTTACATCAAGCGGCCTGCAGCTTTTTACAAGCGCCCATATATCGGCTCCGTCCGACGCATCAGGTTTGCGCAAACGGAGCGTACGCGTTCGGGGTTCAGTCAGATCTTTCGGCATGGCATGTGTCCCTGGTCGTTCGCGCGAATAGATAGCCGCTGCTGAAAATAACTTCAACATACTAAGCAGTTTTATTTTCGCTGCATCGATCGGGCGATTTTTTTGCTCATTTTCCCGAATTTATCGATAAAAAGGGCCGCAAAATTGATTTGCAAGGCGAATTATCTCAATGCGCCCTTAAAATGCTTTGGTTCTTGAAGCATCCTGCAACTCCGTGCCACAATTGCTTCATGACTGTGACGCAATCCGACCGCGTCGATGACTGCCTCATCGCGCTCCGAAGAATAATCCGCGCAACCACCCTTTTTGAACGTGACCTGGCCGTAGCCTCGGGAATCACGCCCGCGCAGCTACGCGTATTACAGATTCTTTATGCCCAACCGGACGGCAGCCGCACACCCAAGGTGCTCGCCACGCAGATGGGTGTCGCCCAGGCCACGGTCACGGCCATCATCGACAAACTGGAAGCACGGGATCTGATCCTGCGCCAGAGATCCGAAACGGACCGTCGACAGACAAACGTGACCATTACTGATCAGGGTCGCGAGGTGGTTGACGATGCGCCTGATGCTCTTCAGCAACGCTTCGTCCAGGCATTCGGCCGAATGCAGAACTGGGAACAGGCCCAGCTTCTCGCCTCCCTCGAACGTGTGGCGGCCATGCTTGACGCCAAGGATATCGACGCATCGCCAGTTCTGTCGTCGGGCGATTTCCACTCCCTGTCCTGACTGGCATCGTGCTCACTCAAATCACGAAAATTGCCATCATTTCGCGTCTCTATGTTCAGCTGCCTCCTTCAGTCCCAGCATTCGCAAAACCTGACGCGTCCCCGCCCCTACTGGATCAATAACCGGCAGAGCAATGGCTTCCGCCACGGCCGGAGCCGCTGGCGCCAATGGCCCGCCACCAATCAGCAGAGCCTCCGCCCCATCCGCCTCACATTCGCGGGCAAGGGAAACCAGAGCCGCCCGTATCCGCACCGGATCAGACATGATTGCAGGGACATCGCCCCTGGTTATACGCAGCGACGCGAGGTTTCCAGAATGACCATATCGCCTCACCAGACTGAGAATGGCGGCTTCAAGCCTCGGTGTCGTAGTGACAATCGAGAACATCCGTCCACCCGCGGCAGCCTCTGCCATCCCGCCCTCCGCAATACCAGCAACCGGCACATCGACCCGGTCGCGCAACGTCAACAGCCCCGGATCACCAAAGGCTGAAACGATCAGCCCGTCCACCCCGGCAGCGGCCAAATCAATTCCCTTCGCCACCACCTGCTCCACGGAGGCATTGAGCGCAGTCTCATCCATGATCACCGTCGGACCCCGCTCCATGGTATGGCCTTCGACAATCACGCCTCGCGGGCAAATCGGCTCCGCCAGTCCCGTCATCAGTGCGGTTGTTGAAAGGTTTGCATTGGGGTTCAACAGACCAATCCGATAGCGGTGCCCCCCGTTACGCATGGTTCCCGTCGGCAGGCTTTTGGAGTCACTCATACCGCCAAGTAAAATTCCCTTTCAAATGAGGAAGCAACCGCATTTATCCGGCCAAACCCCGCAAAAATTTGAGATCACAAACGGAGTTACCAATCGGAGCGACGTCAAATTGCACGTGCGTCCGCCGCGTCTTCTGATATTTCCGGTTTATGGACATCACTATCGTCATCACCGTCATTGCATCGTTGTTTGTCGTCATTGGCGCGGCTGAGCCCTTCGCCGCGCGCGTTCGCCTTCCATACAGCGTGATCCTCGCCGTTCTCGGCATTATGATCGGTGCTGGCGCAACCTTCTTTCTCAGAACGACACTGACCGACGCACTCAACCCGGTGGCAGAGGCAATTCTGGGCCTGCCAATCAGGTCGAATGTCTTCCTTTATGTCTTTCTGCCAACACTGCTTTTTCAGGCAACACTGGGCATGAACCTTAGAAGAATGCTCGATGATTGGGTCCCCATCCTAACGCTTGCGGTGGTGGCTGTGGTTGTCGCCACGCTCTCGGTAGGCTACGCCCTCTCATGGGCCAGCACGCTGCCCCTTGCCGCCTGCCTTCTGATCGGCTCGATCGTCTCAACCACCGACCCCTCGGCGGTGGTCTCTATTTTTCGGTCAATCTCGGCTCCAAGGCGTCTTGCCCGGATTATTGAGGGGGAAAGCCTGCTCAACGATGCCGCCGCCATCGCTCTGTTCGGCCTGTTCATGGGCTTCGTCATGCTTGGCCTGCCCGACCCGAAGCTCAGCGACGCCCTCGCCCGCTTTCCAATGCTCATCGCTGGCGGCGTGGTGACCGGATGGGTCGCCGCCCGGATCGCCGTCTGGGTCATGAGCCTTTTCAGCCGTCACGAACTGGCACAAATCTCAATCTCCGTGGCTCTCCCCTACCTCGCCTATATCGTGGCGGAACAGAGCGTGGGAGCGTCAGGCGTCATTGCGGTGGTTGCCGCTGGTCTCACACTCAACCTCACGGCACCTGGACGATTGCCACCCCAGTCCTGGACCAACCTGCGTGAACTTTGGGACGTACTCGCACACTGGGCCGGAGCACTTATCTTTATCCTCGCAGCGCTGCTCATCCCGCGCCTGTTGGAAGAGGTTCGACTGGAGGACTTTCTTTTGGTTGGCGTCGTGGTTGTGGCAGCAATCATCGCCCGAGCCGCCATCCTGTTCGGGCTGATGCCGCTGCTTACGTCGCTCAAAATATCCCCTGCGGTCGAACGACCCTACCGGGTTGCGATCCTTTGGGGTGGCCTCCGGGGCGCCGTCACACTGGCACTGGCACTCGCCGTAACCGAGAGCTTCCGCGTCCCGGATGACATCCAACGGGTCGTTGGCATACTCGCCACCGGGTTCACACTTTTCACATTGCTCGTACAGGGTACAACACTGCGCTGGATCATCGGACGGCTCGGGCTGGACCGCCTCTCCCCACTCGACGAGGCCCTGTCCCGTCAGGTGGTCGCCGTTGCCCTGCAGACCGTGCGCGAAGACGTTGCACACACCACGGACAGGTATGACCTGAACCGCGACACCGTGCGTTCGGAGGCAAAGCGGTTCGGGGAACGCCTCGATGCCGTCGTAAAGATGGCCGAGGAAAACGGCCGCATCCTCGACCGAGACCGCATTGCTCTGGGTCTCATTGCGTTGGCCGGGCACGAACGCGACACCATTCTCGAACACATGCGCGAACGCACGATCTCCGCTCGAATGGCCGAACTGGTACTGTCGGACGCGGACCGGCTGATCGAAGCCGCCCGCACCCAGGGCCGCATCGGTTATCAGAAATCAGCACGACGCAGTGTTGCTTATGGCCAGGCATTCCGCGCAGCCGTGCTGCTCCATGGTCGTTTGGGCATTTCCGGCCCGTTGGCCCAGATGACCGCCGACCGTTTCGAACTGTTGCTGGCTCAGCGTCTGATCATGCGCGACCTCGGGACTTTCATCGACGGCCGCATTCGCCGCATCCACGGTCGCCGCGTCGCGGAACTTCTCCACGAACTTCTGTCACGCCGTATCGAGAACGTGGAAACCGCACTCGAAGGTCTTCGCCTACAATACCCAGGGTATGCTGAGGAACTCGAACGGCGCTTCATCCGGCGCACCGCCCTGCGAATGGAGGAGCGCGAATACGTCGCCATGCGCGACGACGGACTGATCGGGGCCGAGGTCTATACCGCCCTGATACAGGAGCTTGCAACGCGCAGGGGCGCCGCAGAGGAACGCCCCCGCCTGGATGTCGCGGTCCAGCGCGAAGCCTTCGTCCGCCAGTTCCCGTTCTTTGCCGATCTGGACAACGCCATTGTCAAACGTCTGACCCGCTCGCTTGCCACACGCTACTTCAACGCGGGTGAGGTCATAGTGCGCAAGGAAATATCAGGCACACGGGTGTTCTTTATTGCCTCAGGCGCGGTTGAACTCGAAAGCGCGGGCCAGTCCTGGCGGCTTGGCCGTGGCGAAATGTTTGGCCAGATGGCACTTCTCACCAACCGAGCGCGCCGCGCGGATGTCCGCGCCATCGCACCAACCACCGTCCTTGTCCTGGACGAGGACCGCTTCCGGCGCCTGCTCAAACGCAGCAAGGCTCTGCGCGAGGCCGTCCGTCTCAGCGCTGAAAAACGCGGTATCGACCCGTCCATTCTTCTGCCGGAAGGCTGAACAGGACCACACTGCTCAAAAGTTAAATCCTCCCACAATAGAGCAATCACACGAACAGGAGATCGTCATACTCCGATATTCCGAAAATTTTAAGGATGTCGCCATCTCCAGAGAGGGTCAGACGCAGACCGGCTGATCCCTCATAAATGTCCCGGATTTCAGTCCCGCGCAAGTCAATCAAATCCTGCGAGACGTCAAAGTCCAAGATCCTGTCGCGGTCGCGGGAACCGTCGTTGGCAGCGCGCCCGAACACAAATACGTCCGCTCCGCGGCCGCCTGTCATCAACTCATTGCCCTTGCCGTCGATCAGAGTATCGGCCCCCCGGCCACCCTCCAAGACATCTGCCCCGGATCCGCCAAAAAGCCGGTCATGACCTCTGCCACCGCTAAGCTCGTCGTCCCCGCCACCGCCGTTCATGCTGTCATGACCTTTTCCACCGCTCATGAGATCATCACCCCTGCCACCATGAATACGGTCACTCCCGGACCGGCCAATCGCCTGATCGTCGGTGGCACCCAAAACAAATCTGTCGTCCCCGCCGTCACCAATCCGTAATTTGGAGCCGTCGGCAAACTGGATCGCATCCTCCAGTTTTCCAAGCGCGGTTTCGAGTGCAAGAGAAACACCCTCGTGGCTGATTATCGTGCCACGTTCATGCACCTCAATCGCCAGCCCAGAAGCGGACACGCCTTCGACCCGAACCCGCCCGGACCCCTCATTCGCTTCAACCCAGGCGTTATCGGGCAAAACGGTTTCGATCATTCCAACAAGCGCTGACACTGAACCGTATGCCAGATCCGGACGATTTACCGCCGCCGACAGAATGGCACCGGATTCCAGATGCAGAAAGGTAGCCGAATCCGTTCCCGACGTACCGCCGGAAAACCCGACCAGATGACGATCCTCGGAAATATTGAATTTCGCGAGACCCAGTCCGAACTCGTAACCTTGGTCAGTCAGAACAAAATCCGTCATCAGGGAAAGGGACTCTTCCGGCAACAGGCTTTGTTCCACCAGCAGTGCGTTTAGAAACGTTGTCATGTCCGCCGTGTTGGAAATGCCACCACCTTCCGCGAAGCGGTCAAGGCCCAACCAGGTCACGTCAAGCAGTTCATCATCGCCCAGTGGATAATATGATTTCAACCTGTTTGCATCATGCTCGAAGTCTTCCAGTAGACTGGCGGACATGCCAAGCGGTTCGAAAATCCGCTCTTCCATCAGTTTACCAAGCGTCTGACCGGTGACTTCTTCGGCAATCAGGCCCAGCAGCGCATAGTTACTGTTGGAATACTCGAAACGCTCACCAGGTTTGAACTGCGCGGGGAGTCCGCGCAAAAGGTCGAGCGCAAACTCCGTATCAACGATCTCATCAGACTCCGCCGCAGCCCGCTCAACCAGACGAAATCCGTCATCGTCCGAGATATTCGTGTAGTTGAATATTCCAGTTTGCATTGTCAGCGCATCGCGCAGGGTCGCCTCGTTTACGTTGGCAATTCCCTTCGTTACTGACTTCGAAAGGTAGTCGGCAATCGGACGGTCGAGGGCCACCAAGCCCTCCTCCGCAAGCTGGAGCAAGACAACCGCCGTCATCATCTTAGTCTGCGACCCGATCTCGAAGCTCTGTTCCGCCGGTTTGATTTGCTCGCCTTTTGCCCTAACCGCGGCCTCAATCCCGTTCATCGAAATCGACACCACGCTCGTCGGCGCTCCCTTGCCGGTGATGAACTGCGCAACGGTTTCAAGCGGCGCCCGCAGCGCCGCTGGATTGAAAACTCTCATGATCTGCCCTCGCAAAATCCGGCCCTCAGTTCAGAAAGGCCGCAACATTTGTTGGTGCATTTGACAGATGCCCAACCACACGTCGTCCGGATCGGCTGGTCCGGACGCATAATCCAGCCGGACGAGGCGTTATGCTTAATATTTCATTTTATTTCATAAGGTTGCTGTCTAGTGACCAAACGTCCAAACCAGCTTGTCCAGACGTTTTCTGCCTCGCGCTCAAACTGCTGCCCGGTTTTCGCGCCGCCACATCGACGGCGTCTGGCTCGTGACCCGCTTGAAACTCGCGTTAAAAGTCGATTTTGCGTTGTAGCCAACGGCCTCACTGACCTCGAGCACGCTCATGTCCGTTGTTCCCAGCAGTTTACAGGCTTCGCGGATCCTGTACCGGTTCACAAAATCATAGAACGAGGTTTCCAGGCCCGCATTCAGGACTTCCGACAGATGGATCGGGCTAAGTGCCACCGATTCCGCCAGTTTCTGCAGGTCGAGATTACCCTGCCGCCAGAGTTTTCCCGCCTCCATCCGTTCCTCAACCCGTCGGGCCAACCGCAACAGGTCATTTTCCGTTAGCCCTGACCGCGCGTATTTGCTTCCTGTCGAACCACTATTAACGACGCGCTCGATCGAAGAGTTCGCCTCCGCAACGACCGGTGCCGACCACTGTGGCAGAGCGGGTCGCGCATGTAGGGCATAGAGCCCCAGCGCTCCGGACATCGCCAGATCGAAGATCATGGCCGACACCCCCTCCCGTATTTCGGGCAGGTCCAGCAGTGCCAGTAACTCATCCAACGCTACGATTCCCGCAAGCAGCAGGATCACCACAACCAGCGCATCGAGCCAAACCAGTGATCGGCCCTCAAGGTCCGAGAAAACCTCCCGAATGTCTCGCTGATAAGACACCAATCGCCGTGCGCACAGGACGCCATAAACAACCACCACAATCACCCAGAGCAGCCAGAATACATTCTGGCCAAACGCTACCAGCCTGAGAAACTCCCCCGCGGCATCCGGACCAAAATCCACCCGCATCGCCGCGGGCAGCGACAGAAACGGAGCCAGACATAATCCCGCAAGTGCAATCGGCAGAAGATGGATTAGGTCCTGGCGCTTCAGGCACGCATTTGGTTCGGTCAGCCCTCGAACGAACAGCCAGAGACTAATCATGTATCCCGGATACAGCACGAGTACATAGCCATAGAAAATCGGTTCCATTCCGAAGATCGGAACGAAATACAGCACATCAAATTGGTCCAGCGCATCAATCGCGAAAAACGCCACCATGGCCCAAAGATGCAGGTGTGGCCCAGGCTCCTGATGCAAACGCAGGCTAAGGCCCGCCAGCACCAGCAACGACATGCCCAGCCCCATACCGGCGCCGATAATCTCAAACAAAATTCCCTGCGTCATTGTGCGATAACTGACACAGGTTTCTGTCAGTGGGTAGAGTTGGTTGCGAAAAAAAGCTACAGCCAGCCCCCGTCCACGAGCACCGTCTGGTTCGTGATCGCACGGGCGGCATCTGAACACAGAAAAACCGCTACCCCTGCCACGTCCTCCGGTTCGGTGAACCGGCGCAAACACTGCCGCGACATCACCTCATCCTGCAATTCAGGCGTCAGCCACTTCTCCACCTGCCGTTCCGTCCGCACGAATCCCGGAAGCAGGCAGTTGACCCGCACGCCATCGGGACCGGCCTCGCGGGCAAGCGCGTGGGTCAAACCTTCGATGCCAGCCTTCGCGGTCACATACCCGACCGCATCGGCAAGTCCTTCCCGCCATGCAATTGAACCGAAATTCAGGATCACGCCAGAGCCTTTTCTCCGCATTGCGGGCAACACCGCCTGGGCGCAGAAAAACTGGTGATCGAGATTGACCGACAGCGTGTCACGCCAGCTTTCCGGCGTGACCTCATTCGTTTTATGCCGCATGTCATTAGCCGCGCCATTCACCAGCACATCGATGTCGCCCGCCTCGTTGGCAAGCGCCATAATTCGCTCCCGCAGCGCCTCTGTACAGGTCAGATCCACTTCGTGGAAGGCAACCGCCGAGCGAAGACCTTCGGCCAGATCCCGGCCCGCCGCACCGTTGATGTCAAAAAAGGAAACCCGCGCACCCTCGGCAGCGAAGGCCGTCACCACGGCCCGGCCGATACCGGTGGCACCGCCGGTTATCAGAACATGTTTGGCCTTCAGATCGGTTCCGAGCAACTGACGCCGTTCAGTGGTGGGGTCAAAAAGGCTGACCTTGCTCATGTCAATTTCAAAATCCGCGCTGGACCCCGGAACCGGCGCGCCATTCGGCTCACAGACAATGATGGCCTCGGAGCCCGCAACCCGGCACATCAGTATCGTCTCTGAACCGGTTGGTTCATCCATTTCCACCGAGACCGGAACCGTCACTGATGGAATGCCCTTCCGTGCCGCGCGCGCCTCATGGGCAGGGCTGAAATGCTCAGGCCGTACACCAAGAGTCACCTTCTGTCCTTCCGATATATTTGTGGGGTCGTCGCCCACAAGGGGGAGCACCGCACGATCCCCGCCGTCCAGAACCACATCCAACCCGTCCGTGCCCTGCGCTATCCTCGCCGGGAAGAAGTTCATGTTAGGAGAACCCATGAATCCGGCAACAAACGTGTTGGCGGGACGCTCATAAATCTCCTTGGGCGCCGCGTACTGTTGCAGAACACCCTGGTTCATCACCGCAATCCGGGTCGCGAGCGTCATCGCCTCGATCTGGTCATGGGTCACGTAAACCGTCGTGCGGCCAACATTCTGATGCAGCTTCTTGATCTCGGCCCGCATCTCCACCCGCAGTTTCGCATCGAGATTGGAGAGCGGCTCATCAAACAGGAACAGTTTGGGATCCCGCACGAGCGCCCGTCCCATCGCCACACGCTGACGCTGTCCACCCGACAGCTGACCCGGCTTGCGGTCCAGAAGCGGTTCAATCTGCAGCAATGAAGCTATCCGTGCGACCGTCTCCGCCTGCACCGTCTTGTCGATGTTACGGCACTCCATGCCGAAGGTCATGTTCTGCCGCACCGTCATCGTCGGGTAGAGCGCGTAGGACTGAAACACCATCGCGATGTCCCGGTCCTTGGGTGCTTCATTATTCACGACCCTGTCCCCGATCATCACTTCGCCGGAGGTTACGCTCTCCAGCCCCGCAATGATCGACAGAAGCGTGGATTTGCCGCAGCCCGACGGTCCGACAAGCGCCACGAATTCGCCCGAATCCGCTTCCAGATTAATGTCCTTGAGCACCTCGACGGAGCCATAGCTCTTGCGCAGATTTTTGATTAGCAAAGAAGACATTGTCCCTCCCCCTATTTGACCGCGCCGGAGGTCAGGCCCCGCACGAAATATTTGCCGCCAAACACGTAAACAAGCAGCGGTGGCAGAGCCGCGAAGATCACGGAGGCCGCCTCAACATTGTAATGCCGCTCGCCGGTGCCCGAGCCTGAAAAGGCAACGATGGCCGATGTGATGGGCTGGTTGGCACCGGATGTGAAAACCGTGCCGAAAAGAAACTCGTTCCAGATCCCGGTGAATTGCCAGATCACGCATACGATCAGAATCGGCGGCGAGAGCGGCAGCATGATGCGCCGGAAAATGCGCCAGAACCCGGCACCATCGATCCGCGCCGCTTTGATCAGGTCATCCGGCACAGCCAGGAAATAGTTCCGGCAAAACAGCGTGGTAAAACTCGCGCCCTGCACCGTATGGACCAAGACCAGCCCCGCAATCGTGTTCGACAGCCCAATCTTGCCCAGAACAAACGCCCAGGGCAGCAGTGTCATCTGCGCCGGCAAAAACACACCCAGTGTAATCAGTCCGAATACCCATGTGTCATATTTGATGCGCCATTTTGACAGGGCATAGCCGTTGACGACACCAAACGCCGTCGACAGGATCGTAGCCGGAATGGTCATCATCAACGTGTTGGAGAAGTACCGCGAGACCCCCTCGCAGCTGCCCCCGATGCAGAAGGTACTCCAGGCCTCACCCCAGTACTGCCAGCTCATCACCTCAGGCAGGGATATGAACCCCTCCCGCACGATGTCCTCTAGCGGCCGGTAGGCGTTCATGAGAATGATCACCAGTGGCGACAGGTAAAGCAGAGCGAAAAACCCCAGCAGCCCGTAGACAATCGTCTTCGCCCGGGCCTGACGAGCACTGCTGCCGGTCGCAAGCGGATCAAACGCATGATGTGTTGTATCAACCATGGGAGGGGCCCTCCTTCCGCGCGCGCCAGGCAGTCAAGATCACGTACGGCACAATGACAATGGCAAGCGCCACAAGGATCATCACGGCCGCCGCCGCACCCTGAGCGATCTGACCGCGCTGGAACATCAGGTCGTAAACAACAATCGCCGGAACCGTGGTTGCGACACCCGGCCCCCCCTGGGTCAGCGCCACCACCAGGTCATAAGTCTTGATGGCAAACTGAAGGAGCACCACCGTGACGGCGACAAAAATGGGCCATATCGTCGGCAAAACCACCTTGCGATAGATCCGCGGCATGGAGGCTCCATCGATCTGGGCCGCCTTGATCAGATCTCCATCCACAGACCGCAATCCCGCCAGGATAAGCGCCATCGCAAAACCTGACGCGTGCCAGATGCCGGTGAACACCACGACGTAGAGCGCCATGTCCCTGTCGGTGATCCAGTCGAACTTCGCGCTCAGCCAGCCCAGATCATTCAGAGCCCGCTCCACACCGGTCTGCGGATGAAAAATCCAGCGCCAGACGGTGCCGGTCACGATGAAGGAAATGGCCAGCGGATAAAGAAAAATTGTCCGCCACACCGATTCAAACCGCACTCTCTGGTCAATGAGAATGGCGAGCAGCGTCCCAACACAGAGCGAACCCAAAACATACAGAATCCCGAACAGAAATAGGTTCTGGTAGGAGACAATCCAGCGTTTGCTCTTCCACAGAGCCGCGTATTCACCGAACCCGCCATAGGCCATGTTCGGAAGCAGCGTGGACTGGGACACGGAGATCCAAAGTGTCCAAGCCGAGAACACCACCACGTAAATGAACGCTGCTGCAAGGGTCGGCAAAAGCACCAGCTGCGGCGTCCAGCGGGCCAGCCGCTCGCCTGGGGAAGGCTGTATCGGATCAGGCATGTTTGACCGTTTTCTGATTGATTGTGTGAAGGATCCGTGCCGGCCAACGGGAGCAGGTCGACACGGTCATCAAACCGTCGGAGCCTAGCTTTGCAGCTCAACCGCGTCGGCAAGCTGGTTGGCGGCTTCTTCCGGTGTGATGGAATCGTCGGCGACAAACTCGGTGATCACTTCCATCATGGCGCCCCGGTACTTCTGCAGAACCGTCATGTTATGCGCCATCGACCGAACGAGTGTTCCCTCGTCGACCGAAGCCTTAAGGTCCTCAAGACCCTTCTGCTGGCACTGGGTGAACCCACCCGTGGACAGATCAACATCCGTGCGCGACGGGATCGAGCCCTTGGCGACGTTGAACGTCACCTGAAACTCCGGCGACATGATGGTGCTGGCCAAAAGCTTCTGACCCTCCACGTAGTCAGGGTCGGTCTGATTGAAAAACACCACCGAATCCGCATTCAATATGAACCCGGTTCCACCCCAGTCCACCGGCGTCTGGTTGCAGAGATAGTCCTCGCCTTCCTCGAAACCGGCCAGATTAGCCGAGGCCACGGTCCAATCACCCATCAGGAAAAACGCCGCCTCGCCGGACATGGTCATGGTCATCGACTGCTCCCACGAGCGGCCGTTAATACCGTCATCCATGTAACCAACCATTTTGCGAAGCTGCGCAAAAGCATCGATCATGCCCTGGCTGCGCATTGCGTCGACGTCGGCTTCCTGGAATGCCTTGCGGTACAGGTCCACATCCATGCCATAGACAACACTGTCAAACGTGGTCGTATCCGACCAGTCCGCCGCACCATGCGCAATACAGGTGTAACCCGCAGCCATAATCGCATCACAGGCTGCATTGAACTCGTCCCAGGTTATGGGAACCTCGAGGCCGACCTCATCAAGGATCGCGGGTGAACTGTAGAGCCAGTTGACACGATGAATATTCATGGGAGCCGCGACCCAGCTCCCAGTGGGCTTCATCACCGAGGTCAGTTCCGGCGCAACCACATCGTCCCAGCCTTCCGCGGCCGCAACCTCATCCAGGTTGGCAGTGGTTCCGGTTGCGTTCCACTCAGCAATTTCCGGACCCTTCAGCTGCACGGCGGCAGGCGCATTTCCCGCCACCACATCCGACCGCAGCTTGGCCAGCGTGTTGGATGTGTGGCCCGAAATCGCGGTCTGCTCCCAGGTTCCGCCGGCGGCCTCAAACATTTCACCGAGCTTAGCAATCGCAGCGGCTTCCGAACCCTGAGCCCACTGGTGCATCATGTTGGTTTTCGGTTCGGCCTGCGCGCCCGTTCCAAAGGCCATAACCGCCAGGATCGAAGCCCCGTTCATCGTGCTGTTGAGTTTCATCTTCTTCCTCCTCCATCGGATAACCCGATTGGTTTTTTGGGTATTTATCGGCGCGTCCTCAGATCGAGATCCCGCCATCGACATTCACCGTCTGCCCCGTCACAAAGGCTCCATCCGCAGACGCAAGCCATGCGGCTGTCGAGGCAATCTCTTCCGGTTTGGCAAAACGCCCGGCGGGCTGACGGTCCAAAAACCATTTTTCAGCCGCCTCAAGGCTGCCCAGTTCTTCCGCCAGGTCCGCGATCCGCTGACGCAGCGACGGTGTGTCCACCACGCCCGGGCACAGCGCGTTGAAGCGAATTCCGTCCTTCAGATAGTCGGCTGCGCAGGCTTTCATCAGTCCGATCACGCCTCCCTTCGCCGCCCCATAGGCCGCACGAAACGGATACCCCTTGAGCGATGACGCAAGCGAGGCTACGAGGATCACCGATCCGCCATGCTCCCGCATCCGCGGTACGGCTGACCGCGCCACGTGGAACGCACTGTCGAGACAAATTCCCTGGCTCCTGCGCCAGTCGGCATCCGTCGTTCCCTCCACCGTGCCGTGATGCACAAACCCGACGGCGTGAGCCGTCACGTCAATACGTGCAAGCCGCGACAGCCAATTTTCTACAGCCTCCGGATCAGTCGCATCCACCGCCGTCGTAGACGCAGCCTCCAAGCCATCAAGGAGCCCCACATCTATGTCCGACACATGAACCTCCGCGCCTTCGGCCAAAAACCGCTCCGCGATGGCACGCCCAATGCCCTGTCCAGCCGCAGTGACACATGCAACCTGACCGGAAAGCCTTTGTTGCGGCAGGGGAGTTGCACCGCTCAATAGGTTGCCCTCCCGCCCGACAGGTCAAAGACCGCTCCCGTGGTGAACGAGTTCTCGGCGGAGGCCATCCAGGCCACCATGTTGGTGATCTCTTCCACCGTCACGAAACGGCCGCGCGGGATTTTCGAGAGCATGAACGCGACAAATTCCTCAGAGACCTGATCGAAAATCCGGGTCTTAGCAGCCGCCGGCGTGATGCAGTTGACCGCAATGTCATTTCCGGCGAGTTCCTTGCCCAATGACTTGGTCATCGCAATCACCGCCGCCTTCGACGCGGAATAGGCCGACGCGTTCGGATTACCCTCCTTGCCCGCAATGGACGCCACATTGACGATCCGTCCGTAATTGCGCTCAACCATGCCCGGCGTCACCGTACGGCAGGTGTTGAAGGTGCCGTCGACATTCACGTCCTGGACCTTGCGCCAGGCATTGGCGGGATACTCGGCAAGTGTGGACGTCGGCCCGGCAATGCCTGCGCTGTTAACCAGCACGTCGACCTTGCCAAACTTTGCTTCAGTTGCGGCCATTGCGGCCTCAACACTGGCGAGATCGGACACATCCGTCTGGATCAGGGCCAGTCGGTTCTCCCCAATCGCAGCGACCCGCGCTTCCGGGCTGCTGACGTCCATGTCCCAAACCGCGATGCTGGCACCGGACGCCGCCAGCCGTTCGGCAACGGCCGCACCAATTCCGTTGCACCCGCCGGTGATCGCCGCCACCTGGCCCTTAAAATCGTAACTGTTCATCACGCGGCTCCCGTCGCCACGACTGTCTGGGACTGTTCCCCCAAACCGTCGATACCAAGGCGAACGGTGTCGCCCTCATTGAGCCAGACCTGTGGGTTCATACCGGCCCCAACACCCGGGGGCGTGCCGGTGCAGATCAGATCGCCGGGCTCAAGCCGCGTAAATTCGGACATGTAGCTGACGATGGTCGCCACATCGAAAATCATCGTGCCGGTGTTTCCTGTCTGCATGCGCTGCCCGTTCACGTCGAGCCACATGCCCAGCTTCTGAACATCGGCGATCTCATCCTTTGTCGCGAGAAACGGCCCGGTTGGACAAAAATTCGGGAAACTCTTGCCTTTCACCCACTGCCCCGACCGTTCCATCTGCCAGGCGCGTTCGGAGACGTCGTTGACGAGAACAAACCCCGCGATGTGATCCATCGCCTCGGCCTTGGTGATGTTCAGGGCCGGCTTACCGATGACGATGCCCAGTTCAACCTCCCAGTCGAGTTTGGTCATCCTGGGCGATTTCAGGATGTCATCGTTCGGACCGCAGTAAGTCACGGTCGACTTGTTGAACAGGATCGGCTCGTCGGGAACCGGCAGACCGGCCTCCGCGGCGTGATCCGAATAGTTCAGACCAACACACCAGATGTTGAAGGGCTGCGCTACCGGCGGAGCAAGCCGCTTACCCTCGATATCAGCCGCCGGAAGGCTCTTCGGATCGAGCGCCGCAAGCTGTGCCAGCAGTTCCGGTGAAAGGGTGCGCGGGCCAAAATCCTCAACCACCGAGGACACGTCACGGAGCGTACCATCGCTGTCAATGATGCAGGGAATTTTGCGCCCGTAACGGTCGCCATAGCGGGAAAGTTTCACAATGCGGTGTCCTTGTAGTTCCTTTGGCCCCACCACGTATTGGCGAGGGGCCGTCCGCCGACGAATGCGGCACTGCCCAATGCGTCCTGAATCCGGAGGCATTCATTCCATTTGATCATCCGTTCCGAGCGGGTGAATGAGCCGACCTTCAGTTGTCCACCGCCGAGGCCGGTTGCGAGATGGCTGATCGACACATCTTCCGTCTCACCGGAGCGGGCCGAAACGATCGCACCCCACCCCTTTGACTGCGCCGCGCGGAATGTCTCGAACCCCTCAGACACGGTTCCCGCCTGATTGACCTTGATTAGAACTGCGTTGCAGGCGCCGTCCTTCTGCGCTTCCCGCACCAGATCCGCGTTCGTCACCAGGTAATCATCCCCTATGATCTGCACCCGATTGCCGAACCGGCGCGTAAATTCCACGGTGCCCAGCGTGTCGTCCTCGGCCAACGGGTCCTCAATTGACGCAATGGGGTAGCTGTCGAGCCATCCACCAAGCAGGTCGATCATCCCCGAGCTGTCCAACTCCCGGTCCTCCAGCGCCAGGCGATACCGCCCGTCGCGCCCAAATTCCGAGGCCGCAATGTCGAGCGAAACCACAACCCGCTCGCCCGGTTTTTCCCCGGCCTTCTCAATAGCGGCAATCAGTGTTTCCAGCGCTTCCTCGTTGCTGTCGAAGACCGGCCACCAGCCGCCCTCGTCAGCGACACCGGCCAGTTTTCCGCGCGATTTCATGATGTCGCCCGCCGCGAAATAGACCTCACTGGTCACCTCCATGACCTCGTCAAAACTGCCGGCACCCGGCACCATGATCATGAAGTCCTGGATATCGACCCGCCGCCCCGCGTGGGCACCACCACCGAAAATCTGTATCTCGGGCAGAGGCAGCGACGGGCTGAACCCGGTTGTCCCTGACACGTGCTGCCAGAGTGGTCGCCCCGCATCTGCCGCCGCGGCATGAAGCACCGCAAGCGATGTCGCCACGGTCGCATTGCCACCCAGCGTATCCTTCAGCGGCGAGGGGTCCAGCTCCAGAATGGCCTGATCCACGCCGCGCTGGTCCGCCGCATCCATGCCCGTCAGTGTAGAAGCAATGGCACCGTTCACACTGCGCAGAGCCGCTTGCACACCCTGTCCACGCAGCGCATCTCCGCCATCGCGACGGTCGACCGCCTCACGCGTGCCCCGCGACGCCCCGGCCGGTGCAATCGCCCGACCCATGACACCATTTTCGAGGATCACATCCACTTCTACCGTCGGTCTGCCACGGGAATCCCATACCCGCCGGCCCTTTATTTCCCTAATCGCTGTCACGCGTCCAAATCCTTCAATCGGGCTTTGAGTGTTTCGGTTAAGTCGCTGAGTGTTTGGACCGGCTCCACGATCATCGGCCGCGCCAGCGCGCGAACCTGCTGCCGTCGTGTCTCATCCAGATATTCAACCGGCGATTTCCCATCGACCCGGGCCAGCATGAGAGCAGGCAACAACCGACACACACGTGCCTCCAGATCCGCGGGATCCTCCCACGACACATGCGGGCCATAGCCTTCCCAGAACCGCGCGATCTCTCCAAGGAACGCCGCTCGCATCCCGGGCAGATGGATCGCCTTCAGCACCAGATGATTCAGGCAGAACGACGGATCAAAACTGGCGTCCCCCATGGTCGCGCATTCGGCGTCGAGTATCACCGGACCACCGTTGCGCATCAGAATGTTCTTTGGGCTGACATCCCCGTGCACAAGAACCTGATCCGACCGATAGAGCACGTCCGCCAAATCATGCAGCCGTGCCTCAAGTTCCGGATGCCGGCCCGCCGTAGAAATCAGATACGGCTCGATCCGCAGCGCCCGAAAATCATCGCGGTTACGAAACGCGGACCGGTCGAAGTCATCTCCGGAAGACACCGCATGTATACGCCCGACCACATCCCCTACTGCGCGCGCCTCCCCGTTGGGACGAGTGCCTTCCAGCATCGCGGTCTTCCAAAGATGGACGTCCGGGCCGTCCAGAAATTCCATGACAAAACCATGCGCGTGTTCGGACCGACCAAACAGCCGAACCGCCGATTGCGGCACCACCCGGGCCGCCACCTCCAGCCAGGCATATTCGGCGGCATTGCGGTGCACAGGTGCACGCCAATCCGCCGCGACCTTTAGCTTCGGCAAAGCCAGCTTCACGCAGTAACGTGTGTCACCGACCCTCAGTGCCGCGATGTCGGACGCAACCCCACCTGTCAAAGGCGTAACGTCGCGCACCTCTTCCCGACGACCGAGGCCCAGTTCCTCGATCAGATCACAGCATTTTTCCGGCAGGGATTGAGACATTTCGACTTTACATGCTGCTTATGTTCACGTGAACATTTCATATTGGCATCTGTTTTTTTGTCAAGCCTCGTTCTTCCGTGATAGGGGTTTCCGGACAGGAGCAGTAAGTTGAACCGTGTAACAATCAAGTCCATTGCCAACGACCTTGGCATCTCGCACATGACCGTATCGCGGGCGCTTTCAAACAGCCCCAACGTCCAGAAGGAAACCCGCGAGGCCGTCCAGAAACGCGCCCGCGAACTGGGCTATGTCAGGAACGCAGCCGCGATGGTGATGCGCGGCGATGCCCCGAAAATCGTTGGACTTTTGCTTCCAAACATCGTCAACGAATTCTACGCGCGTTTCGCCAACGACATGGCCACCGCCTGTGAGAGCCACTCGCTCCAGCTTATCATCCACCTGACCAATGATGACGTCGCCAACCAGCAGCAGGCCCTGGACCGTCTGCAGGAGGTTCAGGCCTCATCGGTCGTCATGGTGCCTGCCCCGAACCGGACGGACGGGGACACTCCAAACACCGGGTCAATGCGCACCATCGAACTGATCCGCCAGAGCAGCAACGCGCCAGACACGCCCGCCATTCTGGTTGATGACGACCCCGCGATTCGCGCAGCGACGGACCATCTCGCCCGGGCCGGGCACACTCACATTGCCTATATCGGTGCTACAAGGGACCTATCCAGCGGCCGCAGACGTCTCGAAGCATTTGTTCAGGGTACTACGGAAGCAGGCCTCACCATCCCGCCAGAGATGATCCATACCGGCGCGCCCTCCTTTGCGATGGGCCGTGACAAGGCCAACATGATTTTAGAGGAAAATCGCGCTACCGCGATACTCTGCGGCGGCTTTGAAATCTCCAACGGCGCATTGAGCGCGGTCATTGATGGCACCAGGAATATTGACAGGAAAATTGCCTTTGTGGGCTACGGCGATCCTTCGTTCTATGCATGGATCGAAAACGGCATATCGACTGTTCAGGTTCCGGTGACCGAACTCGCCAACCATGCGGTCGATCTTATCACGACACAGGACAGCGAAGCATCGGTCGCAAGCGCGTTCCCGGCAAAATTTATCGCCAGATAACCCTCAATGAAAATGCGTCGAAAATCCGACCTTCCATCCAAGGTCTGCCCAATCTGCAACAGACCGTTCAACTGGCGCAGGAAATGGCAGCGCGATTGGGAGAACGTAATCTACTGCTCCGAAAGGTGCCGCCGTCTCGCCCGCACCAACCGACCGGAGAAATAATACGCGGGACTGGTTTTCTTTAGGCACCTAAGCCGGTGCCGCGAGAGCCTCCTCAATCACCGCCCGTGCCTCAACCGAGTCCGGCTCAAGCCTGCTTGGCATCCAGGTTTTGATTCTTCCGTCACGACCAACCAGATACTTGTTGAAGTTCCACGTCACCCGCTTGCCCGTCTCGGCCGCGGCCCATTTGTAGAACGGGTCAGCATCCGGCCCCTTTACGTGCAGCGGCGCTGTCATCGGGAAATCCACGCCGAAGGTCAGCTCACAGAAATCCTTGATCTTGGCGGTATCCTCATACTCCTGCCGGAAATCACCGGAAGGGACCCCGACAACCACCAGCCCGTCATCGCGGTAGTCCTGCCAGACTGACACGAGACCCTCGTACTGCGAGGTAAAACCGCAGAACGACGCCGTATTTACCACCAGGAGAACCTTGCCACGCCATGTTTCAAAGGGCATCTCCGTGCCCTCAAGCGATGTGAAACTGAATTGCCACGCGTCCGTTGGCCCTGCGGCCATAACGCCGTTCATCTTCGGCGCAAGACACGCCGCGGCTGACGCGGTCAAAAGCATGGCCTGTCTTCGATTCATGTCACGTCCTCCTGATTCGACGTCATGAAATCGCGCCTTCGCGCGGTTTCAGCATCTTCCCCGGCATAACGTTGCGCAAGCTCAATGACCGACAGTTTCGCCCGCATCCGAACGCAGAAAAGAGCCGTGCCACTGATCTTACGTTGCACGAATAAAGTCGTGGCGGGCGGCACGTGCCAGCTTTCCCGATCGGCCACCAGGGGCGCCGCCGCCTCGCGCAACCGGTCGACAAAGGCCCGGTCGGCGAAATCAAAAAGACCATCGCTACGACGCCCGATAGCGACCTGATCAAGAACAATACGGATCATCCGGTCGACGGCCGACCCATGCCGCTGCATCTGCGCCCCGGACACGAACCCGTGCTCGACCAGCGCATCTTTCATTCCCTCGAAATCCTCCGCGAGCCCGGTCTGCAATATCCTGCGATAGGCCTCGGCTGTTCCCTCCGGCACCGCCCGCGCGGCACCGAAATCGAGCAGCACAATCCGCCCCTCTTCCGCCCGCCATTTGAAATTCGCAAAATTTGGATCGGTCTGCATGTAGCCGAACTCAAACAGTTCCCGCACCACGAGTTCGAGCAGCGCGCCACACATCTCATTCCGGCGCTCCTGACTTTCTTCAGAAAGAGTCTCAATTGACGCACCGGTCAGAAACTCCATCGGCAGCACCTCCGGCCGCACCATGTCATCAACCGGCTTGGGCACGATGAACCGCGGATCATCCTTCAGGTGCCGACGATAACGGTGCATTTGCTGCGCCTCGCGCAGGTAGTCCGCCTCTTCATGCAGCTGCCGTTTGGCCTCTTCCAGCAGCGGACCAATGTTCAGGCCGCGCGGCAAAAGTCCGGAATACCGCAGCAGGGACGCCACGTTGTCGACATCAGCGTCAATACTGGCCGCTACGCCCGGATACTGCACCTTGACGGCCAGAACCTGACCGGATTTCAGCGTCGCCCGGTGAACCTGTCCGATGGAGGCCGCCGCAATGGGCCGGACATCGAACCGCTCAAACTGCTGTCGCCACTCCCGTCCCCAAGCTTCGACCAGCACCTGGTTGAGCTGTTTTGGCGGCATGACATGCGCCTGTTCCCGCAAGCGGGCCAGGACGGCCGTCAGTTCCTCCGGCAATACATCTCCCGCATCGAGCGAGATCATCTGCCCCAGCTTCATCGCCGCGCCGCGCATCCGTGAAAGCTGATCGGTGATCCTTCGCGCATTCCCGGGCGTGAGAAGCAGATCAGACATACCCGGCCGCTCACCCCGCGCAAACCGCCGCATTCCCTCGCCCACCGCGCCCGCTGCAACACCTCCGGCCATTTGGCCAAGTGCCCCGAGCCTTGAAAGTCGCGCCTGCGGCACTTTTCCGTATCGTCCGCTCACATGTGCCCCCTTTCCGGGTCGCCCGCCTGGCGGGCATCTACACGTGTTACGGATACTTAACGGATCCGGATCACATTTTCGCGGGTTATCCCTCGATCATCCGCAACGGCACTCAGGCTGTCGCCCGCCTCACAACCTCAAATCCAAGGTCGTAGATTGTTTCACCACCCCCGCCGGGGCCGAGCCGGTCGAGCATCGCACCAGCGGCAATCCTTCCCATCTCGCTACGATCCACCCGGACCGTCGTCAGCGGCGGGTCCAGATGCGCGGCAAATTCCTGATCTCCAAAGCCGATCACGGCAATGTCGCCCGGCACGTCATAGCCACGCGCCCGGGCCTCCACCAGAATACCCTGGGCAATCAGGTCCGAACTGCAAAACACAACCCCCGGCGATCCGCCAATGCGCCCGACCAGTTCCGACAGTCCCGCCCGCCCGGCAGCCAGGCTGGCCTGAGCCGGGAGGTTTACAGCCTCCACCCTGGCTCCGCCTTTACGGGTGAATGTCTCCGCGAAGGCCGCGGCCCGGCGCAGCGCCCGCTCATCATTGGCCGACACTGTTGCTGCCTGGTGATATCCAGCCTCAATGGCAAATTCGGCCACCTCACGCCCGGCGCCGTGATGGGAAAAACCGACGCAGATGTCGATTGGGCTGTCCGTCAGTTCCCATATCTCCACCACCGGAATGCCCGCGCCCAGCAGTATGCGCCGCGCTTGCGCCGTGTGGTTGATCCCGGTCAGAAGCATCGCATCCGGCCGCCGCGACAGATGGCGGGAAATCGTTGTCTCCTCATCCTCCCGGTCGAACCCGTATTCCGTCAGAAGCACCTGATAGTCATGCTCCCGCACCCGGTCGGTGAACTCCTTGATGAAGGATGTATAGGTGATGTTGGTAATGGACGGCACCAGAGCAGAGATCAGCCGCGACCGGCTGGAGGCAAGGGCCCCCGCCACCGCATTGGGCACAAATCCAGTCGCCTCAATCGCCTCACGGATCCGGCGCAGGGTCTCCGGTGAGACCTTCGACGGATCCGACAAAGCGCGCGACACCGTCACCTGGCTGACACCGGCCATGCGGCCCACTGCCGCCATGGTGACCCGCGAGCCGCCGGCCCTGCCCTGATCCCTGGAACTTCCGTCTGCCATGCTCGACACCCTAAACTCCTGCGCCGGTCAGGAAAAGTCAGTCCGCCGCCCTGTCCCGGGCCGCCTGTCGCCGCGACAGCAGAACCGACCCCGCCACTGATCCGATAATCAGAACCCACAACACCATGGCAATCCAGCTTTTCGTGAAGAAGATGCCCAGTGTGCCAAAGCTCTCCAGCGATTTCACAAAATACACCTCCGCCGAAGGTCCCAGAATGAAGCCGATGATAAATGGCGCGACCTCCAGCCGCAGCTTCACAAAAACCCAACCCGCAATGCCAAAGATCAGCAGCGTCCAGACATCGAACATAATGCCGTAATTTATCGTGTAGGCCCCGATCACGCACATCATCAGAATCACCGGGAACAGGATGTGCTTCGGCACCGTCACCACCAGCGCGAAATACCGGATCGCCACATACATCATCATCAGCATCGCAATATTTGCGACCAGCATGGCAAAGATCATCGCGTTCCATGTGTCCGGATTGTTGCCAATGAACAACGGACCCACCTGGATACCCTGCAGCGTGAAAGCCCCGATAAGAAGCGCCGTGGTCGAGTCCCCCGGAATCCCCAGGGACAGGAGCGGCACCAAAGCCCCGCCAGTCAGGCCGTTATTACCGCTTTCCGACGCAATGATGCCCGAGGGCTCCCCCTTGCCGAAAGCCTCAGGTTTCTTTGAGAAGGTCTTCGCGTTCGAATAGGCCAGAATCGACGCCGCCGACCCGCCAACACCCGGGAGGATGCCAACAAAGGTGCCAATACCCGAGGACCGGATCAGGTTAAGGGTCTGCCCCCGGAAAATCGAAAAAGAGAATGTCGATTTCCCACCAACCTTCAGATCCTCTTTCGAATGCCCCTTCGGCACACCCCGTTCCGCCTGCTCGAGTATCGCGGCGAGGCCGAACAGGCCGATCAGAACCGGCAGCAGCGAAAACCCGCTGTCGAGCCAGTACTCCGTTCCCGGCGGGATCAGCCGATATCGCCCGTTGCCTCCATCGGAAATGTCATAGGTTCCGATCAGCGCAATAAATATCCCCAACACACCGGAGAAAATCCCAATCAGCATATCCCGCGACAGGGCCGCCATGACGGTCAGGGCAAACAGAATTATCAGGAATTTCTCCACATAGGAAAACTTGATAGCAAAATCCGCCAGCGCCGGCGCAAAAAGCCACAGGACGAGCAGGGAGATGAGCCCCCCAACGAAAGAGGCCACAATTCCAATGCGCAATGCCTTCTCACCCTCACCTCTCTGGGCAAGTGGAAAGCCGTCAAACGTGGTGGTGATCGAACTTGGGGTGCCCGGAATTCCCAACAGAATAGCCGGTACCAGACCACCTGAGATGCCCCCGACATAAAGCCCAAGCAGAAGCGCCAGACCGTTCTCAAGCCCCAGCGAATAGGTGATCGGCAGACAGACCGCGACGGCCATCGTTGCCGTCATGCCCGGAATGGCTCCAAACACGATGCCAATAAAGGTGCCGCCTACCACCAGCGACAGAAACAGCGGGGAAATCAGCTCAAACATCAGCCGCGCCTCAGGGAAGGGTCAGGAAAAAGGGATAGGTGAACAGCCACCACACGAACACCGGCCCCACCACGGCCACAACTGCCAGCGCGACCGCCTTTCGAACCGTACGCTCATGCATGTACAATAGCCCAATCGCCATCACGAACGGCATGGAGCAGAACAGGAACCCGCGGCCGGTGTTGGGCCAAATGTTCCCCACCGGCACCATCAGCGAGAAATAAAGCAGTGTAAGGCCCAGGGTTCCGAAAAACCGAACCTTATCCATCTCCGCCATTACGTCGCGCCAGTAGGTTCCCGCGCCGGCGATCCGCCGCCGGTCGCGGATCAGAATGGCCACAAGCAAAACAAAGAGCACCACCCCGACGATGCGTGGGAACACAAGGTGCGAGCGTTCGAAATCAATGGTTATCGATGTCAGACTGTCCATGGGATGCGCCCTCCATGAAGTGGCCGGGACCAGGTCTCAAAAGACCGGGTTCCGCTATTTGCGCGGACCCGTGTTACCGCCGGGTCCGCGCTGTCGCAAAAGACCCCGGGGGTTACCCCCGGGACAATCCGGCGTCAGGAACCGCCGGAAATCTGCTGGATCACCTCGCCGTAGGTGTCACGCTTGTCCATCAGATGAGCCTGCGCGTCTTCGATAGACAGGTAGTTGGGGATGAAGAACGACGCTTTCTGACGCTCCTGAATTTCGCCAGCCGCGAAAATTTCCGACAGTGCAGTGTCGACCTGCTCAATAATGGCCGGGTCCATTTCCGGGTTGAACAGGAAGAAGAACTCCTTGTCGAAGGTGAAGTTCTGCTCGCCATCAAGCGTCACCTCAACGTTCGGAGCGGCATACTGCAACAAATCGTCGCGGGTTGTATCGCCCATACCGGCTTCCGGGGCCTGCTCCAGCGTTGCACTGCGCGCGGTGATCCAGACGAAGCGCATGCACTTCTCATCATCCTCTGGCAACTGCGTGAACTGTTCATTGGCCTGGATTGAGCCGTTGATTACGTCAGCCAGGTCATCCCACATCGCCTGGTTCTTGTCGGACTGCGAACCGGTATTGACTGCAACCAGATTCTCTTCCGACCCGGGCGAGCGCACGGAAGCGGCATTTTTCATGGCGGAAAAACCGATCTCCGACACGCCACCTGGCTGAATGGCGACACGAACCCGCTCACCATTTTCGGCCGCGCCCAGAATGTCTTCCATCGTCTGGTAGGGGCTGTCGCAGGAGACGAGATAGGCATTGCCCGGATTTATCGCGACCGTCGGCCCGACGGTATAGTTGGCGAAGGGGTCGGAATAACCCTCGCGGCCATACAGGTTCCCCAGGTAGGATTGGTCGTGGAAGATCATTAGTGTGGTGCCACGGCTGTCCCGACCCAACGCCTTGAAAGCTTCTGACGCGCCAACCGCATCGACTTTGACGTTAATGCCCAGATGTTCGGCCAATGCATCCGCCACGATGGACGAGTTCTGATACGTGTCACCTCCCGTTGAGGTCGACCCGATGACAAGGCGCACGTTCCGCGGCAGTTCCTGCGCGAATGTGGCCGCACCCGCGACCGTAATGGCGGCGGCACTGACGGCCGTAAGAAGAGAATTGCGGATCATGAAAAATGGTCCTCCCGAAGGCCTGAACGCGGCCCGCTGTTGGTTTTGGGGTTGGGATGAGCTTGCCCATCCAGCGCCATGTATGCGCATACATAGCCTCTCATCACGAATCGGCATGCCGTGTCAATAATTTTCGCCTTAACCCTTTTTTTGGGGCTAAATTCGTTGACGCCGGTAAATGTATACGCATACATACAGAAAATTGGCCGTAGAATCGGCCGTATCAACATCGGAGGAAGCCATGCCAAAAGACGGCCGCATCACGCCCGACCAGCTGCGCAGCGCACGCTGGTTCGCCCCCGACGATCTGCGCTCGTTCGGACATCGCAGCCGAATGATGCAGCTGGGCTACGCGGAAGAGGAGTTTCGCGACAAACCCATCATCGGCGTCCTCAACACATGGTCGGAAATCAACTCATGCCACGGCCACTTCCCGGAACGCGCCCGCGAGGTGAAACGGGGCGTCCATCAGGCGGGCGGCTTCCCCATCGAAATGCCCGTTCTCAGCGTTGATGAGCAGTTCACCAAACCCACCTCCATGCTCTACCGCAACATGCTCGCCATGGAGACCGAGGAAGTCATCCGGTCCCACCCCTTTGACGGCGTGATTCTCATGGGGGGCTGTGACAAAACCACGCCCGCGCTCATCATGGGCGCGCTCAGTGCCGGGGTTCCCTTCATATTCATGCCCGCCGGACCCATGCTGCGCGGCAACTACGCGGGCCAGATCCTGGGCTCCGGCTCCGACGCCTGGAAATACTGGGACGAGCGCCGCGCGGGCAACATTTCCGCCGAACAGTGGCGCGGCGTCCAGGGCGGCATCGCTCGCTCCCACGGTGTCTGCATGACCATGGGCACCGCCTCCACCATGACCGCCATAGCCGACAGCCTCGGGCTGACCCTGCCCGGCGCCTCCTCCATCCCCGCCGTTGACGCCAACCACTCACGCATGGCCTCGGGCTGCGGTCGCCGCATCGTGGACATGGTCTGGGAAGGCGTGTCGATGCAGAACATCGTCACCCCGGCCGCCGTCAAAAACGCAGCCATCGTCGCCATGGCCACCGGCTGCTCCACTAACGCCGTCGTCCACCTCATCGCCATGGCCCGCCGCGCCGGTGTGGACCTGTCCCTTGATGACCTCGACGCGCTCGGGCGCGACACACCCCTGCTGGCCAATGTCCGCCCCTCGGGCAAAGACTACCTCATGGAGGATTTTTTCTACGCGGGCGGCCTGCTCGCGATGATGAAACAGATATCCGACCGTCTCGACACCGCCTGCTTGACCGTCAACGGCCACACCGTCGCGGATAACATCTCCGAAGCCCAGGTCTACAACGACGACGTCATCCGCCCGCTCTCCAACCCGGTCTATCACGAGGGTTCCCTGGCGGTTCTGCGCGGCAACCTCGCCCCCTCGGGCGCGGTGATCAAACCCGCCGCATGTGACTCGAAATACCACGTCCACGAAGGCCCGGCCCTCGTCTACGACAGCTATTCCGAAATGAAAAAGGCCGTCGACGACGAAAACCTCGACGTCACGCCCGACCACGTACTGGTCCTGCGAAACGCCGGCCCCCAGGGCGGCCCGGGCTTTCCGGAATGGGGCATGCTCCCCATCCCCAAGGCCCTCATCAACCAGGGCCACCGGGACATGCTGCGGATCTCCGACGCACGCATGTCCGGCACGTCATATGGCGCCTGCGTGCTCCACGTCGCCCCCGAGAGCTTCGTTGGCGGCCCCCTCGCCCTGCTCCAGACTGGCGACATCGTCCGCATGGACCTGCCCAACCGCTCGCTCGACATGCTGGTGGATAAGGCCGAACTTGAACGCCGCCGCGCCGTCTGGACCCCGCCCGAACCCCGCTTCCAGCGCGGCTGGGGCTGGATGTTCTCCAAGCATGTCGGCCAGGCCGACACCGGCTGCGACTTCGATTACCTCACGCGGGAACACGGCCCCGCCGCCGGCGAACCCGACATCTACTAGACTCTCAGGAGGAGGCCCAATGGCCGACACATCGACACCGGACCTCGACGCTGCCCTTGCGGGCATCTCCGGCATCCTCGTCACGCCCTACGACGACCAGGGCGACATCGACCCCAGGCGGCTCCGGCCCATACTCGATCGCGCCCTGGCAGCCGGCGTTCACATGCCGGTCGTCAACGGAAATACCGGAGAATTCTACGCCCTGACCACCGACGAGGCCTGCACCATGGTCCGTGAGGTCGCCGACCTGATGGATGGCCGCGCACCCCTGCTCGCCGGTGTCGGTCGCGGACTGCGCGACGCCTGCCGCCTCGCCAAAGCCTCTGCCGAGGCCGGTGCGACCGCCCTCATGGTTCACCAGCCCCCAGATCCGTTCGTCAGCCCCCGCGGGACTGTCGACTACCTGAAAGCCGTGGCCGATGCGGGCAACGGTCTGCCCCTGATGCTCTACCTTCGCAACGACGCAATGGGCACGGCCAAAATCGCCGAACTCTGCGCGGTCGAAGGCGTGAAGGGCGTAAAATGGGCCACTCCCAATCCGCTAAAACTCGCAGCAGCCATTGAGGCGAGCGATCCGGCCATTACATGGGTTGCAGGGCTGGCCGAAGTCTGGGCACCTCCGCTATACGCTGTGGGGGCGCGGGGCTTCACCTCCGGACTGATCAATGTCTGGCCGGAACGGTCTGTCGCGATCCACATCGCACTCGATGCGGGCAATTATGGTGAGGCCAACAGGCTGATTGCCGGAATGCGCGCTTTCGAGGACATCCGCGCCGAGGAACAGAACGGCACAAACGTCACTGGGGTGAAAGCCGCCCTTTTGGCACAGGGTCTCGACTGCGGCCCGACACGACCACCTTCCGCGTGGCCGCTCACCGGCCCGCAACAACAACAACTGGATGAATTCATGGCCGCAAACGGCCTGATCTGAGGGACGGAAAAATATGACAGACCACCCGCTGAAGCCGGAAACCAAAGCAAAACTCGAAGGCATCTCGGTGGCCACCATCGCCACGGCCCTCTACAAGCGGGGCCTGCGCAACCAGGCCATCCAGGATGTACGGCCGCTGTCCCAAAAGGGACGCAACATGGTCGGACCGGCCTTCACCCTGCGTTACATGCCGGCCCGCGAGGACCGCAACACACTGGCCGAGTTCCGTAACCCCGAACATCCGCAGCGTGTCGCTATTGAGACCTGTCCCGAAGGCCACGTGCTGGTCATGGACAGCCGCAAATCCGCCTATGCGGCCAGCGCGGGCGACATCCTCATCACCCGTCTCATGATGCGCGGTGCTGCGGGCATTGTCACGGATGGCGGCTTTCGTGACGCGATGAACATCGCGAAACTGGACCTGCCCGCCTATCACCACCGCCCGTCCTCCCCGACCAACCTCACCACGAACGAGGCAATCGCCATCAACGAGCCCATTGGCTGCGGCGACGCTCCGGTCTTCCCGGGTGACATCGTGGTGGGCGACGACGACAGCGTGATCATTATTCCCGCGCATCTTGCGGATGAGATCGCGGACGAGGCGGTGGAGATGACCGCCTATGAGGATTTTGCCATTGAACAGGTCCGTAATGGTGCCTCGATCATCGGGCTCTATCCCGCTACAAGGGAAGAGAGCTTGGATAAATTTGCCGAATGGCGTAAAGCCAACAACCGCTAGGAGTTCGAAATGCTCGACGACCTGAGCTTCAAACCTCATGGAAAACACCTGATCGCCGGAGAATGGATTGCCGGTGAGACAACCTTCCAGAACGAACCCGCCTCCGGGCCGGCAAACGAGTTTTCCGTCGGTACGCCTGACCTCGTGAACCGCGCCTGCGAAGCCGCCGAAGAGGCGTTCTGGTCCTACGGCTATTCCAGCCGGGCCGACCGTGCCAAATTCCTGCGCGCAATCGCGGACGAGATTGAGGCCCGCGCCGACCTCATCACCGAAATCGGCTCCCGCGAAAGCGGCCTGCCCGAGGCACGCCTCCAGGGCGAACGCGGACGCACCGTTGGTCAGCTGCGCCTCTTCGCGGATCACATCGAGCAGGGGGACTACCTCGACCGCCGGCACGACGGCGCCCTGCCCGACCGCGAACCGCTGCCCCGTCCGGACCTGCGCATGATGCAGCGTCCCATCGGGCCGGTTGCCGTGTTCGGTGCCTCGAACTTCCCGCTTGCTTTCTCCACTGCCGGTGGCGACACCGCCGCGGCACTGGCCGCCGGCTGCCCGGTTGTGGTCAAGGGCCACTCCGCCCATCCCGGAACCGGTGAGATCATCTCCGAGGCGATCCACGCAGCCATCAAATCCTGCGACATTCACCCTGGCGTTTTCTCGAACATCCAGGGCGGCAAGCGCGATGTCGGTCAGGCCGTGGTCCAGCATCCGCTGATCAAGGCCGTTGGCTTCACCGGCTCCCTCGGCGGCGGCCGCGCACTGTTCGACCTTTGCGCACAGCGTCCCGAGCCGATCCCGTTCTTCGGTGAGCTTGGCTCCGTCAACCCGATGTTCCTGCTGCCCGAGGCCATGTCGGCCCGCGGAGCTGAAATCGGCACCGGCTGGTCCGGCTCGCTCACCATGGGCGCAGGCCAGTTCTGCACCAACCCGGGCATCGCAGTAGTTATCGATGGACCGGACGCCGACGCGTTCGTTGCAGCAGCAAAAGAGGGTCTGGCCGGAACCGGTGAGCAGACCATGCTCACCGATGGTATCGCCAAAGCATACCGCGACGGCCGCGACCGCGTTGCGGCCAGCACCGGCGTTCGCGAGGTTCTGACCTCCACCTGCGACATGCGCACCGCAACACCCTACCTCTACGAGACAGACGGCGCGACCTGGCTCGCGAATGAGGATCTGGGCGAGGAAGTGTTCGGCCCGCTCGGCCTCGTGGTGCGGGTGAAGGACGCCGAGGAAATGGCAACCGTGGCACGCTCTCTCGTCGGTCAGCTCACCTGCACCCTGCAGATGGACGCTGGCGACGCCGAAATGGCGCGACACCTGCTTCCAATTCTTGAGCGCAAGGCCGGCCGCGTGCTTGCTAACGGCTTCCCTACCGGTGTGGAAGTTGCCGACTCAATGGTTCACGGCGGCCCCTACCCGGCCTCCACGAACTTCGGCGCGACATCCGTGGGAACCCTGTCCATCCGCCGGTTCCTCCGGCCCGTGTGCTATCAGAACATCCCCGGCGACGTACTGCCTGCGGACCTCACCTGATGCACTCCCGCAAACTCGGCCCCGACGGACCTCCTGTGTCGTCCGTCGGGATCGGCGGCATGTCTTTCGGCCCTTTCTACGGTGAGACCACAGAGGCCGAAAGCCACGCCATCCTCGACGCCGCCCGCGAGGCCGGCATCGACCACATCGACACCTCCAACGTCTACGGAGCAGGCCGGTCGGAGGAAGTCATTGGCTGTTACCTGGCCCGCCTCGACGGTCCCTCTCCGTTCCGCATCGCCACCAAGGGCGGCATCACCACCGACCCTGACACCGGCGCGCGCAGGTTCGACAACTCCGCCGCCCATCTTAAGGCGGAACTGGACAAAAGCCTGAAACGCCTCGGAGTTGACCAGGTGGAACTGTACTATGTCCACCGGCGCGATCCGGACATCCCAATCGAGGAAGTCACCGGCACACTCGCAAACCTGATCGCGAAGGGAAAAATCGCCCGCTTCGGCTTCTCCGAAATCGCACCCACCTCCCTGCGCCGCGCGGCACAGGTGCATCCGGTCGCCGCCGTGCAGTCGGAATACTCCCTTCAGACCCGCGCTCCGGAACTTGGTCTCATCCAGGCCTGTGAGGAACTGGGCACGGCCCTCGTGGCCTTTTGTCCGGTCGGACGTGGCCTGCTGACGGACACACCACCGACGCCGCAGCGGGTGGAGGCTTCGGGCTTCCTGAAAACCAATCCGCGTTTCACGTCTGAGAACCTGCCCCGCAATATCGCCGCCAGCCAGCCCCTGCGCGACCTGGCCCGCGATCTGGGTCATTCAACGGCGGCACTTGCCATCGCCTGGCTCCTGACACGCAGCGAAACAGTGATCCCGATCCCAGGCACGCGCAGCACGGACCATTTCCGCGAACTCGTGGCGGGCGCGAATCTCAGTCTCGACGCGGACACACTGGCGGAAATCGACCGTCACCTGCCCCCCGGCTGGTGTCACGGCGCCCGCTACTCCGCGGCCCAGTCCATCGGGCCGGAAGACTACTGCTGAGACCTGCCGGCCATTACCGGCCTGGCGGGGCCCCGGCCCGCTCATCATCCACGAGACGCCTGTAGCGCAGCGACGACATCAGCGCGAGCCCAATCAGCCCTGCGCCGAGCAGCCCGGTGACCAGTTCCGGTACATGCCAGATCGAATTTGCAAACATGATGAAGGACAGCGCCAGGATCGAATAAAACGCCCCGTGTTCGAGGTACCGAAATTCAGCCAGCGTCTCTTTCTGCACCAACATGATTGTCATCGACCGCACGTAAAATGCTCCGATCCCCAAACCAATCGCGATCAGAAAAAGGTTCTGCGTCAGCGCAAAGGCCCCGATCACCCCGTCAAACGAAAAACTCGCATCCAAAACCTCAAGGTACAGAAACGCGCCCAACCCGCCCTGCGCCGCGGCCTTCTGTGCCTCATTTGCGCTGTCGAGGATTTGCCCCAACAGTTCAACCAGCAAAAACACCAGCAGACCGCATACCGACGCAAAGAGAAACTCCTGCCCCTTATCCGCGGGAAGGTTGACCACAAACAAAAGCGCGAGCCCCAACACCAGAACGATCTCGAGGCCCCGGATCGTCGCCCAGGACCGTAGCCGCCGCTCAATCGTATGGACCCAGTCGACCTCCTTGTCCTCGTCAATGAAGTAGCTCAGCGCCACCATCATCAGAAACGTCCCGCCGAAGGCCGAAATGGAAATATGGGCGTCATGCATGATCCGCGCGTATTCATCCGGCTCCGCCGCCGCGAGCACTATTGCCTCCCATGGCCCGATACGCGCGGCAATTACCACCACTGCGAGCGGAAACACGATCCGCATCCCGAACACCGCGATCAGAATACCCCAGGTCAGGAACCGCTGCTGCCATTCCGGCGTCATATCCTTGAGTTTGTTAGCATTCACGATGGCGTTGTCGAAGGAAAGCGATATCTCCAGCACCGCCAGAACCGACCCGATCAGCAGGAATGAAAGCGCCCCGGCCCAGTTGCCATCGGCCCAGTAGCCGAGGAAAAACGCCATGACGAGGCCCAGCACGGTAAAACCAATGGGCCACCGGAAATAGGACAGCACGCCGGTCATACGGTCTCAGCCCGCGCCTGCGCCACCTCAATGACCGGGGTAAGAAGCGGCCGCCCCGCAAAATGTGCCTTCAGGTTGTCCACCACCAGTTGCGCCATCGCATCCCGCGTCTCCACAGTACCGGATGCATGATGTGGATAGAGCGTCACGTTCGGCAGAGCTGTCAACTCGAGGTCCGGATTCGGCTCATTGAGGAACACGTCGAGCCCGGCATTGCCGAGCCGCCCGTCCCTCAGCGCCGCAATCATCTCCGGCTCATCCACCACAGTCCCACGGGCAACATTGATAAGCGTTCCCTCCGGCCCCAACGCCTCAATCACCTCACGACCGACCAGAGCCTCCGTCTCCGGTCCGCCGGGAATGACAACCACCAGAATATCCGACCAGGCGGCCAACTCGGTTGGCGTCGGAAAATAGGTCCAAGGGCATTCCTTCGGCCGCCGATTGCAGTACCCGATCTCAAGCCCCATCGGTAAAAACCGGGCCGCGATCGCATCACCGATCTGACCAAGACCCAGAATACCCGCCCTTTTGCCGCGAATATTCGACAGCAGGGGATACGGCCCGTCCCGCCCCCAGGCGCCCGAGGTAACGTGGGCATGCCCCGCCACCAGATGCCGCCGCGTCGCCAGCGTCAGCATCAACGCCGTATCCGCCACATCGTCATAAAGCGCCGCCGACGTATTGGTAAACGCGACCCCCGCCTCCTTCAGAGAATCCACGTCAATCGTATCAAACCCCGCTGAGGAACAGGCCACAATTTCGAGGTTCGGCAAATGC
Organism: Amaricoccus tamworthensis; assembly: GCF_049800875.1. Taxonomy (NCBI): domain Bacteria; kingdom Pseudomonadati; phylum Pseudomonadota; class Alphaproteobacteria; order Rhodobacterales; family Paracoccaceae; genus Amaricoccus; species Amaricoccus tamworthensis. The sequence goes on along the minus strand of NZ_JBNAFV010000013.1, from coordinate 41,969 downwards.
TCGAGGTCATCACGGGTCAACGCCGCATGCCCGTTCGTCACCGCCCCCACACATTTCGGCCCTTGCTCCGCGAGAAAAGCCTCCCTGTCCGTCGCCTCATCCAGGCGGTGCAGAGTATAGGTCTCCTCCAGCTGGGCCATGGCTTTGGGGCGCGCGGGATAAAAGACGAGAATGTCGCGTTTGCTCATGGCTCAGGCTCCTTGAAGTTCCAGCCGCGCGGCCCGGCGGCCGGCCTGGATATCGGGGTCCGGATGCAGACCCGCGGCAATAAGGTTTCGCGTGTAATCCTCACGCGGGGCGTCAAAAATCTGGGCCACCGGACCCTGTTCAACGATTTTTCCGTTCTTCATTACAATCACCCGATGCGCGAAGTCCCGCACCACCGGCAAAACATGGGCAATAAACAGGTAACTGAGGCCAAATTCCTTTTGAAGATCGGCCAGTAATCCCATCACCTGCGCCTGGATCGATACATCCAACGCCGACACCGCCTCATCACAGATGATCAGCCGCGGCTCCAGGGCGAGCGCACGGGCAATAGCGATACGCTGCCTCTGCCCGCCGGAAAACTGGTGCCGATACCGGCTCATATGCGCCGCCTCGAGCCCCACATGCGCGAGCAGGTCCCGGACCCGGTCGCGCCACTGCGATTTGGGAAGGATCTGCGGATGAATGACGAAGGCCTCCGCGATAATGTCATGGACCGACATGCGCGGGTTGAGCGACTGGGTCGGGTCCTGAAACACCATCTGGATGTCCCGGCGCAGATCAAACAGCTCCGCCTGCCCCATCGTCACAAGATCCCGGCCCTCCCACAGCGCTTCGCCGGCGGTCGCCTCCTCCAGGCGCAGCAGTGTCTTGGCAAGCGTCGATTTCCCCGACCCGCTCTCGCCAACCACGGCCACCGTCTCGCCCGGCAGCACCGTCAGACTGACCTTATCGAGTGCCACGAAATTGCCGTAGTGCTTACTGAGCCTGTTTACTTCCAGCACCGGTTTGATGCCCGTATCCAGCGGCTGGGCCATCTCACCGCCTCCCGGAACCGCCCCAATCAGTTTCCTCGTATAGGGGTGCGACGGCGCGTGATACACGTCCCGCGCGGTACCGGCCTCGACAATCTCACCGGAATTCATCACCACAACCCGGTCCGCCGTTTCCGCCACCACACCAAGGTCATGGGTGATCAGCAGCATCCCCATACCGGTTTCCTGCTGCAACTCCTCAAGCAGTTCCAGGACCTGCGCCTGAACGGTCACATCCAGTGCCGTTGTTGGCTCATCCGCGATCAGAATGTCGGGCTTAAGCGCCAGTGCCATGGCGATCATAAGCCTTTGACGCTGCCCACCGGAGAACTGGTGCGGATAGGCGTCGATTTTGGTCTCGAACTCCGGAATGCCTACCCGCTCCAGAAGGTCGAGCACCCGTGTCCGCGCCTCCGCCTTGGGCGTGCCGTGCGTCGTCATCACCTCGGCAATCTGAAATCCAACAGTATAGACCGGATTGAGATGACTTAGCGGGTCCTGAAAGATCATCGCTATGCGACGCCCGTTCAGGTCACGCCGCTCCTCCTGCGACATTTTCAGAACGTCCCGCCCCTCGAACAGGATCTCGCCGGAGACAATCTCACCCGGCGGACAGTCGATCAGGTTCATGATCGCCGATGCGGAAACCGACTTGCCCGAACCGGATTCACCCAAAATCGCCAGCGTCTCACCGCGTCCAAGATGCCAGTTCACATTGCGAACCGCATGAACCGTGCCGCCGGCCGTGTGAAAATCGACGGAAAGGTCCCTGACCTCCAGCAGATGATCGCCCGTCATTTCTTCTTCCTCGCAATCTCCAGCCGCCAGCGCTGCACCGGATCGAGCGCGGTCCGCATCCAGTTCGACAACAGGTTCAGACTGAGCGTGGTCATGATTATCGCCAGCCCCGGGAAGAACGACTGCCACCACGCCGTGGTCAGATACGGCCGCCCCTGGCTCACCATCAGACCCCAGGTGATCTCAGGCGGCTGAATACCGATCCCAAGGAACGAGAGCGAACTCTCCGCCAGCATGACAAACGCAAAATCCAGCGTCGCAATTGTCACCAGCGTCGGCATGACAATCGGCAGGATATGGCGAAAAACGATCCGCCTGCCTGATGCTCCCATCACCTGAGCGGCCTGCACAAACATCCGCTCCCGCACCTCCAGGACCTCGGCCCGCGAGGTGCGGAGGTAAACGGGAATGCGTGTAATCGCCAAAACGATCACGAGATTCCCCACCGATGGGCTGAGCATGTAGAGCACGATCACCGCCAGCAGCAATGACGGAAAGGACATGATTACATCCGCAAACCGCATGATCACCTGGCTCGTCCGGGGTCCCGAATATCCAGCGACCAGACCGAGTGTCGTCCCAATGATCAACGAGCAGACAACCGCACCCGCGGCCACCATCAACGTATTCTGCGCGGCTACGATAATCCGGGCCAGCAGTGGCCTCCCGAGGGTGTCGCCGCCCAGCCAGAACAGCCAGTCACGCGAGAAATCAAACGGCGGCGCATTGCGCCCGCGCAAATTCTGCCGCGTTGCCTGATCCTCCAGCATCAGGGGCCCCAAAACCGCGCAGAGCACCATGAGCACGAGGAAAAGCGCGGCCGCAAAGGCCAGTTTGTCACGCCACAGCATGCGAAAAATCTGCCGCGCCGCGCTGCTCTGCGGCACCTCCGTAATCGGCGTCGTGCCGCCTGCGCTGTCGGTTCCCGTGGTCATCTCACAGCCTCTCAGTACCGGATCCGCGGATCAAGCACCGCATAGATGATGTCGATAATGATGTTCATGATAAAGATCGCCACGGCCGTAACAAAAATCGCGGCCAGAACCACGGTAAAATCCCGCTGCAAAATAGAGTCGATCATCAGCTTGCCCACACCTGGAAACCCGAAAACCGTCTCTACCACCACTGCCCCATTCAACAGCGCCGCCGCCTGATCCCCAATAACGGTGATGACCGGAAGCATGGCGTTGCGCAGACCATGCACAAAAATAATCGCCCGGTTGCGCACCCCCTTGGCCCGTGCCGTCTTGACGTAAGCCGAACTGAGAACCGTAATCATCGACCCCCGGACAACCTGTAGGATCAGACCAAACGGCCGAATGAACAGAACCGCCACCGGCAACACCCAGTGCCAGACCGTTCCCGTACCCGAAGTAGGCACCCATCCCAGGTTCACCGAGAACAGAACGATCGCCACAATCGCGATCCAGAAATCCGGCGCACTCGCCCCAATGAGTGAGAAAAACGTGGCAATCCGGTCAAACACGCCCCCCACATGAAACGCAGCCAGTGAGCCGACGATAATCGCCATAACCGTCACAAGGCTCATGGTGATCACGGCCAGTTGCAACGTCCACACAAACGCCCGCAGCACCGCATCGAGCGCGGGCTCCGACCGGCGGATTGAGTCTCCAAAATCAAGCCGGGCAAGATCCGACAGGTAACTGCCGAACTGCACGATCAGCGGATCATTTAGTCCGTGAAGCTCCCGAAACTGCTCACGGCTTTCCAGGGACGCGTCGACGGGCAGATAAAGCGTGGTTGGATCACCTGTCAGCCGGGAGAGAAAAAAAACAAGTACGATAAGGCCAGCCAAAGATATGGCGCTGGCAACGGCGCGCTTTTGGAGAAAGGATTTCATGGACTTGCCCCCAGGCTGGTGTTCCGGGGCGGCGGTATCCGCCGCCCCGGCATTCCGGCATCAGATCACTTAAAAGAGATCTGGGCCAGTTGCAGTTCGCTGTTGGTCTTGATTGACGGCGTGAAATCCAGACGCGGATTTACGCGGGAAAATCCAACCATGTGGAAGAGCATTACGTCAGCCACCACGTCCTCGTGAAGGTGGGTGAACAGCTCACGCCAGAGCGCCTCGCGCTCGTCTCCGGTGGCGGCGGTGGCCTGGGCCATCAGAGTGTCGGTTTTCTCGTCCTTGATACCCGACTGAAGGCCCTCGGAGTTGTACTTGAAGTACATCGAGAACACCGGATCACCTTTCGCGTTATCATGCTGCGACGCCACGATGATTGGACCGCGGTCGTCTGCAAAGGGCTTCGAGTAGTACTCGTCCCACGTGGCAACCTCGTTCATCTCGAGTTCCATGTTGAAACCCACGTCCTGGAACATCTGAAGCAACGCCTCCATGGTTTCCAGCACGTTGCCCCAGTTGTTGACACGGCCCACCAGCTTGATCTCGGTATCCACCGGCACACCATCGGCAGCGGCCTCCTCAAGCAGCGCCTTGGCCTGGTCCGGATCGTAGGCAAACGGCTCAAGCTCGTCATTGTAACCGAGGGTCGAAGGCGGCGTCATACCGGTCGCCAGGAGGGTACCATCCGCCAAAACCGTGCCGATAAAGGCCTCCCGGTCAACCGCATGGTTCAGTGCCTTGCGCACCCGAACGTCATCAAGCGGAGCGATCTCATGGTCCAGCCGCAGGTATACCGTTTCCGAGTTGGGATACGAGAAATCCATCTCAGGGTTGGTGGCATCCTGCAGCGCGATGTTTGGCGCAATATCCGCCTCGCCGGTCTGCACCATGGCCGTACGCACCGCGCTGTCGCTGCGGAACACGTAAGTCGCGTCCGTCACTTCCGGGGTATCGCCCCAGTAACCGTCAAAGGCGCTCAGCTTAATATGCTGACCCACGGCGTATTCATCGAACGTGTAGGGCCCGGTACCGATCGGCGTGTCGACAAAGCTGTCCATTGGCGTCTCGGACGGCACCACGGTCAGTGTCGACATAAGCAGAGGCAGGATCGGCTGAGCCGGATCCGCGGTAATGTCGATGGTCAGGTCATCCACGACCTCAGTCGTGAGCGTCATACCACCAAAAAACTTGGCGCCGTTCTCACAAACAATCTGGTCACCCACGGTGCGCGCGATGGAATGCGCTACATCTCCAGCGGTAAAGGCCGAACCGTCGTGGAACGTCACGCCCTCGCGCAGGCTGAACCGCCACTTGCCATCGCCCATGTCTTCCCAACTGGTGGCGAGCCTCGGCTGCAGCCCCTCCTCAGGAAAGTTCTCGGTCAGGGTTTCCGCCACGTTCTGCTGCACCACCCGTCCGATATTCGAACGTGACGACATGCACGGGTCGACGAGATCCAGTTCCTCGCTCAGAACCACGGTAACGCCCGTGTCCTGTGCGACGGCCTGTCCCGCGATGGTACTGGCAAGCAGAATGGCAGCGGCGCGGCCATAGATGTGGGTCATAAGTTTTCCTCCCTTGGTCTTCTTCCGATACGGCCACTTCATGGGGACCGCGGTTCTCATGCAGGCAGGATTCGCCCACATGTTTTTTAAGCAGAATAGCCGCTGAGCGACGCACTGCCAGTCTAATCCTGAATTGAATTGATCCAATTTTTGTATCACACCTGTCAGGCATGACAGGAGACCCGCCATGGCCCAGGGTGCCTTCGAACTCTTTCAACTTAGGTGCTTTGTCGCCGTAGCGCAGGAGCGAAACTTTCGCCGCGCCGCAGTACGCATGAACATGACCCAGCCACCGCTCTCGCGGCAGATCAAGCTGCTGGAACATGGCGTCGGCGTGACCCTGTTCGACCGGAACCAGGGCGGCGTCAGGCTGACCCCAGCGGGCGAATCTTTCCTGGTCACCGCCTCCGACATCCTGCAACGGGCGGAGGCCGCCGTCCTCGCCGCCAGACAGGCCGAACGCGGCGAAATCGGCGCGCTCGCCATCGGATTTGTTCCCTCCGCGGCGCTCGACTTTATCCCGCGTATCGTCGTCGCCCTGAAGCAGAACCTGCCAGGCGTCACCTTCACCGTGACCGAAATGATGAGTTACGAGATCATCGAGGCGCTTCAGTCCGGCCAACTCGACCTCGGTCTGACCCGCGCCAGAACGAACCAGGGCGGGATCGAAAGCCTCCGGGTGGTCAACGAGCCCTTCGTCCTTGCCCTGCCCCGTGACCACCCGCTGGCGACAGCCGAAACCGTTGCTCTGTCCGACCTGGACGGAATGCCAATGATTGGTTACTCCGATGAACGCGGCGGTTTTCTGCGCAGCATCCACAAAACCGCCTTCGCATCCGTCGGGATCTCCCCGACCATCGTTCAGGAAGTCAGCCAGACCCACACTGTGGTCGCACTGGTCAACAGTGGCCTTGGAACCGGTCTGGTTCCGCGTTCCGCCGAAGCCATCGCCATGGCAAACACGGTCTTCCGCACGATTGACCTGCCCGAACGCTGCCGCTCCACACTGTATCTCAACAGCAGTCCCAACAGTGCCGGCCCGCTCCACGAACAGGCGAGCGAAACCATCATTGCCACGCTGGACGCCGTCCCGCCCTAAACCTCGGACATCTTTTTCCGCCGCGCACTTCGCGCCGTCAGCAGCGTTGCAGCAAAGATCACAGCGCCCCCGATCCACGTCGTCAGAGGCACAGCCTGCGCGAACAGGAGATAGCCCAGCACCGCCGCGAAAGGCAGGCGCATGAAGTCTATCGGCGCGATCAGCGACGCATCGGCCATCGCGAAAGCCCGCGTCACCGCACCCATGGCGAGCGCCCCCAACGCACCCTGAAGCGCCAAAAACCCCCACTCCGACGCCGTCGGCATCTGCCAGACCAAAGCCGCGGGCACGGCCGCAATCGGCACGGTCAGGATCAGGTTCCAAGCCACCAGTGTCTCCGTGCTGTCGCGCGCGGACATGGGCTTCAAGATCAGCTGGATAACCGCGGTCAGCAACGCACCCAACAGCGCAAAAAGCAGCCCGGCCGTCACCTCGCCTCCCTGACCTGGCCTGAGCACGATCAAAACCCCGATGAACCCGCCAACCACCCCGGCGACCCGCAATGCCTTCGGCGATTCCGACAGGAACACCCACGACCCCACGGTCACGAAAATCGGCGCGGCAAACGCAATTGCCATCACATCCGCCAGAGGTGCCGACGCAAAAGCGAAGAAATACGCGATCAGGGAGGCGAGCTTCAAAGCAGCCCGCACCGCATGCCGCCCGCGGTACACCGACTGCAGCATGGCGGGACGGCTGAGGATGTAGGGCAGAAACACCAAAAGGCCGAACAGCGCGCGCGTGAACCCGATCACGAACGGATGCACCCCGGGCGAGATATGGCGCACAATGGCGGCATCCACCGCACCCAACGCGGCCGCAAGCAGCATCAGCGCAAGGCCGATAAAGGGGGTTCTGTCGCTCGTCATGCGTCATCCGGACCACGCCACCCTCGAAACATCAAGGTGGAAAATCTCGGCCCCAGGCGATCACCGAAGCCACATGCAATATCGGAACAGCCTCGGCCATATTTGTCAATCTCCATGACGACCCCGGAAACGAAACAATGGCAAATATAATTTTTATTAATTTAAACATTACTTTAATTTCCGTCTCGCCAGTGCCACAACCCGCGAACCTCACTCCATAACTTGACAACCTCCACCCGCACGGCAACTGTCCCACCACGAAATCTACAAACAGGACCTTTCATGTCCCCCGCTACACCGGACGAAATCGCCGCCGCGATGGATGGCATCCCCAGATCCGTCGCACCCGGACGGACCGAAGCACTGCTGCCATCACCCATGGTCCAAAACCACGCGGGCTTTCTCGCCCAGGCGGGCGACGGGCTCCATTGCCTGTGGTTCGGAGGCTCGCTTGAGGGCCGCTCCGACATCTCCATTTGGCGCTCCCGGCTTACGCCCGAGGGCTGGGGACCGGCGCAGCGCCTCTCCAACGATCCCGACCGCTCTGAACAGAACCCGATCCAGTTCGATGCCCCCGACGGGCGACGTCTGGTCCTGCACACGGCCCAGCCCGGCGGCAACCAGGATGCCTGCATCCTGCGCATGCGCGAGGAAGACCGGGACACCCGCACCATCGACCTGCCGTCCGGCACCTTCATTCGCGGACCGATGCACGTACGCGGCGACGGCGCCTGGGTCCTGCCCCTGTTCCGTTGCATTCCCCGCGAGGGCCAGCGCTGGACAGGCAGTCACGACACCGCCGCCCTCGCAATAAGCGAGGACAGCGGCGAAACCTGGCGCATGGTCGAGGTCCCCGGTTCCATGGGCTGCGTTCACATGACCCTCGTCCCCCTCGGCGGCCAACGCTGGACGGCATACTTCCGGCGCAGACAGGCCGATTTTGTCCACCGCGCAACGTCAGAGGACGATGGCGAAACCTGGACTGAGCCTGCGCCCACTGACCTGCCAAACAACAATTCATCAATCTCCGCCATCCGCCTGGCCGATGGCCGCATCGCCATTGCCTGCAACCCCACCAATGCCGCTGCACATCCAGAGGCCCGCCGCGCCTCCCTGTATGATGAACTGGGCGGATCCGACGACCGCCCCAATGCCTCGGGCGGTTGCGAGCCGATCTGGGGCGTACCGCGCGCACCCATGTCCATCGCGCTAAGCCAGGATGACGGCAGCACCTTCCCCCATCGGATCACCGTTGAGGACGGCCCGGGCGACTGCCTTTCGAATAATTCCCTCGACGGCCGAAACCACGAGATGTCATATCCATCCCTGAGCCAACGCCCGGATGGAACACTCGACCTTGCCTACACACTGCACCGCCGCGCGATCAAACACGTGGCCCTGACACCCGACTGGCTGGAGACGTCCAATGACGCACGTAATTGAGGGCGTACACTGCGCCGCCGCGACACCGGTTACATCGGACGGCGCGCCCAACCTCGCGCTCTTCACCGACCACTGCCGCAAACTGCTGGAGGAAGGCTGCCAAGGCATCGCCCTGCTCGGCACCACGGGTGAGGCCAACAGCTTCGGTTTGGATCAGCGCAAATCCCTGCTCGAAGCCGCCATTGAGGGCGGCATTCCCGCCAACACCCTCCTTCCCGGCACCTCCGCCTGCAGCGTAGCCGACACCGTGGAGCTGACCCGCCACGCAGCCCGCGCGGGCGCCAAAGGCGTCGTCCTTCTCCCGCCCTTCTACTACAAGGGCGTCAGCGACGAGGGACTTTTCCGTTTCTATGCACGTGTGATTGAGGGCGTGGCCGAACCCGGCCTGCGCGTCGTCCTTTACCACATCCCGCAGGTCAGCCAGATCCATATTGGCGCGGAGCTGATCGAACGCCTTATGGCCGAATTTCCCGGCATCGTTGTCGGCATCAAGGACAGCGCCGGCGACCTCGACAACATGTGCGCGCTGACCGAACGTTTCCCCAATCTCGGCGTTCTGGCCGGAGCGGACCCTCTGCTTCTGCCGCTACTCCGTGCCGGAGGCGCAGGCTGTATCACCGCGACATCCAACCTGCGCTCCGATGCCCTGCGCGTGATCTGGGACCACTGGTCGGACCCCGAAAAAAACGGAGCGGTCAACGCCGCTCAGGATCGCATCAACGCCTGGCGGGAACTGTCCAACCGCTATGTCCAACTTCCCACCATCAAGACCATGCTCGCACAAACCCGCGCCGACACCGGCTGGCTGAACGTGATGCCGCCACTGGTGGAACTCACGGAAGCCGAACGCGCCGATGTCGAAGCGAAGATGCGGGAACTGGCACCGTGAGCGAAATCGACCTATCCCGTCCGATCACCCTGCACTTTCCCAAACGCATTGAAGTGGGTTCCGGCACCGCCGCCACGGTCGGTGACTGGGCCGAAGACCTCTCCCCTGTTCTGGTCATCACCTCAAACTCAACCGCCGCCATGGTCGACCGGCTGAAAATCACCGGCACGGTCGAAATCATCTCCGGCATTCCCGCCGAACCAAAGGACACCGACCTCGCAAAAGCTGTTGAGGCCGCCCGGCGCATTCGCCCCGCGCTGATCGTGGGTCTCGGCGGCGGCTCGGTCATGGACGTGGCCAAACTGACCTGTGGACTTTGGGACAGCGACCAGACCCTGGAGGATGTTGCCGGACCCAACCGCGTCCGCAAAAAATGCAGCGCCCTGGCCCAAGTCGCCACCACCGCGGGCACCGGCTCCGAGGGCGGCATCCGTGGCCTTGTGACCTCATCGGACACCGGCATGAAAATTGCCGTGGAAAGCCCGCACCTGCTGGCGGATCTCGCGGTACTCGACCCCGACCTCACCATGTCCGTGCCCGGCCCCCTCACCGCCGCTACCGGCGTGGACGCACTGGCCCACTGTGTCGAGGCCTTCACCAGCAAACGCGCCCATCCCCTGGTCGACGGCTACGCCCGCATGGGCATTTCACTCACCGGTAAATATCTTGCCCGGGCCACCGCTGATGGAACGGACGCGGACGCCCGCGCCGGAATGCTGCTCGCTTCCTTCTATGGCGGCCTCTGCCTCGGCCCGGTCAACACCGCCGCCGGCCATGCTTTGGGCTATCCCCCCGGAACCCGCCTCGGGCTCGGCCACGGTCTCGCGGTCGCGCTGCTCTTCCCCCATGTGCTCGCCTTTAACGCCTCGGCCCGCCCCAACAAAACCGCGGAGATCCTTGCCGCACTTGGCCTGCCGCCCGCGACTGACGAGGCTGAAATCGCGCAAGCCTTGACCCAATGGTGTGAAGACCTCGGCCTGACCATGTCCCTCACCGACCACGGGGCCGACCCCGACGCCATGGCAGCCTGGGCGGAAGAGGCCCATGGCATACGCCGTCTGATGGATTTTAACCCGCGCGACATGAGCACCGGGGACGCCCTCCGGCTCTATCGCGCCGCACTGTAAGGACCGTTCCCATGCGGATCATCATTCACGGCGTTGGCGCCATTGGCGGCGTACTGGCCACCGCGCTTGCCGCTTCCGGAACCGAGGTCATTGGCATCGCCCGTGGTCCCCGGCTTGAGGCAATCCGCAATTCCGGCCTGACCCTGCGCACACCCGACGGCATGACCCAGGCCCGGTTCAACGGCGTGTCCCATCCCCGCGACATTGACTTCCGTGACGACGACATGATCCTGCTCACGGTCAAAAGCCAGGACACCACCGCGGCACTCGAGGACCTGCGCGCCGCAGGCGTTACCGACCAGCCCATATTCTGCGCCCAGAACGGTGTCGCGAACGAGACCATGGCACTGCGCCTCTTTCCCAACGTTCACGGCATCAACGTCATGCTGCCCGCCGAATACCGCGAACCCGGCGAAACCATTGCCTTCGGGACACCCAAAACCGGTGTCTTCGACATCGGGCGTTTCCCCGGCGGATGCGACGCCGCCGACCACGCCATTGCAGAGGCGCTCGACCGCGCAAACATCGCGGGCTTTCCCACTGATGATGTAATGCCCAGCAAATACGGTAAGCTTCTTCTCAATCTCGGCAACATTGTCGAGGCCGCTCTGGGACGTGGCACCGATACCGCTGAAATCACAAAGGCCCTGAGGGCGGAAGGCCGCGCCGTCCTCGACGCCGCAGGCATCCGCTACACCGAGGTCGACAGCAAGGACCCCCGTCGCGGCACCCTGCTCAATATCGTGGAAATCGACGGCGTCACCCGTATCGGCAGTTCCTCGAGCCAGAGCCTCGCAAGGGGCGCGGGCCGCATAGAGACAGACTTTCTGAACGGAGAGATCGCCCTGCTCGCCCGCCTGCACGGCGTACCCGCCCCCGCAAACACCTACGCCGCCCGCCTTGCATCCGAACTCGCCCGCGACAACGCGCGCCCGGGCTCCGTCACTCCTGAAGATTTTGCAAAAGGCATCGGACTATAAAGCAACAGAACGGTTTCGTGGTCAGACCCGCGACCGTGCAAGCGCGGCCCAGTCCTGCAGGATCTTTGTCGCCTCCACATGCAAATGCTGCTCCGACGGCATAATGCGCTCCGTAACCTGCCGCCCGCACTCATGGGTAAGCCGGTCAACATCCACCGGGAAACGTGCGGCCTCAGGCAGATCCGCGATCGCTTCACCGGCCTGCCCCATGTCGGCCGCGTAATAGAGCGCGGCAATCCCCGCGATGTTCATCGCCGCCACGCACAGCGCACAGGGCTCGCAGCTGGAATAGAGCTCACAACCGCGCAGATCGACCGTTTCGAGATTGCGGCAGGCATCGCGGATCGCTTCGGTCTCGCCATGCGAGGTCGGGTCATGGTTTACGACTGACCGGTTGATACCTTCCCCCACGATCCGGCCGTCCTTGACGATGACCGCACCAAACGGCTCGGTGCCGGGGATCTCAAGCGCCTGTGCCGATATTTCGATGGCACGGCGCATAAAGGCTTCATTGTACATCGGACGAACCTTCCTCTGCGGCGAAACATGCAACGCGGCGGTTGTGTACACTGGCGCGGCGCTGCGGCCTTTCAGACCTGCACCGGTCAAAGGCCAGGGGACAGCGTGGATGAAAACTGCAGCCAGGCGGCGGCGACACAGGCGACGGCACCTCACCGACCATCGGGCTGCGGTCGCGGCACGGCGCCTCCAGATCCGGGATCGTATCAAGCAGCAGCCGCGTGTAGGGGTGCAGTGGATTGTCGAACAAATCAGCAGTCGGCTGAATTTCAACAATGCGGCCGAGATACATCACCGCGATTACATCAGCCATATGGCGCACCACACTGAGGTCATGGCTGATAAAGAGGTACGTAAGATCCATCTCTTTTTGCAGCCGTTTCATAAGGTTAAGCACCTGCGCCTGAACCGACACATCAAGTGCCGAGGTTGGCTCATCGCAAACCAGAAACTCCGGCTCGCCGGCCAACGCCCGCGCAATGGAAATACGTTGCCGCTGTCCACCGGAAAACTCATGCGGGAACTTCAGGCCGTCCGCCGGTGCCAGACCAACGGTGCGCAGCAGTTCATCCACCCGTGCCGAAACCTCCGCAGCCGGCGTCTCAGGCCGCAGGGTCCGCAACGGTTCCGCGATGATCCGGGCCACGCGCCAGCGCGGGTTCAGGCTGGCAAACGGGTCCTGAAAGATCATCTGCAGCCGGTCACGATCGCCGTGAAAGCTGATCTTGCCCCCCGACGGCGCATGAAGCCCGGTCACGAGCTTGGCTATGGTGCTTTTGCCGCAGCCGCTTTCCCCGACCAGGGCCAGGGTCTGACCGCGCTTGATAACGAAATCCACTCCGTCTACGGCGCGAAGCGTTCGGCGGGGCTTGCGTTCAATCAGCCGGTTCAGCCACGGTGCGGAAACATCGAACCGGCGCTCCAGAGCATCGACCTCTAAAATGGCATTCTGACGAAGGGTCATACGGGTTCTCCCTGAGTAACGGTGGTGCCGGTCTGCGCCAGCCAGCAGGCGGCCCCGGTGGTCGCCGTATCCGGGATCCGTGGCACTTCCTGACGACAGCGCACCCCGGCATGGGAACAGCGCGGATTAAAGGCACAGCCTTTGGGTATCGCATTGAGGCGCGGCATGCTGCCCGGGATCATCTGCAACTCCTCCACCTCGCGGCGCAGTGACGGGATCGAGCCCATCAGCCCCGTGGTGTACGGATGGCGCGGCCTGCGGACGAGATCATCGACACTGCCAATCTCCGCCAACCGCCCGGCATACATCACAGCCACCCGGTCGGCGGTTTCAGCGATTACACCCATGTCATGGGTCACCAGCATTACGGCAGTCCCGCGTTCGCGGCACAGACGTTTGAGAAGTGCGGTGATCTGCGCCTGAATCGACACATCAAGCGCCGTGGTCGGCTCATCCGCCACAATGAGTTCGGGTTCGGCACACAACGCCAGCGCAATCACGATCCGCTGCCGCATCCCTCCGGAAAACTGGTGCGGGTAACTGTCGATACGCTCCTCCACCGCCGGTATTCCGACCTCACGCATCAGATCCTTGGCCCGCTCACGCGCCCCTGTTCGGTCAAGATCCGTATGCAGCCGTATGGTCTCCACAAGCTGGTCACCAACCCGAAACAGCGGGTTCAGCGAGGTCAGCGGGTCCTGGAAAATCGCCCCGATACGACGACCGCGAACCGCCTGCATCCCCCGGTCATCGAGATTGTCGATCCGATCCCCCGACAGATGAATGGTGCCAGCGGCAATCCGCCCCGGCGGCTCCAGCAGTCCCAGAATCGACATCCCGGTCATGGATTTCCCGGCACCGGATTCGCCAACCATTCCAAGGATCTCTCCGCGGCGGATCTGCAGCGAAATATCGTCCACGGCGGTCAGCACGCCCTTGCGGGTGGGAAATTCGACGCGCAGATTTTGCACGTCCAGAACGACATCGCTCATGGCGTGGCCCTCTCATAACTGGGGGTGAATATCTCCCGGACCGGCGGATGTCCCGCCGTACGGTCAGGGTATTTTGCGATCAGTCCATCGAACTGCACCTGCGCGCGGGCCGCATCCGCCTCCGCGTCAACGCCAGGGATCAGGCCATCCGCCATCACCTGCCGCCCGTCGATCCAGACATCGCGCACATCGCGGCCGGATGTCCCCGTCATCAGCGTCTGCACCGGGTCGGGTGTCTGCAGGGTCCGGCTGAAGTCAATCACCGCAATATCGGCCTTCGCCCCAGGCGCGAGCCTCCCGAGGTCAGCCCGGTTCAGCGCCTCAGCCCCGCCAAGCGTGGCCGCGTCCAACATGTCTTCCGCCCGGATCGCATCCATTCCGTCGCAAAGCCGCGCGGTCATCATACCGATCTGCATGTTCAGGATCATGTCCGCCGGATGGGTATCCGTACCCAGCCCAATGTTGATGCCACGGGCGCGGACTTTCGGAAAACTCTTCAGCATCCCGCCATGCCTGGCGGCCACAAGCGGGCAGTGTACCAGTGTAGCTCCGGCACCCGCGATCAGATCAAACTCCGCCTCAGTCGCCTGGGTACCGTGCGGCAGCAGCCAGTTGCCGCGCAAGGCACCAATCCGGTCCAGCCATTCAATCGGCGCGCAGCCATGCAGTTCATGCACCAGGCGCACCTCAACCGGCGACTGACTGCAGTGCTGCCGCACCGGCGCTCCCATTTCGGCGGCCAGATCCGCCGTGCGTTGCAGCAGTGTTCCGGTACAGGTCTCGATACGGTCCGGCGCGAACATCGCGCGGATACGCCCGCCGGCGGTCCCGTCGACGGCCCGCGCAAATTCTGCGGCCTCGTTCAAACCCGCCAACCCCCGCGCCTCGTCAAACACCGCACGGATGTTGCCCACCTCATCGGTGACCTGTCCGCCCGTACGATAGGCGGGACCCAGATACACCCGCAGCCCTAGATCATCGGCTGCCAAAGCAGCAGCCTCAAATTCCGCCACCGTCTCGCCCCATTCGCGATAGAACAGCGACGCAATGGGCAGCGCGGTGGTAATCCCGTTGCGGATCAGCTGGGAAAAGGCATGACGCTTCTGAAAGGCCAGTTCCGCCGCGTCGTACATCTCGTAGGGACCACGGGCGATGTAACTCTCCGGCCAGACCCGACCCTTCTTCCAGGCCGGACCGTTGTCATAGCCAAGGATCGTGGTATCGAGATCCGACAGCGCATCGAGATCAATGAAACCCGGTGAAATCACCGCTGCGCCGTAGTCAATCCGCCGCGCCACCTCACCTTCAAACGCGGCTCCAACAAACAGCACCTCGCTGCCCTCAATCACAACGACACCGTTCTCATGAACTGCGTGCCGACCCTCGCGATGACCGATCACCCATTGCGCCGTGAGCAGCGTTCGCCCGGTCATCACGGCGCCTCAATCACGCAGGCGCCATCCCGCGCCGTCACCTGACCGCCTTTCAGGACCAGCTTGCGCGGCGCATGGGTAACCACCGCCTCGGCAAGGGTTTCGCCCTCAACCAGCACGCAGTCAGCACGGCACCCCGGCTCCAGCCCGTATCCGTCCACCTCCATGATCGCGGCACCGCCCGCGGTGCAGATCTCCAGCGCCAGTTCCACCTCATCGTCGCGGCGCAGGTTGTTCCGCATCCCGATATGCATGGCCTTTTCCAGCATGTCGGAATTGCCGTAGGGGCCCCAGGTGTCGCGGATACCGTCGCAGCCCGCGCCGGTGAGGATGCCCGCCGCCTTCAACTCCTTGACCAGCGGCACCGGGGCAGAGGCTGGCGCGGTGGTCAGGATGTGAATGCGGTTCTCGGCGAGCCGCTTGTGCAACCCGGTCACATAGGCACGGTCCACCGCGCCAAGGCAGAACGCATGGCTGATCGAAACATGGCCCTGCATGCCATGCGCCACGGTGCGGTCGATAATCTCTTCCATCGAGAACCAGCCAAGCGCATCGCGCTCATGCAGATGAATGTCCACCGGCTTGCCATGCTTCTCCGCCAGCGCAAATACCGTATCCAGATGACCCTTCGGGTCATGCTCCATTCCGCATGGATCAATTCCACCAACCAGATCAGCACCCAGAGCCAACGCCTCGTCCATCAGTTCGGCGGTGCCTGGACGTGTCATCATGCCCGACTGCGGAAAGGCCACGATCTGGATGTCGACCATGCCCGCGAGTTTCTCACGTGTGGCCATCACCCCTTCAATCCCCGCCAGCCCGTGATGGGTGTCGACATCGACATGACTGCGAATATGGGTACAGCCATGGGACATGGCGAGAATGGCATGTCGCTCACTCTGCACCCTTGGATCGAGGCCCAGTGAAACCTTCACCTCGCGCTCGTTATTGATCTTGTCGATCAGCCGCGGCCCCACCTCATTGCGATACCAGGGCAGGCCGAGCAGGGATTTGTCGAGATGCGTGTGCGCCTCCACAAGCCCCGGGATCACGATCCGGCCGCCACCATCGATCACCTCCGCGCCGGGGGCAGCGCTGGTGACAAAGACGCCATCGGTGATGTGCAGATCGGTTGCCGGACCGCCCATGGGGCGAACGTTTTTGAGTGTTTTGGACGTCATGTGGAGTTACCGAAGTTTGGGGTTGAGCGCATCGCGCAGCCAGTCGCCGATCATGTTGACCGAGAGCACGATAAGGCAGAGTTGGATCGACGGGAAAACAACGATCCACCACAGACCGGAAAACAGGTACTGGTTGCCAATTCGGATAAGCGTGCCAAGCGAGGGTTGATCCGGCGGCATCCCGACACCGAGAAACGACAGCGTCGCTTCCGACAGAATGGCGAGACCGAAATTCAGCGTCGCCGCCACCAGGATCGGAGTCAGGCAGTTGGGCAGAATATGGTGCAGCATCACCCGCCAGGACTTCACCCGGATCAGCCTCGCGGCCTGAACATATTCCTTTTTGGCCTCAACCATGGCCGACGCCCGCACGGTGCGCGCGTACTGCACCCAGGACGGCACGGCGATGGCGAAAATCAGGATCGGCGCCGCCAGAACATCCTTGAGACCCGTGGGCAGCGACGCGGTGGCAATGGCGGTAATCAGGATCGCGATCAGGATGAACGGCATAGACAACAGAACATCGCCCAACCGCATGATCACATTGTCGATCCAGCCTCCGAAATACCCGGCGACCAGGCCCAGCGAGAGACCCACCGCCAGCGCCAGCAACACCGACGCAAAACCAATGATCAGCGAAATACGCGACCCGTAGAGCACCGCCGACAGAATGTCGCGCCCCTGCGTGTCCGTACCCAGCAGATAGGGCCACTGACCGCCCTCCTCCCAGACAGGCGGAATCTCTGAATTCCAAAGTTCCAGCGCAGCCAGGTCATAAGGATTCTGCGGTGTGATCAGTGGCGCAAGCGCCGCTGTAAGGGCCACCAGCAACAGCAGCACCGCGGAGAAGATCGCCGACGGATGCGAGCGGAACGAATACCACAGGTCACTGTCGCGCATACGGTCGAACCAGGTCGGGCGCACGACATCGGGCTGCGGGGGCAGGGAAACGGTCTTTTCCATGGGGGTCTCCGGTTCAGCCATTGCCACGGGCGCTGTCGTCGCGCAGGCGCGGATCGACCCAGGCGTAGGTGATATCAACGAGGGTATTGAGGGCGACAAAGATAAACGAAACGATCAGCAGATACGCAGCCATTACCGGCAGATCGACAAAGGTCACCGCCTGGATGAACAGCATCCCCATCCCCGGCCACTGAAACACCGTCTCGGTCACCAGGGCAAAGGCGATCAGATTGCCGATCTGCATGCCCGTCAGGGTGATCACCGGCATCAGACAGTTGCGCAGCGCATGACGCCACTGCACACGTCTGGTGGGCACGCCACGGGCGCGGGCGAATTTGATGTAATCGGCGCGCAGGGTCTCAAGCATCTCAGCCCGGACCAGCCGCATCACCAGCGTCACCTGAAAGGTAGAGAGCGAGACCGCCGGCAACACGAGCGCAGCCCGACCCGACGGGGTCAGTAACCCGGTGGACCACCAGCCAATATCCACCGTCTCGCCGCGACCGAAGGCCGGGAGCCATCCAAGCGACACGGAAAACGCGAGAATCAGGAGAATGCCGACCACAAAACTCGGCAGCGAAACCCCGATAATCGAGCCCAGCTGCAACATGTCGGCCAACCGGCTGTCCCGGTAAACCGCGGTAATCACCCCGGCCGGAATACCCACCACCAATGAGATCACCGTCGCGACCAGAACAAGTTCAAACGTGGCAGGAAAACGCTCCTTGATCAGCACCATGACATCCTGCTGATTGCGGTAGGAGACCCCGAAATCACCCTGCACGGCATTCGTGACAAACCGCGTATACTGGGTGACAAAACCGTCATTCAGCCCCAGTCGCTCTCGCAACTCGATACGGTCCTGAAGACTGGCCTGCTCGTTCACCATCATTTCCACCGGATCGCCAAAGAACCGGAAGATCACGAAAGCCAGCAGCGCCACCGCCAGCATAACGAAGACCGCATTGGCGGTACGTTTGAGAAGAAAGGCGATCATTCCGGTCTCCAGTGTCAGGTCGGACCATGGGCGCGCACCGCCACATCATCCTGCCGAATTACGTCTCTTGAGATCCGGGGCGATGGCACGCCCCGGCTGTCCGGACCGCCCCTCGGCGATCCGAAGTGCTATCAGGAACCACCGCCCATTTTGGCGAACCAGAGCCGCGGCTTGGCATCGGGGAACAATGGCATTTCAGTCACTTCCTCTGTGACGGCCCAGGCCATCGGCTGCTGGTGCAGCGGGATCATGATAGTCTCGTCCTTAACCATCTGAAGAGCCTCGGTCTGCAGCGCGAGGCGCGCCTCAAGATCCAGCTCCTGCCCCGCCGCATCGATCAGCGCATCAAGCTCCGGATAGGACCAGCCGCCCCAGTTGAAGACGCCCGCGTTGCCGGTCTTGGAGTGGAAAATCTGGAGCAGAGGCGAATAGCTGTCGAGCAGCGGCAGCGTCGCCCAGCCCAGGGTATAGACGTCCGTCTTGCCGTTGGTCCGTTTGGGCGACTGTACCGCACGCGGCGCCACGTCGAGCTTCGGCGAAAGACCGATGCGCGACCACATTGAGGCGATCGCCTGACAGAACTGCTCCTCGTTGACCAGACCATCACTGAGGCAGTTGAACTCAAACTCCATCCCTTCGGGCACACCGGCCTCGGCCAGCAGAGCCTTTGAGGCCTCCGCGTCATATCCGGGAACCGTGTCCAGAGCCTCGACATAGCCAGGAATCGGCGGGGCAATCGTGGCACCGGCGGTCCGGGATTTGCCGCGCATGACCTTCTGCTGGATCAGGTCAAGGTCGATCGCCTTGTAAAGCGCCTCACGCGCGGCCTTTTCCTTAAAAGGATTGGGCTCGCCATTCGTCAGGGTGTCCCGGAACGGGAAGCCGATCATCACCGTGCGCAAATCGACGCCTTCAAGCACCTCAACATTCGGCGCGGCGGTGAGGCGCGGAAGATCCTGAACCGGAGCATCATTGGTAAAGCTGATCTCGCCCGACAAAAGAGCCGCCACACGGGTTGCCGCCGAATTCACCGGCGTCAGCTCGATTTTGTCCAGGTTGTGCTGCGGCTCATCCCACCAGTCGGGATTGACAACAAACACCGTTTTGGCGTCGGGCTGGCGGCTTTCGACAATAAACGGACCCGTGCCATTGGCATTGTAGGTGGCATACCCCTCGGTCCCTGCACCCACATCCGTCGGCATCAGGGCATCATTCTCGGTCATCCACTCCTTATCGAAGATATGGATGTTGGTCAGGTCATTGAGCAGCAGCGGGTACGTGCCGTTCAGCGTAATGTCGACGGTATACTCATCCACCACACTGGAACTGACATAGGCCGGCAGATTGCCTTTCAGCGGCGAGGTCTCGTCGCTCACCCGGGTCAGGGAGGCGACCACATCCTCGGCGGTGAAAGGGTTGCCGTTGTGGAAGGTCACACCTTCGCGCAACTTGAACCGCCAGGTGATCTGATCGTCAAGGATCTCCCAGCTTTCCGCCAGCGCCGGCTCGATTTTGAGATCGCGGCTGTAACGGACCAGACCTTCATAAACATGGTTGAGCACATTGATGGTGAAGCTGTCGCCGAAGGAATACGGGTCCAGCGAACCAATGTCCCGGTTGGCGCCCCATTTGAGCACATTCTCCGCCTGAACGGTGCCCGCCAAAGCGGCAATTGCCGCTGAAGCAAGCATTACGTTTTTAATTTTCATGATCTGGTCCCCTTCCAACTGGATTGCTTTGTGAGATCGGGCAAATTGGATACGATGCATTATGCCTTACATATCGGATACGCTATTGCAAGTATATTGTATCCAATTGACGTTTTAAACTGTATGCGATATTGCTTCTGCAAATTTCATGGGCAGACACATTATGAGTGAAGACAAAACCACACTGACCGACGCGGTTCATGACCTGTTGAAAAAGGCGATCATCGAGCAGGGGCTTAAGCCCGGCATGCGCCTGCCCGAGGACACCGTGGGCGAGCAGTTCGGTGTGTCGCGAACCATCGTGCGCCACGCCTTTGTCCGGCTTGAGCATGAGGGCCTGATCGCCACGCGTCGCAACCGGGGTGCATTTGTCGCCGAACCCACACGCGACGAGGCCCAACACGTGTTTGAGGTCCGTCGCTGTCTGGAAAACGACGTGATTCGCCTGCTTTGTCAGCGCATGCCCGCCGGCGGCTACGAAACACTCGAGGCCCATGTTCGCCAGGAAGAGACTGTCAGGGGCAAGAATGGACCGGTTTCGATTCGGCTCGCCGGTGAATTCCACATGCTCCTGGCCAGGCTAACCGGCAACCCGGTCCTGACCCGCTACGTATCCGAGGTCGTTCTGCGCTGCTCGCTCATCATGTCGCTCTACGCCCGCACCCATTCCTCCGAATGCGCTGTGGATGAACACTCGCAGATCATCGAGGCAATCCGCGCGGGAGATGCCACGCGGGCAATAGAAATCATGGAGCATCATCTGGGCGCCGTTGCTGAACGCGCCGAGCTTTCCGGCCAGACAGATAGTATCCAATCCATTCTTTCACATTACGGCAAGGAGCTGGCCCAATGACCAGTCAGGCGGGCTATCATGCCTTCGATTTTTCCGATCTTTCGGCACGCGAAGCCTACAAGGTCATGATCGGCACCATTGTGCCCCGCCCGATTGCATGGGTGACCACGATCTCTGAGGACGGCGTGGTCAATGCCGCGCCCTACTCATTCTTCAACTGCCTTTCGGCCGATCCGCCCATCCTTGCGCTCGGTGTCGAAAACAAACCCGACCGCAGCTTCAAGGACACCGCCTACAACATCCGGATGACCAACTGCTTCACGGTCAACATCGTCGACCGCGCCAATGTCGAGGCCATGTCGGTCACCGCCGTGGATTTCGCATCGGAAGTGGACGAACTGCAAATGGCCGGGCTCACCGCCGTGCCCGGCGAGCGGGTCGCATCCCCGCGCATCTCCGAGGCGCCGGTGGCTTTTGAATGCGAACGCTATCTCGGCATCGCAGTCAGTTCCGCCCGCGAAATCATCCTGGGCCGAATCGTCCGCGCCCATATCCGCGAGGACATCATCGACCCAAATACCTTCTATTCCGACCACGAAAAACTCGATGCGCTGGGACGCATGGGCGGCAACGGCTACGCTGGAACATTCGACTACTTTGACCTGCGCACGCCCTCAATCGACGACGTCCTCAACCCCGGCGGCAAACAGGCCCAGGTCGGCAACAGCTGATCCCGCCAAACCAGCGGCCCAAAAATCCGGCCGACCAAAAACGTCACAGTGGCGGACCCAAGCGTGGGCCCGCCCCTTTTTTTCTGGTTACCAAACCTTCGGGTGACGTATCCTGCCCCCACGCAGACAACCGAAGGACCATTCCAGTGAAACGAACCGCCGCAATTTCGGTCGCGATCGCACTTGCCGGCGCCGCCCCGGCCACCGCCGAGGACTGGCAGTACTCCGGCGCCCTCTACGGCTGGCTGCCCAGCATGACGGGCACGATAACAACACCGCTCGGCGAGGTCGAAATGGAACCAGGCGGCGGTAGTGTTCTTGAATACCTCGAGGGCGTATTCATGGGACTGGTTACCGCCCATAACGGAAAGTGGGGTGTCACGGCGGACTTTCTCTACACCGAACTCGGCAAGGAGGCGGAACCTCCGCTTGGCCTGGTGTTCGACGATGCCGATGTCGATCTTAAACTGGCCATGCTGAACCTCAAGGGGCTCTACCGCGTGGTCGACACCCCGCGCGGCTTCGTCAACCTGACCGGCGGCGTCCGCTGGTACGACATCAGCCTCGGCACCGAACTGAAAAGCGATCTGGTCGCAAACAGGAATTCAGACCTGAGCAGTTCCTGGGCTGACCTTACACTTGGCGTCAACGGCTACGCGCCGCTATCCGAATCGTGGTTCGTGGTCGGAACCGCGGATGTTGGCGGTTTCGGCATCGGGTCATCGTCTGATCTGAGCTGGCAGGCCGTCGGCGCGGTAGGATACCGCTTCAACGGTACCTGGTCCGCGGAACTCGGGTACCGCCACCTGTCCATTGAAAAGGACATTCGTGGATCGGACTGGGCCATCGACCTGAGCGGCCCGGTTGTCGGTGTGTCCGCACGGTTCTGACGACCACCTGTCACTTAGCTCTATTCGGCCCCACGGTCCAACCCGTCAACCATCCGCGCCTGGGAGCCGGTCAGATGCTCGTGCATCAACGCCTCCGCCCGCGGCGCATCACGCTCGCGGATCGCATCCACAATCGCCTGATGCTCCGCATAAACCCGCTCCAGCGCCCCGGCCTCCGCCTTCAGCGACCGGCCATGTGCCTGCATTCCCACCGCAATATGCTCCTTGAGCGCGGCAAAAGCCGTCGCGAAATATGAATTGCGGCTGGCATTGGCGATGGCGAGATGAAATGAAAAATCCGCATCATCCCGGTGGCTCTGCCGGTCCGTGGCCCGGCGCATATCCGCCAGCGCCCCCTCAATATCGGCCAGCGCCGCATCCCCATGCCGCTCCGCCGCCGCCGCTGCGGCCTTCGGCTCAATCGTCAGTCGAAACTCGTAACACTGCGACAGGTCATCGCGGCTTTCGAGCGGATCGAACCCGATCGGTTCCCGCACTCCCACATGCCGCACAAAACTCCCGGCACCCCGCCGGGAATGGATCAGCCCCATGTCCCGCAACCCCTGCAGGGCCTCGCGCACAATTGGCCGGGACACGCCAAACTCGGCCGCCAGATCATGCTCCGTCGGCAACTGCTCGCTCTCGGAATAGGCCCCGGACTTGATCGCCCGGGCCAGCCTGTCCTTCACGGTTTCCGACAACGGACGGCGTTTACTGCGAACCGGCATAATCTGTGCCTCCCTACCTGGCCGGGAAAAATACGCGGCCCATACAACCGGAGTACCAAACCCGCCGGACGCCGTCACCTGCATCCTTGCCACGCACCGGCAAAAGCCATCCGGTCGCTCCCGCGCTTTTCGCTTCAGGCCGCTGCCCGGCTCGCCTAGTCTGCGCGCGGGAAGGAGAATTCACAATGACAGCTAA
The DNA here is from genome assembly GCF_049800875.1 of Amaricoccus tamworthensis. NCBI lineage: Bacteria > Pseudomonadati > Pseudomonadota > Alphaproteobacteria > Rhodobacterales > Paracoccaceae > Amaricoccus > Amaricoccus tamworthensis. Next base: position 18,214 of record NZ_JBNAFV010000013.1, on the reverse strand, counting down.
AACCATAATCATCACCGGCGCGGGCAGCGGCATAGGCCGGGCAACCGCCCGTCGGTTTCTCGACGAGGGCTGGACCGTGGGCCTGATCGGCCGCCGCGAGGAACCGCTCCTCGAAACCGCGGGATCCGCCCCAGGCGCCCTGACCCTGCCCTGCGACGTGACCTCTCCCGACCAGGTCGCCCAGGCCTTCCGCACCTTCACCGAACAGGCCGGCCGCCTCGACGTGCTCTTCAACAACGCCGGCACCAACGTACCGGCCGCCACCATCGACGAAATCACCCCGGAACAGTGGCGACAGGTCATGGAGGTCAATATCTCCGGAACCTTCCTCACCGCCCGCGCGGCTTTTGCAACCATGCGCGCCCAGGACCCCCAGGGCGGCCGCATCATCAACAACGGCTCCGTATCGGCCCGCACACCGCGTCCAGGTTCAGCCCCCTACACGCTGTCCAAGCACGCGGTCACCGGCCTGACCAAAACACTGGCCCTCGATGGACGCCCCTTCGGCATCGGCTGCGGCCAGATCGACATTGGAAACGCGCTGACGGACCTGTCCAAACGCATGAAAACCGGAGTGATTCAGGCCGATGGCTCCAAACGGCCCGAAGCAATGATGGACGTCTCCGCCGTCGCCGACACGGTGCTTCACATGGCCTCACTGCCGCCCGAGGCCAACATCCCCTTCGTGACCGTCATGGCCACCAACATGCCACTATTCGGACGCGGCTGACGTTCCGGTAAGGCGGGGCCCTGGCCCCGCCGCTCCGCCTTCGACCTCACTCCTCCGGCAGCAACCGCACCAGCGCCCCGTCTCCGGAGATGGTCAGGATCACGATGGACCCGTCCTCCTGGTCCACATCGACATCCCTGACGCGCCCCTCATCCTGCAGATAACGCGCCTCACCGGTCACACGCCCGTCCTCCAGCGTCAGACGCACCAGAGCCTGACCGGCCAGACCACCAATCAGCGCATCGCCCTGCCAGTCGGGAAACATGTCACCGTCATAGAACACCATCCCCGACGGCGCGATCACCGGGTCCCAGTAGTAGACCGGCTGCTCCACATCGTCGCGTGCGGTGATGCCCTCACCAACCGGCACCCCGGAATATTCCTCGCCGTAGGTGACCTCGGGCCAGCCGTAGTTCAAACCCGGCTGCGGCTGGTTCAGCTCATCACCGCCACGCGGCCCATGTTCCACCGTCCAGAGCGTCCCGTCAGGGGCCAGCGCCGCTGACTGAAGATTGCGGTGCCCATAGGACCAGATTTCCGGCAACCCGCCCTCTATCTCCGGATTACCGGCGGCCGCGCCACCCATTGGATTGATCCGGACCACCTTGCCCAGATGCGCGTCGACATCCTGCGCAAGCTTGCGCGGCTCCGCATCCGACCGCTCACCCGTGGTCACGAACAGCGCGCCCTCCTGGTCGAACACGAGGCGCGAGCCGTAATGCTTGGTGGACCGCCAGGCCGGCTGCTGCTGAAAGATCACCTCGACCTCCCTCATCCGGTCCGCCTCTTCCGACAGAATTCCGGTCGCCACCGCAGTGGCGTTTGAGCCATTGCCCCGTGGTTCAGAGAAACTCCACCAGACGCGCCGCGTCTCCGCAAAATCATCAGCCACCGTCACGTCCAGCAGCCCGCCCTGTCCACGCGAGTCCACTTCCGGCAGGCCCGCAATCGGGTCCGACAGGGTGCCATCCGGGCTGACAATGCGCATTCGCCCCTTCCGCTCTGTCAAAAGCCAGCTCCCGTCAGGCAACTGGTCAATACCCCAGGGGTTTTCCAGCCCATCAACGATCACCTCACGCCGCAGGGTCGTGCCCGCGTCGATCACCGGCGCGCGCGTCTGCTCCGGAAAAGCCGGTGTCTGCCCTTCAGCATTCGGTGGCGCGTCATTGAAATTCTGGCCATTGACCGATCCGCACGAGGCGATCAGCACGGCAAGCGCTGCGGCGGCATGGGGGCGAAGGCTCATGAGTTTTCTCCCGTAGTGTCGTGCATGTATCCCGATGCTAGACCAATACTGATTGGCGTACAGGCCACATGCAATGCTGTGACCGCAACTTTCGGTGAGCCCTCCCGGTTCCGAACGGCAGTCCTAACCCGCCGCCGCCTCCACGTAACTGCTCGCCTCCAGCAACTCCCGCGTGTACTGCTGCGTCGACCGCCCCCCGGCCAGCGCCTCCCGGTCTATCGACTCGACCACCTGGCCCTGTTTCATCACGACAATGTCGTCGCACATGAAATCGATCACCGCCAAATCGTGACTGACCATCAAAAATGTCAGTCCACGTTCGGCCCGCAAGCGGTTGAGAAGGTTGAGAACCTCCGCCTGAACCGACGCATCCAGCGCCGAGGTGGGCTCATCGAGCAGCAGTATCTCCGGCTCCAGCATCAGCGCCCGCGCAATGGCCACCCTTTGCCGTTGACCGCCTGACAGCTGATGCGGATAGCGGAACCGAAAACGCGGATCGAGCCCCACATCCTCCAGCGCCCGGATCACCTTCGCGTCACGGCCCCTAACCCCATGTATCCGCAGCGGCTCCGACAGGGTCGCATCCACCGTCCGTTTCGGGTGCAGCGAGCCGTAGGGGTCCTGAAACACCATCTGCACCCGCCGGGTAAAGGCAATATCCCTCGGTTCCGGCACCGGCACCCCGTCGATCAGGATACGCCCCGAGGCCACCGGCGCCAGCCCGCACATGGCCCGCAGAACCGTCGATTTCCCCGACCCGGATTCACCCACCAGGCCGCAGGACCCCTTGGCCGCAACATCAATCGACACGTCCCGGACAGCCCGCACGGTCTGAGATCCCTCACCAAAGGTCACGGACAGATTTTCAATACTAATCAGTGACATGCCCTACTCCGCCCAGGCCGCATCGCGGTTCAGCACCGGCAGCGGCTGCCGGTCACCACCAAACTTCGGCAGGCAGTTGAGCAAGCCCTGTGTGTACGGATGCTCCGCGCCGTGGAGGTTTTTCGCGTCCAGCTCCTCCACAACGCGCCCCTGATACATCACCAGCACCCGGTCGCAAAACCGCGACACCAGCGGCAGGTCGTGGGACACGAAAATCAGCCCCATGCCCCGCTCCCGCACCAGCCGATCCAGAATATCCAGAACCTCGCCCTGCACGGTCACATCCAGCGCCGATGTCGGTTCATCCGCAATCAGGAGGTCCGGATCGGGAATGAGCATCATGGCGATCATCACCCTCTGCCCCATGCCCCCCGACATCTCATGCGGATAGGCATGAAACACGCGCTCCGGATCGGTAATCTGCACCGCCTCCAGCATGTCGAGCGCCTGCTGTTTGGCCTTTCCGCCCTTGGCCCCGTCATGCATGCGCAGCCCCTCGGTCAGCTGCGCCCCGATCTTCATCACCGGATTAAGAGAGTATTTCGGGTCCTGCATCACCATGGAAATCCGGTTGCCCCGGATCTGCCGCATCCGCTTTTCACTGATACTGAGCAGGTCGATGCCATCGAACTCCATGCGCTTCGCCTCAATCCGACCCGGCGGGCGGATCAGCCGCAAAATTGACCGCCCGGTCATGGTCTTGCCGGAACCGGATTCCCCAACAATCCCAAGCCGTTCCCGGTCGAGGTGAAACGAAATCCCGCGTACCGCCTCCACCGGCCCGGTCTCAGTGTCGAACGTAACGCGCAGATCCTCAACGTTCAGCAGGCTCATTTCCCCGAACTCCTAGGATCCAGCACATCGCGCAATCCGTCACCGAGCAGATTGAACCCCAGACTCACAATAAAGATCGCCAACCCCGGCATGGTCGCAACCCACCACTGCTCAAACAGGAACTTCCGCCCCGACGAGATCATCAGCCCCCATTCCGGCAAAGGCGGCTGCGCGCCAAGGCCGAGAAACCCAAGCCCCGCCGCCGTCAGGATAATCCCCGCCATATCAAGCGTCACACGAACGATCACCGATGGCAGACACATGGGCGCCACGTGGGAGAACAAAATCCGTCCCGACGACGCCCCCTGCAACCTCACCGCCGCGATATAATCCGTCGACCGGATGCTCAGCGTCTCCGCCCGCGCCACCCTTGCGTAGGGCGGCCAGGCCGTAAGCGCGATGGCCAGAACCGCATTTTCCACCCCCGGCCCCAGTGCCGCAACGAATGCAAGTGCCAGGATAAGCCGCGGAAACGCCAGAAAAATATCGGTAATCCGCATAAGAACCGTATCGGTCCAGCCGCCAAAATACCCCGACACCGTCCCGATAATCAGCCCGATCACCGGCGCAGTCAGCGTCACCAGCAGCACGATATAAAGCGTCACCCGTGAGCCATAGACCAGACGGCTCCATATATCCCGCCCAAACTCGTCCGTGCCGAGGATATGGCCAGGTGAAAGGGGCGGCTGCAACCGGTCTTGCAACACCTGCGCCACCGGATCATGCGTAGCAAACAGCGGCGCAAAAATCGCAATCACCACCAGTGCCAACACAACGATCAGCCCGGTCAGGGCCAGCCGGTTGCGAAACAGCCGAACAAACCCGAGGTAGATCTGCCCTGCTCGCGCCTGTCCCCGTGATTTCGGGCTGGGATCAAGCAGCCACTCCCGCGACAAAACACTCATGCCCTGGCCCTCGGATCAAACCGTTTGTAGAGGAAATCGGAGAACAGATTCAGCAGGATAAACACCGTTCCCACCACAATGGTACCGCCCATCACCGCCGCAATGTCACTCGAAAACAGCGCATTGGTGATATAAAGGCCAAGCCCCGGCCAGGCGAAAACCGTCTCCGTCAGAACCGACCCCTCCAGCAGATAGGCGTAACTCAGCGCAATCACCGTAATCAGCGGCACCGCAATGTTGCGCAGCGCGTGCACCCACACGACCCGCCATTCCGGCACGCCCTTGACCCGCGCAGTCGTGATATATTCCTGACCGAGTTGTTCGAGCATGAACGACCGTGTCATCCGGCTGATATAAGCCATTGAGTAGTAACCCAAAACCGACGCCGGCAAAATGATGTGGCTGAGCGCATTGCCAAAAATGTCCCACTGCCCGGCGAGCGCCGTATCGATCAGGATCATGCCCGTCACCACCGGCACATCCAGCTCGGCCATAAACTCATATGTCGTATCAAGCCGCCCCGGACCGCCGACCCAGTCAAGCTGCCCGTAGAAAATCAACAGCCCCATCAGACCCAGCCAGAACACCGGCATCGAATACCCCATCAGACCCACCAGCCGCACGAGCTGATCGGCCAGCGATCCAGGTTTCGTCGCCGCCAGCACCCCCGCCGGGATGCCAAACAGAACGCCCAGGATCGTGGCAATCGTCGACAGCTCCAACGTCGCGGGAAACACCCGTTTCACATCCTCAAGCACCGGCCGCGAGGTCAGAAGCGACGTGCCGAAATCCCCCGACAAGGCATCCCGCACGTAAATCCCGAACTGCACGATCAGCGGATCATTCAGACCCAGCCGCTCACGCGCCGCCGCCATCTGCTCTTCCGTTGCCCGTTCCCCGAGGATCGACAGGACAGGATCAATCGGAATGATCCGACCGATGATAAACGTCACGGCCAATAGCCCGAGGAACGTGGCGGCCAGCGTCGCGACCAGGCGCAAAAACCCGGACAGACCGGATCTGGCCCGCGCCGCGGCACCCCCGCTGTCGGATGAGGAAACTGATGTCATTGGGAATCCGTCAAACCACGTCGGCCCGGAAATTCATCCGGGCCGAACCGTGTCTCATTGTCACTTGGTTGTCGCCCAGTAGAAGGCCGAATGAATCGACCCGCCCTGGCTGAAACCCTCAACGCTGTTCTGCATCGCAACCTGCTGAATCTGCTGGAACATCGGCATGAAGGGCGAGACCTCCTGGTGCGTGCGCTGAATGTCCTCATAGAGAACCGCGCGCTTTTCGGAATCCTTCTCCAGCACCGCCGCGTTGGTCAGGTCGTTGACCTCCTTGGCCTCCCAGGCGTTCCGCCAGGCGAGAATACCGGTATTGGCGTCCTCATCCGCATTGCCAGGGTTGCGCGCAAAGGTGTCCGCATTGGTGTGCGGGTCCGGATAGTCCGGCCCCCATGCGCCCAGATAGACGTCATGGTTCCGCGCCCGGTACTCGCCCAGGATCTCGCTGCCCGTACCAACGCGCAGCTCCGCCGTGATCCCGGCCTGTGCCAGTGTCGACTGGAAAGACTGTGCCATATCAAGACGTTCCTGATCGTTCCTGACATAGATCAGGAACGTGAACGGCTCAACTCCGGCCTCGTCCAAAATCGCCTTGGCCTTTTCAACGTCGAGCGAATACGGCGTATCCTCAATCGCGCCGAGGAAACCCGCAGGCAGGAAAGACTGGTGCGTCCGGTACTGGCCCTTGAGGAAGGTCGAGGACATGCCCTCATAGTCGATCAGGTACTTGAACGCCTCGATCACCGCCGGATTGTTCAGCGGCTCCTTCTTCTGGTTGAGCGAAACATACATGATCCGCCCCTTCACCTCGTCAACGACCTTGACGTCCCCGTTATCCGCAATTCCCTCGATGTCCACCGGGGTCAGCTTGCGGGCAATGTCGATGTCGCCCTTCTCAAGCAGCAGCCGCTGTGTTGCGGGCTCTGCCACGTGGCGCAGGAACACGCGTTTGAGCGCCGGCGTGCCGCGCCAGTATTCGTCCTTGGCTTCCAGAACATAGCTCTCGGACGGCTTGTAGCTGCGCAGGTTATAGGCGCCCGTCCCGGCCGAATTGGACTTAAGCCATTCATGGCCCATGTCACCGTCGACCTCATTGGCCATCGCGGCTTCCTTGTCCACGATGGCGGCCACGCCAGCGGTCAGGCAGTTGTAGAAGAACGACGGCGCATAGGGCTTGTCCGTGACAATCGTCAGCTCGTAATCACCCGTGGCCTTGATCTTCTCCGCCACGTTGTCGGCGGTAAATCCGAACTGATCCAGAATGAACGACGGCGTCTTGTCGAGGATCACGGCCCGCTGCAGCGAAAACGCCGCGTCTTCCGCCGTCATCTCATTGCCTGATTCAAACTTCACGCCCTGACGGATCTGGAACGTGTAGGTCACGCCGTCATCGGCAAGTTCCCAGCTCTCCGCCAGTCCCGGCACCAGCGGCCCCAGATCGGCCGGGTCCAGTTCAACCAGCGTGTCGTAGATGTTGTTGAGCATGTCGTTGCCCGAAAACTCAAACGACTCCGCCGGGTCCAGCGATACAATGTCATCAATCTTGTCCGCAATCACCAGGGTATCGGCTGGCGTTTCGGCGAACACATGTCCCGGGGTTGAGAATGCGAGTGCTATTGCGGCCGAGGCCGCCAGTAATCCAGCGTGTTTCAAGACTGAAGCTCCTTGTCGAATTCGGCCGGCATTGGTGCGGTCCGGTTTTCATTGTGGGCGAATAGGAACGTGGAACGGCCTCCGCTGTCAAGGCAACGCCAGCCCGGCCTACAACCGATTGCCAAAGTTTCGTCCCCAGCCACACCCGCGCCGCTTCATTCGTATGCAAACAGTATCGAAAACGCGGGCCTGCGCATTTCACCACTGGAACTCGCAGCCGCATTCCGCCACCCTGTCCACAATTAACAAATGCCACATGTCGCACCACCTGAACACCGATCCGCAGGATACTGAAATGCAAAAGATATTTGACGGCCACAACGATCTCCTCCTCCGTCTCTGGCGGAACGATGACATGGAGGCCGGCCGGTTCCTCAACGGCTGCACCGGGGGTCACATCGACCTGCCCCGCACCCGCAAAGGTGGCCTCGCCGGTGGTTTTTTCGCCATCTACGTTCCAAACGAGGAAATATCAGGCGGGTTTGACGACGCCGGCATCGGCCGCCTCGACATCCCCTATCTGCCCCCGGTCGACGGCCTCACCGCGCGGCGCACCGCCCAGGAAATGGCCGGCATTCTGCTCCGCCTCGAACGCAACCATCCCGAGGCCCTGCAGATCTGCCGCAGGGCCGCCGACATCCAAACCGCCAGCGACAGCGGCGCCATCGCGGCCATCATGCATATCGAGGGCGCCGAATGCATCGGCCCCGACCTTTTGGAACTCGAACTGTTTTATGCGGCCGGTCTGCGCTCCATAGGCCCGGTCTGGTCACGCCCCAACGCCTTCGGATACGGCGTGCCGTTCCGCCACCCGGGCGACCCAAACAACGGCCCCGGCCTCACCGGCCTCGGCCGCGACCTTGTCGAGGCCTGTAACCGGATGAACATTCTTGTCGACCTCTCCCACCTCAACGAGGCGGGCTTCTGGGACGTGGCCCGGATCTCCGACAAACCGCTTGTTGCCACCCACTCCAACGTCCACGCCCTCTCCCCCTCCGCGCGCAACCTGACCGACAGACAGCTTGCCGCCATCGCCGAAACAGGTGGCCTCGTTGGCCTCAACTACGCCGTGAACTTCCTGCGCGAGGATGGTCTGCGCGACCCCGACATGCCACTTGAGCTTATGCTGCGCCATCTCGACCACCTCATCGGCATCCTGGGCGAGGGCGGCGTGGCACTCGGCTCCGATTTCGACGGCGCCACCATCCCCGCCGCCATCACCGACTGCGCCGGTCTGCCAAATCTCGTCCAGGCCATGCGCGATCACGGCTGGGGTGACGAGCTTACCGAACGCGTGTGCTGGCGCAACTGGACGGACGTGCTCGAACGCACAGTCGGCTGAGGTCTAACCGTCGCGGTACCTGACCGTTTTGGACAAATCGCGCCAGAACCGGAAGTTCAGCAAAATCCCCGCACAGGTCAGCCCCGCGATCAGACCCATCCAAACCCCTGGCGCTCCAAGCTCAAACCATGTGGAAAGCACCAGCGCCACGGGGATCCCCACGGCCCAGTAGGACAGGGCCGCCATCACCATCGGCACCCGCACGTCCTGAATACCGCGCAGGAGCCCAATCGCCGCCGCCTGCGCCCCGTCCGCCAACTGAAAGACAGCTCCAAACAGCAGCAGCAGCGACGCAATCGCAATAATCTCCTCACGCGCCGGATCATCCGGCGACAGGAACAGCCCCGTCATAGGCTCCGGAATCCAGACAAACAAAATCGCGGTAATCACCGAATACCCCAGCGACAGAACCATGATCGCCAGTCCGCCATCGCGCAAAGCCACAACATCCCTGCGGCCGTAATGGCTTCCCGCCCGGATCGTCGCCACACCACTCAGACCCAGATGCACCATGAATGTGACGGATGTGACCTGAATGGCAATCCCGTGCGCAGCCAGGTTCAGTGTCCCGGTCCAGCCCACAATCACCGACGACGCGGCAAAAAGCCCCACCTCGGCCAGCATGGTCAACCCGATCAGAACGGCCATGTTCTGCACCCGAAAAAACACCTCCCAGTCTGGCTTCCACAGACGCAAAAACAGCGAATGCTCCGGCAAAACCCGCCGAATATACACCAGCAGCACGACAAAAGTGAGCGCATGGGTCGTCACAGACGCAATCGCCGCCCCCGCGATCCCCAGTTCCGGAAACCCCCAGTTCCCGAAGATCAGCGCGTAGTTGACAATCGCATTGAGAACCGCCGCCGCGACCGTCGCCACGAACAAAACAGTTGTCCGCTCCAGCCCGGACAGAAACCCGCGCAGAACCGTGACCAAAATCGCGGGCAATATCCCCGGCCCCGCAATCCGCAGATAGGTCTGCGCCAGATCCGCCACCACGGGCTCCTGCCCCATCCCGAGCAGCAGCGGCGCCGACCAGACAAATATCGGAAGGACCAGCACACCGAAAATCACGGCCAGCCACATGCCCATCCGCGTCACGCGCCGCACCTGCGTCGTCTCGCCGGACGCATTGGCCTGGGCCACCATCGGCATCACCGCGTTGCCGATCCCGGCCCCGAAAATGAAGATCACGAAGAAAAGCGAACTGCCAATAACCGACGCGGCCAGGGTGGTCACATCATACCATCCCAGCATCAATGTATCGGTCACGCCGATGGCCATCTGCGCCAGGTGACTGCCGATTAACGGAATGCCGATCCTGAGAATGGCCTTAACGTGACCACCAAATGAAAGGCGTCCGTCCATCACCGAGCATTAGGCCTCCGCACGTCCCGGGGCAAGAGCCCGGGGGGTCGTCAGTTGCTGTCCTTCAAAAGCCTCCGGTGACGCCGCATGGCCTCGACCGCCTCGCCAAACGTCGTAATTCCACGGGACCGCAGCACCGGCAGAAGCTTCAGGAACACCTCCGTCGTCGCCATCGCGTCCCCAAGCGCCGTGTGCCGTTTGTCCTCCGGAATCACCACGTCCAACCGCTGCGCCAGGTCGTCGAGCGTGTGGCTTGCGGTCTCTCCAAACACCACCGCCGACAACAGGACCGTATCGAGGACGGGAATGTCAAAGGCATAGCCCCGCTCCTTCCCGGCCCGGCGCAAAAACGCCAGATCGAACGGCGCGTTATGCGCGACCAGCACCGCATCCCCGACATAGCGCCGGAAATCCGCGACCGCCTCCACCGGACCCGGCGCGTCCTTCACCATCTCATCGCTGATGCCATGAACCCCGGTCGACACCGCCGGAATGTTGCGGCCCGGGTTCACAAGCGTGTCGAACACCTCCGTATGCACGGGCTTGCCACGCACCACCCGCATACCCGCGACCTGCACCAACTCATCACCCTGGAAGGGGAACAGACCCGTGGTTTCCGTGTCGAATACCACGAAACTCAAATCCTCCAGCCGCGCCGCCGCCACGTCACAGTCCGGCACCTCATCGAGCAGCGAGAAATCATAGGTCACCCCCCGCCTTTCCCGCGCCGCCAGCGAGCCGACCGGTTTCTCCGGCCGGAAGGTCAGCATGTAACCCGGCCGCGGCCCCGTCCCGTCCGGATCGCGGTAAAGCTCACAGACCAGCGCGCCATCGGACGAGCGCAGCGCACATTTGAACCGCACCGGCACCTCGGCACCCTCCGGATCGGACAGGCGCGCAACCGCCTCCTCCACCGGTCCCATGTCCAGATGCTCACTCAGCATCCGGCCCAGGTTGGCCCCCCCCGGCACCGGCAGACACCGCGCCGCCACGTCATTGTAAAACACGATCCGGTGCCGTGACGAACACATGACCACGCCCTGGTCCAGTTCGCCCAGCATCGCCTCAAGCCGCTGTTTTTCGGCCGAAATCCGCGTCGTGTTCCGCTCAACCAGTTCCGCGAGATCCGACCGCGCGCTGTGCAGCTCGCCCGCCACCGCCTGCGCCGCCGGCGCCAGATCACCCAGATACCGCGCGTCCTCACCGTCGAACCTTGCGGCCACCCCGGAATGCGCCTGCACCCGCAGGCGATTGGCCAGCCCCTGGGTCGGCTTCGCCACGTTGAGGTCAAACAGCCACCACACCAGCGTGACGAGCCCAAAGGTCAGAAACCCGCCATAAACCCCGGCGAAGAAAAAGCCGTTCTCGGTGTTTCCATCACCGGCCCGAAGATAGCCGACGTAAAGACCCGACAGCAAAATTATGAGACATCCAACCCCGAGTCCCATGAATATCAGAAGAACCCGGAGCCGAAGGCTCCATCCCATGAACATCTCCATGTCCAATCCCCCTAAAATGACGCCCGGTTTTTCCGGGTCGGTATTCGTGACCGGTCTAAAACCCGGTCAGCGTGCACCGCACGCCGCGTCCATCACGGGATCAGCCGGGTCCTGATCGAACCACTCGGCCCCCACAATGTCGCCTGTCTCGGAAAATTCCGCTCCATCCGATATGTCCGCCCGCCGCATCAGCTCACAGTCCACGGCAATCGGCAGAGCCGAGGGCGGCTGCCAGCGCGTGAACAGCACCAGCTCCGTCAAAACCTTGCCCGGCACGTTCGGATTGGTCCTGTGCATGTCCTGGTTCACGGCCGCAAACCGCGACACGAACGGCACGGCATAGGTCCAGGGCCGGAACGGCTGACGGCTCTCATGGGCCGACACCACCACCAGACTGTCCGGCATGGTCTCAACCGTGCGCCCATACCACGTGTATTCCGACCACAGCACATAGGCGAACAGCGCCAAACCCGCGCAGACCGGCGTAAACCAGCGCGGCAGGGCACCGCCCGAAAGCCGCCCAACCAGCATGGCCACACCACCCGCGGCCAGCGCGGTGAATATGGCGGCAAAAAATTCCAGCAGCATCAGGCGCCCCCCAAAGTCTTTTTATCCGGCCGTTGCCCGGCCATGAGCAAGTGCCGACTGCATGGTCCGTACAACCAGAAACGCGTCGCGCAAATGATTTCGCTCAAATGCCGATAGAAGATTTGGCGAGACAAAATTGTCCGGCGCTTCCCCCTCCCGGATCTGACGCGCCTGATGCAACAACCGCGTCTCCGCGATCAGGTCATACGCATCCACGAGATCCCCCGCCCCGGACGCGCTGATCACCCCGGCCTTCTCCGCCGCCTTGAGCCGCATCATGGTGTTCGCCGGCGTCAACCTGCCCTGCAACGCATAAACCCGCCCCAGATCCACAATAGGCACCACGCCATTATGCTTCATGTCGAGCCGGTTCTTGTGCTCCCCCGACCGGATCGTCGCAAACCCGCGCAGAAGCCCAAGCGGCGGCGCGTGCTTGAGCGAGTTGCTCACCATATGGGCCACGAAAATACTGTTGCGCGAAGCCATCTCCAGCGTCTCCCGCTGAAGGTTCTCAAACAGGCTCACGGTCCCCGCAATGGGCCGCAGGTCAAACATCACCGAGGCCAGCATCTGCGCCATCGGGTCAGGCTTCTGCACCCAACCCGCGAAATACTCGCGCCACACCCGGACCGGCTGCCGCCAGCGCGGATTGGACGCCATCATGTCACCGGGACAGTAGACATAGCCGCATTCGTTCAAACCATCGCAGACAAAATCCGCCAGCTTCTCAAAATAGCCCATGTCCTCCGGCGTCACGGCGTCGTCGAGCATCAGACAGTTGTCCTGATCCGACACACCCGTCTGCTCCCGCCGACCCTGCGATCCGCAGGCCAGCCACAGATACGGCACCGGCGGCGGCCCAAGCTCCTCCTCGGCCATCCGCACCAGGCGCTTCGTCACCCCGTCGGCAATATCCGTAATCAGCCGCGTCACCACCGTATGTGACTTGCCCGACGCCACCGACTGCGCCAGAAGCTGCGGTATGCGCGCCGTGACCTGCGCCAGGTCCGACACCCGTTTCGCATCCGCCATGTCATTGAGAAACGCGGCCGACGTCACCGCCTGAAACCGCGTCACATCCGTTTGCGACACGATGCCCACAAACCGCCCGTTATCCACGATCGGCACATGCGCCACCCGGTTGTCGAGCATCACCTGCAACACATCCGTGCCCAGCGACGAGGACGGCAGCCCCAGCGGCCCCGAGCCACAGACCTCACCCACCTTCGTGTCCGGCGACAGCCCCCGCGCCAGCGCGTTCATCGTCAAAATCCGCGCCGTCACCAGCCCGGTCAACGTCCCGTCCGCGACTACGCCAAGGCTGGAAACCCGCGCGTCCCGCATCATCGCGGCCGCGTCCTGAATGGTGACGTTCGGCCCCACCTTCAGCGGGTTGCGCGTCATGATGTCCGACACGCGCACGGTCGCCAGATCATTGCCGGCCGGGATCGCCGCCGGCCGCGAGGCGGCGTAAAACTTGCCAAAATCCCGGTGCTCCCGCACCAGCAGCAGAAACACCTCCGCCGGAATGAGCAGAAGCTCCACATCCACCACGGCGCGCGTGTAGCCCGTGGTCTGAACATTTCTCAGAAGATTGCGGCTGCCAAATCCGTGGCGCCCCTGCACCAGCGAGACCTGCACCTTGTTCGGATCAAGGATCTCCACCTCGCCTGAGATAATCAGATAATAGTATTCGAGTGTCTGCCCGGGTCCGTAAACCACCTCACCGGCAGCGTGTTTCAGGGGTTTGGCCTGCGAGGCCACCATCTGAAGCACATTCACCGGCAGCGTGTCGAAGGGAGAGATCTCCGCGAGTTGATCGGTCAGCTTGTCCATATCCCAATCCTGCGACAGTCCCGGCGATTTGAAAACCCACCCCGGACGGGCCGGGGTGGGAAGCTGGTCCGGACAGGACCTGGGTGTCTGTCCGAACCGGCCTGTCTTAGTGGGCCTGGGCCGAACCGGCACCGCGCGGCACGCGGATGCTCTCGACCAGGTCCTGGATCTCCTGCGGCGGCTCATCCGTGGAGCGGCTGACCATGATGGCCACACCGAAGTTGATCAGCGCGCCAATCGATCCGATGGCCGTGGACTGGATGCCCAGAAGCGAACCACTGATGCTGTCCTCGAACATGTTGGTGCCGGGAATGAAGAACCAGCCCTTGTGCAGGAAGATGTAGACCAGCGTGAACAGAAGACCCGCGAGCATGCCCGCAACGGCCCCGGTGTTGTTCACCCGCTTGGAGAAGATACCCATCATCAGAGCGGGGAAGATCGACGCCGCCGCCAGACCGAAGGCCAGAGCCACCGTCTGCGCCGCAAATCCCGGAGGATTGAGACCCAGCCAGGTCGCGACACCAATGGCAACCGCCATGGAGACACGCGCCGAGAGCAGTTCGCCCTTCTCCGAAATGTTCGGATTGATCGTACCCTTGATCACGTCATGGGACACGGCGGACGAAATCGCCAGCAGCAGACCCGCAGCCGTCGAAAGAGCGGCAGCCAGACCACCGGCCGCAACGATCGCGATAACCCAGCCAGGCAGCTGTGCAATCTCGGGGTTGGCCAGAACCAGAATGTCACGGTTCACGGTCAGCTCCGAACCGGCCCAGCCATTGGCCTCGGCCGTCGCGGCAAAGCTCTCGGAGGAGTCATTGTACCACTGGATCTTGCCGTCGCCGTTCTTGTCCTCAAAGCTCAGAAGACCCGTCAGCTCCCAGTTTTTCACCCAGTCGGGACGTGCCTCATAATCGATGGACTCCTCAGCCACGCCACCGGGATAGATGGTGGTGATCAGGTTCAGACGTGCCATGGCACCAACAGCCGGAGCAGTCAGGTACAGCAGAGCAATGAACACCAGCGCCCAGCCGGCGGACCAGCGTGCGTCGGCCACCTTCGGCACCGTAAAGAAGCGGATGATGACGTGCGGCAGACCGGCGGTACCGATCATCAGTGAGAACGTGAACAGGACCATGTTGATCACGGATGAGGGCGAGCCGTCCTGGGCGGTGTACTCGGCAAAACCAAGATCGGTCACAACCTGGTCCAGCGTCTCAAGCAGAGGCTGACCGGACGGCAGGTGATCCCCAAACAGACCAAGCGGCGGCAGCGGGTTGCCCGTCAGCTGCAGCGAAATAAACACGGCCGGAATGGTGTAGGCGGTAATCAGGACGCAGTACTGGGCCACCTGGGTGTAGGTCACACCCTTCATGCCACCAAGAACGGCGTAGAAGAACACAACCGCGGCACCGATAAACAGACCCGTGCTGTTCTCAACTTCCAGGAAGCGCGAGAACGCAACACCCACACCGGTCATCTGACCGATAACATAGGTGAGCGAGGCCACGATCAGACAGATCACCGCAACCATGCGGGCCGTCGGGCTGTAGAACCGGTCACCGATGAACTCAGGGACGGTAAACTTGCCGAACTTGCGCAGGTAGGGCGCCAGCAGAAGCGCGAGCAGAACGTAACCGCCGGTCCAGCCCATCAGATAGGAGCTGGTGGCGTATCCGCCGAACGCGATGAGACCGGCCATCGAGATGAACGAGGCCGCCGACATCCAGTCAGCCGCCGTGGCCATACCGTTCGTTACGGGATGAACGCCGCGACCGGCGGCGTAGAACTCCGATGTGGAACCCGCCCGGGCCCAGATCGCGATGCCGATATAGAGCGCGAAGGTCGCACCCACCACCAGCAGGTTTAGTGTAAACTGATCCATGACCCGTCCCTTACTCCTCGTCCACGCCGTGTTCGATATCGAGCCTGTTCATGCGCCAGGCGTAGAAAAAGATCAGGATCAGAAACACGAGGATCGATCCCTGCTGGGCGAACCAGAACCCAAGGTCCGTCCCCCCAACGCTGATGCCCGACAGCAGCGGCCGCAGCAGAATGCCGAAACCGAACGATGCCAGCGCCCAGATCACCAGGCATATTTTTACCAGACGGATATTCGCCGCCCAGTAACTGTTATTGTTGGATGACTCTCCGGCCATATGTGTTGGCCTCCCTTTCAAGTTGACTGTCCCCGATGACCGCAGGTGACAAGATTTTTTAGGCTGATCCGGGGACGCAACCGGTCACTGCGCCAGAACTCCCGGAAAAAAGTCAGGGATGTTTGCCCTGTCAGTCACACCGCTTTCCCTGGCACAAACATCCGGGGTTTACGGTTTTGGCGACGGGGCCTTTGCGCCCCGCCACATTCCTTCCGGCCGGCCGGCGCCCCGCACGGGGGCACCCGGTCCGGTCAGTCCCGGTTCATCCTGTTGTCGATGAGATTGTCGACGACGGAGGGGTCGGCGAGAGTGGAAGTGTCGCCGAGGGCGCCGTAGTCGTCCTCGGCGATCTTGCGCAGGATGCGGCGCATGATCTTGCCCGAGCGGGTCTTCGGCAGGCCCGGTGCCCACTGGATCAGATCAGGGCTCGCAATCGGCCCGATCTCCGTGCGCACCCACTGGCGCAACTCCTTGCGCAGTTCCTCGGTGTATTCCTCGCCATCCATCAGCGTGACATAGGCGTAGATGCCCTGCCCCTTGATGTCATGCGGGTAGCCCACCACGGCGGCCTCGGCCACCTTTACATGCGCCACCAGCGCGCTCTCGATCTCGGCCGTGCCCATGCGGTGACCGGAGACGTTGATCACGTCGTCGACGCGGCCCGTGATCCAGAAATCCCCGTCCTCATCCCGTTTGCATCCGTCCCCGGCGAAGTAATACCCCTTGTAGTCCGAGAAATAGGTCTTCTCGAACCGCTCGTGGTCGCCCCAGACCGTGCGCATCTGCGCGGGCCAGCTGTCCTTGAGGCACAGCACACCCTCGCACGGCACCTCCGTGATCTCCTCGCCCGATGTGGGCTCCAGCACCACCGGCTGCACCCCGAAAAACGGCTTCATCGCGGAACCGGGCTTGGGTGTGTGCGCGCCCGGCAGCGGGGTCAGCAGATGCCCGCCGGTTTCCGTCTGCCACCAGGTGTCGACGATGGGGCAGTTCCCCTTGCCCACCACGTCGTTGTACCAGTTCCAGGCCTCCGGGTTGATCGGCTCGCCCACCGTACCAAGCGTGCGCAGGGCGGAAAGGTCACATTTCTCCACAAACTCCGTGCCCTGCGCCATCAAAGCGCGAATGGCCGTCGGCGCGGTGTAGAACTGGTTGACCCCATGCTTCTCGCAGACCTGCCAGAAGCGCGAGGCGTCGGGGAATGTCGGCACGCCCTCGAACATCACGGTCGTGGCGCCGTTGGCGAGCGGCCCGTAGACGATGTAGCTGTGCCCCGTGACCCAGCCCACATCGGCCGTGCACCAGAACACGTCGCCCTCGTGGTAGTCGAACACGATCTCATGGGTCATCGAGGCGTAAACCAGATAGCCGCCGGAGCTGTGCACCACGCCCTTGGGCTGGCCGGTGGAGCCGGAGGTGTAGAGAATGAACAGCGGATCCTCCGCATTCATCTCCTCCGGCGCGCATTCGTTCGAGGCCTCGGCCATCAGCGCGTTGCAGTCCACATCCCGGTCGGCGATCCAGGTGGTCTGGGCGCCGGTATGCTTGACCACCAGGCACTTCACCCTGTCGGAGCAGTGCAGCAGCGCCTCATCGGTATTGGATTTGAGGTGGGTGACCCGCCCGCCCCGCGGCGCGTGATCCGCCGTGATCACCACCTTGGCCTCGGAGCCGTTGATCCGCGCGGCCAGCGCGTCCGGCGAGAAGCCCGCGAAAACGATCGAGTGAATGGCGCCGATCCGCGCACAGGCGAGCATTGCGTAAGCCGCCTCCGGGATCATCGGGAGATACAGCACCACCCGGTCGCCCTTGCCCACACCGAGGTCCTTCAGGACATTCGCCATGCGGCAGACGCTGTCATGCAGCTGACGGTAGGTGATGTGCAGCGCCGGGTCCTTCGGGTCATCCGGCTCAAACAGGATCGCCGTCTGGTCGCCCCGCGTCGCCAGGTGCCGGTCGATGCAGTTGGCCGCCACGTTCAGCGTGCCATCCTCATACCATTTGATGCTCACATTGCCGGGCTCAAACGAGGTGTTCTTCACCTTCGTATAGGGCCGGATCCAGTCAACCCGCTGCCCGTGCTCCCGCCAGAACCCCTC
>NZ_JBNAFV010000012.1:0-152919 GCF_049800875.1 Amaricoccus tamworthensis | reverse complement strand
CTAGGCTCTGTACTCATAAACAGGATTCTCATCGGGCTTTGGGTGTGATTCACTTCTTCAAAACGGAGGTTGGATCATGGCGCGGTTTGATTTGAGCGATGTGGAGTGGCGGATCATCGAACCGCTCTTACCGGACAAGCCTCGCGGGGTGGCGCGGGTGGATGACCGGCGTGTATTGAACGGGATATTCCACATCCTGCGCACCGGTTCGCCCTGGCGCGATCTGCCCGAGCGATACGGCCCCTACACCACAGTCTACAACCGCTTCAACCGCTGGGCCAAGGCTGGCGTTTGGGTCAATGTCTTCAATACCTTGGCGGCGCAGTCCCCAGAATCCATGGCTTTCATCGACAGCTCCATCATCCGGGCCCACCAGCACGCGGCGGGCGCAAAAAAGGGGGCGCGGATCACGCCATTGGCCGCTCTCGTGGCGGACTGAGCACCAAGATCAACGCGGTCGTGGACGAGGCGGGTCTGCCGATCCGGCTGTCGATTAGTCCCGGTCAGGCCAGCGACAAGGCGGCGGCCCCTGCCTTGATCGACAGCCTCACGCGAACGGATCATGTCGTGGCCGACCGCGGCTATGACGCGATGGCACTGATCGCGCGGATCGAGGCGCGCGGCGCCGCTGCCCACATTCCGACCCAACGCGACCGAAAGGTCCAGCGATCCGTCGACCGCGCGATCTATCGGCAACGGAACCTGGTGGAGCGATACTTCAACAAGCTCAAGCACTTCCGCCGCATCGCCACCCGTTTCGAGAAACTCGCAGTCACCTATCTCGCGGCCGTCGCCCTTGCTTCAGCCAGACTTTGGACAAGAACTTATGAGTCCACTACATAGTCCCTCCGGTAGCGCGACGGCTGCACCCCTGTCGCGCGCCGGAACATTGCCGCAAAGGACGCCGCACTGTCATAGCCTAGGTCGAACGCGATCCGCCTCTCTTGCTCCCCGGCCACAAGTCGGGAAATGGCGGCCAGCACGCAGGCCCGTGTCCGCCATTTCACAAATGTCAGGCCCACGTTTGCCCGGAAATGCCGTGTGAAGTTCCGCCGGCTCATAAACGTGTATATAACCAACCCCAATTCAAGCATCCGGGCTTCGTCTGTCACCCGCAAATCAACTCCCATCGCAGCAACCGGCGAGAATGGAGCCGTCAGCCAGCTTGCCATACTCGTCTCGCTGGTCTGTGCCAAATACCTCTATGTCGCCTGCTTTTCGTCATATCTGGTCTTCTACAGCATGGACCGCTTCGCCATGTCGGAAGCATCCGGCCTGGTTGTGCTCTTTGCCTTCCATGCGGCAGTGGCCGGAGGTGGCCTCATCGGCGGATCATTCAGCGACCGCATCGGCACCCGCCCGGTGATTGGATTTTCTTTCTGGGCGGCATTGCCGTTTGCCTTGGCATTCCCGTGGCTCGGCCCCGTCGCTGGTATCGCGGCTGCCCTTCTCGCCGCTACGGTGATTGCCTCGGCCTTTCCCGCCATCGTCGTACACGCCCAAAGCCTGATGCCCGCCCGCATCGGCATGATCTCAGGCATTTTCTACGGCACGGCCTTCGGCGTCGCAGGACTCGGTGCCGCAGCACTGGGCTGGCTTGCTGATGTTACCAGCCTTACCACCATCTTCATCTTGACATCCTTTATGCCCCTAGCTGGCATTCTGACCTTGTTTCTTCGCTCGAACCGGGGGAGATAGGTTGGCATGGTACGGCTGGGAGGAGAAACTTCCCTACCGCGCCAGCCAGCCCCCATCCACCGGCAGCACAACCCCGTGCACATAGTCCGACGCCGCAGACGCGAGGAACGTCACCGCCCCCGAAATCTCCTCGGCTTTACCCCAGTATCCCGCCGGAATGCGCCCCAAAATCGCGGCGTTTCGTTCCGGATCAGCACGCAGTGCCGCGGTGTTGTTCGTCTCGATGTAGCCGGGGGCAATCGCGTTCACATTCACACCCTGACCGGCCCACTCGCAGGCCAGAAGCCGCGTCAGCCCCGCCGCGCCACTCTTGGAAGCCGTATAGGACGGAATGCGGATACCACCCTGAAACGACAGCAGTGACGCGATGTTGATGATTTTCCCCGATCCGCGTGGCAGCATATGCCGCGCCACCGCCTGGCTGAGGAAAAACAGTGACTTAAGGTTGACGTTTATCACGTCGTCCCAGTCCTGTTCCGTGAAATCAATCGCATCGTCGCGCCGGATGATGCCCGCATTGTTCACCAGAATATCGATCTGACCCGACCAGGCCAGCGTCTCGTCCACGATTCTTTGGATCGGCTCTGTCGTGCTCAGATCCGCACGGATTTCCAGGCTCTCACCGTCTATCGCCGCCCGCGTTTCCGCCATGTCGGAGCGCCCAACCAGAGCCACTTTCGCGCCAGCCTGCGCGAGGCCCACGGCGATGGCCTGACCAATACCCGTGTTGGCGCCCGTGACGATTGCGGTTTTGCCTGTCAGGTCAAACGGGTTCATCGCAGATCCTCCATCGCCACAAAATCCATATCCGTGAAGTCCTGGTTGTCACCCGCCATCGACCAGATGAAGGAGTAAATTCCGGTTCCCGCACCGCTATGGATCGACCACCCCGGCGACAGGACGGCTTGTTCATTCGCAACAACGAGATGTCGCGTCTCGGTCGGCTCTCCCATGAAGTGAAACACCCGTGTCGCAGCCTCCATGTTAAAATAGAGATACACCTCCGAGCGGCGGTCATGCGTGTGGCAGGGCATGGTGTTCCAGATGCTGCCGTCGGAAATTGCCGTCATTCCCATGACAAGCTGACAGGTGTCCACCACGTCCGGGTGAATGTACTGGCGCAGTACCCGCACATTCGCGTCGCTCTGTTGCCCCAGATCATGCCGGATCGCGTCCTCAGCCGTTATCTTGCGCATGGCGTGCCGGTGATGGGCTGGCGCACTAACGAGATAGAACCGCGCGGGAGATGCCGCGTCCGCGCTCAGAAACCGCACTGATTTGCAGCCCATAGGCACGTAAAGGCAATCCGTCGCCGCCATGTCCACGGCTTCGCCATCGACCTCGATACTTCCTGCGCCTGCGATGCAAAAAACGCCCATTTCTCGTCGGTCAAGGAAGTTCGGGTTTCCAACCGGCTTTGGTGCGGGCAAATCGACACTGCTCTCCAAAGGCACCACGCCGCCGACAATCGTCCGGTCGATATGCGAATAGGTCATCCGGATTTCACCCGGCGCGAACAGATCCTCCAGCAGATAATTCTGACGAAGTTCGCCGGTGTCGTAGCCCTTCGTTTCAGTCGGGCTACTGACCTGGATGGTTCTGATGTTCATGGTTGCCTTTCCGCGACGAACCGGCGCCGCTCCCCCGTGTTAAATCTGTTTTTCGATGTCGCGGTCGTGAATGAAATAGTCGGGCCACATTTCCTGGAAGACCTGAATGTCCAGTTGAAGCTTATCGAGATGCGTTTCCATCGCCTGCCCCGCCGCGTCCGGGTCGCCTGACTCCATCGCGTCAACGATGTCGCCGTGCTCGGCCACGATAAGGTCCATGCGCCCCTCAAGAGGCAGGGTCAGTTGCCGATAGCGGTCCACCTGCAGCTTGATTTGCTGGATCAGGTCCCAGATGCCGGGATACCCGGCTGCCTCGGCGATGGAGGCATGAAAATCCTCATCTGCTCTGTGAAACCGCTCGAGGTCGCCACCCGCCGCAATCTGCCTCTGTCGGTCCAGCATGGCTCGAAATTCCGTGACACGGTTCGGCGTGGCCAGTTCGACCGCCCGTTTCGTGTTTAAAACTTCAAGAGCGCGCCGTGCGACAATCGCCTCTACGAGCGACGAGATCGGTATGCGTCCGACAAACGTCCCGGATTTCGGTACAATTTCGACGAGTTTTTCCTTGGCGAGCCTGAGGATCGCCTCACGCACCGGGGTGCGGCTGACCCCGTGTTCCGCCGCCACGCGGCTCTCGGAAATCGGATCCCCGGGCCTTAGACGCATGGTCACAATCGCTTCGTGCAGGTCCTGATACAGCAGGTTTGCGCTGGTCCTGCCAACGGCGTCCGTGAACCGGGCCGGCCCCTTTGGTGGCTGGCTGGGGGCCCGTGGTCTTCGAGTGGGGTGCGCGGCAGTTGGTTTCCTCACGGGCGTCCCCCATGAGGTTGAATCAGGGTAACTTCATTCCCTGTTTTCATCCTTTATCACTACGGCGATTGGTACCCAATTTCCGTTCCCACCCAATTTGGCCCCGAACCAGTTTCGGTCACGGGATATTTGGATTATCTAATATACAAGATAAGGGCAAAAGCAATAGATTGGCGAAGGGTGACAAGCGAAACGCCCGGCAGACGCCACTCTTCGACGCCTCCAAACCATTCCAACGTTTCGAAACTTACTGCGATTTTTGCTCTTTCATCGGTCGCGCCGTTCCCCGGGCAAGGCCGGAAAATCATGCCAAATACGGGAATGCCACAATTAGAAAACCGTCACAAAAAAATGTCTGTTCCTGTTAACTTCTCCGTGCTTCCATTCAAATCGAGGCGCTGCAGATTCGCTGCGGTGCGGGATAGTTGGAGGACCCGAGATGACGCATCCTGGACACGGCAACTGGCAGACCGGCCCCGTTGTTTTGGAGAAACGCGTCGGCGCGGGCATGTCCCTGCGTACGGGACGGGACAGCTTTCGCATCCTTGATCTTGGCGAGGACGACTGCGTGATCGAAGCATGTGATGGCGGACCAGAGCGCGGTTTTGCGCAGATCTATGACGGCAACAACCTGCTCGCTCATTGCCTCATTGTTGTCAGTGATCCTTCCGGTGACGTCATGCGTTGTGCTTTCAAACGTCGCACTCCGGCCCGCGACCTGCCGCCGCGGGATTTTGCTGTCTAATCTGACGGTTTTCAGAAACCAACGGGTTCTTCTTCGCTGCCGGCATCGTCGTCGCGCAGCGGTCGTTTAGGACATGTGGCCGCCGTTGGATTCTTCCTTGAGATATTCAGGAAATTTGACGACGGTTTGCTGCTCGGGAGGCCAGAGCAAATTTTGCCTTTTTTGACGAAGAAATTGACGCGTCTGTTACTCTGAGCCGCAGAATTTTGCGCACTAACCGCTTCCGACGCTCGATCTTCGGCAAATTTCAGGAACCTTCCGCCGCATTCGCGATGTAATTGTCCACGTCATCCGTTAGGAATGCTTAACGCAATGACACAGGCAGGGGGCCAAATCATGATCGCTTCACCATATCTTCTCTTCCTTGGCGACGCTCCGGATCCCCTTGCGGCAAAAGTGGCGCAGGGTATCAAGGACTGGCGCCCCGAGGCCGCAGTCGGACAGTACCGCATGGAAGGCTGCAAGGCGAATATGGGTCTGAAGGACATGAGTATCGAGGAAGCTGCCGCTGCCGGTGCCAAAACCCTTGTGGTTGGGGTGGCGAACCGCGGCGGCGTGATCTCGGCCTCCTGGATAAAGGTGTTGGTTGAAGCAATGAATGCCGGAATGGATATTGCTTCGGGCCTGCACAATCTACTGCGCGACGAACCGCAGCTTATTGCAACATCCATGACCACGGGCCGTACGCTCCATGACGTGCGAGTCCCTGGCGCACAGTTTCCGATCGGCAACGGCAAGCACCGCTCCGGCAGACGCCTGTTGGCCGTGGGCACGGACTGCTCGGTGGGGAAAATGTACACTGGCATGGCCATTGAGCGTGAGATGGTCAAACGCGGAATGAAGGCGACCTTCCGTCCGACCGGCCAGACCGGAATTCTTATCACCGGACACGGAGTGCCGCTCGACGCGGTTGTCGCAGACTTCATGGCCGGGTCCATCGAATGGCTGACCCCGGACAACGACCCCGACCACTGGGATGTAATTGAAGGGCAGGGCAGCCTGTTCCATGCCTCCTATTCCGGTGTGACCATGGCGCTCATTCACGGCGGCCAGCCCGATGCGCTTGTGCTCTGCCATGAGCCGACCCGCCCACACATGCGTGGGCTGCCGGACTACAAACTGCCATCACTGGAGGACCTGCGCGACCTCTCGCTCACAATGGCCCGTATCGTCAGCCCGGACGTCTACGTCGCAGGCATTTCCGTGAACACCGCCGCCCTGACCGAAGATGAGGCGCATAAATATTTGCAGGAAACCGAGGACCGGATGGGTTTGCCCGCGGTCGATCCTTACCGTCACGGTGCCGAACGCCTTGTGGATGCGCTCAAATGAAAATCACCGTCACCGAGGACGTCTTCCCTCTGGCACGTGCTTTTACGATCAGTCGTGGCTCCAAGACCGAGGCCCGGGTGATCACCGCCACCATCGAGGATGGCGGTTTCACCGGCCGTGGCGAGGGGTTGCCTTATCCGCGCTATAACGAAACCGTTCAGTCCGCCGCTGAACTCATCAATGGTCTGCCGTCTTGTGTAACCCGTGAAAGCCTGCAGGACCTCCTTCCAGGCGGGGCCGCCCGCGCGGCCGTCGATGGGGCTTTCTGGGATCTGGAAGCCAAACGGTCCGGCAAACGTGTCTGGCAACTGGCTGGACTTCCCGATCCGAAACCGGTGACCACGGCTTACACCCTGTCGCTCGAGGATCCGGCTACAATGCGTGAGCAGGCTGCCCAAAATGCCTGGCGTCCACTCCTTAAGATCAAACTCGGCGGCGAGGGCGGTATCGCCCGTCTGGAAGCGGTGCGCGAAGGTGCACCCAGGCCCCGCATCATCATTGATGCCAACGAGGGCTGGACTGCGGAAAGCTACAGCGAAATGGCTCCGGCGCTTATCAGACTGGGCGTGGAGATGGTCGAGCAGCCACTGCCGGCCGGAGACGATGATGCCCTGGGTGACCTCGATCGTGTCCTGCCCGTATGCGCCGATGAAAGCTGCCATGACCGCGCATCGCTTGCGGATTTGCGCGGAAAATATGACATGATAAACATTAAACTGGACAAAACCGGTGGCTTGACCGAAGCGCTTGCACTGCGCGCCGCTGCCGAAGCGGACGGCTTCAAGGTCATGGTGGGCTGTATGGTCGAATCCAGCCTTTCCATCGCCCCTGCCGTTCTCGTGGCCCAGGGCGTCGACGTCGTTGATCTGGACGCACCCCTTTTGCTCGGGGCCGACCGCCGTCATGCCCTGAAATTCGATGATGCGGGCCTCCACCCCTCAACTCCGGAATTATGGGGCTGAACGCCAGATCCTGTCACTAAACACACGCCGATTGAGGCGGCTGATATGAAAGGCCACGCAACATGACCCGCACCGTCTACGTCAACGGCGACTACCTTCCCGAAACCGACGCTAAAATCTCAATCTTTGATCGCGGCTTCCTTATGGCCGATGCGGTCTATGAGGTGACAAGCGTCCTCGACGGCAAACTCATCGACTTCGCCGGCCACATGACCCGTCTTCACCGGTCCCTTTCGGAACTCGACATGGATGCCCCGGTAACCGACGCGGAGCTTGAGGCGATCCATCGCGAACTCATCAACCGCAATGACCTGACCGAGGGCGGTATCTATCTCCAGGTCACCCGTGGTGCCGCCGACAGGGATTTTGTTTTCCCGGAAAACGCCACACCCAGCCTCGTCCTGTTCACGCAGGCAAAACCCATCATCGACGCTCCCGCCGCCAGAACCGGCATCCGCGTCATTTCCATCCCCGACATCCGCTGGGGTCGGCGGGACATCAAGACCGTGCAGCTTTTGGCCCCGTCCCTCGGGAAAATGCAGGCAAAGAAAGCCGGTTGCGATGACGCCTGGCAGATCGAGGACGGCTACGTCACTGAGGGTACCTCGAACAATGCATACATCGTTGATGAGCACGGCACGCTCATCACCCGCGATCTGTCCAACGCCATCCTGCACGGTATCACCCGCGCCGCCGTCCTGCGCTATGCGCGAGAGCATCAGGTTCGTGTGGAGGAGCGCTCCTTCACCATTGAAGAGGCCAAAAACGCGGCTGAGGCTTTCATAACATCAGCCTCAACCTTCGTCATGCCGGTGGTGGAGATTGATGGTACTAAAATCGGTGCCGGCGAACCCGGGCCGACAGCCAAACGTCTCCGCGAGATCTATATTGAGGAAAGCCTCAAGGCCGCGGTCTGACCGCCGCGGCCGCCTCTCATTCCGGCATGTGGCAAACGGCCTCGATATTGTTCCCATCCGGGTCCAGCACAAACGCACCATAGTAATTCTCATGGTAGTGTGGCCGCGGTCCCGGGCCGCCATTGTCCGTCCCGCCGGCGGCAATCGCGGCCTCGTAAAACGCATCCACCTCACCCCGGTCGCGCGCGGAGAAGGCAAAATGCATCGGCGGCCTCTGCACCTCTCCCTCGGTCAGCCAAAACACCGGCTGCTCGCGACCAAATCCACCAACCGCAACCCCACCCGTATGCTCCAGCGGCACCTGCATCAAAAACGCGCCGCCCAAAGGCTTCAGCGCCGCCTCGTAAAACGCCTTCGACTTACTGAAGTCGCTGACACTGATCCCCGAATGATCGATCATTTAATATCTCCCTGACTGTCCATCTCATGATCGCATGTAGCCCTGACAGATTGTGTCAGGAGCGTTCATCATTCCCATCCCTGGTTCAGTCAGCTTGCCGGCTATGGAAAGAAGTATGAGATGGCACCGACCAAAATTCTAAAATCCCGTCCGCCGGTACCGTTCAGCCGTCAGGCCGTCGAAGGATATTTCAGGCTCGTGTTCAGTGACCAGATCGGCAACGGCGCGGCTGGATCCGCAGGCCATTGTCCAGCCGAGAGTACCGTGGCCGGTGTTGAGGAAAAGGTTGGAGTATTGCGTCCCGCCCAGGACCGGTGTGCCGTCTGGTGTCATTGGGCGGAGGCCGGTCCAGCCTTCGGCCTTTGATACGTCGCCACCCCTGGGGAAGAGGTCGCTCACCACATGTCTTACGGTATCTGTGGCGTGCGCCCCGAGTTTTTTGTTGAAGCCGATGATTTCGGCCTGCCCAGCTACACGGATTCTCTCACCGAGGCGGGTGATGGCCACCTTATGGGTTTCGTCCATGATGGTGGACGCCGGAGCCGCGTCTGAATCAGTCACGGGCAGGGTGATGGAATAGCCCTTGATCGGGTAAATGGGCACGCGGACGCCGACGGTGGCAAGTATCTGCGTGGCATAGGGGCCCATGCAGCAGACGTAGCGTTCCGCTTTCAGAAGTCCGCGATCGGTCCGAACCCCTGTGATCCTGTTATTCCGGCGTTCAAATGCCCTGATGGTTTCGCCGTAGTGAAAATCGACGCCCATCTCCTCGCATTTTTGGGCGAGGGCGAGTGTGAACATCCGGCAGTCACCTGTCCGGTCGGCGGTAAGACGCAGGCCTCCTACGAATTTGTCCTTCACATGCGCAAGGCCCGGTTCGGCCTCGAGACAGCCCTCGCGGTCCAGAACCTCAAACGGAGAATTGTAGTCGGCCAGCACCTTTTGGTCGGCCTTTGAACCCTTGAGTTGTTTCTCGGTGCGAAAGAGTTGAAGCGTGCCCTTCTCGCGCATGTCGAACTCAAGTGGCACTTCGTCCATCAGGTCGGTCAAGGCATCGCGGCTGTAGTTGGATATCCGAACCATGCGGCCCTTGTTACGCGCGTAGGCGGTTTCGTTGCAGTTGGCGAGCATTCTGGTGCACCAGGCCCACATCGGTGGGCTGATCAGCGGCCAGATGAACAGGGGGCGGTGGCGCATGAACAGCCACTTGATGGCTTTTTGCGGAATACCCGGCGCAGCCCATGGCGACGTCATGCCATACGACAGCTCGCCCGCGTTGGCGAAGCTGGTTTCCATGCCGGGACCCGCCTGACGATCGAGAACAGTTACCTCCGCGCCCCGTTTTGCAAGGTAATACGCGGTCGTCACGCCGATCACACCGGCGCCCAGTACGATGACTTTCATGTGCTCTCCGTCGCTGCCGTTCCAAAGCACTCTAGGCAGGACGGAGGTAAAACGGCAACCAGGTAGTGAGCCTGGATGGACAGCCTGGCTAAAACCGCTTCAGTACAGGGTTCTTGCCTGGCGGTCGGGCAGTTCGGCATCATATGCGATCGCGTCGAAGGCATCGAATGCCGATTTGGTCATCTCGCCCGCGCTGGGCAGCGACCCGCGGTCGCGATGCAGCGCAGGGTCCCAAAGGCCGGAACGGATAAGGGCGCGGGCGCACTGGAAGTACACCTCGTTTATCGTTACGAGGATGACACAGGTGGGTGGAATCCCGTCCACTTCAAAACGTGCGGTCAGATCCGGGTCGGTGCAAAGAACGGCTGTGCCATTAATGCGAATGCATTCGTTGACGCCGGGGATTAGGAACAGAATGGCACAGCGCGGATCGTTCACGAGATTGCGCAGCGTATCGAGACGGCGGTTACCGCGGCGGTCCGGAATGGCGACCGTCCGGTCGTCAATCACGGTGACCGCAGCACCACGGTCGCCACGGGGAGAACAGTCCAGACCTTCCGGTCCGCAGGATGCAAGGGCAATAAACGGCGCGGCCTCAATCATCCGTCGGTAGGCTGGCGTGAGCGCGTCCGAGACCTTTTTGAGCGACGTATCCCCGGGAGAGCCGTACAGGGACGTCAGCTGATCAAGCGTCGTAATGGTGTGGCCGGTCATGGTATAAAGCCCCGTATTACCTTCGATATTGGGTTACAGGGCCCTGGCGGATTAGTACACGCCGGATTCGATAAGTTTGAGCCGGGGTTTGTGGCGCGTACGGTAAATGTGCCGTGCCAGCATGGCTGCAAGCCCGGTCAACCAGCCCGCATCAATATCCACCTGGTCCGTCAGGAGACTTTTGCCACCGGTTTCAGTGATCCTTACCGTGTGCCGCCAGCTTTTGATCCCGGCGCCCTCCTCGCATGTACGCAGGACCATACGGGTTTCATCGCATTCCAGAATTTCGATGTTGTAGGGCCGCTTCGGAAAAATGCCAAAGAGCGAAATCATGACGCTGACTTTTTGCCCCGCCTGAAAACGGCCATGGGGCAGTCCGTCGAATTCGACATTTCCTTGGGCCACCTGGCGAAGGGCGTCGTAATCCGTTGCAAGCGCCCAAAGCCGTGTGGCGGACGCGGGATAGTCATTTTTGATAAGCACTGAACGCATGAAAATACTCCGGGAAAACCCTAAAACAAATTACTTCGCGGCCAGCGGGACTAACGATTCTGAATGTCGTTCTGGAGCCTTCATTTCATTGTTCCCGTCGACCAGCACAGGCACGGCAGCCTGCAATCAATGTGAATAAAATTTTATTCAACTATGACGATAGCCGAAAATTTGCGGATCACCAATAAATTATCCACAGCCGAAAGCGCGTTGCGCGATTTTTCGGCATTTTGGAAACACGCATCGAACGCCACTGACGTATCGCTTGACGAGTGCACTGCAAAGGAACACGGGCATAGGGCACGTGTCCGCGCCCCGCGAAACAGGTCGGTCAGCACTCCGCCGACAGGGTTATTCAGCTGCCTTTTTTGGAGTGGCCTTCTTCTTTGCCGGTGCTTTTTTCCTGGCGGCCGGCTTCTTCTTTGCAGCAGTTTTTTTCTTTGGTTTCTTGGCGTTAATCAGCTCAACCGCCTGATCCAGGGTAACGCTGTCCTTGTCCATCTCATCGGGAAGGGTCGCGTTGGTTTTCTCCCATTTGACATAAGGACCATAACGCCCGTCGTAGACGCCGATGACGCCGCCATCGGGATGCTCACCCAGTTCGCGTAGTGGCTTTGCGGCGGCACGACCACGTCCGGGACCACGGGCAACTTTTTCCGCAATCAGCTCCACCGCACGGTTCATGCCGATGGTGAATACCTCTTCAGGGTCCTTGATATTGGCGTAGGTCTTGCCGTGTTTGACGTAAGGACCGAATCGCCCAAGGTTCGCCTCGATCTTCTCGCCGTCCTCCGGATGCATTCCAATCAGGCGGGGCAGGGAGAGCAGCTCAAGGGCTTTTTCCAGATCAACAGCCGCCGGGTCCATGCCTTTGGGAATGGAGGACCGCTTGGGTTTCGGTGTTTCCTCAGTGACCTCTCCAAGCTGCACATAGAGACCGTAGGGACCGACACGCATCGAGACGGGCACACCATCATCATTGTAACCGAGATGCTTGCCATCCGGACCGGCCGCGTCGCCACCGGGAACCTCGCCGGCCAGCGGCCGGGTATAGCGGCATTCGGGGTAGTTGGAGCAGCCGATGAAGGCTCCCCCAGAGCGTGCGGTCCGCATGGAAAGACGTCCCGTTCCACAGGCTTTACACACCCGCGGGGTCGGATCATCCTCCGTGACGGGGAAAAGGTGCGGTTCGAGAACCTCGTTGATCTTTTCCAAAACGTCCGTGATCCGCAGTTCGGTGGTTTCACCCAGTGCAGCGGAAAAATCCTTCCAGAAACTGGACAGCAGTTCTTTCCAGTCCTGATCACCGGTGGTGACCTTGTCCAGATCCTCTTCGAGGTCCGCCGTGAAGTCGTAATCGACGTAGCGCCCGAAATAGTTTTGCAGGAAGGCGATTACCAGACGGCCTTTATCCTGCGGGAACAGGCGGTTGTTCTCCTTGCGGACGTAGTCGCGGTCCTGGATTGTTGTGACAACGGAGGCGTAAGTCGACGGGCGACCAATGCCGAGTTCTTCCATCCGCTTGACCAGAGTGGCCTCGGTGTAACGGTGCGGTGGCTGCGTAAAATGCTGTTCCGGCGTGACCTCCCGGCGTTCGGCAGCCTGACCCTCCGTAATTTGCGGCAGACGGGCATCATCGCCCTCGTCGTCCTGAACATCGTCCCGGCCTTCGGAGTATACCTTCAGGAAGCCGTCGAATTTCAATACCTGACCGGTTGCACGCAGACCGACAGCGTCACCGCCGACAATTTCAACCGTTGTGCGCTCAAAACGGGCAGCCTCCATCTGGCTCGCAACGGAACGTTTCCAGATCAGATCGTAGAGCTTGCGCTGGTCCGCCTCGAGATTTCCCAGGTCGGACGGATGTTTTGACATGTCCGTCGGCCGAATACATTCGTGGGCTTCCTGCGCGTTTTTCGCCTTGTTTTTGTACATGCGCGGGCTTTCCGGCACGTAGCTGTCGCCATAGCGGTCCTTGACCACGTCGCGTGCGGCCATCACGGCCTCAGGTGCCATATCGATACCGTCAGTACGCATGTAGGTGATCAGCCCGGCCTCGTAGAGGCGCTGGGCCGTCGACATGGTCTGACGGGTGCCAAAGCTGAACTTGCGGCTTGCCTCCTGCTGAAGCGTGGAGGTCATGAATGGCGCCGACGGATTGCGACTGGCCGGTTTTGCCTCAACACTCGCAACCTTCAGATCACTTGAGTTGATGGCATTAACCGCAGCAGTGGCGGCGGCCTCGTCACCCAGATCGAACTTGTCCAGCTTTTTGCCGTCCAGCGTGGTCAGGCGCGCGGTGTAGGTCTCGCCCGATGGTGTGGCCAGAATGGCCTTCACCGACCAGTATTCACGTGGCTTGAACGCCTCAATCTCCATCTCGCGCTCAACGATGAGACGCAGGGTCACGGACTGCACTCGGCCGGCCGATTTTGCGCCAGGCAGTTTGCGCCACAGGACGGGAGACAGTTTAAACCCAACGAGATAGTCCAGCGCCCGCCGCGCAAGGTAGGCCTCGACCAGTTCCATGTCGATGTCGCGTGGCTGTTCCATGGCGGTGGTGACAGCATTTTTCGTGATTGCGTTGAAAACAACGCGCTCAACATCGGTGGATTTCTTCACCGCGCGACGTTTGGTCAGCGCTTCAAGCAGGTGCCACGAGATGGCCTCGCCCTCGCGGTCGGGGTCGGTCGCGAGAATGAGCTTGTCGTCGCCCTTAAGGGCCTCCGCAATCGCCCGAACGTGTTTCTGGCTGGCGGAGGCGACCTCCCATTTCATCTCAAAATCGTTATCCGTATCGACTGAGCCATCCTTTGGCGGGAGGTCGCGAACGTGTCCATAGGAGGCCAGAACGGTATAATCCTTACCGAGGTATTTGTTGATGGTTTTTGCCTTGGCGGGCGATTCGACAACAACTACAGCCATTTAACTCTCCACGGGGCAACCCGGACACCGGATGCGCGACGGGCGGTTAAATGATCGTGACAGTAAGGGTTGTCAACCGTCAGCAGAATGCGATCGGCGGCTTCCGGAACGAGGTGACCGTATTTTGCGCAGGTTTCGGGTCGAACGGGTATGGAGGTGCTGGCAACACCAGTAGCGCGAAAATTGCGGGAGAACCAAGGATATGTTCCAGATACAGGCGTTGCCGATGGAACCGTTTGAGAGACCTTTTCTGCTTAACGACAGTGAGCTTGTCGCCTGCGGGGCCCGAAGGGTGTTCGCAGCGGCTGCAAATCGGGTTTAGGCGTTCATCGCCGGTCTTTGTGAAGCGATCCCGGTCAGGGGCGAAAGGTTGAGCCAGTGTATGAATCCGTCGCGCGCCCATCGCTCGCCCAGGACCTCAAGGCGGTCGGACGCGATAGCTGTCGCGACTGTCAGGTCGCCACGGATGATGTAGATAGAGTCCGGAAGCGTGCAGGCGAGGTATAGGTGCACATCGCCACCCGGGTCGCCGACACAGAGTTGGCAATGACCGTCCTCGTTCAAAAACCACCAGAAGCGCTTCGACTCAGGCTGGTCCGTGAGTTCCAGGCGGATGAGGCAGCGCCGCTCTCCAAACGCGTTCGCGTTCGCAGTGCTCTCGATGGTCCAAACGAGCAGGCCAAGGTCGATCTCATGTTCCTTTAGCTCCCGGCGGGTCCAGCGCTGGCCCCAGACGCCGAGAGCCTCCACCACTGGCACGAATTCATGACCAGCGACGGTCAGTTCATAAGCTTCCGGCCCGTTGCCCGTGGTCTTGCGGATAACCCCCTCGCTGACGAGCAATTTCAAACGGCTCGAAAGCAGGGAGGGCGACATCAGCGGCACGCCGCGTTTGAGTTCGGAAAAACGCCGCGGTCCCTGGGCGAGGTCGCGAATGATCAGGGCATTCCAGCGTTCGCAAAACACTTCTGCCGCTTTGGCGACCGGGCAGAACTGGCCCCAGGATTTCATCTCATCCTCCCTTCGCCGGTACAGATCTAGAACTATACCACAAAACCCCCGTGGGTTCATGATGCCTGAACAGTCAGAGGGAGGTCATGTGACATGATTATGGAAATGGATGCGGCCGCTAAAGGACAGGTTTCTGCAAGTGCGGCAGAAATCTACGACCGGTTTTTCGTCCCGGCACTGTTTGGAGAGTGGGGAGAACCGCTCTGCCGCGCGGCGGGGGTGGCGCAGGGAGAGCGGGTACTCGACGTCGCCTGCGGTACCGGCGCGACCACGCGGGCGGCGGCGGAGATAGTTGGTCCTGGCGGCAACGTAACCGGGATCGACCGGAACGACGGCATGCTGGATGTGGCGCGGCAAAACTGCGCGCGACACATGGAGTTTGTGGATGGAATGGCCGAGGCGTTGCCGTTTGAAGACGGCAGCTTTGACCGCGTTCTTTGTCAGTTCGCGCTAATGTTCTTCGAGGATCGTGAAGCGGCATTGCGGGAAATGCGACGTGTGCTTGCGCCAAGAGGCGCAGTGGCGCTCTCAGTCTGGGATCGGGTGGAGACATCAGAGGGTTATGCCGGGATGATCAGCCTCCTTGACCGGATGTTCGGGCGCGAGGTCGCAGATGCCCTGCGCGCACCCTACGTGCTTGGCGACAGGGATGTATTGGCCGGCGTTTTGGCATCCGGTGGATTTAACGATGCGGTTGTTGAGACAAGGGTTGGCACCGCAAGGTTTCAGTCCATTCGGGAATGGGTTCGGATGGACGTGCGGGGCTGGACCCTCGCGGACATGATCGACGAAGATCAGTTCGAGGCGCTCGTGGCCGCAGCGGAGCAGGAGTTTGCTGGACTTGTAGGGTCCGACGGTCGGGTGGCTTTCGATGCGCCCGCCCATCTCGTCACATGGTCGGCGCAGAAGTAATTCGGTTCAGGCGAGACTGATCAGGCCACCTGGATGTCGGCGGACCTGGCCCGCGATCTCCAAATCGGCCAGTGCTGCCGAGACTTCCGAAACCGGTTGCCCCAACTGGCGCACCAGAATGTCCTCCGGGACCGGTGTTGGTCCGAGCAGGGACAGTATGTCTGGTGTGCCTCCGGTGGTTGCCGGGGGCGCTGAAGATTGAACCAGCTCCGGTGCCCGTTCCTGCCGCCTCGGTTGGGGGCCGTGAGTGAGAATGACGCTGAGGGCCTCGGCCACGTCTTCCGCGTTGCGCACGAGTGTTGCCCCGTCGCGGATAAGCTGGTTACAGCCTCCGGCGCGCGCGTCCATCGGACTGCCGGGGATTGCCATCACCTCCCGTCCCTGGTCCAGCGCATTGCGCGCCGTAATAAGACTGCCGGATTTCAGGGCACCCTCAACAACAACGATACCATGCGCCAAACCCGATATGATCCGGTTGCGGCGGGGAAAGTCATTGGGGCGGGGATCATGGCCGATTGGCATTTCCGAGATGCGCAGACCTTTTTCCGCGATGGATTGAGCCAGATCCGTGTTCTCTTTAGGGTAGATGACGTCGATGCCACCGGCCTGCGCCGCGATGGTGCCGGTCTCAAGGGAGGCTCGATGGGCCGCGGTGTCGATGCCGCGGGCGAGCCCGGAGGCGATGACAAATCCCAATTCGCCCAGTTCCGCCGCGATGCGTGTCGCCATGCGGACCCCAAGCGCGGAGGAATTGCGTGCGCCGACAATCGCGACGGTCGGACGCTGTCCGGTGTCGATGTTGCCCATGGCCCATAGAAACGGCGGGGCGTCAGCCGCCGTGGCCAGCAGTGGCGGGTAATCCGGCGAGCCGAGCAACAGGGGAACCGCTCCATGGGCGAGGGCCGCCTCCCATTCCCTTTCCGCATCGGCAAGTGGGAAGGCCTCATAGCCCTTCACCCCGGCCGCTGCGGCGACATCGGGCAGGGCCCCGAGCGCTTCCGTCGCTGACCCGTGTTTGCGGATCATCCTTATGAATGTGGCGGGGCCGACCCGGCGCGACCGGAACAGCCGCAACCAGTCCAGTTGCGCGGGAAGCGATCTGGGCAGCGCCGCAGGCGGGATTTTGCCCGAAACCGGAGTTTCAGCCTGTAGGGTTCGTGTCATGTTGCCAGCAACACCGGAACCCGTTAACGGAGCCTCAACAGCATCGTGTGTCGGGCGGATCCCGGCTCACCCGGAGCAATTTTTCTTTCCAGGTGTCACCGGAGCTGCGGGTGGGGTATAGTCCCAACGGGTATTATTTCGGGTACTGGGGGTAACTGGGATATGTCGATACGTTACTTGGCGCGCGCGTCAGTGCGCGGTTTTTTGGCCGCATCACTGGCGTTGCTACTTGGAAACAGCGCCGCACATGCGGCATTTGTGACCATTGATGAGCCCGGTCTTGATGCCGTGTTCTCTCAAAAGTCTTTTGGGAACAAACCTATAGACGTGGTGATCCGGCCGACCCGGGAACTCAACGCGCCACATCTCCTGGAGATTGACGATCAGTATGACCTGAATGAGGTCTACAGCTTCTCAACCGCGTCGAAGCCCGCAATTGGTATGCTTTTCGTCGACAGCATAACCTACTGTGATGGATATGGTCACACCATCATCGGATGCGGATGGATAGGAGATTCGGGAACGATCGTAGAATCAGTTTTTTCCGCATCGTCCAAAGGCACCTCCCTGCAGGCCCATGAAATCGGTCACACCCTTGGACTGACTCATACGGAACGGGGTTTGATGGAGCCCTATAACCACGGGTCTCTGGAACTGACCCGCCGGGAGGCCCGCAAAATTCACCTCAGTGATCTGGTGCAGAAGGACCGCGACGGACATTTCATCGAGATATCGCCATATGTGGTGACGGCCGTGCCGATCCCGGCGTCCGGACTGCTGCTGCTTGGAGGTGTGATGGCGCTGGTCGCCGGATCGCGACTGCGCCGAACAGCGTAGCTGTTGAGACCCTACGCCGCGCTTCCGCCGACCGTGAGGCCGCCGATCAGAAGCGAAGGCTGACCAACGCCAACCGGCACGCCCTGGCCGTTTTTGCCACAGGTGCCGACACCCGGGTCCAGGGCCATGTCGTTTCCGACCGCGCGGATGTGCATCAACGCGGTGGCCCCGTCCCCGATCAAAGTGGCACCCTTGACCGGTGCTCCGACCTTGCCGTCGCGCACCTGATAGGCCTCAGTGCAGGAAAAGACGAACTTTCCGTTGGTGATGTCCACCTGGCCGCCGCCAAATCCGACCGCGTGAATACCGTCCTTCATTCCCGCAAGAACATCCGCCGGATCAGAAGTGCCGTTTTCCATGATTGTGTTGGTCATACGCGGCATCGGGATATGCGCGTAGCTCTGGCGACGTCCGTTTCCGGTGGGTGTCACACCCATCAGCCGGGCGTTCTGGCGGTCCTGCATGTAGCCTACGAGTATGCCGTCCTCAATCAGCACGTTTCGGGCGCTTGGCGTGCCCTCGTCGTCAAAACTGATTGACCCACGCCGGTCAGGCAGGGTGCCGTCATCGACCACCGTCACACCTCTCGCAGCGACCTGTTGTCCCATGAGACCCGCGAAAGCGCTCGTCCCCTTGCGGTTGAAATCGCCCTCGAGGCCATGGCCCACGGCTTCGTGAAGAAGGATGCCGGGCCAACCCGGCCCGAGCACCACGTCCATCACCCCAGCAGGCGCCGGTACCGCGTCAAGGTTGACCTTCGCGATGCGCAGGGCCTCAAGCGCGACGGGCTTCCAGTTGTCCTCGCCCATAACGGTCGAAAGCCCGGCGCGTCCACCACCACCATGGGAGCCCGACTCCCTGCGGCCGTCCTTTTCAACGATCACCGATACGTTAAGGCGCACCATCGGACGGGCCTCGGCGAGGCGCAGTCCTTCAGGCCGAAGGATTTCAACTTCCTGCATGGAAGCTGCCATGTTCGCGGTGACCTGAACCACCGAAGGATCCTGTGAGCGCAGGAAGTCGTCAATCTCACGCAGCAGATCGACCTTCACGGAAAACTCAGCGTCATCGAAGGGATCCAGATCGGTGTAGAGACGCTGGTTGGTTGCCGCCGGGGCGTCGGCAAGCGTCCCGCCTCCCGCACCCACAGCCAGCCGGGTAGTTTCCGAGGCGCGTTTTAGCGCGCTGATGGATATTTCAGTCGAATGGGCATAACCGGCGGTTTCCCCGCGTACCGACCGCAGGCCGAACCCCTCCGACGCGTCGTAAGTTGCGGTTTTCAGGCGTCCGTCATCAAAAACCAGGGCTTCCGAGCGTTTGCGCTCCAGAAACAGCTCCCCGTCATCGGCCCCGTCGGTTGCGGATCGCAACACATCAAGAGCCTCCGCCTCATCCAGCGAAGTTTCAAACGGGCGGAATCTCGGGGAGGTCTGCATGAAATGTCTCCAGTGCGGTGAAAATGACGTCCCGGCAGTGAACCATCGTCACTCCAAGTCTTGTTCTTTATTGTTTAATATGGTTGATCTGCGCCCAGCTACAATACAAGATTCCCGACGACCCGGACGGCGGGTTTGTGGGCAGCCGAAAAAATGGACGGTGGATATGGTAAACAAATGGATCGGTCGAGCATCAGCAACCCTGTTTGGAGCCGTGCTATCCACCCAGGCTTCGGCGCAGGGTGAGCCTACGGATCTCCCGGTCATTGGTATTCCAACTCCCGATGGAACGGGTTTTCAGCCGGCCGCGACCGAACTGGCGCATGACATTCACTGGCTCGATACCTTCCTGCATTCCATTATGCTGGTTATCGTTCTCTTCGTCACTGCGCTGCTGATCTACTGCATCGTGCGCTTCAACAAGCGGGCCAACCCGAACCCCTCGACCTTCACGCATAACACGCCTCTTGAGATTGCCTGGACCTTGGTTCCGGTTTTGATTTTGATCGTTATCGGATCGTTCTCGCTTCCCATCCTCTTCAAGCAGCTTGAGGTACCCGAGCCGGACGTGACCATCAAGGCGACCGGCAACCAGTGGTACTGGTCCTACGAATACCCCGATTACGAAATGGTGTTCGACAGCCTGATGCTCCAGAAGGACGAGCTCGAGGAATTCGGTTACACACCCGACACGTATCTGCTTGCCACCGACACCGCGATGGTTGTTCCGGTCGGCGCGACGGTCAAAATGCTCGTCACCGGTGCTGATGTGATTCACTCCTGGACCATCCCGGCATTTGGTGTGAAGCAGGACGCCGTTCCAGGCCGGATTGCCGAAAGCTGGTTCGCGGCTGAGGAGGAAGGCATCTACTTCGGCCAGTGTTCCGAGCTTTGCGGCAAAGATCACGCCTACATGCCGATCACCGTAAAGGTGGTCAGCGAGGAGGCCTATGAGGCCTGGCTCGACTGGGCAATCGAGGAACATGGCGGCGTGCGCCCCGACGCGGAAGTCGCACAGGCCAACTAAGGGCACCTGAATGACCGAAGCCAGCTGGACTGACGCAGCACGCGAGCATGAAACGGAGTTTGGCGATTACGTCGAGCTCCTGAAGCCGCGCGTCATGCGCCTGGTCATCTTCACCGCACTTGTCGGGCTCTTCGCAGCCCCGGTTGCCACGCATCCCGTGATCGGCTTTGCCTCGATCCTGTGTATTGCGGTGGGTGCCGGTGCATCCGGTGCTCTGAACATGTGGTGGGACCGGGATATTGACGCGGTCATGTCCCGTACGGTTTCGCGTCCCATTCCCTCCGGTCGGGTTTCGCCCGGCGAGGCGCTGGCAATTGGTCTGGTTCTGGCCGTGTTCTCGGTCGTCATGCTGGGCCTATTCGCAAATCCCGTCGCTGCGGGACTTCTGGCCTTCACGATCTTTTTCTACGCTGTGGTGTATTCCATGTGGCTCAAACGGGCCACGCCACAGAATATCGTAATTGGTGGCGCTGCCGGTGCGTTCCCTCCGATGATCGGATGGGCCGTCGCAACCGGCAGCGTGTCGATCGAGAGCGTGCTGATGTTCGCCCTGATCTTTATCTGGACCCCTCCGCATTTCTGGGCGCTGGCGCTGTTCCGCAATGATGACTACTCACGTGCGAACGTGCCCATGCTGCCCGTGGTTGCCGGTACGCGCTCAACGCGCAACCACATTCTGGTTTACACTCTTCTGCTGGCACCCATCGCAATCGCACCGGCATTCACCTCCATTGGCGGCTCGGTGTATTTGGTCGGCAGTGTCGTCCTGAATGCAATATTCTGCTTCGGAGCCTGGAAAATCTGGTGCCGTACTGACGACGTCGCTGCTGGAGACCGGTTCCAGGTGGAGAAGCGCTTCTTTGGCTTCTCAATCCTCTACCTGTTCCTGCACTTCGTGTTGATCCTTGTTGAGGCTGGATTGCGCGTGGTCGGGTTTGCGCCGGTCAGCCTTCCGGTTCTAATGTGATGGGGCGGCGCTCATGAGACCTGACAGTCACGAAATTTTCGGTAGACGCAAAAGCCGCAATGTCGGGCTTGGCCTTGTACTGGGTGCATTTGTCCTGATTGTGTTCGCCGTTACCGTGGTCAAACTCACGCAGGGCGTCAGCATGGAAGGTTTCGACCACCAGACGCGAAACAGCCTGCTTCCCGCAGAGGAGGAGTAGATCATGCCTGAAGCGAAAAACAAGAACGGCCGTATTGCAATGACCTTGACCACTGTGGTTGCAGTCATGGTCGGACTGAGCTTTGCCGCCGTACCGCTCTATGATCTTTTCTGTCGCGTAACCGGCTATGGCGGAACGACGTCCGTGGCCGATGCGGGCACGGACGTGCACATAACGGATCAGGAAATCACCGTTCGGTTCGATGCCAACGTGAGCCCGGGCATTCCCTGGGAGTTTCATCCCGTTGAACGGACGATGAAAATCAAGATTGGCGAAACCGGGCTGGCATTCTATGAGGCCACCAACACGTCCGACGAGCCCGTTGCCGGTGCGGCAAGCTACAATGTGGCGCCCTATTCCGCGGGAGGCTACTTCTCTAAAATTGCCTGTTTCTGTTTCGAGCTTCAGGTGCTGCAGCCCGGCGAGACCGTCGAGATGCCCGTCACGTTTTACGTCGACCCCGAGATCCTTTTGGACCGGGAAACAAAAGACGTGAATTACATTACCCTGTCCTATACCATGCACCGCACCGATCTGCCGGAAACCGAAACGGGTTCCCTGGCGGTCGAGCCGGAAATTGAGGTGGTCGGGCTGGGATCCGATCAGATCTCCGTACAATAACCAAGGAGCCTGCGATGGCCGGTCAAAAGAACCACGATTACCATATTCTACCCGCGAGTATCTGGCCGTTCCTCAGTGCCATCGGCGCGCTCGTCATGCTCACGGGTGCAATCCTGTGGTTTCACGGAATGGGCCCCTGGGTCTGCCTGATTGGTTTGGCCGGTGTGCTCTACTGCATGTACGGCTGGTGGGCTGACGTTGTCGACGAAAGCATGGCCGGCGACCACACTCCGGTGGTCCAGATCGGTCTGCGCTATGGCGTCATCATGTTCATCGTTTCCGAGATCATGTTCTTCGCCGCCTGGTTCTGGTCGTTCTTCAAGCACGCCATGTACCCGATGGACGCAATCGACAACACGTGGCCTCCCCCGGGAATCGAAACATTTGATCCGTGGCACCTGCCGCTCATCAACACCCTGATCCTTCTATGTTCCGGCTGTGCCGCGACTTGGGCGCACCACGCGATTGCCCATGAAAACAATCGGGATCACCTGAAATGGGGTCTGTGGATTGCGGTAGCGCTCGGTGTCGTTTTCACGATCTTCCAGGCATATGAGTACAGCCACGCGCATTTCGGTTTCTCCGGAAACATTTACGGCGCGAACTTCTTCATGGCGACCGGCTTCCACGGTTTCCACGTGATTGTCGGCACGATCTTCCTGGCCGTATGTCTGCTGCGGGCCTACAAGGGCCACTTCACGCCGACACAGCATGTCGGTTTTGAGGCGGCCGCCTGGTACTGGCACTTCGTCGATGTGGTCTGGCTGTTCCTGTTTGCCGCCGTCTACATCTGGGGTGGCTAAAATTATCCGGCTTCCGGCGATATGGCAGGGCCCCTTCGGGGGCCCGCTTTGTTTTTGGGGTGCAATGGCTGCAGTGAACCCGTCGCATTTTGATTGCCGGGGAACTGGTGTTTGTATGTGCGGAATGTGTGATGTGAAGATCGGTGAATGTATGGGCGTAATGACACTTTCCCGTGCCTCGGCGGAGAATGAGAGCGTATGACGCGAAGAATGATTGGCCCGCTAATTTTTGGGCTGGTAGGAATAGCAATATTGCTCAACCTCGGGTTTTGGCAGGTCCGCAGGCTCGCGTGGAAAAACGACATCATCGCGAGTATCGAGGCGCGCCTGGAGTCCGAGTCGGTCGCCTTGCCGGATGAGCCGACGCCCGAGGACAGTCGGTATCTTCTGGTCCGAGAGAGCGGAGAGATTTTGCCTGGAGAAATCCATGTCTACACGTCCCGCAGCGGTGACGGCGTCGGCTATCGGGTGATCGTTCCTTTCGAAACGGCGGCTGGACGGCGCATTCTGCTCGACCGTGGGTTTGTGCCCATCGCGGATAAGGACGCTGAGCGTTACCTCGGCCCCATTGAAGTTGAGGGCGCCCTCGACTGGCCGCGGGAGACCGACAGCTATACCGCCGACCCCGATCTTGAGAAGAATGTGTGGCTCGCAAGAAACGTGCCGAAAATGGCTGATCACCTTGAGACCGAACCGGTGTTGCTGGTCACCTCCGCCAGCAGCGATCCAAACCAGCCCGTTCCGATGCCGGTGACGGTCAACATTCGCAACAACCATTTTGAGTATGCCGTCACCTGGTTCCTGCTGGCTCTGGTGTGGGCGGTGATGACAGTTTATCTGCTTTGGCGTATCAAACGCGCGGATCAGTGAATCGAAAGCCGAATTGTAATGCAGTATGTCTCTACCCGTGGTCAGGCCCCGAAAATTGGATTTGAGGAGGCGATGCTCACCGGACTGGCGACCGACGGTGGTCTTTACGTGCCGGAAACCTGGCCGCAGTTGAGCCAGGAGGAAATCGCCGGGCTCGCCGGGCTCTCCTATGAGGAGGTTGCGTTTCGGGTGATGAAACCCTTCATCGGGGAAGCGTTCACTGACGCGGAATTGAAAGGCATTATCGAGCGGGCCTATTCCGGCTTCCGGCACGTGGCGCGCGTGCCGATAGTGCAGATCGGGCCGAATGACTGGCTGCTGGAGCTGTTTCACGGACCGACGTTGGCGTTCAAGGATGTCGCAATGCAGTTGATCGGGCAGCTGTTCGAGGCAAGCCTCGCCCGGTCGGGACGGAACGTGACCATTGTTGGCGCCACGAGTGGTGACACGGGTTCCGCCGCGATTGAGGCTTTCCGGGGGCGCAAGGGGGTCGAGGTGTTCATTCTCTATCCCGATGGACGCGTATCGGACGTTCAGCGGCGGCAGATGACAACGCCGGATGATGCAAACGTTCACGCGCTGGCCATCGACGGTGACTTCGACGATGCCCAGGCCCGTCTCAAGGACATGTTCAACGATCATACCTTCCGTGATTCCGTAGGTTTGGCCGGTGTCAATTCGATCAACTGGGCGCGGGTCCTGGCTCAGGCGGTATATTATTTCACGGCTGCAGTGGCCCTCGGTGCGCCCGGTCGCAAGGTGAGCTTCACGGTTCCGACCGGCAACTTTGGCGATATTTTTGCCGGCTACGTTGCGAAATCCATGGGGCTGCCAATTGACCGCCTGGTCATAGCCACGAACCAGAATGACATTCTGCATCGCACACTCGAAACCGGTGCACACACCTGCGAAACGGTGCAGCCTTCGGTGAGCCCGTCAATGGACATCCAGATCAGTTCGAACTTCGAGCGGCTTCTCTTTGAGCTCTACGACCGTGAGGGCACAGCCGTTGTTCAACTCATGGATGACCTCAAGTGGGCCGGCGGCTTCGAACTGTCCCAGGGCGCACTTGAGCGGTTGAAATTCGGGTTCTCCAGCGCACGCGCCTCTGAGGAACAGACACTCGCCACAATCCGCGCGACACTTGAGCAGACTGAGGAAGTCGTCTGTCCCCATACCGCCGTCGGCATTCATGGCGCACGTGTCGTTGAGCGCGATCCTACCGTACCAATGGTGGTCCTGGCGACGGCCCATCCCGCCAAGTTCCCCGATGCGGTGGAGCAGGCCTGCGGCATTCGTCCCGAGCTTCCCCGGCACATGGCCGATCTGTTTGACCGTCCCGAGCGGATCACGCGGGTGGCCAATGATCTTGAAGCCATCAAAGCGATTGTGGCTGGCGAGGCCGTTGCATGAGTGTGGTTGTTCATAGACTTTCGAATGGTTTGCGAATTGCCGTTGAACCCATGCCGGGCCTCCATTCCGCCTCCGTCGGCCTTTATCTGACCGCGGGTGGCCG
The DNA here is from genome assembly GCF_049800875.1 of Amaricoccus tamworthensis. Classification (NCBI taxonomy): domain Bacteria; kingdom Pseudomonadati; phylum Pseudomonadota; class Alphaproteobacteria; order Rhodobacterales; family Paracoccaceae; genus Amaricoccus; species Amaricoccus tamworthensis. The sequence continues at coordinate 127,547 of NZ_JBNAFV010000012.1, read as the reverse complement.
CCACGAACGCGTTGAGCAAAATGGCATCGCGCATTTCCTCGAGCATATGGCGTTCAAAGGCACACCAACCCGAACTGCCCGCCGGATTGCCGAAGAGATCGAGGACGTGGGCGGTTACATCAACGCCTATACCGGCAAGGAAATGACTGCGTATTTTGCCCGCGTTCTCGCGGCCGATGTCGAGAACGCGCTCGATCTGCTCGCGGATATCATCCTCAACCCGCTGTTCTCGCAGGGGGACATTGAGACCGAGCGCGGTGTGATTCTTCAGGAGATTGGTCAGGCTTTCGATACGCCAGATGACATTATCTTCGACTGGCTGCAAGAAACCGCGTTTCCCGAGCAGCCGATGGGTCGTACGATCCTCGGCCCCGCCGAGCGCGTGTCAAATTTTGGTCGCGACGATCTGGCCGGCTTTGTAGGTGAGCGCTATGGACCTGACCAGATAATTCTGGCCGCATCCGGTGCCGTTGACCCTGAGCGACTGATCGCCTGCGCGGAGCGGCTGTTTGCACATCTTCCGGCCCGCTCGCGTCTGCCGGTCCAGGCCGCGAAATACTCCGGCGGGGAACGCCGTGAGCATCGCGAACTGGAGCAGGTTCACATGGCGCTGGCGCTGGAATCCTCCAATATCCGGTCCGAAGAAATCTTCGCGGCACAACTCTTTTCCAGTGCGTTTGGCGGTGGAATGTCGTCCCGTCTTTTCCAGGAAATTCGCGAGGCGAGGGGGCTGTGCTATACAATCTTCGCGCAGACCGGAGCATATTCCGATACGGGCATGATGACCATCTATGCCGGAACCGGCCCGGATCAGATCCTTGATCTTTGCGAGGTGACGATGGATGAGATCCGCCGCGCCGCCGAGGGCCTTGAGACCGCTGAGATCGATCGGGCGCGGGCGCAGCTCAAAGCGGGCGTTCTCATGGGGCTTGAAAGCCCCTCCGCACGGGCCGAGCGTCTGGCGCGAAACCTCTCCGTCTGGGACCGCATCCTCCCTATTGACGAGACACTCGGCAAGATTGAAGCCGTCACCGCCGAAGAAATCAAAAACTACGCACAGAATTTGGTGGTCCGGGCCGATCCGGCTCTCGTGCTGCTCGGGCCTTCTCCGGCGGATGCGCCCGACCTTGCGACCCTGTCGGCCAGACTGGCCGCCTGACCGGGTGCTGTGATGGGGTTGGTTCTGCGGCGGCGGCGTACCCTGCCGATTTTGGAAACGGAGCGGATGGTTCTCCGGCTCCCCGAAATGCGCGACTATTCCAACTGGAGCACGTTGCGGCGGGAAGGCGAGGATTTTCTGCGCCCCTGGGAGCCGGCCTGGTCGCCGGATCATTTCTCCAAACGCTCGTTTCGTGCGCGGGTCTACTGGGCGAGCCGTGCCCGCGATGATGGCCGGGCGCTTTCCATGTTCCTAATATCGCGCCATAATGAGGAATTGCTCGGCGCGATTACACTCGACAACATTCGTCGTGGTCCGGCGCAGACCGGGTCGGTTGGTTACTGGATCGGACCGAACCATGCGCGCCAGGGCTATATGTCTGAGGCGCTTCTGGCAGTTACCGATCACGCGTTTTCGGTTCTGGACCTGAGCCGCATTGAGGCCGCATGCCTGCCGGAAAACACGCCGTCGCGGGGCCTCCTGCAGCGGTCAGGCTTCGTAGAGGAAGGCCGCGCGGAGAGCTACCTTCAGATCAATGGACAGTGGCGCGACCATGTTCTTTACTCGAAACTCCGTCTCGACCGCCGCCAGTACAGACACATGGAGTCAGAATTTTGACCGACAGACCCGAACACGCACCCGCGGACGCGGAAACGCTCGAAAAACTTGAGCAGGTGCTCGGTCCGGGTGGTGTCAGGGAGGTTGAACCGCGCTACCTGGAGGAACCTCGAGGTCGCCATCACGGCCGGGCTGGTGCTGTCCTTCGCCCCTCAAACGCGGAGAACCTCGCCAAGGCTGTAAAGATCTGTTCCGACGCGCGTGTCGCCATGGTTGCCCGCTCCGGTGGGACCGGCCTGGTTGGTGGGCAGGTCATGGAAACAGGGCCGGAGCCGGTTCTGATCTCTTTCGAGCGCATGAACACGATTCGGGAGGTTGACCCTCGCGACAACATCATCGTGGCCGAAGCCGGTGTGGTGCTTTCAGATGTGCATGACGCCGCAACAGACGTCGACCGGCTCTTTCCTCTTGCTCTGGCGTCCCAGGGAACGGCCTGCATCGGGGGCCTGCTTGCCACGAATGCCGGGGGCGTGAATGTGCTCCGGTATGGCAACGCCCGCGATCTGTGTCTCGGGATCGAATGCGTGATGGCCGATGGCACGGTTCATCATGGTCTTGGCGGTCTGGTGAAGGACAATATGGGTTACGATCTGCGCCACCTGATGATCGGATCGGAGGGAACACTTGGCCTGATTACTGCCGCCGTGTTGCGACTGCATCCAGTGCCAAGGGAAACGGTGACGGGCTGGATTGCCGTCGGAAGCCCTGATGAGGCGCTCGAACTGCTCAACCTGATGCGCGGCTCCCTTGGTGGGTCGATCAGCGCGTTTGAACTCATTCACCGGCAAGGCCTCGATTTTCTCCGGGAGAAGATGCCGGACGTCCCTATCCCCCCCGATTTTGACAGCGAATGGCTGGTCCTGACCGAAGCCGCGGATGGACAGGGCGCGATGGTTGAGGAACGGTTTATGGCAACGCTGGAAGCCGCCTTTGAGGAGGGTGCGGCTTCCGACGGTCTGATCGCACAAAGCGGCACCCAGCGTGAGGCCTTCTGGAACGTCCGCGAATCCATTCCCGAGGCGAACCGACTGGTGGGCGCGGTTGCCAGCCACGACGTTTCGCTCAAGGCCAGTCGCATCGCCGAGTTCATCGGCAAGGCACGAAGCCTGCTTGAGGACCTTAACCCGGACCTGCGCCTGAACTGTTTTGGACATCTGGGCGACGGCAACCTGCATTTTAATATCTACGGACCCAAGGGCGCTAATCGAAAAGACTATGACAGGTACCGCGAACCTGCGACGCAACTGGTCCATGAAACGGTTCATGAATTTGGCGGTTCTGTGAGCGCGGAACATGGCGTGGGTCGCCTGAAAGTTGCGGACCTCGAAAGGTACGGCGACCCCGCGAAGTTGAAGGCGATGCGCGCCCTGAAACAGGCTTTGGATCCCCTGGGTATTCTCAACCCGGGTGCCGTGCTGGCCTGATTTTTTTGGCTGTTCTGGAAAAGACTGCGCCTTCTCCTTTGGGGGGGGGGGAAGGAGAAGGCGCGATATCCAGACTGGAGGGTCTGATGGTTTGCAAGCAACTGTCCAACTCGTTGGACAAGACCCTTTTCGCCCGAATTGGTTACCAAAGGTTTAACAGAATTGACTGTCACTCACCTTTAAGTGGAAAAAGTCATTTTTTTTAGGTGCAGGCCTGATCCGGCCCGAATTTTGAAACAATCGGCCCAAAAACGGCGTTCAAAGTCACTTTTGCCCCGGTCGATTCAGCGAAAACCGTTTCTCCACCGCCGAGTAGTCCCTGTATCCCAACCGGGCCATGGGCTCATAGGTTAACGGATCCACCATTCCGTTAACCAAAATGGACTCGCTTATGTGGATGCCAATTACCTCTCCGATAACCATATGGTTATTCTCTCCCGGCAGCTCGATAATTTTCCACAGACGGCATTCCATGGCCGCATCGGCGGTTTTGACGCGTGGAGCAGCCACCAGTTCACCGGGTACTTTTTCCAGACCGGCTTTCGCGAACTCATCCTCACCATTTGGGTAATCCCCCGATGAGATGTTCATCGCGTCGGTCATGTTCCGTCCGACAATGTGGTGAATGAACTCCCCGGTGGCCCGGATGTTGCTCAGGGTATCCTTGGCTGATCCGTCACGTTTGGTGCCGGTGCTGGAATACATGATCATGGGCGGCGTGTCGGCCACGGCATTGAAATAGCTGAACGGCGCGAGGTTTGCTTCACCCTTTGGGTTCACACTGGAGATCCAGCCGATGGGGCGGGGCGTGATCAGCGCCTTGAATGGATTATGCGGCAGGCCGTGATCCGTTTTTCCTGGTTGATAAAACATGGAAAGCCCCCGGTAAGTTCAATGTTCCGTCACCCATAAGAGCGTGTTATCCACCTGTCCAGTGGGTTACGCGCTCAGGATTTTCGTGGCCGGACAATGTTTCGACTGAACAGTGAAAAGGCGGTAGACCTCCAGGAGGTCGAATACCTCTATGACCTGGCGTTTGCGCCAGGCCGTACCGCCCTGTCGTCCTATCGGCTGCGGGATGGGGTCGACCCCGTTGAGGGGCTTTGCCTCGTCGCCCGAGATGAATACGACGCCGTCGCCGGTGCCATCCGCTACTGGCCGATCCGGATCGGTGACGCCGGTCACGAGGCGCTGCTGCTCGGTCCCGTCGCCGTACACCCAACGCGCCAGGGCGAGGGGCTTGGCGCGATACTTGTGGATGAAAGCCTGAGGGTCGCTGAGCACAAAGGCTGGTCACGGGTCGTGCTGATCGGGGATGAACCGTACTACCGCCGCTTCGGGTTCCGCCGCGACGTCGCCCCCGGTCTCGAATTTCCACCTCCCACAAATCCCGACCGCATCTTGGCCCGCGAGCTTGTGCCTGGGTCTTTTGATGGCGTGTCCGGCATGGTGCGGGGCTGGCACGACCGGGATTGAGATCAGCTGTCCTCGAGCTCCCTTTCAGCCTCCCGCGTCGCGTCTGGAGCCGTCGGCGCCGGTTCACTCAGCTTGTTCTCTTTCGGATAGCGCGGGTCCGGTTTCTCCGGATGGTGCCAGAACGTTTCCAGCGCGCGGAACTCCCGGGCCACCTTCTGACGGCTTAGTTGATACTGGGCTTTCGCAGCGCTCGGTTGACCCTTCTGCATGCCGGATGAAATGTCATCCTCGCCGGGGAAACGCTCCCGTATCCACGCTTTGATCTCCTCGTCCGTTGCCTCCGCGCCACCCGGCTCAGCCCGGCTGAGGAAATCCCCGTCCCAGGTCAGCTCGGCCTTTTGTGGCGGGTTAAGAAGGATATCGAGCGCACGGATTTCATCGCATCGAGTGTACCAGCTCATCGCGACATCCGAGTTTGCCTCAAACGTGAAGGAGCGGAGGAATTCACGGCCCGTTTTGTGGTTATAGCGCGTTCTCACAAGATTGAGGCTGTGATCGTTGCGGTAAAGCTGGCTCGACCCACGCGCATTCAGCAGGCCTTCCACCGGGCTGGTAAGAAACTGAAATGCTTTCTGGAGAGGTGAGGCCAGTTCGGTGGGCGAATCCGCCGGGAAGGCCCGGACCTGCAACACGGCGACACCGGCACAGTTTTCAGTGATCCAGTCCGCAATGCTGTCCTCCTCAAGATACGAGGTCAGCTGGTCCACGCCGTAATTGTCGTAATACCCCGCATCCACCGGTCGCCGACCGGGTTTGATGGGTAGCGAAATTGCGGGCGAGATATATGGAAAGGTCGCATTAAGCCGGGTTGCCGTGGCCAATGTGACACCGTTATGGGCACCGCGAAAGACGTCAAAAATCTCAACGGATGTCTTGTTCACATCGCTTGCGGGCGCATCCGGTCTAAGACCCCGCCGTCGGATGTCTTTAAGGTTGAGGTTCGAAAACAGCGCCACCGACCCCGTTTCGACCAGCATAGGTGACAGAATAATCGACGTCGCAATCCCCTCGCGTTCCTTGGCCACAATATCCCGGAAGGGCCTGCAGAGGGTCGTCCACTGCTGGTCAAGCACACGGCCCCTGTCGGTTTTCGGGGCGATGGGCAGCATAATGTTAAGGAGATCCCGGCGTGCGAGTTGATGCGCGACCGGGGACAGACTGTCGCGGGCAATTGGAAAGACGCGATCTCCCCCATCCGGATCGCCCATGCGCTCGCGGGTGTCGCGACAAATGCGATCGGTAATGCCCTCATGCAGCTTCTCTTCCGCCGACATCGCCACAAAATACGACCCGGCAACCATGCCGCCCGATGCTCCGGTGATCAGCCGCAGGTTGGACGCGAGCCCCGGCCAGCGTCCGTCGAGGCCGCTGCCCTCAATCAACCGGTCCATCACAAGACTGGTCCAGAACGACGCCCGGTAGGCTCCGCCCGATGTCGCGAGCAGAGCCAGTACCGGTTTTTTCCCGGGGGTATTTTGCGTTGCCCGCGCATGCCATGCTTTCAGGCAATCCAGCGGTTCAAGCAGTGGCGTTCCGGACTGGGCCATCTTCTCCGTGTGCTGCGGGTTGCCGGCAAAATGTTCAAACCCAGGGATGCTGAATTTTTTGTCGCCCGAGTTCGCGTAGACCAGCCAGCCGACAAGCGCGAGAACAACAAACGGTGCCCACTCCCCGAAACGGCTAAGAATTCCAAACCCGAGGATCTCAAACAGAATCACCAGGCTGAAAATGGAAACGCAGGGCAGGGCGCTTTTTCGCATGAACTCGGCAAACACGAAGATCGCATAGGGAATTGCCGCCTGACGGAACGGGTCCGTGGAGACTGGTGCCAGATCGGGTATGTCCAGCGTACCAAACCACACCGAGATCATGACGAAAGCGAAACCGAGGGCCGATCCGAGCCCGGTCCGTTTCAGTTCCTGCAACTGTCGTTTCGGGCTGCGCCTCGAAAAATCAGCCAGCCTCCTCCGCAGCGCAAACCAGGAGAAAAGCGCAATGGTGATGCCAGCGACGACCAACCCGCCAATCAGCCACATTACCGCCCCTCCATGGGTGCTCTCCTGGAACAGCTCGGTGGGACAGTGTCGTAGCTGTCCATCAACGGTGCATCGGGCTTCCCCAACCGAGTGAATCCCGATCCACGAGAGGCCACAAACCGCGACAAATCCAAATCCAGTCCAGAATGCCGGACTGGCCGTCAGCTTCTGTAATTCAAATGGAATGCCCTGCCGGATTCCTCCCGGTGCGGTATCAGTATCCGAATTTCGCCAGCAGGCTTCGGGAGAGTAAATCTGGTTGTCGTCCCGAAAGAGGTTTGGCAGCCCCATGCCGCGCCCGAGTTTGGCTCCAACCGACAGCAATATTATGAGCTGTGGCAGAATATACATCCAGTTGACGGCGAGTAATCGTAGTTCCAGCGCGATGGGGTGCTGCAAAAAATCCATGATCCCGAACCTCAAAAACCATACATGGTCACGCCGGGAGCGCGACCGATAATCGTAAGGTTAACATAAATTAAGGAAAAAGTCGCGGGATGGTTGCTGCCCCGGCAGGCGGCACTCTGAAAGCCGGTCGCGCCCTAGTATCGCACTCCGGAATGGGTCAGCCAGCCTTCAATCGCGTCGCGCGCGCTCTCAGCGCCATCATACCTGGCGCCCTCAATCAGTTCGCGCACCTGCTCAAGTTCGACCTGACGCAGCATCGCCTTGACCGGGCCGATGGAGGCGGGACGCATGGAAAGCGTCCGGAACCCAATTGCGGAAAAAGCCAGCGCCTCAACCGGACGTCCCGCATCCTCACCGCAGAAGGACAGGGGTGTGTCAAATTCTCGGCAGCGCAAAATGATGCGCTCCAGGAAACTCAGATAACTGGTGCTCAGACTGTCATACCGCCGCCGCACAAGCTCGTTTTCACGATCAGCCGCAAAAAAGAACTGCTTGAGGTCGTTGCCGCCCACGGAAATGAAATCCGTGATTTTGAAGAGCTTGTCCGGCGCATAGGCAAGGCTCGGCGTCTCCATCATCGTGCCAATGCGCAGCGTTTCCGGAATCGGGTGTCCCAGAGCGGCTTCCCGGTCAACCTCACGCAGCAACAGGCCCCGGGCGGTCTCGAATTCCGAAAGCTGGGAAATGAACGGGAACATAACCGTCAGTGCCCGGCCATTTGCCCCGCGCAAGAGCGCCTGAAGCTGCATCCGCATCACACCCTGCCGGTCGAGACTGAGCCGGATGGCCCGCCAGCCAAGCGCTGGATTGGGTTCCTCAACGCGGTTCATGTAGGGCAGCACCTTGTCCGACCCGATGTCCAGCGTCCGGAACACCACTGGTTTGTCGCCTGCCGCGTTCAGGATACGGCTGTAAAGTGCGGCCAGGTCGCTGCGGCGTGGCATGTTGGCGCGAATGAGAAACTGAAGTTCGGTGCGGTAAAGCCCGACCCCCGTAGCACCACATTTCGGTAGGCTTGGCAGATCAGCCATCAGTCCCGCATTCATGTGCAGGTCAATGGTGATACCATCGCGACTTTTGGCCGGTTTGTCGCGCAGGGTCGCATATTTCTCCTGCGCCTCCGTGAGCATCTCGATTTTTTCACGAAATGCCTTGGCGACGGTTTCCTCCGGCCGCAGATGCACCAGCCCCTGATCCCCGTCGACCAGAATGTGATCCCCGTTCTGGGCCTCGCGGGTGATGCGACGGGCTTGGATGACCAGTGGAATAGCAAGTGCGCGCGCAACAATAGCCGCATGACTGCCCACTGAACCCTCCTCAAGAACCACACCGGACAGCTTCCGACCGTAATCCAGCAGTTCCGCTGGACCTATATTGCGGGCGACCAGAATGGCGTTCTCCGGAATGTCCCGCCCGGACCCCGCTTCCATTCCGGCAAGCAGGCGCAGCAGACGGTTCGACAGATCGTCCAGATCATGCAGCCGTTCACGGATATAAGCGTCGGCAATGCGCGACATGCGCGCGCGGGTGTCGGACTGTTCCTTCTCAACCGCGACCTCGGCCGCAAGACCGCTTTGGATGGACACCTCCATCCGCCGGATCCAGCCCTTGTTGTTGGCGAACATCTTGTAGGAGTTCAGAACGTCGCGATGCTCACCCTTCGCCGTCAGGTAATCGGCCGACAACATCTCGTCGACCTCGGAGCGGAGCGCATCCAGCGCCTGGTGCAGGCGCCGGGTTTCGTGCTCCGGGTCATCACTGATCGGCTGGCTGACCACGATATGGGGTTCGTGCAGCACAACGACACCCTCGGCCACACCTTCCTGTCCCTGAAGGCCACGGGCGAAAACCGAACCCCGGTGCTGCCTCGCAATCTCCATCGGGCCTGGGCCAACAAAGGCCCCCAGTTCGGCCATCTCGGCGATGACCATGGCCACGACCTCAAGGGCGTAGATCACATCGTCGGAATATTCGTGGTTCTGCCGGTTCTGCACGACCAGAACGCCCAGCACTTCACCAAGCCGCAGGATCGGAACACCGAGGAACGCGGAAAACACTTCCTCACCGGTCGAAGGGATCGGCATGTAGCCGCTGGTATTGGCTGCGTCGGCGGTATTGATCGGCTCTGCCCGGTCGGCAATGCGACCCACGAGGCCCTGACCGCGCCGGAGCCAGGTCCGGTGAACGGAGTCGGCGTTCAGACCCTGTGTCGCACAAAGTTCAAGTGTGTCGTCGTCACGCTTGAGGTAAACCGAGCAGACCTCGGCAACGATGCCGTTCGCGATAAGCTTCACGATACGGTCGAGACGTTCCTGGCCCTGCCCCTGACCCGGCTCGGAAAGAACTTCCCGAAGCCGCGTCAAAATGGTGCGCGAGTCTACAGCCTTGGAGTCAGGCATCCGAAATCTCCGATGGACGGATCCTAGCTGACCCTGTCCAGTTCAAAGGCATCATGCAGTGCCTGAACCGCCAGTTCCAGATATTTACGGTCAATCAGGACCGATACCTTGATTTCCGATGTCGTGATGACCTTGATATTGACTCCATCCTTTGCCAGCGCCTCGAACATGCGGTGGGCAACACCGGCCTGACTGCGCATGCCAACACCGACGATGGACACCTTGGCCACGTCTTCGTCGATTACAATGTCACGGTAATTCACGTCGCCCGAGGATTTGATTTCCTCCAGTGCCGCCTTCGCGCGGGGGATCTCTTCCGTGGGGCAGGAAAACGTCATGTCGGTGCGGTTATCCGCGCCGGTGTTCTGAACGATCATATCCACATTGACCCCGGCCTCGGCGAGGGGGCCAAAAATTGCCGCGGCAATGCCGGGCCGGTCAGCCACGCTGACCACGGTGACTTTTGCCTCGTCCCGCGAATGGGCGATGCCGCTGACTACCCTGCGTTCCACAATTTCCTCCTCGTCACAGACAAGTGTGCCTTCGCTGTCCTCGAAACTGGACCGGACCTGCAGGCGCACCTTGTTGCGCATGGCAAGTTCCACGCTGCGGGTCTGGAGCACTTTCGCGCCCAGACTGGCAAGCTCAAGCATCTCCTCATAGGAGATCCGGTGCAGTTTTCTGGCTTTCTTGGTGATACGGGGGTCAGTGGTATAAACCCCGTCCACATCCGTATAAATATCGCAGCGTTCCGCTTCCAACGCGGCTGCAAACGCCACCGCGCTGGTGTCCGATCCGCCCCGGCCGAGCGTCGTGATGCGGCCCTCGGGGCTGATGCCCTGGAAGCCTGCGATCACCGCGTGAAGGCCCTCACCGAATTTCTGGATCAGGTTGCTGGTCTCGATGGATTCGATCCGCGCGGCACCATGGGTGGAATTCGTGCGCAGCGGCACCTGCCACCCCTGCCAGCTTCGCGCGGGAACGCCCATGTTCTGCAAAGTCAGCGCCATCAGGCCCGCCGTGACATTTTCACCGGAGGAGACCACGGCGTCATACTCACGGGCGTCATAAAGCATTGAGGTTTCGCGCACCCAGCCAACGAGTTCGTTGGTCTTTCCTGACATGGCGGACACGATTACGGCCACATCGTAGCCACGCTCGACCTCCGCTTTGACCCGTCGGGCCGCATTTTCGATACGCTCAAGATCGGCGACGGAAGTGCCGCCGAATTTCATCACCAGCCTGGGCATGGACTAAAGCCCTCATAAGAAACCGCGCCCCTCTTATAGAGCAACGGTGCCTGCCGCAAGACATGGCGCACACAAGCCATCCAAGGGTATGGCCAGTCCCGTTTGTCGAGGGCCGGTGGCTGGCCGGGTGGACCAGATCCAGCACGGCGCGGGGTCAGTTTGCTTTGGAGCGGTACCAGGGAATTGGCGCGACTGGAATGCCGTCATCGACGAGGGCTTTGGCCTCGGAAGGCTTGGCCTCACCAATGATTGATCGGGCCGGTGCCTCGCCGTTATGGATGCGCCGGGCTTCCGCCGCGAATTCCTTCCCGACATTGTCGGATACTGATTCAATTTTCTTGCGCAGTTCCCTCAGCGCCTGCTGAGCCGGGGAGGCGGGTTCCGACAGGCTTGGTGTTTCAGCAGCCGCGCCCTCACCGGATTTTTTCGTCTTAACCTGCGGAGCCATAAGTTCTTTTTCAACATCCGTTCCACCGCATACGGCGCAGGAAACCATGCCTGCGGCTTTCAGACGGTCGAAATCGGCACTCGAACCAAACCAGGATTCGAACTGGTGGTCGTCAGCACAGCGGAGTGAGTAACGGATCATTCTGGCAGTCCACGGGTGTTAAGCTGCGGTATAGATATATGACATAAAAATTAAAACAATACTTCTTCTCCCGCCCATATGTGTCTGTTAGACCGGCCGGAAACCGGCGCGGGACGAGTGGTTTAGAGGCTCAATGGACAAGTGGTTATACATCGTACTGAGCCTTATCGCAGCGTCAGTACTCGCGGCCGTAGCTACCCTGGAGGTTGCACCCCCTCTCATTTTCGTTGCCGCGCTCCTGATCGCCGCGGGTGCCTGGACGTTCGCAGACCGGATGTTTCCCGATGAATCCGGCGCGGAAGAGAATGTCGAAGGCAACTCCGGGGAGGATGAGTCCGAAGGCGACTCCGTCGAACCCGAAACCACCGGTACCTATTTCGCGCCCGGATTTGCCCGCACCCTGATCGAAAACATCCCTGGCCCGGTGATGGCTGTATCGGAAAAAGGTCGTGTCACCTACTACAATGCCGCCGCCGGTCATGAGTTTCCGCAACTCAAAAACGCCAACCATTTCGCCAATGTCATCCGCGCTCCGGCTTTCGTCGCGGCCGTTACCGAGACGCTGAAGGACGGCGTGGCCCGGTCCACGCGGTTCACCACTTTCGATTCCACTGGCAAGCTGTTCCTGGCAAATATTAACCGTACGGACCCCGACGAGGAAAGCGACTTCGGGACCCAGGCCGTCATCCAGCTTGAGGACTACACACTCGTTGAGCGGACCGAACGGCAGCGTTCGGATTTCATCGCCAATGCAAGCCACGAACTGCGCACGCCCCTCGCGTCCATCATCGGCTACATTGAGACCCTGCAAAACCACGCCCGTGACGATCCCGAGGCACAGGAACGCTTTCTGGCCATCATGGCGCGTCAGGCCGAGCGGATGCAGCGGCTTGTGGACGATCTGATGTCGCTCGGACGCATCGAGATGAACCAGCACGTCAAGCCGAGAGAGGCGCTCGACCCGATCTCGATCATGTCCGATTGCGCGTCCGCCATGCTGCCCCTCGCGGAGCAGGATGGTGCGAAGATCGAGGTCGATCTCGATCCATTGATGGGGATTGAGGTCATGGGCGACCGCGATCAGCTTTCGCAGGTTTTTACAAACCTGCTCGACAACGCCCTCAAATACGGCGGCGAGGCGTCCCAGGTAAAGGTTTCCTCAGCCATGGGCGCCAGTGGCGGTAAGATCGGCATCACGGTAGCGGATTCCGGACCGGGCATCCCCCGCGACAAAATTCCGCGACTGACCGAGAGGTTCTATCGGGTCAACGTCAACCAGAGCCGAAACCGTGGTGGCACGGGGCTCGGACTGGCCATTGTTAAGCACATTCTGACCAGGCATGGCGGACGGCTTGAAATCGCATCCGAGGAAGGCAGGGGCAGCCGGTTTACCGTCTGGCTTCCGCTTGCCAACCGAAAGGAATCGGCTGCCTGAGAGGCCGCTTTTCGGCGCTTCCGGATTTATACAGTGAATTCAGTGACTTTTGGTGTCACCTAACTGTAACAAAAACGAAATATGTGTGTCTTTCTGTTAATATAGTTGTTTCTGCGGATATATCTGACGGGAACCGCGGCCGAAGGTTGTTTCCGCCGCAGGGGTGGGCAACCGGCGGTCGGGGCCCCTGAAAAAATTGGGATGGGTATAAATGGCACACATCGTTGCCTCATTTGACGAGGACCTGGTACAGGTTCAGGCCAGAATTTCTGAAATGGGCGGATTGGCTGAGGAACTGTTTGCCAAATCGCTGGATTCCGTTCGCAACCGTGACGCGGACCTGGCCCGCGAGGTCATCGCGCGGGACAAGGATCTCGACGATATGGAAATGGACCTGGAGGAGTCGGTTGTAAAAACCATTGCACTCCGCCAGCCGGTTGCAAACGACCTGCGGGTTCTGATTGCGGCCATGAAGATCTCCTCCACGCTTGAACGTATTGGTGACCTGTCCAAAAACATCGCCAAACGCGCCATTCCCCTGTCCTCCGCACGTCCCGTACAACTGACGAGTTCGATCACGCGCATGGGCCGTGAGACCATGAACCAGCTTTCGAAGGCGCTGAACGCCCACGCGTCGCGCGACGTTGATCTGGCGCTCGAGGTCTGGAACCAGGACTACGAGATCGACGAGATGTACAATGCGATCTTCCGTGAGGTCACGACCTACATGGTCGAGGACAGCCGTCTGATTGGCGTTGGCGCCCAGTTGATGTTCATCACGAAAAACCTTGAACGGATCGGCGACCACACAACCCAGATCGCCGAGCTGGTCTACTACATTGTTAAGGGAGAGACGCTGGAAGATCGCCCCAAAGGTGATCCCACCGGTGTCATTTTTGCGGAAAGCTGAATTTTTCAGGAGATAACACCGGATGTGCGCCAAGGTTCTGGTAGTTGAGGACGAGGAGGCGATCAGTCAGCTGCTCGCCTACAACCTCGGTAAGGAGGGGTTTTCCGTTTCGGTTTCGGCCGACGGCGACGAGGTCATGCTCGCTGTTGAGGAGGAAAAACCCGACCTCGTCCTCATGGACTGGATGCTGCCGAACATTTCCGGTGTGGAACTCTGTCGGCGTCTGCGGAAGGGTCAGGATACCCGGGCTATTCCCGTCATCATGATCACCGCGCGTGGTGAGGAGGAGGACCGCGTCCGCGGCCTCGACGTTGGCGCGGATGACTATGTCACCAAGCCGTTTTCCATGACCGAACTCGTGGCCCGCATGCGGGCGGTGCTTCGCCGCACGTCTCCGGCCCTCGCGGGCGATGTGGCCACATTCGCCGACATCGTGCTTGACCGGCAGCAGTGCCGTGTCCATCGCGGCAAACGCGAGGTGCAGCTCGGGCCGACCGAATTCCGTCTGCTGGATGTGCTGATGCAGCGCCCCGGCCGGGTGTTTTCCCGGGAACAGCTTCTCGACCGGGTCTGGGGCCAGGATGTCTACGTGGAAATCCGCACCGTCGATGTCCATGTCGGCCGCCTGCGCAAAGCCCTGAACCGCCGCGGCGACCGCGATCCAATCCGCACCGTTCGCTCATCGGGTTACTCTCTCGACGAGACCTATCGCGGCAACTGACCGCGCTCAGGCCGCCTGCCAGTATTCCGGCATGCGGCCAAGCGCCGCGCGCATGGCATTGACGCAGTCGCCGTCGAAGGCCGTGCCAATATCCTTCTCCAGAATGCCCAACACCTGGGCCATCGGCATCGCCGTCCGATAGGGCCGGTCGGCTGACAGCGCGTCGAAAACATCGGCTACGGTCAGAATGCGCGTCTCAAGACAGATCTCATCGCCCCGCAGGCCATAAGGATACCCGGCGCCGTCCAGCCGTTCGTGATGTGCCCCGGCAATTGGGGCGATGTCGCGGAATACGCTGATCCGCTCCAGAATGCGCTGGGAATGGAACGAGTGCTTCTTCACGGCATCCCACTCGCCACTGTCGAGCTTGCCTGGTTTGTCCAGAATTCGATTGCTGACGGATAGCTTTCCAATGTCGTGGAGCAGCGCGGCCCGTCCAAGCCAGCGGCGATGCTCCTGCGAAAGCCCCATCTCCTCCGCAATCATGTCCGCATAGAGCGCAACCCGCTTGGAGTGATCCGCGGTAAACGGGCTTTTGGCATCGACTACATCCGCGAATGCGGCCGCAATATCGTCAAGCCAGTCCTCATCCACCACGCAACTGTCCTGCATTGGATCCAGTCCCTGGACCCGTTCATCAAGGTCCGGGTCCTTGAGGGAGGCCCAAAATCCAGGCCGCTCCTGCGCCTCTAAAAAGGCATCAACGATAGCGGGCGAAAACCAGGTATCGGAACGGGATCGTACCTCGCTGATTGCGTTCTCCCTACTACCTTGTCCAAACGAAAACACATCCGCCACCTGTGACAGAAGGGCGATTTTGGCGATCTCAGGGATCTCATCGCCCTGAAGCTGACGCGGACTGCCCCAGCCGTCCCAGTGTTCATCAAGGTTGCGTATCCCGTCCTGAACGGCCTGGGAAAAACGCATCCGGGCGGCAATGTCAGCCCCCCGGTGGCAGCGGGCCTCAAAAAGTTCCCGCTTGATGTCATGACCGTTTGAAACCACGTGCAACAGCGTCCGGAATCGCTCACTCAACCCATGACCAACCCCGGTCTGGCTGAACACAAACCGCAATACCGCATTGGTACCGGTCGAGATGGTCTTGTGATTGCGTTTAAACGAAATGTCGTCGGTCAGATACAGCGCACAGATCCGGGCTGCGTTGCTGCTGCATCCAAGATCCTTGAGCAGAAGCGTGTAATACAGATCCGCGAGTTTGGCCCGGTCAAATCCCAGCGCCTCGCCGACCTTCATCCCAATCCAGCAGGACCGCACACTGTGCCCTTCCGGTTGGCCCTCGGTCATGTCGAGCGCATGGCTCAGGGCGCCAATCAGTTCGGAAAGATGCAGGTCGCCGGTACCTGTTCCAGCCTCCCGCACTGCGTATCGTGAAAATGCCATAGTATCCTCCCCAGGAAGGGAGGACCATGTCACGCCATGATTAATGCGGCGTTCCCGACGGTCGCCGGAATCGCCGCGTGGTTAACCAGAGGTTGAGGACGGGGAGTGTCCGGAGCCTCAGCGGCTGCCGCCACCGCCGCCATTGCTGCGCCGGTCGCGCCGGGCCGACATCGGCTGGAACGCGACACCCACATGGGTTTCGCAATAGGGTTTGCCCGGTGTTGTCGGCAGGCCGCAGAACCAGAAATCCTCGGTCGCAGGGTCTCCAACAGGCCATTTGCAGGTACGCTCGGTGAGCTGCATCAGAGTCAGCTTGCGCGATTTCTTTGCCACCTCTGCGAGGTTGGCAATCATTTCCTCGCTCATCTCCGCGCCGGATGGCTGCGGGGGCAGGGGCTGTCCGGGAACGGGACGCGGGCGCGGGATCGGAGCGGCCTGGGGGGCGGCAGCCTGCGGGCGCGGTGGCTCGGGTGCCGGTGCGGGCTTCGCGGCTTTCTCCGCTACGGGCGGTTCCTTGCGCTCGGGCGCAGGTTTGGGCGCGGCTGCTGCGGGCTTGGCTGCCGGAGCGGCCGTTTCCGCCGCAGGCTCCGCCGCCGGGGCGGCATTGCGGTTGGAAAGACCCAGTCGATGTACCTTGCCAATAACGGCATTGCGGGTGACGCCGCCAAGTTCCTTGGCGATCTGACTTGCACTCTTGCCTTCCGCCCACATGTTTTTTAGCGTTTCAACGCGTTCATCGGTCCAGGACATCTATTGCCGCTCCATGGAATTGGGCTGATCAGGGATTGCGACCGGCCGGATCTGGGCCTGGTCAATTGCCCTCTATTTTAAGCTTCCACCGCCCGGATACAAGCACATCCCCCGATTTTGCGTGATTTGAGGTATATTCCAGCCAAATCAGGCCCCAAAACTGTTTCCCAAACGCCTCAACTGTCCCGTTTTCCCTTCGGGCAGTGGTCAGCTTCCCAGCGGTTTTTCTGAACCTGGACGCCAATCCGCACCCGGGACAGCCAGACAAAGCCCGATACTGGCCGCCGCTGCGCATTATGCCCGACCCAAGAATTGACTCGCGTGACGCGTTGATCCAATAAAGTTAACCGCCCCACCAGAGCCGCCGCCGGTGGGGTGTTTCATTTTTGGCGGCAAAAGGAGATGAAAAAGTGATTTCGCCCGTTCTTCCAGCCTATGCCCGGGCTCCACTGTCCTTCGTTGAGGGACAGGGTTCCTGGCTCACTGAAGAAAGCGGGGAGCGCTATCTCGACCTCGGCGCCGGCATTGCCGTCAACGCCCTGGGTCATGCGCATCCCGCCCTCGTGAAGGTTGTTGAGGAACAGGCCCGACGTCTGTGGCACACATCCAACCTTTATCGCGTCCCGAAGCAGGAGGAACTTGCGCAAAAACTGGTAGACCTGACTTTTGCCGACACCGTTTTCTTCGGCAATTCCGGCACCGAGGCGATGGAATGCGCCATCAAGATGGCCCGCATTTATTTCGCCGGCTCCGACACGCCCGAACGCCACCGGCTGATCACCTTTGACGGCTCCTTCCACGGCCGGACCATCGCGGCAATCTCCGCAGTCGGCACCGAGAAGCTGACCAAAGGGTTCGGACCGATGCTGCCGGGTTTCGATCAGGCCTCGTTTGGCGACATCGCGAGTGTAGAGGCGGTGGTCGGCCCCGAAACCGCCGGTGTGATTGTCGAGCCCATACAGGGTGAAGGCGGCATCCGCTCGGCCCCCGAGGGTTTCCTGCGCGACCTGCGGGAACTCTGCGACCGCCATGGCATTCTGCTGATCATGGACGAGATCCAGACCGGCGTGGCCCGTACCGGGAAGCTCTTTGCCCATGAATGGTCCGGCGTAACGCCCGATATCATGACCGTGGCAAAGGGCATCGGCGGTGGCTTCCCGCTGGGCGCGTGCCTCGCGACCGAGGATGCCGCCCGTGGCATGACCGCCGGTACGCACGGCTCGACCTATGGCGGAAACCCGATGGCCTGTGCCGTGGGCTCCGCCGTGATCGACACCGTGTCAAACCCCGAATTTCTCGCTGAGGTTTCGCGCACCGCCGGACGTTTCCGTCAGGGGCTTGAGGCGCTTGTGGCCTCCCACCCTGACGTGTTCGAAAGCGTCCGTGGTGAGGGCCTCATGATTGGCGTTGTTTGCCGTGCGCCGAATATGGACGTCGTCAACGCGGGCTATGGCGAGCATGTGCTGACCGTTCCGGCGGGAGAAAACGTCATGCGTATCCTGCCCCCGCTCAACATCACGGCCGATGAGGTCGATGAGGCCCTGACACGTCTGGATAAAGCCGCAACCGCGGTGGAGACTGCCGCATGAGACATTTCCTTGACCTTCACAAAGTGCCCGCGGACGATCTGCGGGCCATTCTGAACCAGGCCGTCGAAACCAAAACGGCGCGGGCCGGGCAGGGGAAGGGCGCCTGCGACGCCGACGCTCCGCTCACGGACCGCGTCGTTGCTCTGGTGTTCGAAAAACCGTCCACGCGAACCCGTGTAAGCTTCGATCTCGGCGTGCGCCAAATGGGCGGTGAAACAGTCGTCCTCTCAGGCTCGGAAATGCATCTCGGCAAGAGCGAATCCGTCGCCGACACCGCCCGGGTTCTGTCCCGCTTTGTCGACATGATCATGATCCGGACCTTCGAGGATGCCACGCTGCTGGAAATGGCTGAATACGCCACCGTTCCTGTGATCAACGGTCTGACCGACGCAAGCCATCCCTGCCAGATCATGGCTGATGTGATGACCTTTGAGGAACATCGCGGACCAATCGCCGGTAAAACGGTCGCCTGGCTCGGGGACGGCAACAACATGTGTGCCTCGTTCCTGCATGCCGCCGGCCAGCTCGGGTTCGATCTTACGTTCGGTGGTCCCGAGGTCATGGACCCGGACCCTGCAGCTGTAGAGTTCGCCCGCTCAAAGGGCCGCAACGTCCGTATTGAGCGCGACGCGGCCCAGGCCGTGGCCGGCGCGGATCTGGTCGTCACCGATACTTGGATGTCGATGCACGATGCGGCGGAAGCCCGTGAGAAACGGCATGCCCTGCTGCAACCTTACCAGGTCAACGCCGCCCTGATGGCCCAGGCCAAACCGGACACGCTCTTCATGCACTGTCTTCCCGCTCATCGAGGCGAGGAGGTCACGGATGAGGTGATGGATGGCCCGCAATCCGTGATTTTTGACGAGGCCGAAAACCGTCTTCATGCCCAGAAGGCGATCATGCGCTGGTGTGTTGAGGGCTGAGCCGCCCAACGTCGCCTCCCGCGTCGCGCGGGAGGCACACTATCAAACGCCGAGAGCCTCGATAAGCGGTGCCAGGTGCGTCTCATACTTCCGCCAGGCCTCGGAACTGCCGGTGTACATTTTCTTACGCACCTGCGCTAGGCTGGCGGTCTGAACCGCACGTTTGTTGTCCTGGAAGTTCAGAACCTGGTCTTCCCACTCAAGCCCGCAAAATTCGAGAAGCTTGCGGCTCTCCTCCTCCTGGTTCTCGGTGAGCGCCTGATAGTTCAGGTCGTAGACCTGGCCGGGGAACTTCTCATGCCAGAACTTCATCATCTCGACATAACGCTTGTAAAACGTGGCCACGTCCTCAAGATCACAGCCGTAGTTGTTGCCATCATTGGCAAAGTTATGCTTGAACACCGACCAGCAGGTCGCGACCGGATCACGCTGCAGGTTGACCACCCTGGCCCCTGGCAGCGACGAGAGCACGAACCCGGTAAATCGGAAGTTCAGCGGCATTTTGTCGGTCACGACCGGCTCGCCATCCGACAGACGGCTGATGCCGCCCTGATACTCGTCACGCACTTCGCGCATGAGCTGGGCCAGCTCATCCTGGTCCTTCGAACTCAGGATCTGATAAAGTCGCGGTTTCAGCGCGTTGGCCATGAATTCCAGCTCCCCCGCGCCGAACACGGTGGAATGGCTGGAAATGA
The DNA here is from genome assembly GCF_049800875.1 of Amaricoccus tamworthensis. Lineage (NCBI taxonomy): Bacteria > Pseudomonadati > Pseudomonadota > Alphaproteobacteria > Rhodobacterales > Paracoccaceae > Amaricoccus > Amaricoccus tamworthensis. The sequence goes on along the minus strand of NZ_JBNAFV010000012.1, from coordinate 107,764 downwards.
TCTGTTCGCTCAGGGTCGTGCCGGAGCGGGGCATGCCCACAATGAAAATCGACCGCTGGCCCGAACCGCCCTCGGGCTCGGTGTTTGCGATATTCGGGAAATCCGATTTTTCAAAACGTTCGGTGATCTTGTCGATGATCTTCAGATCCGCTTCCAGTTTATAGCCCGAAAATTCGAGCCGCTCATGGTTGCCTTCGTGGATGTGTTTGAACGCAAGATCATGGTCGCCAATGGCTTCAAAGGCTTTGCCCAAAGCAAAGTTCAGGAAGCTGCGTTCGCGCAGTGAATTCTTCGGATCGGCCAGTTTGCGCAGCATGCGGCCAATCAGCGGATCATCGACCTCAAATTTGCGGATATTGGCGAGGTTATACATGATCTGCGCTGAATCCGGCGCGCGTTCGATGCCCCGTTCGTAGCACTCCTGCGCTTCCTTTGACCTGCCCTGGGAGTGCAGGGTCGATGCCAGACCGTTGTAGGACAGGGAATCAAGCGGATCGAGCCTGAGCGCCTCGCGGTACTCGGCCTCGGCCTCTTTTGCCATATTCAGGTTGCGGTAAGCATTCCCGAGATTCGCGTAGGCCCTGGCGAGGCCCGGTTCGATCTTCTTGGCGATGTTGAAGCTGGCAATTGCCTCTTCGCGGCGGCCAAGACCCATCAGGATGTTGCCGATATTGATGTAAAGCTGCGCGTTGTAAGGCTCGTGTTTGATCGCCTCGTGATAGGACAGAAGCGCTTCCTCACGGCGTTTCAGCTCGTTCAGCGCGTTGCCAATATTGACGTGGCACCGGTAGTTCTCCGGCTCCAGTTCCAGTGCGCGCTGCGACGCCGCCAGCGCGTCCTCGAATTCCCTGAGCACAACGCAGACGGAAGCGAGCGAGTTAAACGCGGGGGCGCAATCCGGGTCGGCCTCGGTGGCCTCGCGAAGGCATTTCTTAGCCTGCTCATACTCCTTGGTCCGTATCAGCGAGTTGCCCCGGTTGAGCAGTCCCTGCGCCAGGCTCTTTTTCGGGTTGTTGGCGGGCGTGACGTTTTTGCCGGAAAAATCCGCTTTGGGCGCCATCAGGGATTTCAGCCCCGACTTCGCGCGCTTGTTGTTGGGAAACCGGACAAGAACCCCGCGATAAAGCTCCTCCGCAGCGAGGTATTCCCCTTTCTTCGCAAGTGATTTTGCGCGCTGGAGGGACTGGTCCACGGAGAGTGCTTTGTTCGACATGTTCAGATCTCTTCTGACGTTCCGACAATCCGTCAGGTGTCGGCCTGGCCGCCTCACCCAACGCCGAAAGACCTTATTCAGGTCTCGGTTAACAAATCATTTTGCCGGTTTTCACGGCGAATGCCCGCCATTGGCGCCGAAGGCTTCCGCGCGGGGGCTTGCCATTGCCGGGGCTTGCAGGCTTGCGGGAATTCGGTATGGCTGCGGAAAAACTGACTGTTTTTTGTGCTGGTCGTCGCTTCCTGACAGTTTCACGGCTGAATCGGGTTGCCGATTCCCCGCCGCTGAAGGATGTTGCGGCAACGGCGCGACCCGATCCGGGGCGTCAGGTTGACCAGGAAGGAACCATTACATGAAAAAACTTTTCCCGGCCCTCGTGCTTGCCCTCACCGCTGGACCGGCGTTTGCCCACCTTCCGCCAGGCGAATACGGCTCCGTCGCGTCGGGTTTCACCCATCCGCTGACCGGCCTTGACCACATCCTGGCGATGGTTGCGGTCGGTCTCTGGGCCAGCCTGATCGGCGGTCGTGCCCTGTGGATGGTGCCTCTGGCCTTCGTCGGAGCGATGTTTGCGGGCTTCGGGCTTTCTCTGGCGGGCGTGTCCCTGCCGGTGATCGAGCCAATGATTCTGGCCTCCACCGTGGTTCTTGGCCTCGCCGTCGCAGCCGCCTTCCGCCCGGATGTGCGCATTTGTGCCGCTCTGGTCGGCTTCTTCGCCCTCTTCCACGGCGCGGCTCATGGCGGTGAGCTCGGTCAGGCAACAGCGCTCAAATTCGGATTTGGTTTTGTCGTGGCCACCGCACTTCTCCACGTAGCCGGTATCGCGCTTGGCCTCGGTGCGGAGCGTTTCAGCCGCCGGTTCGGCGCAACCGGTGTCAAAGCCGTGCGTGGCCTCGGCGTTCTGACCGCCGCTCTCGGTCTCAGCCTCGCGGTTGGCTAAACCGTAATAACTTGGGAGCGGCGCAACCGTCGTCGCTCCTCCGTTTCCCCTGACGAAACGGAAAAGCCGCTGATTTTGCGGCGTTCGGGAAACAGTTTGATGCGAAACGCCGGCTTTATGCGCGGTGTCCCGGCATTTATCTCCGGCATGTTCTGGTTGAAAGGAGACCGATCATGTCGTTCAGAGCCGTAAAATCCGAAACAATGGCCCAGCCCACACTTGAAGGTGCCGGCGTACACCTCCATCGGGCATTTGGCTTCAACGAGCCGTCGGAAAGCGATCCCTTTCTGCTGCTCGATGACTTCCGCAATGACGATCCGTCCAAATACGAGGCCGGGTTCCCCTGGCATCCGCACCGCGGAATCGAGACGATCACATATGTGTTGGACGGCGAGGTCGAACACTCCGACAGCCTCGGCAACCGTGGGCTTCTGGGGGCGGGCTCGGTTCAGTGGATGACCGCCGGTTCGGGCATCATGCACCAGGAAATGCCGCGCGGAAACGCGTCCGGCAAAATGCACGGCTTCCAGCTTTGGGCCAACCTGCCATCGTCCCTGAAAATGACCGCTCCGCGCTATCAGGACATCCAGGGCAGCGACATCCCGGTGGTAACCGACGATGACGGCACCAGCGTTCGCGTGGTCGTGGGGTCCTTCTGGGGTCAGAAAGGTCCCGTCGATGGCATCGCGGCCGAGCCCATGTATCTCGACGTCAGCATTCCGCCCAATGTCCGCAAGACCCTGCCGGTGGACACATATGCCTCTGCTTTTGCATATGTTTTCGCCGGATCCGGCTCCTTCCGTGATGCCTCGAACCCCGTGGGTGTGCGGGTGGAGAAGGAGTTCCAGGGCAATGAGCTGAACATCCGTGACCAGTCGGGCAACCGTACGCTTGTGCGCTTCGACACCGGTGACGAGGTCACGGTTCAGGCCGGACCCGAGGGCGTGCGGTTCCTGCTCGTCTCCGGCCGCCCCCTGAAGGAGCCGGTCGCCTGGCACGGACCCATCGTCATGAACACCCGCGATGAACTGCGCCAAGCCATGCGCGAGCTGCAGAACGGCACCTTCATCCGGGCCGAGGGATAAGCCCTTCCAAACGCCCAGGCGGGCCGGGGATCACAGCCCCGAAACCCTGGGCGTTGTTGCCTTGCCATTGGACCGGCCGGGCGTTAGTGTCCGCGCGGTTTTGTGGCGGCCTCTGGCCGTCCAAATGGTTAAAAACGGAATGGGCGTCCATGCCCATGGTCTTCTGGAAGGACAGCGCTCATGTTTGTAACACCTGCCTACGCCCAGGCCGCCGGAGGCGGTGCGGCGGGGATTCTGCAGTTCGTACCGATCATCCTGATTTTCGTGATCATGTATTTCCTCATGATCCGGCCGCAGCAGAAAAAGGTGAAGGAACACCGCGCAATGGTTGAGGCCCTGCGCCGCGGCGATCAGGTCGTAACTTCGGGCGGTCTGCTCGGCAAGGTGACCAAGGTGACCGATGGCAGCGAGATCGAGGTCGAGATCGCCAAGGACGTGCGCGTCCGCATCGTCCGTTCCACGATTGCGCAGGTCGTTTCCAAAACCGAACCCGCGAATACCTGAATCGACCAGGCCTGCCACGTGCAGGCCATGCGTCATGGATGGGATACTCCATGCTGAACTTTCCGCTTTGGAAAAAACTGCTCGTCACGATTGTCTGTCTGGCAGGTTTGACCGTAGCCTTCCCCAATCTGTTCTACGGAAATGTCGAGCGTCACAACGATGCGCTTCTCGTCGTTGAGCAGGGGGGCGAAACCACCGCCGGGGTTGAGGAGGATATCGGTCTTTGGCCGTCCTTCCTGCCCTCCGGTCTGGTCAATCTTGGCCTCGACCTGCGCGGCGGGGCGCATGTGCTGGTGGAGGTGCGGACCTCGGATGTTTATGCCGAGCGTATGGAATCCCTCTGGCCGGAACTTCGCGACCGGTTGCGCGAGGAGCGCGACACGGTTGGCTCCGTCAGACGGCTCGACAGCCCACCTGACGTTATGCGCATCCGCATCGGCAATCCCGATGCGATGAACGCGGCCCTTGAAGCCGCCCATGAAATTTCACAGCCCGTCATTTCCCTGACAGGAGCCACCTCACGTGACTTCACCGTGTCGGCGGATGGCGATGAGCTTGTGGTGGCGCTGTCCGACGCGGAACGCAGTGCGATTGACGAGCGCACGATGCTCCAGAGCCTTGAAATCATTCGCCGCCGCGTGGATGAGACGGGCACCCGCGAGCCCACCATTCAGCGGCAGGGCAGCGACCGCATCCTGGTCCAGGTGCCCGGCATCGGCTCGGCCGAGGAACTTCTGGCCGTGATCGGTCAGACCGCCAAGCTGTCGTTCCACCCTGTCGTCAACCGCACCTCCGACGGCAACACCCGGCCTGGCCTCGATGAACTGGTTTATCCGTCAATGGATGAGCCGGACACCTGGTACATCCTCGAAAAACGCTCCGTCGTGACCGGCGAGCAGTTGGTCGACAGTCAGCCGTCCTTTGACCAGAACGGCCTGCCTTCCGTCAGCTTCCGCTTTAATGCGGCCGGTGGTGCTGCCTTCGGTGCCTACACGGCGGAAAACATCGGGTCGCCCTTCGCGATTGTCCTCGACGGCGAAGTGATCTCCGCCCCTGTCATCCAAAGCCACATCCCCGGCGGCTCCGGCATCATCACCGGCAACTTCACACCGGAGGAGGCCTCGCGGCTTTCGATCCTGCTGCGCGCCGGTGCCCTTCCGGCCGAGATCGACGTACTGGAACAGCGGACGATTGGGCCGGAACTGGGCCAGGACTCCATTGACGCCGGAAAAATTGCCGCTCTCGTGGCGATGGGAGCCGTTCTGGTGTTCATGGCGCTGGCTTATGGCCTGTTCGGCATCATTGCCGACATCGCGCTGCTTCTGAACATTGCGCTGATTTTCGCGCTGCTTACGTCCATCGGTGCGACGCTGACCCTTCCTGGCATCGCCGGGCTGGTTCTGACCATCGGTATGGCGGTGGACGCCAACGTGCTGATCTTTGAGCGTATCCGGGAAGAGCTTAAAGGCTCCCGCGGTCCCGCGCGCGCAATTGAACTGGGGTACGAGAAAGCCTTCTCGGCCATTCTCGACGCCAACGTTACCACCCTGATCGCCGCCGTGATCCTGTTCGTCATCGGTTCCGGCCCGGTGCGCGGCTTCTCGGTGACGCTTGGGCTCGGTATTGTCACCTCCGTCTTCACCGCGCTCTACGTCACCCGCATGATGATCGTGACGTGGTATGAGTGGCGCAGGCCCAAGACGATTTCGGTTTAGGAAAGGGTTCGCACCATGAGACTGAGACTCGTTCCTGAAACGACCAGAATGAACTTCTTCCGGATGGACCGGATTCCGCTGCTCTTCTCCATGATTGCGGTGGTCGCCTCGCTGGTTCTGTTCGCCATTGTCGGGCTGAATTTCGGCATCGACTTCCGCGGTGGTACGCTCATCATGGCAGAAACGCCGGAAGAGCAACCCGTAGGTGATTTCCGCGACGTTCTGACCGAACTCGACATCGGAGAGGTCGCGGTGACGCGCGTTTCCGATCCGGCGGGCCGGGAACGCCACGCGGTTCTGATGCGTATCGGTATCACCGACGAGGATCCCGATGCGCAGAAGGCTTTGGTGACGCAGGTTCAGGAGACCCTGAACGCCGCCTTCCCGGGAATTTCCTACCTTCAGATCGACAATGTGGGCGCGAAAGTGTCCGGCGAACTGGTCACCGCGGGCATTCTGGCGGTCGTCTCCGCCATTGCCGCCATCCTGTTCTACATCTGGCTTCGGTTCGAGTGGCAGTTTTCGGTCGCCGCGGTGGCGGCTCTGGTCCATGACGTGGCGCTCACCATCGGAATATTCAGCCTGCTTCAGATCGAGTTCAACCTTTCGATCATCGCGGCCATCCTGACCATCGTGGGCTATTCGCTCAACGACACCGTGATCGTCTTCGACCGCGTGCGTGAGAACCTGCGCAAGTACAAGACGAAGGATCTTCAGGACGTTCTCAACCTCTCCATCAACGAGACGCTGGCCCGGACGGTCATGACCTCCGGCACGACGCTGATCGCGTTGCTGGCGCTCTATTTCCTCGGTGGCGAGGTGATCCGCGGATTTACCTTCGCGATGATCTGGGGCGTGGTTGTGGGTACCTATTCCTCGATCTGGATCGCGTCGACCATCCTGCTGCGCCTTGGCGTCAAGCGTGACTGGTCCAAGCCGAGCGCCGGTGCCGGGAACCAGTTCGCCAATATCGACGCCTGATGTCCAGGCTCGTGGAGGCCGTATCTTTTGACGGCCTCCCCGTTCTGATCGCAGCCGTCGTTGTCGCGGGGCTCGTCCGTGGCTTCACAGGTTTCGGGACCGCGCTGGTTTACGTTCCCCTGGCCTCGACCGTTCTGTCCCCGGTCCATGTGGTTGTAAGCCTGATGGTATTCGACATCTTCGGCCCTCTGCCCCTCATGCCCCGTGCCCTGCGCGACGGTCAGGCGAGGGAGGTAGCGCGGCTTCTGCTTGGTGCCGTTGTGGGCCTGATTATCGGTCTCACGCTGCTGACGCGCGCCGATCCGGTGGTGTTCCGCTGGGGCGTCTGCGTGCTCTCTATTGTCCTGCTGCTGATCCTGATTTCGGGCTGGCGCCACCGCGGCAGCCTCAGCAAAACCGGTAAGGCGTTTCTGGGCGGGGCCTCCGGCCTGCTTGGCGGTGCGGCCGGCCTGCCGGGACCGCCGGTCATCCTGTTCTATCTCAGCGGCCAGGCGAATCCCGCGGCGATCCGGGCGAACATCCTGATGTATCTGGTGTTCTTCGACGTCATGTTTTTCGTCGTTCTCGGGATAAGCGGCCTGATGGAATGGATGCCGGTCCTCATCGGTCTCCTCCTGGTCATTCCCTATGGCCTCGGCGGGATGATTGGGCAGGCCATATTTGATCCGGCCCGCGAAAAGGTATATCGCTCCGTTTCCTATCTGGTCATAGCGGCGGCCGCCGTGACGGGGCTCCCGCTGTTCGACTGAACCGTCAAGGGAAGGCACGAACCCCATGCAGACCACCGAGATCAAGTTCAACGACCGCGTCCCCGTGGACGGCTATGCGCCCGGCGGCTTCCGTATCGGCGGCGCGGTCCATATGGGGCCGGTCGCCGTGTTCCCCGAGGGCGCCGTCGCCTGGACCGGCCTGCCGGATTTGACCCCGCTGATAGACCGCGCGGCCGAGCTGGACGTCCTGCTCGTTGGGCTCGGGCCCGACATGGTCGAACCGGAGCCGGAGTTCCTGAAAAACCGGGCGGCGCTGGAGGCGCTGGACGTGGGCGTGGAGGTCATGAACACGCCCTCCGCCTGCCGGACCTACAACATTCTGCTCTCCGAGGGACGCCGCGTTGCCGTTGCCCTCATGCCGGTCTGAAGCGTCTTCGGAACCTGTCTCCGCTTTACACGTTGGGCCGATGTACGGAGTTTGACACGCGTCAAATGTTCCCCTTTCGCCGGCCGTCATAGTGGCTATAAGAGCGGGAGCGGAACCAAACCGACACAGATAACAGCGAGGAGTACCACATGGCTTTCGAACTTCCCGATCTTCCCTATTCCCATGATGCGCTTGCGGATCTTGGCATGTCCCGGGAAACGCTGGAGTATCACCACGACATTCACCACAAGGCCTATGTCGACAACGGAAACAAGCTGATTGCCGGTACCGAGTGGGAAGGCCGTGATCTTGAGGAAATCATCACGGGCACCTACGCTTCCGATGCCGTCGCACAGAACGGAATTTTCAACAACGCCTCCCAGCACTGGAACCATATGCAGTTCTGGGAAATGATGGGACCGGGCGGCAACGACATGCCCTCCGAGCTGGAAGCCCGTATCAAGGAATGCTTCGGCTCCGTTGACCAGTTCAAATCCGACTTCGCCGCCGCAGGTGCCGGCCAGTTCGGCTCCGGCTGGTGCTGGCTCGTTGCCGAAACCGATGGCAGCCTGAAAGTGACCAAGACCGAAAACGGCGTGAACCCGCTCTGCTTTGGCCAGAAGGCACTGCTCGGCTGCGACGTTTGGGAGCATTCCTACTACATCGACTTCCGTAACAAGCGTCCGGCTTACCTGAGCAACTTCCTCGACAAGCTGGTCAACTGGGAAAACGTGGCGTCCCGCCTCTAATCCCAGCCAGTATTTGAACCGGGAGCCCGTCGGTATAACCGGCGGGCTTTTACTTTCCACCACTCCCCATTTCAGAACCGGATTACCCCAGATGCGTAGCGAAACCCAGGGCGTGCTGACCATGGCCGCGGCCGCGACTCTCTGGGGCCTGAACGGCTGGTTTTACAAGTTCCTCTCCCACGTGCCGCCGCTGGAGGTGCTCTGTCACCGCATCCTGTGGAGCGTCGTGTTCTTCGGACTGATCATCGTGCTCCAGGGCCGCATGGCCGAGGTCCGCGCCGCATTTGGCCGCAACAACCGGGTTGGCCTCCTGCTGCTCAGTTCGCTGCTGATTGCGGTCAACTGGTTCGGCTTCGTCTATGCGGTGCATGTCGGACGCGCGCTCGAGGCGAGTTTCGGCTACTACATTTTCCCCCTGATGACGGTGGCGATGGGCTACGTCGTCTTCGGCGAGCGCTTCTCCCGCTGGCAGATGCTCGCGGTCCTGCTCGCCGTTCTGGCCGTGCTCGTCATGATCCCGGGCCTCGGCGGACTGCCAGTGATCTCCCTGGTCCTTGCCACCTCGTTCACCTGCTACGGCCTCGTCAAAAAGCGCGTGACAACGCGGCCGATCCCGGGCGTGTTCATCGAGGCGCTGTTCCTTCTCCTGCCGTCGCTGCTTTGGCTCATGGCGGTGCATTTCCACCTCTCCTTGGCGGAGGGGCCCGAGCCCGGCGCCTGGTTTGGCCGGGACCTTGCCACCACGCTTCTGCTCATCAGCTCCGGTCCCATGACCGCCCTGCCACTGGTTCTGATGTCCAACGCGGCCCAGCGGATCAGCTTCGCGACCCTGGGCCTTGTGCAGTACCTCAACCCGACCATGCAGGCGCTCGTCGCCATCCTCGTCTTTGGCGAGCCGTGGACGCCGTGGCACACGCTGGCCTTCTGCCTGATCTGGTCAGGCCTCATTATCTATTCGGTCGAAAGTTTCCGCAGGCAATCCCGCCCCGCCTGAACCGGGTCTCCGGTCAGGCTCCGGTGGCCGCGCCCTTCGCTTCAAGGTCGGCCATGAGCGCCGGGACGTTATCCACCACGGTCAGGAAATCGCGGAAGCTTTCCCCGGCAAACCCCTCACCGATGACATGGTCGATCAGCGCCACCAGCGGGTCCCAGTAGCCGTCCACGTTCAGGAGATACACCGGCTTCTCGTGCAGGCCGAGCTGTCGCCAGGTCAGAACCTCGAACAGCTCGTCCAGCGATCCTGGACCACCTGGCAGCGTGACAATCGCATCGGCGTTCATGAACATGACCTTCTTGCGCTCGTGCATGTTCTCCGTGACCACGAAAGTTGACAGATCCCGTTTGCCCACCTCCCGGTCCAGAAGATGTACAGGGATCACGCCAAAAGTTGTGCCGCCATGTTCCTGTGCCGACCGCGCCACGGCCCCCATCAGCCCCACATCACCCGCGCCATAGACGAGCCGCAGATCGGCTCCGGCGAGCGCCTGACCGAGATCGGTCGCCGCCTGCTGATGGGCGGGATTGTTGCCCTGGCGGGAACCACAGAAGACACAGACGGACCGGATGGTTTGGGGGTGCATGGACAGTTTCCTTGCTTCGCAGTAGTTTGCAGTGCAACAGATTTATGACGGCGATCGCCTGGATCGGTCAGGCTTCCTGGCCGGTATTGGCACCGGAGCACGGAAAAGGGAAGAGCGGATGGGTGAACACCCCCGGATCGGAGCGGGACGCGGAACACTCGCCGCCATCTTTTGTGTGGTGGTCGTTGCCATTCTGTTATTCCTCAACCGGATCGACGGAACCGGCGAAACCACGGCGGTCGCTACCCTTGGGGCGGATGAGACTGCGGAACCCGTAGAACTCGCCGAAGAAACCGCTGCGGACGTTCCGTCCGGGCCGGTGGCGGAACCCGCACCGGAGGAGGAGGCGTCCGGTCAGGTTGCGACCCTGGAACCGCTGGACGAGCCTGCAACGGCCGAAGAGGCTGCAAGCACCGTTACGGATTCCGGTGAGGCTGACGAACCACAGGATGAGATCACCTCAGGGCCGGACGGGGAAACTGTCGCAGATGAGCCAGCCTCCGCCCCCGCTCCCGGCTTTGATGTTGTGCGCGTGGATCCAACAGGTTCGGCTGTTGTTGCGGGAACCGCCGCTCCCAACGCCATGGTCACTATTGTGGACGGAACCAACGCTCTGGCCGAGGTCGAGGCCGACGGCGCAGGCAATTTCGTCGCCGTATTCGAGGCCGGCCCCTCCACCGCGCCCCGGGCGCTGACGCTAAACGCAGTCACGCCGGACGGCTCCGCATCCGTCTCCGACGACGTGGTCGTGCTTCTGCCCGAGGGATCGGAAGATGTGGCCGTCGCCGCGGTGGATCCGGAAGAGCTGTCTCCAACAGAAGACACCGCCTCTGACGCCGGCGGAGAAATCGCCGCCACCGCGATTATCCGGGACGGCGACGTGGAGGTCGTTACCAATGAGCCGCTGGAAAACGTCTCACAGGCGCAGGTCAAGCTCTCCAGCATCTCCTATTCCGAAACCGGAGAGGTCACCCTCGCGGGCCTTGGCCTCGCGGGATCGCCCCTGAGGGTCTATGTGGACGCCACGCTGGCCGGCGAGGGCCGCGTGGGCGACGATGGCCGCTGGGTGATGATACTGTCGGACGTGGAGGAAGGGCTCTACGTGCTCCGCGTCGACCAGCTCGACGAAAACGGCAGCGTTATCAGCCGCATCGAGACTCCGTTCAAACGGGAGTTTCCGGAGGTCGCGGTCGGCCCCGGCGGGTCTTCCGGGCTTGTGGGAACCGGCGGTGCGCCGGTCTCGGTCACGGTGCAGCCAGGCGGCAATCTCTGGACGCTGGCCCGCATTCATTACGGCTCGGGCGTGCTGTATACCCAGATATTTACCGCCAACAGCGATCTGATCCGGGATCCCGACTTGATTTTTCCTGGTCAGGTTTTAGCTATTCCGGGTCTGGAAGAGGCCCAATAATCACATGTCATCAAATTCAGCCGAAAAGGCTTACCCGCCAAGGGACAGCGGGTGGAAAATTATTCGCCGCGTTCTGCCGTATCTGTGGCCCGAGAACAATCCGGGATTTCGCCGCCGGGTTGTGATCGCGATGGTCATGCTGGTGCTCGCGAATGTTGCCACCGTTGTCTCGCCGTTCTTTTTTAAGGCGGCAGTGGACGGGCTTGCGCCGGAGGATGGCGCGGATCAGGCGGCCTATCTTCTGATCGCGGGGCCGGTGGCGCTCACGCTGTTTTATGGGCTGACCAGGCTTGCGGGTGTGGGCTTCGCGCAGATGCGCGATGGCGTGTTTACCCGTGTGGGTCAGAGGGCGCTTCGCCGGCTGGCACTGGAAACTTTTCAGCATATTCATGCGCTTAGCCTGAGATATCACATCACCCGCAAGACGGGTGGCCTCAGCCGGATCATTGAGCGCGGGGTCAAGGGCGTTGATTTTCTGCTCCGTTTCCTCCTGTTCTCCATCATCCCACTGATCATACAGCTTGGCTTTGTCGGCATTATCTTCTTCGCCGCTTTTGACGTGCGGTATCTCGCCGTCGTGGTGGTCACGATCGGGCTTTATGTCTGGTTCACATTCGCCGTGACCGAATGGCGCGTTAAAATTCGCAAGGAGATGAACGACCGTGACAATGACGCGAACCAAAAGGCCATCGACAGCCTGCTGAACTTCGAAACTGTCAAGTATTTCAATGCGGAACACCGCGAGGCGGAGCGCTATGACGCCTCGATGGACGGCTATGAATCCGCCGCCGTACGGACGGGGATTTCGCTGGCCTGGCTCAATTTTGGTCAGTCGCTGATCATTACGACGGGCCTCGTGCTGGTGATGGTCATGGCGGCGATGGGTGTGACGTCCGGGACCCTGACGGTTGGGGATTTTGTGATGGTGAACGCCTACATGATCCAGATCACCATGCCGCTGAACTTCCTCGGCACGGTTTACCGCGAGATCCGCCAGGCCCTGGTCGATATGGGCGAGATGTTTGGACTTCTCGAGCAACCGGCTGAAATCACGGACAAATCTGATGCGAAGTCGCTCGAGGTCAGTGGCGGACGGCTGGAGTTTGACGATGTTTCGTTCCATTACGACACTGAACGCGGCATCCTCCACGGCCTTAGTCTGACGGTCGAACCGGGTGAAACCGTCGCGGTTGTGGGGCCGTCGGGGTCGGGGAAATCGACGATTGGGCGGCTTTTGTTCCGGTTCTATGATGTGACGGACGGGGCGATCCGGATTGATGGGCAGGATTTGCGGGACGTGACGCAGTATTCGCTGCGGTCGCAGATCGGAATGGTGCCGCAGGACACGGTTCTTTTCAACGACACGATCTACTACAACATCGCCTATGGCCGCCCTGAAGCCAGCCGCGAGGAGGTCGAGGCCGCAGCGCGGGCCGCGCAAATCCATAGCTTTATCAGTGCCTTACCGGAAGGCTACGACACTGTCGTGGGCGAGCGTGGCCTCAAACTTTCCGGCGGCGAAAAGCAGCGTGTGGGCATTGCGAGGACGCTTTTGAAGGATCCGCCGATCCTGCTTTTGGATGAGGCGACTTCGGCTTTGGATACGGAGACGGAGAAGGAAATTCAGGACAGTCTGAAGGCCATGGGGGAGGGGCGCAGTGTGATTACCATTGCGCACCGGCTCTCCACGGTCGTGGACTCGGACCGGATTATCGTTTTGGAAAAAGGGGTTGTGACCGAGCAGGGCACCCACGAGGAGCTTCTGGACCTCGGTGGCCGCTACGCCCGGATGTGGGCCCGCCAGGCCGCGGAACGGGAAGAAGAGCAGTCCAACGTGGCCTGAATCCGGTCGGAAAGTGGCACGGTTTGGTCCCGAAGTGGCACAGATGTGCAGGGATTTGGCACAGATTGTGAGTCAAATGGCACAGATTGCACGGGGTTTTGCCGAAAATGGCCGAAATTGCTGGTGGTTTGGTCGCTGGTGGCTACGGTAATGCTTAATCCTTATATCTGATTAGGTAGACTGGCTGCCTTTGGGTATCCTTGGTTTCATTTATGCGACCGGTGTCCTTAGGAGATCTCATAAGTTGAATGAGCTTGGCCCGAACTGACCCGTTTGTCACGGTGGCGGCAAGACTTGAACCCAATCCAAAATCGATTTAGCCGCGGCCGATAATGCTTCTCCAACTTGAGCCCACGATAGCCCTGCCACATTGCTAACAAGCAATGCGGCCGCGCCTCTTGCGCCCCACTTGCCAAATTCTTTTGCACTTTCTTGCATTGCGAGGTCGCAGTATCTGGCAATGTAATTTCCTGCTCTCGACAGTATTCCTTGGCTCTTTTCGACAACTGCCACATCGGGCTTGTCAAGTTCCGCTTGCCTGCGAGTATCGTCAATCGCTTGTTTGAGTACGTTCAGATCTATCGAAGTTAGGGGCGCTGTAGTCAGATCTGGTTGTGGTTCTGGTAAAGTGGGATCCTCGATCGGGCCAGGAGGACCGTTGTGGCCAATTTTTCCAAAGTGCTCGGAAAGCGGAGTGATGATTTCCTCAAGTCGGTCGAGTTGTTTTAGCATTTCCCGTTGAGCGGCTTCCCTTGCGGGTGGCGATTTCGAAAATGCATCACTGAAAGCGCTACTGAAAAAAGTCGGCGAGGTTCCTGCAGTCGCGTCGTGTTCCTCTAGGAAGTGCAGTTCCTCATCATCTTGTCCACCGTAATTTATTGAGGCCCATTCAATTGTGCCATCTGCCTCAATTTCTTCGACTGCTTCCTGCATCAAATCAAAGTCGGCTACGTCGCTAAACTCGTTTTGAATTTCGTCATTTGCTTCGAACGGACCAAGGCCGCCAACCCAAAGGTATCCGCCCTCTGCAGTGTTGTACGAAACCCGATTGGCTGGGTCTTCGAAATGGTGATGAAACCAATTCACCATGACATCAACTTTTTTGTCTCTTGAAAACCTCTTGAATGTCGAGGATGCATAACCTCGGAAGCCAGAATAAGCTCCAAACCGTTGAAGTTCAGCCATTGCGTTTTCGTCACCGTTTATAACGTTGTGTTATTCAATAGCGTCGAATCTATGTTTCCTCAATTATCTATGGTTGTATTCAGTCAATGCTTCGATCCGGCACGGAATCCAGGGGCAGAGCCCCGCCGTGCCTGCGCCGGACCGTCCCCCAGGGACGGCGCATCGTTGGAGTTTTCGCGTCGTCCAGGCGTGACAAGTACATGACGCCATGAAATCGCGTCGCCCGGTTGTTGGGTGCGCCCTCCCACGGTCCGGCGCAGGCACGGCGTTACTCGGCGGCTCTTTGGTGGTCGCCGGGGGTGGCGTGGGCGGGGGGGTGTGTGGTCCAGTCGACATCGCGCGCCTCGGATTTGCGGGCGAGTTTGCGCAGGGCGCGGTCGCGTTTGACGCGGTCGGAGGTCAGGCCAAGGCGGATGCCGATTTCGATGAGCAGGGCCTTCACGCCGGAGGACAGCCACACGCGGATGGCGAGCAGCGCGGGTGTGACGATCAGGGTGAGGAAGGTGGCGAGGCCAAGGCCGAACACCACCGCGGTGGCGAGCTGTTTCCACCACATGGCCGCGGGTGAATCTATGGAATAGCCGCCCTGGGCGAAATCGATGGAAATGCCGAGCATCATGGGCGAAAGGCCCGCCATCGTCGTGATGGTGGTCAGAAGCACGGGGCGCAGGCGGGCCTCGGCGGTGCGGGCGATGGCCTCGAGCGGCGGCATGTAGCGCTCGTATTCCTGGTAGGTGTCGATGAGGATGATGTTGTTATTCACCACGATCCCGGCCAGAGCCACGATGCCGGTGCCGGTCATGATGATGGAGAAGGTCTGGTCCATCACCAGCATTCCAATCAGAACGCCGGTCACGGAGAGCACCACGGCGGTCAGCACGAGGACGGCATTGTAGAACGAGTTGAACTGGGTCAGCAGGATGATGAACATCAGGCCCAGGGCGGCGGAGAAGGCCACCATGAGGAAGGACTGGGCCTCGGCCTCGTCCTCCTGGTCGCCGGTCCATTCCCAGGAAACACTGGGGGGCAGCTCGGCCTCGTTTTCCAGCCATTCGGTGACCAGGGCGATCTGGGCGTTGGCATTGCCGTCGGGCGGGATGTCGGCCTTCACGTCGAAATAGCGCAGGCCCTGGTAGCGGTCGATCTGCGCGAGCGAGGCCACGGGTTCGCGGTCGATGAAGGCGGCGAGCGGGATGAGGCCCTGTGCCGTGCGGACGCGCAGGCTGTCGAGGGTGGAGAGGACGCGGTATTCCTCCGGCAGACGGACGCGGATGTCGATCTCGTCGTCGGAGCTGTCGACGCGCATGGTGTCCAGGGTGAGGCCGCGGGTGACGAGCTGGACCATGGCGCCCACGGTGGCAACGTCCGCGCCGAAGCGTCCGGCCTGGGCCACGTCCACATCGATCTGCCAGTCGATGCCGGGAAGGGGCAGGGTGTCCTCGGTGTCGACGAGGCCCTCCATGGAGGCGAAATGCCCGTGGACCATTTCGGCGGTGGATTTGAGCGCGTCCCAGTCGGGGCCGGAGAGGCGCAGCTGAAGCGGTTTGCCCTGACCGGGACCCTGGGCGGCCTCGGAGATTTCCGCACGGATCCCTGGGATCTGGCTGAGTTTGTCGTTGATTTCAGCCAGGATCTCGTGGCCGGAGCCGCGGTTTTCCCAGGGCTCCAGCTCGATCTGGACCTGGCCGATGGCATCACGCGGGCCGGAGGAGCCGATGGAATCCGCCAGTCCCCCGGAGCCCGCGAAGGCGAAGATCGAGGCAACACCGGGGGTGTCCGCGACCACGTCCTCGACCTGCGCCACCAGTTCGTCCTTCTCGTCGAGCGACAGGTTGCCGCGGGCGCGGACATAGGCGATGGCCCGTTCAGGTTCGGTGGAGACGAAGAATTCAACGCCGCGGCTGTGGGTGCCGAAATAGGAGAAGACGGAGATCACGAAGAAGATCACGGCGGCGATGGCCACGAAGGGCATGACCGGGTTGCCGGTGAGGAAGCGGATGACCCGGCCAAAGGCGTTGGGGCGGTAGCCGGCTTTCCCCACGGGCGGGATTTTGACATGGCGCAGCGAACTGCCGATCAGGGAGAGGCCGAGGCAGCCCAGGGTGATCAGCAGGAAGCCTGGCACCAGCGTGTGATGCACCAGCAGACCGAGCCCCGCGAGCAGGGCCAGCGCGCCGGGGATGAGCAGGAGCGCGCGGATCCATGTGGGGATGTTGTCGTGGAGCCATTCGGCGCCGTGTTCCATGGAGCGCGACAGGCGTCCGGCGATGCCGCCCAGCACCGGCAGGTAGATCAGGGCCACAACGAGCGAGGCTGAGAGCACGAAGATCAGTGTGACGGGCAGGTTGCCCATGAACTGCCCCGCGACGCCGGGCCAGAACAGCATCGGGAGAAAGGCGCAGAGGGTCGTGGCCGTTGAGGAGATGATGGGCCAGAACATGCGTTTGGAGGATTCCGCGTAGGCGCGCATGGGGCCCTGGCCCGCGTCGATGCGCTGTTCGGCGTATTCGGCGATCACGATGGCGCCGTCCACGAGCATGCCCACCGCGAGGATGAGCCCGAACATGACGATGTTCGAGACGGAGATGTCGAACACGGCCAGCAGGGCGAAGCAGAGCATGAAGGAGGTGGGAATGGCGAAGCCCACCAGCAGGGCGGAGCGGGTGCCGAGCGAGGCCAGCACCACGACCATGACGAGGCAGACGGCGGCCAGGACCGAGCCCTGAAGCTGCTGGACCATGCTTTCCACGTCCTTGCTGGTGTCCATGGAGAAGTTGACGCGGACGGACTGCTGCAGTTCCGGCGGCCAGGTCTGGCGGGCTTCCTCAACGGTGTCGCGTACGGTCTGGACGGTCTCGATGACGTTCTCGCCCTTGCGTTTGACGACCTGCATGGCCACCGTCGGGTTGCCGTTGAAGCGGGCGGTGCCCTCGCGGTCCTCGAAGGTGAGGCGGATCTCGGCCAGGTCGCCCAGGGTGATGATGCTGTCGCCGTTGACCTTCACGGGCAGGTCGTAGACGTCCTGGGGGCCGTCGAAGGCGGCGGGGATCTTGACGGCGAAGGAGCCCTGGGGGACCTCGACCTCACCCGCCGCGATCAGCTGATTGTTGCGGGTGACGACGGTGATCAGCTCATCGGCCGTGACGTTGTAGGCCTCGAGCTTGAG
This sequence comes from Amaricoccus tamworthensis, assembly GCF_049800875.1. Classification (NCBI taxonomy): domain Bacteria; kingdom Pseudomonadati; phylum Pseudomonadota; class Alphaproteobacteria; order Rhodobacterales; family Paracoccaceae; genus Amaricoccus; species Amaricoccus tamworthensis. The sequence goes on along the minus strand of NZ_JBNAFV010000012.1, from coordinate 90,255 downwards.
CGGGTCGATCAGCACCTCGAGCATCTCATCCCGGTGCCCGGCCAGGCCCGCCTCCAGCACGCCGGAGAGGCTTTCGACCTCGTCCTGAAGCTCCTTCGCCACGCGCAGCAGGGTGCGTTCGGGCACGTCGCCGGAGAGGGAGATGACGAGAACGGGGAACTCGGAGAAGTTCAGCTCGGTAATGGTGTACTGGTCCGCGCCGTCCGGGAACTGGGCCTGGGCGCGGCCCATGCGGTCGCGGGTGTCGGCCAGAATGGCGGTTTTGTCCCAGCCGAAGTCGAATTCGAGCGCCACACCGGCATAGCCCTCGGCGGCGGTGGCGGAGATTTTCTTCAGCCCCTCAAGGCCGCGGAGTTCGGTTTCCATGGGCCTGACGAGGAGTTTTTCGCTGTCTTCGGCGGAGATGCCCTGGAAGGGGACGGAGATGAAGAGGGCGGGGATTTCAATGTCCGGCTCGCCCTCTTTGGGCAGGGAGACATAGGCGGTAATGCCTGCCGCGAGCGACAGCAGGACCAGCGCCACGATGGTGCGTGCGCGCGCGGTGGCCCAGTCGACGAGGCCGGTCATTACATGTCTCCCTGGAAGGTCGGTATGACCGGGTGGCCGTCCGTTACGAATTCCTGGCCGACGATGATGATGTCGACCTCATCGGGCAGGCCCGCGACCCAGACGCCGTCGGCGGTGTCGCGGATCACGGTGACGGGCATGAAGCGGGCCACGTCGCCATCGACCGCGCGAATGCCAAGCTCGCCGCTGTCGTTCAGCGTAAGGGCGGACTGGCGGACGAGGTGGGCGTCGCGGCCGGAGAGGGAGACGAGGATTTCGGCGGTGATGCCGTCCCGGATCTCAAGGTCGGGGTTGGGCACGGTGGCCTCGACCCGGAAGGTGCGTGTTTCGGGGTCCGCCGAGCGGGAGACGAAGGAGACCTCGCCCATGAATTCCTGGCCCGTCAGCAGCCGCGCGCCGACCTGGGCGCCGACGCGGATCTCGTCCACGGAGCGCTCGGGGGCGAAGCCGATCAGTTTGATCGGGTCGAGGTCGATGATGGTGGCGCATTCGGAGCCGGGCCGGAGCAGCTCGCCAAGCTCGGCGGTGTCGGTTTCCAGCAGGCCGGAGAAGGGCGCGTGGATTTCCAGCAGGGCTATTTCGCGCTCGGCCTGTTCGATCAGGGCCTGGGCGGCCTGAAGGGCGGCGCGGTTGCCGATGGCGGTGGTCTCGGAGGTGAAGCCGCGCTCAACAAGGGATTCGGAGGCCTTGCTGTTGGCTTCGGCCTCGAGGTAGCGGGCGCGGGCCTCGGCGAGGGCCGCGGGCCTAGTGCCGGGGTCGAGGCGGCAGAGCAGGTCGCCCTTCTCAACCATGTTGCCGCGGCGGATGGGCTCGGAGACGACCTGGCCCGTGACCTCGGCCCGGACCTCGACGCGGCGCATGGCCTCGGTGCGGCCACGCAGGACGAGGCCGCTTTCAACCGTGCTGGCCGTTGATTTCATGGCGACAACCGCGACGGCCTCGGACAGGGTGTCGGTCTCGGCGGTTTCCTCCGCGGGGGCGGTTTCGGCCCCGGCCATGGCGCGCAGGAGGTCGCGCTCCATGATGAAGACATAGAGCAGAAGTCCGACCACGACCGCGCTCAGCACAGAAAAAATACGCATCCACCGCTCCATCACCGGACGGCCAGGCCTGGGCCCCGTTCCGCCAAATTACCCATGTCCCTGACGCCCCCGCCGTAACGTACCGGCCTGACGCAGGCCAATTTAACACCAAATTACGGATGGCAAAAGACTTTGGATTATTATGGGTGTTGGAGAGAAGGCACTGTGCTGTTGCTGTGACGCGGCCGGTGGATGCCTGGGACCGGGGTTAATTTAGGTCGGGAAGCCGATTTGCCGGTCATTCGTGGCCAAATGACGACTGTGATCGTTGTTGTGAGTCCAAATTAACGTTTGTCGACGGTTGATGCGGCGCGGCTACGGGCACGGAACAGAGGGGCTTCAGCCCCGCCGTGCCTGCGCCGGACCGGGCCCGGAGGGCCGGCGCATGATGACGTTGGTACCGGGTTCGGAGGGAAGGGGTATGGGGCGGCATGAAATCGCGTCGTACGGGTGTTTGGGGCGCCGGCCCCCCGGTCCGGCGCTGGCACTGCTTTTCGCGAAGGCGGCGGGGCTGACTCCGCGTTCATCCACCGGGTCGGGAGGGCTGGCGCTGGCACTGCTACTTGCGTAAGCGGCGGGGCTGGCCGTGCATCCGCCCGCTGGCGAGGGTCCGGGACGATCGGGCTTGGCAGTTTGGGGGTGCGCCTGTATACCGCGCGGACCATCGGGTCGGAGAAGAAATTGAGCGAAGAAACTGATTCCTTTATGCACGAGGTCAGCGAGGAGGTCCGGCGGGACCGTCTCTATGCTTTCCTGCGCAAATGGGGCTGGCTGATCGGGCTGGTTCTGGTGCTCATTGTTGGTGGTGCCGGGGCCAATGAGTGGCTGAAATACCGTGCCGAGACCGAAGCCCAGGCCGCGGGGGATGCCCTGCGTGTGGCGATGGAGGTTGAGGATCCCGCGGAACGGGCTGCGCAAATTGCGGAATTTGCCAATGCCAATCCCTCCGCCGCCGGGTTTGCCCGGATCGCCCAGGCCGGAAGCCTGGTGCAGGCCGGCGATGAGGCCGGGGCTGCAGAGGTGCTGGCGGCGGTGTCCGTTGATCCCGAGGTTTCGCCCATTTTGCAGTCGGTTGCGTCCCTGCGGCGGGTGATGCTGATGGGGTCTGAGCTGCCGTCTTCCGAGCGGCTGGCGATTTTGCAGGGGCTGACCGATCCGAACGCGCCGTTCCGGCCTTTGGCTCTGGAGCAGCGGGCGCTTTACTACCTTGAGGAAGGGGACAGCGCGGCGGCAATTCCCGATCTGGAACTGATCCTGGAGGAGCCGGGTGCAACCCAGGCTCTGATGGATCGGGCACGGCAGCTGATCGTGGCGGCCGGTGGTGCGGTTCCGGTGAGCGGTGGCCCTGGCGGGCTGACGGTTCCGGAAGGTTGATGGCATGATCCGGGTGTCGCGTGGTTTTGGAGCCGGACGGGTGCGGCGTGCCGCGCTGACGGTTCTGGTTGCGGGTCTTCTGGCGGGATGTGCCGACGACGATCCTATCATTCAGGGCGAACGCGAGCCGGTGCGGCCCAATGAGGCCGCGATCGAGGCGGATCTGGCGGCGCGGGCGCGCCCCATATCGCTGCCCGCCCCGGTGGCCAATCAGGACTGGACCCACGCAAACGGCTCGGCTGACGGGCGACGGGTGCATGCGGCGCTGGCGCCGGTGCCGCAGATGCGCTGGACCGCCGATATTGGTCAGGGCGACGACAAGCGCAACCGTATCACCACGACCCCGGTCGTGGCGGGCGGGCTGATTTTCGTGATGGACAGCCATGTGCGCGTCTCGGCACACAACACCTCCGGGGCGCGGGTCTGGACCGCCGGGCTGGTGCCGGAGGGGCAGGACCCCGAGAACGGTTTTGGCGGCGGTATGGCCGTGGCGGGCGGAAGCCTGTTTGTAACCACGGGTTTTGGCGAGGTCATTTCCGTGGGCGCGGCGACGGGTCAGGTGCGCTGGCGGCGGCAGTTTGATGCGCCGATCCGCTCGGCCCCTTCGGTGCGCGATGGCCGGGTGTATGTGGTGTTGCGCAATGACACGGCGCTGGCGCTCGATGCGGGCAGTGGCGAGACCGTGTGGGAAAAGGAAGGCTATGGCGGGTCCGCCGGTCTTCTGGGCGGGGCGTCCATCGCGGTGGATGGCTCAGTGGCCGTGGTGCCGTTTTCCACCGGCGAGGTTCTGGGCCTGTCGCCGCGCACCGGGCTGCAGCAGTGGGGCACGGCAATAACCGGCGGGCGTGGCACGCTGGCGCGCGGGCAGATCAATGACATATCCGGTGATCCGGTGATCTCTGGCGGCTTTGTCACCGCGTCGAGCCAGAACGGGCGCACGATCCGGGTGAACAAATCCACCGGTGAGCGGATCTGGACCGCGGTGGAGGGTGCCTACGGGCCGGCATGGCCGGTTGGCGGGTCACTGTTTATCGTGTCGGACCGGGCGGAACTGGTGCGGCTTAATGCCGCGGACGGGTCGGTGATCTGGTCCCAGACACTGCCGCAGCTGTTCCCGAATACCGGCTGGTTTGGCAATGAGAAGACGCCGTATCTGGCCATTCCCCATTACGGTCCGGTTCTGGCCGGTGGGCGGCTGTGGATTGCCGGGGGGGACGCGATGCTGCGGGCCTTTGATCCGGTGGACGGGCGCCAGGTGGCCGAGATTGCGCTGCCCGACGGGGCGGCCGCGTCGCCGGTTGTGGCCGGGGGCGTGATGTATGTGGTTGGCACCGAGGGGCAGCTGCACGCACTGCGCTAGGCCCGGTCGGGCCGGTCGGTGCGGGCATCTGCGGGCCGGTGGAACGGGAGCGGACGGGTGCTGCGGTTTATCAGGCAAAACAGGGTTTTGAGCCTGGCCTTTGGGCTGGCGCTGCTGGCGTCGGCGGTGTTTCTGTTCAGGTTTACGGCCGGGGTGATCTACTGGGCCGATCCGCGGCACGTGGATCAGCCGGTCGCAGGCTGGATGACGCCGCGCTATGTGGCCCGGTCCTGGAGCGTGCCGCCCGAGGTGGTGGATACCGCGCTGGGTCTGGCGCCTGGCGGGCGTGGCGGTGGGCGGCCGACGCTGGAGCGGATCGCGCAGGAGCAGGGGCGGGACGTGCACGAGCTCAGCGCCGAGGTTTACGAGGCGATTGAGGCGTATCGGGACCGGCCGGATGGATGAGCTGTTTTTCGGATTTGTCTCGACCTTTGGTCTGCCGGTCGTGGCCGTGTCGGCGTTTTTGTCCTGTCTGGCGATGCCGATCCCGACATTTGCGGTGATGCTGGCCGGTGGGGCGTTTGCCGCCTCCGGGGATCTGGTGCTGTGGCAGGTGGTGGCGACGGCCTATGCCAGTGCGGTCCTGGGCGACCAGGCCGGGTTTCAGATCGGACGGCTGGGCGGTGCGACGGTGGTGGCTCGGCTGGAGCGCAATCCGACGCGGGCGGCGCTTGTCGGGAAGGCCCGGCGGACGGTCGACAGGTGGGGTGGTCCGGGGGTGTTTTTCTCGACCTGGCTGTTCGCGGCGCTGGGGCCGTGGGTCAACCTGATCGCCGGGGCGATGCGGATGTCGTGGCTGCGGTTCACGGTCTGGGACGCGCTGGGCGAGGCGATCTGGGTGACGGTGTATGTTTATCTCGGCTTTGTGTTTGCCGAGCGACTGCCGGAGCTTGCGGATATGGCGGGGGATGCGGCGGGTCTGGTGACGTCGCTGTTCCTGGTGGCGGGTCTGGGTCTTTTGATCGTGCGGGCGGCGAAGCGGGCGCGGGGGCGTCGGAAGGCGGGCGGTGGTTTGGCGCGGTGAGTTTGGCCGGGGGGCTTCGGTTTCTAAGGGGGTTTTATTTGGGGGCGAGCCTGTGAGATGTCCCGCCCGGCGGTGACGCCGGGCTGCGCCGAACCTCCCCCCGGAGGCGCACTGCGCCACCAGGTTCTGCGCTGCCCTGGTTTGATGGGCGGAGGGGTTTCGTAACTCGGGGTTGGTTGGTGCAGCGAGCCTGTCAGACGTCCCGCCCGGCGCTGCCCTCGTTTTATGGGCGGATGAGCGGAAGCCACGCTTTTGTGAATCCGGTAGCCAAAGGCGGTGCAAACGGGTAACGGTGCGGCGCCGTGGCGTGGGGCCCGGCATGTGTGGATGTGGTCATGGCTTTCAAGCTCGCAATCATTGGTCGCCCGAATGTGGGCAAATCAACGCTGTTCAACCGTCTGGTCGGGCGCAGGCTCGCGCTGGTGGATGACCAGCCGGGGGTCACGCGCGATCTGCGCGAGGGTGACGCGCGGCTGGGGCCGCTGAGGTTCACGGTCATTGATACCGCGGGGCTGGAGGAGGCCACGGACAACAGCCTTCAGGGCCGGATGCGCGGGCTGACCGAGCGGGCGGTGGCGATGGCCGATGCCTGCCTGTTCCTGGTGGATGCGCGCGCGGGTCTGACGCCGCTGGACCGGACGCTGGCGGATCTGCTGCGGAAGGCGGGGCGGACGGTCCTTCTGGCCGCGAACAAATCCGAGGGCAGGGCCGCGGAGGCGGGGCTTTACGAGGCCTATGAGCTGGGGCTGGGTGAGCCGATTGCCATGTCGGCGGAGCACGGGCATGGCATGGATGAGTTGCGCGGGATGCTCGAGCCGCTGATGGAGGCCCATGCGGAACGGGACGACCAGGACGACATCATCGACGAGATCGATGACAGTGTGGACGAGGACGGCAATGCGGAGGAAATCCCCGATGACCGCCCGATCCAGATTGCGGTGGTGGGGCGGCCCAATGCGGGCAAGTCGACCCTGATCAACAAAATTATCGGCGAGGAGCGCCTGCTGACCGGGCCGGAGGCAGGGATCACGCGGGACGCGATTGCCGTGCGCACGGAATGGATGGGCACGCCGTTCAGGATGTTCGACACGGCGGGGATGCGCAAGAAGGCGAAGGTCCAGGAGAAGCTGGAAAAGCTCTCGGTCTCCGACGGGCTTCGGGCGGTGAAGTTTGCCGAGGTGGTGGTGCTGCTGCTGGATGTGCAGATCCCTTTTGAGAGCCAGGACCTGCGGATTGCCGACCTTGCGGAACGCGAGGGGCGGGCCGTGGTGGTGGCGGTGAACAAATGGGACCTGGAAGAGGACAAACCCCAAAAACTCAATGAGTTGCGCGAGGCTTTTGGACGGTTGCTGCCGCAGTTGCGCGGTGCGCCTATGGTGACGGTGTCGGCGGCGACAGGCAAGGGGCTGGACCGGCTGCACACGGCGATCACCAAGGCATATTCCGTATGGAATACAAGGATTTCCACCTCGAAGCTCAATCATTGGCTGGGCGATCAGATTGCCGATCATCCACCCCCGGCGCCGGGCGGACGGCGCATTCGGATGCGGTATATTACCCAGGTGAAAACGCGGCCGCCGACTTTTGTTGTGTTCACCTCAATCCCCGAGGCGGTGCCAGAGGATTACAAACGCTTCCTGGTCAACGGGTTGCGGCGCGATTTTGAGATGCCGGGCACGCCGATCCGGCTGTTCCTGCGCTCGGGCGACAACCCCTACAAGGGGCGGAAGAAGCCGAATTACACCTCGCTGACCAAGCATGTGAAACCGCGTAAGCCCTGGGAACAGTAACGGTGGCCGGCGCGGACGGGATTGCGTTCGTGCGGCTGACCGAAGTGCCGGTTGGCGATATTTTGACACATATGAGTGATCCGGTGGTGGCGGAGCATATGCCTCTGTCGACCCGGCGCTGGGACGCGGCGGCGACCGCGGCGTTTGTGGCGGCCAAGGAGGCCACCTGGGCGCGCGACGGGCTGGGTCACTGGGCGATCCTGGTGGACGGGCGCTACGTGGGCTGGGGCGGTTTTCAGAAGGAAGGCGACGAATGGGATTTCGGCCTGGTGCTGAAACCTGATGCCTTTGGTCTGGGCCTGCGGATAGCGCGCCGGGCGCTGGACCTGGCGCGGGCGGATCCGCGCATTCCGTTCGTGACGTTTCTCCTGCCGCCCTCGCGCCGGAACCTCGGTGCGCTGCGGCGTATGGGAGCGGAGTTCGTGGGTGAGGTGGATTACGCGGGCGCGGTGTTTCGCAAATACCGGCTGGAGACCGCGTCGGGGTAAATATTGACATAACCGGTTTTGTGGTTATGTTGACAGTCATGGTTACAGAACATTCCGTTGCACATGCGCTTGCCGCGCTCGGACATGAGACGCGGCTGATGGTTTTTCGCCTGCTGGTGCGGGCCGGTGAGGGCGGCATGATCGTGGGCGATATTTCCAAACGCCTCGACATGGCGCCGAGCACGCTGGCCCATCATTTGCGGGCCCTGGTCGATGCGGGCCTGGTCATTCAGGAGCGCCAGGGGCGGCAGATCGTGAACCGGGTCGATTACGCGGTCATTCGCGGCACGGTCGATTTTCTGTTGGAGGAATGCTGTGCCGATGCGGTGGACTGCGTCCATGACGGCGGAGCGGAGGAGACGGCGGCATGACTGAACTGGCGATGCAGATGCGGATGCGGCTGGCGGACGGGGTCCACCAGCTTTGGGCGCGGCAAAGGGTCTGGCTGGTTTCGGCGCTGATCCTCGGCCTGCTTCTGGTTTTTGTGCCGGAGCAGGGGGTGACCTCGCTGGAATTTACCGCGCGCAACCTGGTTGAGGTGGCGCCATTCCTGGTGCTCTCCATCGGGATTGCGGCCTGGGCCGGGGCGACGGGTGCGGACGGGCTGATTGCGCGGGCCTTTACCGGGTCTCCGGGGGTGATGATCCTGATTGCGGCGGCGGCCGGTGGGCTTTCGCCGTTTTGTTCCTGCGGGGTAATTCCCCTGATTGCGGCCCTGCTGGCGATGGGGGTGCCTCCGTCGGCGGTGATGGCGTTTTGGCTGTCCTCGCCGGTGATGGACCCGTCGATGTTCGTGCTGACCGCCGGAATGCTGGGCACGGAGTTTGCGGTTGCCAAGACCCTGGCAGCGATTGGGCTTGGTGTGTTTGGCGGGTTTGTGGTGCATGCCCTGGCGCGGTCCGGGGCGCTGGTCGATCCGCTGCGCGAAGGTGTGGGCAATGGCGGCTGCGGCGCGTCGAGTGTGCGGGAGGTTCGGCCGGTTGTCTGGAAATTCTGGCGGGAGCCCGCGCGGCGGGAGAAATTCGCCCGTGAAGGTATGCGCTCGGCGTTGTTCCTGATGAAATGGCTGACGCTGGCGTTTGTGCTGGAGAGCCTGATGGTGGCCTGGCTGCCCGCGGATTTCGTGGCGCAGGCGGTGGGCGGTTCGGGGCCGGTGCCGATTGCGATTGCAACGGCGATCGGGGTGCCTGCCTACCTCAACGGGTATGCGGCGCTGCCGCTGGTTGGCGGCCTGATCGGGCAGGGCATGGCGCCGGGGGCGGGGATGTCGTTCCTCGTTGCGGGGGGTGTGACCTGCGTGCCCGCGGCGGTTGCGGTCTTTGCCCTGGTCAAGCGTCCGGTGTTCTTCCTCTATCTCGGCATTGCGCTGACCGGATCGTTTGCGGCGGGTCTGCTGTTTCAGGCCTGGGCGATGCTCTGAGGCTCGGCCGGGTTCAGATCTGGATGAGGCCGCGCACGAGGGCCAGGGCCATGGCCTGGTCGCGGGTTGCGCATTTGAGTTTTTTCCGCGCGGAGGTCATGTGCATGCGGACGGTGACCTCGCTGATCTGAAGTTTCTCGGCAATGCGGGCGTTCATGTAGCCGTTTGCCAGCAGGCAGAGCACGTCCTTCTCGCGGGGGCTCAGCCGCTGGCCTCCCTCGTAGACGATGTCGGGGTGGTCCCCGCGGAGGGGCATTGCCTCGATGGCGGCTACGGGGGCGAGGAGGGTGAGGAAACGGAACGTATCGCTGTCGACGAAAGCCTCGTCCCCCTTGCCGGCGCCGCACAAAAGGACGCGCACCACACCGGGCGCGCCGGGAACGCCACAGGGAATGCCGACGGCTGCGGAATAGCCGAACTGGGCAATGTCGTCATAGTAGTCGCGGACAATCGGAGCGCTGTCGTCCGGCAGATACCTGTTCTGCGAGAGAAGCCATTTGGATCTGGTAAGGTTTTGGGCGGGCACACCCACGGGCGGGACGTGCGGGCAGATGGTTTTGTAGTTCTGATCAAAGAACCGCGCAAACCAGGAGGGCGGGTTTGTTGACTGCAGGCCAAGCACCTCGCCGGTCTTGATGTCAGCCTCGCCAATCGTGACGAAGGGGGAGCCCAGTTTGAAAAAGGTCCCGGTGTAACCCGCCCATTTTTCCTCTGCCGTCCGGCAGTTTTTGGACGTGTCCATCGCGTCGATCAGCATGTTGAGTGACATGACAGCGCCTTCCTTTCTGCCACGGGGAAGCCGCAGGAAAACTAAAACCTGTTTTGTCCCTGCACAACTTCGAAAACTACCGGTCCCGCATGTTTGGGTCAAACCGGCAAAAAAGCGTTACCGTTCAAAGGACATGGCGCATTTTGTTGAGGTCACTGCGGATGTGGATTGACGCGCACCGGGACGGGTTCCAGCACGGCCGCGTCGACCGTTGTGGTGATCAGGTCGCGGATGGCGAGTGTTTCCTGGACGGGCAGGCGGGCCCTGCGCGTGCACATGAAGACCGGACGCCAGTGTGGTGAGAACTGCTGCTTGAAGCGGGCGAGGTTCTGCTGGCTTTCCGACAGGCCGTAGCGTTCGCAGAGCAGGTTGCCGATATGGGCGACGGGGCCTGGCACGCTCTCAAGCCCCTTGAGGAAGACCGCGCAGAGCGAAAACTTGCGGGCCCCGGCCTCTCCCGCCTGCTCGATGGCGGCGGTGATCAGGGACTGCATGGTGCCGTGGGGCGTGTCGGGCAGGTTGCGCATGACGTCGATGGAGACCTCGCGGCCGTCGCCGGATTTCCAGAGCGTCACGAAGGCCACCGGCTTGCCGTCGATGCGGGCGAGGATTCCGCCGAAGCGGGCGAGGTAGTCCGGGCGGCAGTAGCCCTGGGAAAAGCCCATGGCGGCGCCTTTCGCGTTCTTCCAGGCGGTGTCGATGGCGAGCAGGTCGTCGATGGCGATGTCGCCGGGCTCGAACGGCTCAACGGTCACGCCCGCTTTTTCGGCCTGGCGCAGTTTGCGGCGCAGCGAGCGGTGGGCCGGGGTTGAGATGTCGAAGCCGCGCGGGTCGAGCAGTGCTTCCTCCCCGATGCGGCTGACGGTCAGGCCCGCGCGGCGCAACTCAGCCGCGAACCGGCCGGTACATTTGTAGGCGGCGGGTTCGAGGTAGCGCTGGGCGGCCTCGCGGATGAAAAGACGTGCGAGTTCGCGGGCTTCGCGGCGGCAGCCGATGGGGTCACTTAAGGCCACCAGTGTGTTGGCGTTTTCCGTGACCATCAGGCAGGCCCTGCCGGAACGGCTCATCAGGAAGGATTTGTCGCCCAGATGTGCGAGGGCGGCCTCGGCGCGGTGGCTTTTTGCGAGCAGGCGGGTGACCGCCTCGGGCAGTTCCGGGCCGGGCCGCAGCGGTGCGGCGTGCAGGTTGCCGGTGCGGGCTGCGGCTTTGGCCGGGCGGGTTTCGAGCGCGATCAGCATGACGCCCGCGATGAGCATGGGCAGACCGTAGTAGAGCGCGCGGTAGACAAGCAGGGAGCCCAGCAGCGCCTCCACCGGGACGTCCGGCATGGTGAAGAGGCAGGCGGTCTCAATGACGCCGAGACCGGCCGGGGAGTTCGACAGCAGGGCAAGGCCCAGGGCGATCATGTAGATCACGAGAAACTGCGTCGGGTCGGGGACCGTGCCGGCGGGCAGCAGCACCCAGAAGGCGAGACCGGCGGGCACCACGTCGATCAGCGTAAACACCATCATGCGACGGATGGCGCGGGGCCGGGGCAGCCAGAAGCCGATTTGTTCGCCGCCCCAGCGCAGGCTTGAGGCAAGGTAGATGGCGGTCGCGGTGGCGAGGCCAAGGCAGCCAATGGCGCGGATCATGTTGTCGGAGAGCCCGGTCAGGCCGGAGGCGTAGCCGGGCACCAGCGTAAGCAGGGCCGCGAGAATTGCGGCGAGCGTGATCATGAAGCCGACCGAGACGAGGCCGGTGACCTTGGCCGCCTCAACTGGGCCGATACTGTGATGGCGGTAGAAGCGCCAGCGGACCAGCGTGCCGGTGATCAGGCCGAAGCCGAGCGCCTGGGAAATCGCGATGGAGGCAAAGCCGGTGCGCAGGGCGATGGCCTTGGGCATCCGGTGACCGAGGCAGCGCATGGCGATGACGTCATAGAACGAGATGGCCGCGTAGCTGATGACAACAAGCGCGAGGGAGGTGGCGATGGCCCAGGCGGGAATGCCCATGGCGGCGGCGACCACCCCGTTCCAGTCCACGTCGCCCAGTTGCAATAGCATGGTGTAGAGAAATGCGGCGATCAGGATTAGGGAAAATGCCAGTCGCGGCACCACGGAGCGCGGAATTGCGTCCCCCGGTGCGGATGCGTCCCTGATGCCTGCCATGATATCTCCCCCCGGAGCTGGTTGCGTGGAAATCCCGGGGGGTGATAGCGTTTCCGCGTGGGTATGCGGTTAACAGGAACGGGCTATAAGATTCTGTATTTCAACAATTTAAGCCCGTTCTGGATTCAAGTTTAGCGATGTTTTGAATCGACTGGCATGCCTTTGGGTGCGTTCCGGTGTCATCAGGTGAACAGGAAATCCGAGCGGCTGAGACCGGTGAAATCGTCCGCATCGCCGGAGACCAGCAGCAGGTCGCCATCGTAGCGGACCTCCCATTCCTCCGAGCCGCGTTCGTCGATCTCAAGGTCGGACCAGCGCAGGTCGCGCAGCTGGATGACGTCGGATTCATTCTCGAAATCGGTGACGTAGTCGGTGTTCGTGTCGGTCGTCAGGACGAATGTGTCGTCGCCCAGGCCGCCGCGCATGGTGTCCGATCCGGAGCCGTCGCGCAGGATGTCATGGCCGCGCCCGCCGCTGAGCCCGTCGTGACCGGAGCCGCCGTCGAGCGTGTCGGCGCTGCGGTTTCCGACGAGGCGGTCGTTGTCCGCGCCGCCGCGCAGGTCGTCCGATCCGTTCCCGCCGTGCAGCACGTCGTTGCCCTGGCCGCCGCTGAGATCGTCGCGCCCGTCGCCGCCCTTGAGGGTGTCGTCGCCCTCTTTACCTTTCAGCCGGTCGCTGCCGCGCATGGTGGAGATGGTTTCGTCCGCGTCGGAGCCTGTGATTCGGTCGTCCCCGTCGCCGGTGAAGATCGAGGCGAAGCTGTCGGGCAGTGTCACCTCCACGCGGTCCAGCCGCCCTTCGCCCTCCTCGAAATTGAGCCTGGTGTTCGTGGTCACGGCGGCGGCGTTGAGTGTGGTGTACGTACCGTTTTGGGATGAGACTGTGTCGCTGTGCCCAAACTCGCCATCCGCCAGGTCACTGAACTCGTTGGTGTAGATGAGGGTGGTGTGGTCGGCTTCGTCCGCGCCGGAGATGATGAGGTCGGCGGATTTGAGTTTTGCCCAGTCCCAGGTATTCATGCGCTCCGTTATTTCGAGCGTCCATTCCCCGTTGGGATCCTCGCCCAGGAATTCACGACTGGAGAACGTCCATTCGTCCACGTCTTCGAGCCAATAGGGGTCCTCAATATCATCATAAAAGTAGTTGTCCCATTTGTAGTCCTCATAGGGCTGTTCATCGATCGGGCGGCTCAGGATGCTTCTTGTTCCCTCCGGTGATGTAAGTTTGATGCGGTAAGCATTTAGATAGGCTCTGGCGAATGTAAGGTCGACGCTGACCATTTCAGTGGAAATGTCAGATGTCACATCGAATGAGATTTCAATCGGTTCAAATAACCAGAGGGTTTCATTACCGGACCAGTTGTCCACAGCCTCAGATTCGAGATTGTCGGATGTCGACGCCTGGTCCCAGGTCTCGGCCATGCGGATTGCGGCATGGGCGTCGACGAGGCCAAAGCCATAGTCGTTTGAATAGTGCATTCCGCCGCCGTTCCAGTTTTCGGCGCCGTTGAAGTCCCAGTCGTCCGTTTCATTTTTGCGCCTGCCGGAATCGAGCGGGCTGCCGGTGTGGCGGGCCGAGGCGGCCAGAATGGTCTGAACATCACGCCAGCCGAGATCGGGGTTGGCTTCCAGCATCAGGGCCGCAATGGCGGACACCTGGGGTGCGGCGGCAGAGGTGCCGCGAAATGTCGTGTAGTCGGCCCAGGGGTTGTCGTTGTCGGGATTTTTGGTGTTGTCCCCGTCGGATCCCGTCAGATCGGTTGTCCAAACCTGATTTCCGATAGCGGAGACCAGAACCGTGGAGCCAGGGGTCGAGTAGTCCGTGACCTTGCCCTTGGTATTCACGCCGGCGACGGTGATGCCATGATGGGTTTGCGCCATCGCGCCTATGTTCGTGTTGAAGCCCCAGTACTTCTCGTTACCCGCACTAAAAACGTTGATCGTACCGAGGCCGTCCCGGCCTTCCGTCGTGCTCTCAATGAGGTCCTTTTCAAGATGTTTTTTCCATGTGCGGTATCCGCCGCCCACCTCCCAGGCCTTGATGTACCCCCAGCTGTGGTTGGTAACGTCGAAGCCAGACAGTCCGTAAAGCGAGTCTTTGTCCCGGATATTCGACCTGGGTGACAAAATGTCGGTCATTGAGATTGTGGCGCCCGGTGCTATGCCGACCGTTCCCACACCATCGTCGGCAGCGGCAATTATTCCCGCGACAGCGGTTCCGTGACCGTGATCGGAGCCTTTGACCTTTGGGTTGTGTACCTCTCCGTCGATTACGACGTGAAGATCCTTGTCATAGGCTTGCTTCAGGTCCGGGTGGCTGTATTCGATGCCTTCGTCCCAGATGCCTACCGTGACGCCGGAACCATCGTATTCTTCCGTGATTCCACCGAGATTCAGGTGCGGGTCACCGGGGTCTCCGGACAGGTACCACTGACGGTCGGTGAGATCCGGAGTCGTGGACGAGGAAGTGGTTTTGATGCTCATGCTAAATTTCCCCCAATAGAACCAAGGAATCGCGTAAAAGCAATTTTGATTTTTTAAGAACAACGGGGGTATTTTTCACTGAATCTTCCGATCAATCAACAATAAATGCGATTGTCTGTATTTCTGGTTCGAATAAATCTTCGTTACAGTGGAATTGAATTTCGTTACGACTTCCGTACGATTTTCGTACGGTGGTGCTGTTCAGATGAAATCGAAATCCGAGGCGGCGAGGCGGCCGGTATCCGGGGAGGTCAAGGAGACAAGGAGCAGGTCGGTGTTGTGTTCTACCGCCCAGGTTGTGTCGTTGTCGCGGGTGATGGTCAGGGCGGACCAGGTGGTGTTGAAGAGGCGGATGGTGTCCTCGCCGGGGGTGAAGTCGAGGATGTGGTCGGTGTCCGTGTCGGTCTCGATGATGAAGCGGTCGGCGTCGTCGCCACCGTGGAGGGTGTCTTTGCCCTCGCCGTCGCGGAGGCGGTCGCGGCCCTTGCCGCCGTTGAGATCGTCGTTGCCCCGGCCGCCCTTGAGCGTGTCGTCGCCGCGGTTGCCGTTCAGCTCGTCATACCCGGAGCCGCCGCGGAGGAGGTCGTCGTCGCGGCCGCCGGCGAGCCTGTCTCGGCCGGAGCCGCCGGACAGTGTGTCGTTGCCGTCGTCACCCGCGAGGCGGTCATCGCCGTTTTCGCCGGAGAGGTGGTCGTCGCCGCGGCCCGAGGTCAGCCTTTCGTCCGCGTCGCTGCCGGTGAGGGTGTCGTCGCCGTCGCCGGTGACGATGCGTTCGAAGGCGTCGGGCAAGGTGACGGTCACTCCGTCGAGGGTGCCGGTGCCGGTGGTGAAGTCGAGGGTTGTGCCGGTGGTGAGGGCGGCGGCGTTAACTGTGTCGAAGGCGCCGTCTTGTGTTGTGATTTCGCTGGTGTGGCCGAACCCGCCGTCTGCAAGGTCGCTGAACTCATCGGTGAAAATGAGCGTGCGGCCGGTGGTTGCGAAGGCGCCGGAGATGACGAGGTTGGCGGACTCGAGCTTGCCGGTGCGGATATCGGAGCCGCGGTCGGTGATGTGCAGGGTCCATTCGCCGACGGGATCCTCGCCAAGGAATTCGCGGCTGGCGAAGGACCAGGTGTCGAGGCGGCCGGTGTCGAGGGAGGGTTTGCTGAGGATGCTGCGGGTGCCGGAGGGGGAGGTGAGGGTGATGCGGTAGTCGTGAAGTTCGGCTTTGCTGAACCCGAGTTCAAGTTCCACCATCTCGGGCACGGAGGCGGCGTCGACGTCGAAGGTGACGCTGACGGTGGTTTTGCCGTGCAGGTCTTTTGAGCCGCGCCACTGGTCCACTGTGTCCACGAGGAGATTGTCAGTGGTGGAGGTCTGCGCCCAGGTTTCGGCGAGGCGGATGGCGGCGTGGCCGTCGATGAGGCCGTAGCCGTAATCGTTGGAGTAGTGCAGGCCGCCGCCGTTCCAGAAGGTCGCGGCGTTGAAGTCCCAGTCGTCGGTCTCGAAATCTCCGCGTTTGCCGTCGAGGGGGCTGCCGGTGTGGCGGGCGGAGGCGGCGAGGATTGTCTGGACGTCGCGCCAGCCAAGGCCCGGGTTGGCCTCCAGCATCAGCGCGGCGATGGCGGAGACCTGGGGTGTGGCGGCGGAGGTGCCGTAGAAGGCGGTATAGTCGGCCCAGGGGTTGCCGTTGCGGGTTTCCGTCGTGTTGTAGCCCTCGGCACTGGTGCGGTCGGTCGTCCAGATGTCCTCGCCGAAGGCGGAGACGAGAATGGTGGAGCCAGGGGTGGAGTAATTGGCGATGGTGCCGTCCTCATCGAGGCCCGCGACGGTGATGGTGTGGAGGCTCTGGGTCTGGCCGGTGGAATTGGTGTTGTCGCCGTCCCAGCGGTTGTTGCCGGCGGCGAAGACATTGACCGTGCCAAGGCCGTCGCGACCCGCCGTGGTGCTGTGGATCAGGTCCCGTTCGAGATGGTTTTTCCAGATTGGAACCTCAGCCCCGGTGGCCCAGGGTTCGAGGAAGCCCCAGCTGTGGCTGGTGATGTCGAAATTTGACAGCCCGTGGAAATTATCGCGGGGCGCGACGTCTGAGGTCCCTGACAGGATGTCGACCACGGCGATGCGGCTGCCATGGGCGATGCCGGTGGTGCCGGTGCCGTTATCCGCGGCGGCGATGATGCCCGCGACGGCGGTGCCGTGGACGGCGGCCTGGGTTTGGGCGTGGGGGTCGTGGACCTCGCCATCGATGGTGACGTGGAGGTCGGGATCGTAGGCAGCGGTCAGATCGTGATGGGTGTATTCGATGCCGTCATCCCAAATGCCGATGGTGACACCGGAGCCGTCGTAGTCGTCGAGAACGCCGCCCAGGTTCAGATGGGGCTCATCGGGATCGCCGGACAGGTACCACTGGCGTTCGGTCAGGTCGGGGAGTTTTCGGGAAGATGCGGCGCTGTTGGACAGGGGCGTGTCCTGCGGACCTTCTGACTGGGTCGACTGCGTCATGCGCGTTTTCCGATCAACTCAAGCTGCGGAGTAAACCTCCGATAAAATCAACCATCGCAATGGCCAGGATTTATTGCATAAAATCCGTGTTTTAATCAACAGTTGCGGGCAACTCTTTATGATCCAGGAATACTGAGCCCGGATCAACTTTCGGTTGCGGTAGTTTGCGTCGTGTCCGGTCGTTCGCAGTCCCTGTCGAACCGGACTTTTCCGCAGGAGCCAAGGGTCGTTTCGATGACGCCGAGGGTGGCGCCCGGTTCGCGGGCGTTGATGAGGCGGCCGGAGCGTTTTTTGAGCCAGGCGTCCCAATAAATTGGGCACATTAAGAAACGTGGTTATTGCCGAGTGTTCATCCAAATAATTTCATCATAGAGTATCAAGTGTTCAACTTTATGGATCAACTCAATTATTCGCGTCTGAAACTCAGTAGGGCTTTCTTTTTCTCTGAGCGCAAGAGCATAACCCACAAAATCTGATGCATACATGTGATGATTTTGTTTGTCGCAATAAAACTTTCCAATTACTTCGTGGCTATTGTGGATACTGATTGAGTCCCTTGTTGTTTCAGATTGCCAGTACATTTCGTGCAAGTTTTAGTCGTTATAGCTCTGCATGACTCTATTTACGGCATGGTTTAATTCATAAAAATATATAGATTTGGGGTCTCGTTCGGTGCTCAGTCTGCTTTGAATTGGCCACATCATGCTCGACAATACAAATTCTACGCGACGTTCTCTACTGTCAACAAAGTGCTGAATTGACTCGTCGAAATAGCCCACTCGAAAAAACCGTACGCTATGATTTGCGGCAACATCTAAAACTATGGAAAATAATTCGATTTTCTTGTCGTCTTCAAGGTCTCTGGGTAAGTTACAGGCATGCAGAACTGGCAAAAAAGTGACTGTGTTTTCGTTGTCGTTAGGAAAAAGTGAATCTCGAACTCGTACGATGATTTCGGCTCGAAAAGCGAAGATATTTTCGTCATTGTATGCTGATGCGGTGGCAGAAGTATATCTTCTTCCATCTTTTTCATTTTCGTGTTCGTCGATGTAAATATAATTCAAATAAGCGCCCTTGCGTTAAATTAATTACTTTTTTTCGGCCGAATGAAGGCCGTTTAGGTCGACTGCCATTTAGATATCAGTCCTTGTCGAACCGGACCTTTACGTAGGAGCCTGGGGCCGGTTCGATGACGCCGAGGGTAGCACCCGGTTCGCGGGCGTTGATGAGGCGGCCGGAGCGTTTTTTGAGCCAGGCGTCCCAGTCGGGCCACCAGCTGCCGGCGGTTTCCTCTGCATCCTTCGCCCAGTCCTCAAGGGAGGCGTGGGTCATGTCGGGGTTGGTCCAGAACTGGTATTTCTCGAGAGCGGGCGGGTTGACCACGCCGGCGATATGGCCGGAGCCGGACATGATGAACCGCACATCAGCCTTCTTCATCTCCTTGGCGCCGCGATAGACTGAGGCCACGGGTGCGATGTGGTCCTCTTTCGTGGCCACGTGATAGACCGGGCCCTGGATATCGGCCAGGGTGACGGTTTCGCCGCGGACCTGAATGTTGCCTTTGGCGAAGTTGTTTTTGATGTAGAACTCATCAAGGTAATAGTGATGGACGCGCGCGGGCATCGCCGTACTGTCGGCGTTCCAGTAGAGCAGGTCGAAGGGGAAGGGATCCTTGCCCAGCATGTAGTTGTTGACGACGTAGCCCCAGATCAGGTCGTTGGCGCGCAGCATGTTGAACGCCTCGGCCATCTTGTTGGCGGGCATGTAGCCCTGGTCCATTTCCTCGTCGATCACGTTCAGGGTCTGGTCGTCCACCATGATCTGCAACTCGCCCGCGTCCTCGAAATCGAGCTGGGCGGTGAAGAACGTGGAGGAGGCGATGCGTTTGTCCTTCTGTTTGCCGAGCCACGCCAGAAGCGTGCCGGTCAGGGTGCCGCCGATGCAGTAGGACGCGACGTGGAGGCTCTTCTGGTTGGTTTCCTCGAGCACCTTGTCGATGGCGGTAACGGCGCCCTCAAACAGGTAGCTGTCCCAGGTTTTGTCGCGGTGGCGGTGGTCGGGATTGACCCAGGAGATCATGAAAACGGTGTGGCCCTGTTCGACCAGCCATTTGACCATGCTCTTTTTCGGGTTGAGGTCGAGCACGTAGTATTTGTTGATCCAGGGCGGAATGATCAGCAGCGGCTTGGAGCGCACCTTCTCGGTTTTGGGCGCGTACTGGATCAGCTGCATGATTTCGTTCTGGAAGATCACCGCGCCCTCGCTGACGGCGGTGTTGCGGCCGACCTCGAAGGCGTCCATGTCGGTCTGGCGGATCAGCAGCTTGCCCTTGCCGCGTTCGAGATCGGCCAGCATCATTTTCAGGCCGCGAACGAGGTTTTCGCCTTTCTGGTCGACCGTGGCCTCCAGAACCTCCGGGTTGAGGCCGAAGAAGTTGGCGGGGTTCATCGCCTCAACGAACTGGCGGGTGTAGAAGGCGGCTTTTTTGCGTTCCTTCGGATCCATTTCACCCACGGTCCCGACCGTGTCCTGGACCCAGCCGGAGGTGAGCAGGTAGCTCTGCTTGATGTAGTCGAAGAGGGCGTTTTCGGACCATTCCTTGTGGGCGAACCGGCGGTCGCCCTTTTTCATGTGGGGCAGTTCCGGGTCGTGGACGTCCTTGGCGCCCATGAGTTTGAGCATGGAGGTCTGCCACAGGGCGGCCTGTTCGCTCCAGAACTCGATGGTTTTGTCCGCGACTTCCTGGGGGTTGTCCCACATGGTGCGGTACAACTCGGCAAAGGTGGGGAAGGTGTTGAGCGGGTCGGGATGGACCGGGCCGCCCACGGGCTGTTTCATCTGGGCCTCGAGAAAGGTCTGCCAGATGCGGCCGGAGACATCGAAGACCTCGGCCATGTTGGTTGCCATCTGATGGCCCTGTTCGGACAGGGTATCTTGCGTTTCTTCCTCAGTGGTCATGGTTTTTCCCCCCGACGCCGCGCGTCTTGTTCAGACGTTTCCCCTTCGATAGTAATGCGGGACTGTTGGCTTTTCCACAGTACAGTTGGGCCCCTGGCGTCATGCAGATTTCCGTGTTGTCTTTTTCGTCGCGTGTTGCGGCCGTGGCCTTCGGCCTGGTGGCGCTCGTCGCGTGTGCGCCGCCGCCCGAGGGGCGGTTTGAGCCGACGCGCCCGGTGGATGAGGCCGCGCCGGCGGAGCTGGTGCCGACGAGCCGGTTCGACGGGGTGGTCACGGATGCGGCCCCGGATGCCGAGCGGCTGGAGGCGGAGGCGCAGGCGCTTCTGGAGCGGGCCGAACGGCTGCGCCAGGAGACGCAGGGCTTGGCCGGGCCGGTGATTGATCCCGGGACGCGGGCGCGGCTGGAGGCGGCGCGGGGCGGGTAGGCCGCCGCGCGGTCAGCTCTCATATTTGCCGTCGGGATCGTCGCTGTCGCCCATGCTTTTCTCGACGTGGCCGAGTATCCACAGAACGAGAATGGCCAGAACGGTGGCGAGGGCGGCGATGTGAAGTGCGCCGAGGCCACAGGCAAGGCCGATTGCTCCGGCGAGCCACATGCCCGCGCCCGTGGTCAGACCGCGCACGCGACCGTTGGTGAACACGATGAAGCCCGCTGCAAGAAACGCGACGCCGCCGGTGACAGCCTCGATGAGGCGCAGCGGGTCGATGCGGGTGCTCTCATTGTCGAAGGGGGGCATGTGGGCGATTTCGATGGCGAGAATCGCGACGCAGGCCGAGGCGAGGCAGACGAGCATGTGGGTGCGGAGCCCCGCCGGGTGATTGCGCCATTCCCGCTCAAAGCCTACCAGCGCGCCAAACAGAAGTGCCGCGATCATGCGGGCGGCGGCGGTCTGGATCGGCAGCCAGGGAAACCGGGTGAATTCGTTTAATAATGGTTCCATGATCCAATGCTTTGCGGCAGTTCGTGCGTATCAGTCGTCGACCTGTTCAGGCAGATCATCGTGATCGGTGGATGCGAAGTCTTCCAGTTCGTCCTCCGTCATGGACTCGTACATTTCCTTAGACGCGCCCTGGAGTTCGGATTTCGGGGTTTCGCCGCGTTTGGCTGACAGGGCCGCGCCCGCCGCTTTCTGCTGTGCCTTCGATTTGGCCGGCATGGTGTTTCCTCCTTGAATACGGGGTTCATATGGTCAACGCGCCGGTCGGGTGCCGGGTTCCGTTTGGGCGGATTGGCATCAATTTTAGGATTATTTGAATTGATGTGATGGAGGACACAGAAGACCAGCGGGTTTGTTCGTAAAACGGCTTCAATACTGATTTATATTTGCGGAGCTGAACCATGACTAAATACATTGTTAGAACAGTTGCGGTCGCGGCCGTATTTGGAATTCTCGCGATTGCCACCCAGGCGTTTGATGTTCGTGAGCACGGCCCCGTAGCTTTGGCGGACGTGACGGCCGGAGCGGATCATTCCGAGGCCATTGCGCCGATCCTTGAGCGCAAGGTCGGGGTTTCGCGTCAGCAGCGGGGCACGGCGTACCGGACGGCCTGGATTGGCGAGCGGCCGGCCGGCGCGGGCCGGGATCAAAAGGCGCGGTCGGAGGTTCGGGCCGCGAAAGGCGCGGGCTGTGACCATGCGTGCCGGAGCGTGAAGCGTGTTGCGGCGCTGGAGGCTGATTTCTTCGAGACCGGTGCCGCCGAGCGGGGCTGCCGCCGGATGCGGAAGGCGGGCGGTGACTGCGGCGTGGGTGATACGTACTGGCTTGTGATGCGGTGATCCGCTGAGGCCGTTTCCGTACGGTTTTGGGTGCCGTCCGTTTGTTGCGGGCGGCGTTGTTCGTGCGTCAGGCGAACTGTTCGCGGATAAGGCGTTCCTCGAGGCCGTGGCCGGGATCGAAAAGGATGCGGTGTTCGATGGTGCTGTCGCTGGCAATGTCGAGACGCAGGACGTCGCGGACCTCGGCGGAATCGGCGGCGGCCGAGACGGGGCGCTTTTCGGCTTCCAGCACCTCGAAGGTCACTTTGGCCTCGCGCGGCAGAATGGCACCGCGCCAGCGGCGGGGGCGGAAGGCGGCCATGGGAGTGAGGGCCAGCACGTCGGCGCGGATGGGCAGGATCGGGCCGTGGGCGGAATAGTTGTAGGCGGTGGAGCCCGCCGGGGTTGAGACCAGCGCGCCATCGCAGACCAGCTCGGCCATGCGCTCGCGCCCGTCGATCAGGATGCGGAGCCGTGCGGCCTGGGGGCCGGAGCGGATCAGGGAGACCTCGTTGATGGCCAGCGCCTCAACGCTGTCGCCGTTCGTTTGGGTGGCGAACATGCGCAGGGGATTGATGACGGCCTCCTCCGCCGCATTGAGGCGGTCGAGCAGGCTGTCGTCGGAATAGGTGTTCATCAGGAAGCCGACCGTGCCCCGGTTCATGCCGTAGACGGGCAGGTTGCGGCTTTGAAACTTTTGCAGTGTCGAGAGAATCAGGCCGTCGCCGCCCAGTGCCACGACCACATCGGCCTTGTCGGCGGGTGTCTGGCCGAAGCGGTGGGAGAACTTCGCAAGCGCCTCACGGGCAAGCGGTACGGAGCTTGCCACGAAGTGAATGTTTTTGAATGCCAATGGTCCGTTCCGCCCCGTTTGTCCGGTGGTTACCTTCACCTGACCTCCCGTTAAACTCAAGTGCCTGATTTCCAGGCAGTTAACCGTGCTGCGGGGACGTTCGTGGCGCAGTGATTGGAGCGATTGCGGGGTGCCTGGAGGCCGCGAGGGCGCCGGATCGCGGGGATTTGTCCGTCCGGGGGGTGTTTTGGCGGGATTTCCGGGCTTTCCCAGGCGGGACAATCACGCTATCCAACGCGCCATCACCACATCCAGATTCCGCGAGGACCCCGCCGTGTACGATACGTTCAATGACAAGGGCTTTTTCACCGAAACGCTGTCCAGCCGCGATCCGGAGATTTTCGGAACGATCGGTGATGAACTGGGGCGGCAGCGCGAGGAGATCGAACTGATCGCCTCCGAGAACATCGTCAGCCGCGCGGTGCTTGAGGCGCAGGGGTCGGTTCTGACCAACAAATATGCCGAAGGCTATCCCGGACGGCGCTACTACGGCGGTTGTCAGTTTGTGGACGTGGCCGAGAACCTGGCCATCGAGCGGGTCAAGGAGCTGTTCGGTTGTGAGTTCGCCAATGTGCAGCCCAATTCCGGCAGCCAGATGAACCAGGCCGTGTTCCTGGCGCTGCTGCAGCCCGGTGACACGTTTATGGGGCTCGACCTCAATTCCGGTGGTCACCTGACCCATGGCTCGCCCGTGAACATGTCGGGCAAGTGGTTCAACGTGGTCTCCTACGGTGTGCGTGAGGAGGATCACCTGCTGGACATGGATGAGGTACGGGCGCGGGCCGAGGAGCACCGTCCGAAGCTGATCATCGCCGGTGGTACCGCCTATTCCCGCGTCTGGGACTGGGAGGCGTTCCGTGAGATTGCCGATTCCATTGGTGCGTATCTGATGGTCGACATGGCCCATATCGCGGGTCTGGTGGCCGGTGGGCAGCATCCCTCGCCCCTGCCGCATGCGCATGTCGTGACCTCCACGACGCATAAATCCCTGCGTGGTCCGCGGGGCGGCATGATCCTGACCAATGACGAGACGATCGCCAAGAAGGTCAACTCGGCCGTGTTCCCGGGCCTCCAGGGTGGTCCGCTGATGCATGTGATCGCGGCCAAGGCCGTGGCCTTTGGTGAGGCGCTGCGCCCCGAGTTCAAGGCCTATGCGGGCAGTGTGGTGGCCAATGCGCGGGCGCTGTCGGCCTCGGTTCAGGCCGGTGGTCTGGGAGTTGTGTCGGGTGGCACGGACAACCACTGCATGCTCGTGGACCTGCGGCCGATGGGCGTGACGGGCAAGGCGGCGGAGAAGGCGCTGGGCCGGGCGCATATCACCTGCAACAAGAACGGTATTCCGTTTGACCCGGAAAAACCGTTTGTGACCTCCGGTATCCGGCTTGGGACGCCCGCGGGCACCACGCGCGGGTTTGGGACGGATGAGTTCACGGAAATCGGCAAGATGATCTGCGAGGTAATGGAAGGTCTGTCGAAGAACGGCGAGGCCGGAAATGCCGCGGTTGAGGACGCCGTGAAGGAACGTGCCGTGGCGCTGTGCCGTCAGTTCCCGATTTACGAAGGCATGTGATTTAAGGCCGGGTCGCGCGGGGCGCTGACCTGGCTGCTCTCCCGGTGTGTCGGCACGACACGCCATGCCCGACCTCCCCCATGGGAGGGCATATTCAACGTCAGTAACCGCTCAATCGTCCGGGTGCTTTTGTCGCGCCGCTACGTCAGGCGGGTCGAAGCCCACCCGAGGTCGGGCATGGCGCGTCGTGCCTCGGGGCTGGGCAGGCTGTTGCGCTATCGCGGCAGATTACATCCCGTCGATCAAATCGAGGAGTTCATCCGGAATGGCGTCCTCCTGGATTTGGAACACGTGTTCCTCGCCCTGGTCGTCGGTGACAGAGATGGTGTAGAGCGCGAGGTCGGCGGCGTTGGGGTTGCCGCCATCGACGCTGAGATTGGACAGGGCGTCGGGGTCGAACGCGTCGCAATAGGCCTGGCGCTTTTCCTCGGAGGTGGCCGCGGTGTCCATGTGGAGCTTTTTCGGTGGTGTGGCGACGCCGCCGAAGCCGCCGCTCGATACGATTTCAATAAGCATTGCCGTACATCCCGCCGTTAGTGTCGTTCCTGCCATTCCCTAAACGTAGGGTCAGACCGCTATTCCGACAAGTCTCCAGGCCCGGCGGAGCATAAGGTATTCCCAGCTTCCGGTACCGTGGATGTCGATCGCGGCGTCGAGGGTTTCCGCGGCCCAGTCGCCGAATGTCGCCATCGGGTTGTTGATCTGCTGCAGGGCGCGGTACCAGATCTGGCCTGGTTTTTCCCAGGATTTGCCGCCCACATACATGCAGTAAAGATAGAAGGCGTGGTTGGGGATGCCGGAGTTGATGTGGACGCCGCCATTGTCGGAGGTCGTGTCGACATAGACATCCATGTGGAAGGGTTGCGGGTCCTGGCCAATGAGGCTGTCGGAATAGGCGGTGCCGGGGGCTTTCATGGAGCGCAGGGCGACGCCGTTGATGTTGGGGCCGAGGATGCCCTTGCCCACCAGCCAGTCGGCCCCGTAGACATCCTGGTCCAGGTGGCGCTGCACCGTCATGGTGCCGAAGACGTCCGCGATGCTCTCGTTCAGGGCGCCGGACTGGCCCTGGTAGATCAGGCCGCCGGAGAACTGGACGACGCCGTGGAACATTTCGTGACCGATGACGGACAGCTCGGTAAAGGTCTGAAATATCTCACCATCCCCGTCGCCATAGGCCATCTGTTCGCCGTTCCAGAAGGCGTTGTTGTATTTGCTGCGGTGGTGGACGGTGGCTTTCAGCGGTATGCCGTTGCCGTCGAGTGAGTTGCGGTTGAACTCCTGCGAGCAGAGGTCGAAGACGACGCCGGCGCCGTCATAGGCGCGGTCGACCTCCGGGTCGCCGGTAGGGTCCTGGCCCTCGGTGCGGACGGGCGTGCCGGGGAGGCTGGCCCTGTTGTCGCCATCGTAGATCTGCCGGTCGCAGGTGTGCGTCCGGGTGTCCATGAAGGCCAGCGCCGAGGTGACGAAAGCGCCCTGACGGCCTGCGTTGGGGACCATGCCGCCGGAGGTGTGTTCGGCGCGTTCCTCCCGCACGGATTCGTTTTGTTTGAGCATGGATTTCGCCATTTTCTGCACGCTCGTGTCCCCGCGCAGGGCCATCACCCGCAGCATGTGCGGCGGGATGATGCAGTTGACGGGATTGTGGCAGGGAGCGGGACCGCACATGAAATGACCTCCGAAAACCCGGGAAATAATGGTTAACGGTAGCACGAAATGGCCGTTGTTACGACTTTTTCCGTTTATTGCGCCGGTGGTTCGGGTGCCGGGTCGTCGCCGTCGATGGTGGTGATGCGGTTCGGGGAGGTGGCGCAGGACCAGCGTTTTCCGAACAGACGCACGCAGTTATGGGCGGTGGGGTTGGACACTGGCGGACGCGGTACGGGGCGCAGCTCGTCGGGCAGCACGCGCTGGTTCAACAGCCGGTCAGCGGCGGGCGGTCGGGGTGTGCCGGAGGGATCGAGGTTGCCGATGGAGGGCATGGCCTGGCGCTGAAACGGGTTTTGGGCGCTGGCCCGGTCCACGGAAAGCGGCATGCCAAGCGCGGTGGCAAGGATCAGGGATGTCAGCCGGGTGCGGGTCATGGTCACGGGTGCAAGCCTATCCCCGGGAGGAGTGCATGTCCATTGCGGCGCATTGTGCGCGGCGGCATATTTGGCTAATGCAGCGGCGTGGCCCCGTGCGGGGCGCCAGGGAGAGAGCGGGAACATGGTATCACCGAAACGTCAGGCGATGATCTGGGGCGTCTGCTTTATCCTGTTTGCGCTGATGCTGTGGTTTTTGGGCGAGACGCTGCTGCCGTTCATGCTCGGCGCGGCAATTGCGTATTTCCTTGATCCCGTCGCGGACCGGCTGGAGGCCATGGGGCTGAGCCGGTTGATGTCGACGGTGCTGATCGCGTTTGGGGCCGTTATCCTGTTTGTTCTGGTCATGGTGTTGATCGTTCCGGCGATGGTCGGCCAGATTGGCGATCTGGTGGAGGCGTTCCCCGGGCTTGTGAGGAGCGCGCAGGAGTTTCTGATCACCAGGGTGCCTGGCATTGATGGCGAGGATGGCATGCTGCAGCGCGGGCTGGCCACGGTGCAGGAGCATATCAGCCAGGTTGGGCCGGAACTGATCAACACGGCGCTGGCATCGTCGCTGGCGGTGGTGGATTTCGTCGTATTGCTGGTCGTGGCACCGGTGGTGGCGTTTTACCTGCTGCTGGACTGGGACCGGATGGTGGAGCGGATTGATGAGCTGCTGCCGCGGGAACACGCGCCGACAATCCGGCGTCTGGCGAAGGACATCGACCGGGTTCTGGCCGGGTTTGTGCGCGGGCAGGTGACCGTGTGTCTGATTCTGGGCACGTTTTACGCGATTGGTCTGACGCTTATCGGGCTTCCCTACGGGTTTTTGGTGGGGATGGTCGCGGGGCTTCTTTCGTTCATTCCCTATGTCGGTTCGCTCACGGGTGGGATCCTGTCGATCGGGATTGCGGTGTTTTCATTCTGGGAGACGCCGGTCTGGATTGCGGCCACGGTGGCGATTTTTGCGTTTGGTCAGTTCTTTGAGGGCAACATCCTGTCGCCGAAGCTGATCGGCAAGTCGGTGGGGCTGCATCCGGTGCTGCTGATCCTGGCTCTGGCGGTGTTTGGCAGCCTGTTTGGCTTTGCCGGTATGCTGGTGGCCGTGCCGGTTGCGGCGGCGCTGGGCGTGCTGGGGCGGTTCCTGGTGGGACAGTACCAGCAGAGCCCGCTTTACATGGGGCGTGACCCGTATTTAGGGGACTGAGGCGGTGGTGACTGCCCGACAGCTGGCGTTTGATCTGCCGGTTCGACCGGCGCTGGGGCGGTCGGATTATTTCGTTTCGCCCACCAACAAGCTGGCCCTTGCACAGATCGACACCTGGCCCGCCTGGCCCGAGGGGCGCATGGCGCTGGCCGGACCGGCGGGGTCGGGGAAAACCCATCTGGCGCATGTGTGGGCGGCGGAAGCGGGCGCGCGGATCCTGCACGTGAATGATCTGGATGACCTGTCGCTGGAGGCTGTGGCGGGTGATGCGAATTTCGTTCTGGAGGATGCGGACGGGGTTGCCGGGCGGGACGGGCGGCAGGAGGTCCTGTTTCACCTTTGCAACCACCTGCGCGCCAATGGCGGGTCGCTCCTGCTGACGGCGCGGGAGGCGCCGGGGGAGTGGGGGCTGACCCTTCCAGACCTGGAAAGCCGTTTGCGGGTGGCGGGGGTTGCGTGGCTGACGCCGCCGGATGATGCCCTGCTGGCGGCGGTGCTGGTCAAGCTGTTTGCCGACCGTCAGGTTGAGGTGGCCCCGGAGCTGATCCGGTATCTGGTGCCGCGCATGGACCGCTCGATTGCCGCGGCCGAGAGCCTGGTGGCGGCACTGGACCGGCGGGCGCTCGAGCTGAAACGGCCGGTGAACGTGTATCTGGCCTCCGAGTTTCTGCGGGCGGGAGATGGGGCGGGCTGACGTTTCTTTGGCCTGGGCGACCCAGGAGGTTGGGCCTGATCCGGGGGCTTTACGGGCATTGATTGACGGCGCGGCGGAATTTTGTCCGGAATGCGTTCGTAATTGGCGGGATTTGTCGTAAAACCGTGTTGGAATCCCCATATATAGTCGGGGATTTTAGAATAGAGGTACCATGGAAGACGCAACCGCCACCGAAATCAAACCGGAAACCCGGACTCCGGACACCACCGAAACGCTACCGGTTTTGGCCG
The DNA here is from genome assembly GCF_049800875.1 of Amaricoccus tamworthensis. NCBI lineage: Bacteria > Pseudomonadati > Pseudomonadota > Alphaproteobacteria > Rhodobacterales > Paracoccaceae > Amaricoccus > Amaricoccus tamworthensis. The sequence continues at coordinate 61,915 of NZ_JBNAFV010000012.1, read as the reverse complement.
ATTTTCTGAACCATCCGGCTCCGGCGGGGCGCGACGTGCCTGGTCTCGACATCAGCGGACTGGACCGGTTCATCAACCGCGAACTGAGCTGGCTTGGGTTTAACTGGCGGGTGATGTCGGAAGCGGAGAACCCGAAGGTGCCGCTTTTGGAGCGGGTGCGGTTTCTCGCGATTTCGGGGGCCAACCTCGATGAGTTTTACACGGTGCGTGTGGCCGGACTGCGGGCCATGGTGCGGCAGGGGTCGCAGTCGACCAGTATTGATGGGCTGAGTCCGAACAGTCAGTTGCAGAAGATCGAGTCGGAAGCCCGGCGTCTGATGGCGCGTCAGCAGGCGGCCTGGAAGGAGATTCAGAATCTGCTGCGGGCGGAGGGGATCGAGATCCTTGGGCCGTCGGACCTGCGCAAGGTCGATATGGAGGGGCTCGAGACCTATTTCTTCGAGCAGGTTTTCCCGATCCTGACGCCTCTGGCGGTTGACCCGGCGCACCCGTTCCCGTTTATCCCGAGCGGCGGGTTTGCCATGGCGCTGAAACTGCGCCGGGATTCGACGGGCCGTGATCTGGATGCGCTGCTGCCGGTGCCCGCACAGGTCGAGCGGTTTATCAGCCTTCCCGACGGGCCGCGGGGGCAGGTGCGCCTGTTGCCGCTGGAGGGTCTGCTGGAGGTTTTTGTCGACCGGCTGTTCCCGGGTTACAGCATGTTGGGCAGCTGTGCCTTCCGTGTGCTGCGCGACAGCGATCTGGAGGTTGAGGAAGAGGCCGAGGACCTGGTGCGGGAGTTTGAGACCGCACTGAAGCGCCGCCGTCGTGGCGACGTGATGCGGCTGAAGATGACGGCTGATGCGCCGGATGACCTGAGCCAGTTGGTCGTAAGCTCGCTGGGTGTGGCCCAGGACGAGGTTGTGGAAATTCCTGGCATCATCGGTATTGCCAACCTCTCGGCGCTCTGCCGGATTGACCGGCCGGATCTGCTCTGGAAGCCGTTCACGCCGCGTGTGCCAGAGCGTGTGCAGGATTTTGAGGGCGATATTTTTGCGGCGATTCAGCAGAAGGACATGCTGCTGCATCATCCCTATGAGACCTTCGACACCGTTGTTCAGTTCCTGCAGCAGGCCGCGCGCGATCCGAACGTGGTGGCGATCAAGCAGACGCTCTACCGGACCAGCCGGGACAGTCCGATTGTGGCCGCACTCTGCGAGGCGGCCGAGGACGGCAAGTCGGTTACGGCGCTGGTTGAGTTGAAGGCGCGTTTTGATGAGGCGGCGAACATTCGCCAGTCGCGGCGTCTGGAGCGGGCGGGTGTTCAGGTGGTCTACGGGTTTGTGGACTGGAAAACCCACGCGAAGATCTCGACCGTGGTGCGCCGTGAGGGCAATGAGCTGGTGACTTACAGCCATTTCGGCACGGGCAACTATCATCCGGGCACGGCGAACATTTACACAGACCTGTCGCTCTTTACCTGTGACAAGGCCATGGGGATCGATGCGACGCGGGTGTTCAATTACGTGACCGGCTATGTGAAGCCCGAGAACCTCGAGGCGCTGGCGATTTCGCCGCACATGATCAAGCCGCGCATCCTTGAGAGCCTCAAGGAGGAGATTGCCCACGCGAAAGCGGGGCGTCCGGCGCAGGTTTGGGTGAAGGTCAACGCGATCACCGAGCCGGAAGTTATCGACGCGCTCTATGAGGCCAGCCAGGCCGGAGTGAAGATCGACATGGTGGTGCGCGGGATCTGTTCCCTGCGGGCCGGCGTGAAGGGGCTGAGTGAGAACATCCGGGTAAAATCCATAATCGGACGGTTCCTGGAGCACAGCCGTATTGCCTGTTTCGGCAATGGTCACGGGTTGCCGTCGCCGGAGGCGCGGGTCTATATCAGCTCCGCCGACTGGATGGAGCGGAACCTCAACCGGCGGATCGAGACACTGGTCGAAATTACTAACCCGACCGTTCATGCGCAGATTCTCGACCAGATCATGGCCGCGAACATGCATGACATTGCCCAGAGCTGGGTCGCGCAGCCGGATGGAAGTTTCGCACGGGATACCGGCAATACGGACCCGAACCCGTTCAGCTGTCACAGTTTCTTCATGGAGAACCCGTCGCTCTCGGGCCGGGGCCGTGTGGGTGCACAGGACGTGCATGACCTGATTTCCGGCCGCAAACGTGTCGGAGACATGACGAGCGGTTGATGCCTTCTGGCGGGGTCGGCGGGCGAAATTAGCCGCCGACCCGCGATTGACCTCATGAAAATCTGCTGTAGTGTCCGCCCGGTCTGCTGAGAAGGCTGGGGAGCAGAAGTGACGTCATCGATTTTCGCTGCGGGGAAATTTCCTGGTTTGGATATAGAGGAAGCGGCGAAAGCCCGGCTGAGCCGGATCGGCGTGATTGACGTTGGCTCGAACTCCGTGCGCATGGTCGTGTTTGACGGCATGGCGCGTAGCCCGGCGTATTTTTTCAACGAGAAACTTCTGTGCGGTCTCGGTGCCGGTCTGAGCGAAACCGGCCGGCTGAACCCTGAGGGCTGGACGAAAGCCCTGGCCGCGATGCACCGGTTCACGGCGCTGGCCGCCCGGATGGAACTGTCGGGCCTGATTGCGGTGGCGACCGCCGCCGTGCGCGATGCGCGGGACGGGCCGGATTTCTGCGACGCGGTGGAGCGTGAAACGGGTTTGCCCATCCATGTTGCAAGCGGTGATGAGGAGGCGCGGCTGGCCGCCAATGGCGTGATGCTGGGCTGGCCGAAGGCCAAGGGCCTGGTGAGCGACATGGGCGGGTCGTCCATGGAACTGGCCGCGATTGACGAGGGCGAGATCCTGAACTGCGGCACGACGCCGCTGGGGCCGCTGAAGCTCAATGACATTCCCGAGATGGACAAGCGGCTGAAATTCATCCGCAAGAAGATCAAGGCGCTCTACAGCGGGTTTGATGGCAAGGTCGGGCGGCTGTTCCTGGTGGGCGGGTCATGGCGTGCGATTGCACGGATGGACATGGTGCGCACCGGCTATCCCCTGTCGGTGCTGCATGGTTACAGCCCGCCGATTGAGCAGCTTCAGGAGACACTGGACTGGCTCCCCGATCAGGACGTGAAGGAGATGTCGAACAATTCCGGCACCTCCGTGGCGCGTCTGTCCCTGGTGCCGACGGTGGCGCCGGTGCTGAGCGAACTGATCAGGCAGACCAACCCGGAGCGGGTTGTGGTTTCGGCATATGGTCTGCGGGAAGGGCTTTTGTACCGGCAGATGCCGGGCACGATGCGGGCGATGGATCCGCTGATTGAGGTCAGCCGGCACATGGAGCAGAGCCAAGCGCGCATGCCGGGTTTTGGCGATACGCTCTATGAGTGGATCAAGCCTTTGTTCCCCGATGCCGATGAGTGCTTTCTGCGCCTCGTGCGGGCCGGGTGTCTGATACATGACGTGAACTGGCGGGGGCATCCGGACTTCCGGGCGGAGCTGTGTTTTGCGTCGGTGACGCGTGCAAACATCTCCGGGATCAACCACAGTGAGCGGGTGTTCCTTGGGCTGTCGCTGCTGAAGCGCTACAAGGCCAAGGCGCCGGAAGGGGTGGTCGAAGCTTACGAGACGTTATTGCAGGGTGACCAGCGGGCGCAGTCGGATATTCTTGGCCGTGCCATGCGTCTTGGGGCCATGCTTTCGGGCTCGGCGATCGGTGTTTTGGAGAATACCGAGCTGAAACTGACAAAGGATCAACTGATTCTCACGCTTCGGGACAACGCCCGGGAATGCTTCGGGAATTCTGTTGAGCGGCGTCTGCACTCCCTGGCGCAGTGCCTCAACGTGACGGGAAAAATCGTTTTAGACGAGTGACTTGAAGTCACTGCAACCTGCGGTTTTGTCAATTCACATTAATGTCACAATGTAAGTGCCTGATTAGGGCTTGCTTTCACGAAAAAAGCGACCTGCCGGTGCAGGTCGCTTTAATTCGGTCCCCCCAGACTTGGGCCTTGTGCGCAACGGCGATAGACTTGGGCAGCTCTTTGAGTGGCGCCTCTGTCGTTTTGGTCCTTTTTGGACCTCACTCGTTGTCCGGCGAGGGGAATTAAACAAACCTTTGCAAGAAATGCAATGCGGAACTTCATTCTGCGCATGGCTTGGTGGTGCAACCGCCCGGCATTGCACCCTTCTCCGCCATGGAATAGATCGGGTCAGCCGTTCCCGTTCCGGAGTTTTTACATGCGTCTTTCCAACTATTTTCTGCCGGTCCTGAAGGAGACACCTTCCGAGGCCCAGATCGCAAGTCACCGGCTGATGCTGCGTGCGGGGATGATCCGGCAGGCGGCGGCGGGGATCTATTCCTGGCTGCCTCTTGGCTTCAAGGTTCTGCGGCGGATCGAGAACATCGTGCACGAGGAACAGCAGCGGGCGGGGCATGTTCCCCTGCTGATGCCGACGTTGCAGTCGGCGGATCTTTGGCGGGAAAGCGGACGCTATGACGACTACGGCGAAGAGATGTTGCGCATCCGTGACCGTCACAAGCGCGATCTGCTTTACGGTCCGACGAATGAGGAACTGATCACGGATATTTTCCGCAGCGCGGTTGGCTCCTACAAGGATCTGCCACTGACGCTGTATCATATTCAGTGGAAGTTCCGCGACGAGATCCGGCCGCGCTTTGGCGTGATGCGCGGGCGCGAGTTCCTGATGAAGGACGGGTACAACTTCGACCTGACCAAGGAGGATGCGCTGCACGCGTATAACCGGCATCTGGTGAGCTACCTGCGGACCTATGAACGGATGGGGCTGAAAGCGATCCCTATGCGCGCGGATGGCGGGCCGATTGGCGGCGACTACACGCATGAGTTCCTTGTGCTGGCCGAAACGGGCGAGTCGGAGGTGTTCTATGACAGTGAGATCACCGATCTGACGTTCGGTGACCGCGAGATCGACTACACCGATGTGGGCCAGTGCCAGGCGGTGCTGGAGGAATTTACCTCACGCTATGCCCGCACCGACGAGACCCACGACGAGGCGGTGTTCGCGGAGGTGCCGGAGGAGCGGCGCCGGACGGCGCGGGGGATCGAGGTTGGCCAGATCTTCTATTTCGGCACGAAGTATTCCGAACCGATGGGCGCGACCGTGGTTACGGCCGGTGGCGAGCGGGTTCCGGTTCATATGGGCTCGCACGGCATTGGCGTGAGCCGTCTGGTCGGAGCACTCATTGAGGCGAACCATGACGAGCGTGGCATTATCTGGCCCGAGGGCGTGACGCCGTTCCATGTGGGTATCGTGAACCTCAAGCAGGGCGATGAGGCCACTGACGCGGCCTGTGAGGCGCTCTACAAAGGGTTGCAGGCGCTGGGGCTCGATCCGCTTTATGACGACCGCTCCGAGCGGGCTGGCGCGAAGTTCGCGACGATGGATCTGATTGGTCTGCCGTGGCGGATTACGGTTGGTCCGCGTGGGTTGAAGAACGGCGTGGTTGAACTGACCTCGCGGCGTACGGGCGAGAGCGAGGAGATGTCGCCGGAGGACGCCATCGTAAAGGTCAACGGCATCTATGCGGGGCTGTGAGCTTCGGTGAGACATGACCGTGCGGGCGTCGCGATAGTTGTGGGGGCCGCACGGTGAATGACGGAGACGGCGCCATGACCATCGTGGACATCTTCGGCTATTTTGCCCCGTTGGATTTCGCGGCGGTGGGGTTTGTGCTCGTCAGCTGGCTTGGCATGAGCTGGCGCATCGAAACCAGCAGTTTTGGGCGGCCATCGGTGACGGTTCTGATGGTACGCTATCGCCGGGAATGGATGCGGCAGATGGTCACGCGGGAGCCGCGTATTTTCGACGCGACCATCCTGTCCAACCTGCGGCAGGGTACGGCGTTTTTTGCATCGGGCTGCATGATTGCGCTGGGCGGTGTTTTGGCGCTGTTGGGGAATACGGAAAGCCTCAACAAGGTTGCCGTGGATCTATCGGTGATTGAAGCGCCGGAATATGTCTGGCGGATCAAGCTGTTGCTGGTGGCGCTGCTGCTGACGCACGGGTTTCTCAAGTTCGTCTGGTCCAACCGTCTGTTTGGGTATTGTGCAGTACTGATGGGGGCGGTGCCGAATGATCTGGAGCATCCCCAGGTTTATGACCGTGCGGCCCAGGCGGCGGAGATCAACATTCGGGCGGCATGGAACTTCAACCGGGGGCTGCGGGCGGTGTATTATTCGCTGGGGGCTCTGGCCTGGCTGCTGGGGCCGCTGTTTCTGATTGCTTCGACGGTTGTTGTGAACGTGACGATCTGGAACCGCGAGTTCTCGTCGAAGCCGCGCGACATCCTGGAGAATGACGCGGCGCCGTGAGGGATGGGGCGTCGGCGGATTTCGCACACAAGACGGTCAGATGGTATTCAGGGTCGTTGTGATTGCCCGCGCGAGGGCGTAGGCATGGCGCGTTTAACAGTACCGGGAAGTGTTGCCGTGTCTCCAAATCCTGCACCATTCGCCGCGTTTGAATGGATCATTGCCTGGCGGTATCTGCGCGCGCGTCGCAAGGAGGGCGGTATTTCGGTTATCGCCTGGTATGCGCTCATTGGAGTGATGCTGGGCGTTGGCACGCTGATCGTGGTGCAGGCCGTTATGATCGGATTCCGCGAGGAGTTCACGGAGCGGATTTTGGGCGCGAATGCCCATGCGTCGATCTATTACACGGCGGAGATGGACGAGTTTGGCAACCGGGACCGGCAGGTCCGGGACTACGGCGATCTGGCCGGGCGTCTGGCGGAGGTCGACGGGGTCGACCGGGCCACGCCGCTGGTGAAGGGGCAGGTGATGGCGTCCGCTGGCGGTCGTGCCGCCGGAGTTGAGGTCTATGGCACGCGGCTGGAGGATTTGCAGCAGGTGCCGCTGATTGCTGATCCGGAGACGGGCTGGGGAGACCTGGAGCGGTTTGACGAGGGGATTGCCATTGGGACGGGCGTAGCGCGGGAGTTGGGCGCGGCGCTGGGCGATGTGGTGACGCTGATCTCGCCGGAGGGTATGGACACGCCGTTCGGCACGCAGCCACGTCTGAACGACTATGAGGTCGTGTTTATTTTTGGCGTGGGACGCTTCGATATCGACCGGACGCGCGTCTACATGCCGTTCACGGAGGCCCAGGCCTATTTCAACCGAGAGGGCAGCGCCGACGAGGTTGAGGTGATGCTCAGCGACCCGTCCGGCGTGGATGATCTGGTCTGGCCGCTGACGGAGGCTGCGGGGCCGCGTGGGCAGGTCTGGACCTGGAAGAACGCCAATGGGGCGTTTCTGTCGGCGCTCGATGTTGAGCGGCGGGTGATGTTCATCATCCTCTCGCTGGTGGTGTTGATCGCGGCGCTCAACATCATCTCGGGCCTGGTGATGCTGGTGAAAAACAAGGGGCGGGATATTGGCATCCTGCGCACCATGGGGCTGAGCCGGGCGTCGATCATGCGGGTGTTCTTTATCTGTGGTGCCTCGATTGGCGTGGCGGGGACGGTGCTTGGGGTTGTCCTCGGCTGTCTGTTTGCCGCGAACATTCAGGAGATCCAGGCTCTGGTGGAGTGGGTCGCGGGCGGCAGTGTGTGGAACCCGGAGGTGCGGTTCCTGACGGAGATCCCGGCGCGGCTGCGGTTTTTGGATGTGCTTGCGGTGGTGGTGATGGCTCTGGGGCTGTCCTTTGTGATTACCATTCCGCCGGCGCGCAATGCGGCGCGGATGAACCCGGTGGAGGCGTTGCGCTATGAGTGATGCCCTGACGCTGAGTGGTGTGGCGAAACGGTACAATGCCGGGACGCCCGCGGAGATCGTCGTGCTGGAGGATGTGGGCCTGAGCCTTGCCAAAGGCGAGGTCGTCGCGCTCGAGGCGCCGTCCGGGGCGGGGAAGTCGACGCTGCTGCATATTGCCGGTCTGCTCGATGAGCCGGCGGCCGGGTCGGTGCATATCATGGGGCATGAGGCGCCGATGCGTGACGACCGGGCCCGCACGCGACTGCGCCGGGATACGGTCGGGTTTGTGTATCAGTTTCATCATTTGCTGCCGGAATTTACCGCGTCCGAGAACGTGGAACTGCCGCAATGGGCGGCGGGAGTTGCGCGTGAAAAGGCGTCGGCGCGGGCGCGGGAGCTGCTGGAGGCGGTGGGGCTTGGCCACCGGCTGACGCACCGGCCTGCGGAACTGTCCGGCGGCGAGCAGCAGCGGGTGGCGATTGCGCGGGCTCTGGCGAACCGGCCTGGGGTTTTGCTGGCCGATGAGCCGACGGGGAACCTCGATCCCGGGACGGCGGGATCGGTGTTTGACATGCTGATGGGGCTGGTGCGCGAGACGGGGCTGACGGCGCTCATCGCGACGCACAATCCGGACCTGGCCGCGCGGATGGACCGGCGGCTGGTACTGGGTCAGGGGCGGATTACCAACCCCTGATCGGCCGGGTTATTCGGAGCAGATGGCGCGCACGGCGTCCCATTCCTGGTCGGTGACCAGCCGTTCGGAGCGGGTGTTTTCCTGCATGACGACCGGATTTTCAGGATCCGGCTGCCAGCCGTAGCGGATGAGCGCGTCGTAGAGGGGACGCTGGTCGATGCCGGCGTCATGCAGGCTGTTGAGGGCCTGCTGGATCACCGCTGTTGTGGGCGGCTCCCAATCCCCGGCGATTTGGCTCTCGAGAGGCCGAGGGCTGATATTGCCGGTGAAGACGTAGCGGAGGTTTTGCAGGGTTCCGGCGTCGTGCATCATGTCGGCGACCGGATCAGTGGCGCGTGCGAGTGCGATCCAGCCTGCGGCCTCTTCCGGCGCGCGGGCGGTTTTCAGCGTGGCGGAGCCCATCAGGATCGTGTCGCCGGGCAGCGCGAGGACCGGTGTCTGCTTCAGGTCGAGAACGCGGATGCGGGGGGCTTCACCATTGGCGGCGAGCGATGTGCCGATGCTGTCGAGCGCGCGGCGGCCTGGGGTTTCGGGGCAGATTGGGCCGCTGCTTTCCATCAGGGCGAGGAGCATCCGGTCGCCAAGTTCGCGTTCCGATGCGGGCGGAACCATGCGGGTGGCAAGCAGGGGCGCGAGGCCGGGGCTGACCGCGGCAATGATCAGGATGATGAGCAGCGCCACAAGCGGGCCCACGAGGGAGAGGCGTCTGGTCTTTTGAATGCGGGTGGGCTCGGGGAGGATTTCGCCGAGGGAGACCTTGGCGATGGCGGCATTCATCTCTGGATCGGCTATGCGCAGGGTCTCCGTGCCATCGGAGTTCATCGAATAGACGGTGGTGTCGCCGGTGCGGTCAATCGCCTGCACCCCGGCAAGCGCCCAGTGCCCGAGGACGTTCTCGCTCAGATCGCTCAACACCAGACTGGTGTTGCGAAAGGAAACGATGACTTCGCGGGGTGGGGTGTCGGGTGTTTCGGTCCAGTGGCCGGTCGCCTCCAGCCAAAGGTAATTGTCCAGCGCGGTCATGGGTGCCTGATCCGGTAAAACGGGTTTGTAATTTTTTGCCCGTTTCCTACCCTGTGGGTGTGGTCAAGTCCAGGGGGAGTATCAGACCACCCGGTTGCGCCTGCGGCTTCGGACGAAGGCCAGAAGGGCGCCGAGGGCGGCGAGGGAGCCTGCGCCGGCGCCCGCGTCGATTTCGGGGACGTTGCTGCTTGTCGGGACCTCAAGGCCGATATTCATGCTGGCCGGGAGCGGGTCGCCCTGGCCGAGGCGCCAGGTTATGTTGGAGCGGTCGAAATGGCGGAAATGGCTGTCTTCGCTGAGGGTGACCTGAAGCCAGGAGGCCATGCCTTCGGCCATGTCGTAGTTGTTGGCGCCGAAGCCGAGTTGGGAATTTGGCGCGTCATCGCGCATGGCGACGTCGAGGTTGACACCGTAAAGGCCGTGGCGGCCGGTCAGCTGGCCCTCGACACTGCTGAAATAGGCCCAGTTCAGTTCGTCGCCACGGCAGGCGCCGCCGGCGGCGGAACCACAGGCGGGGGACTGCCCGTCGGAGAAGCCCTGAAGCCCGGAGAAGACGAGGTTGAGGCCGAATTTGTGATACGTGTTGCGGCGGTTGACGATTTTGCCGGTGAGCGTGGCGGTGTCACCGTTCCAGTCGAGGCTGGCGCCGGAATGGGTGATGGCCCAGGAACCGCCCATGCCGGTCTGAGGGCGGAACGGGCGCAGCCAGAAGGCGCCTTTGGTGGCGGAATTGTCGAGTACGCTGTGGCTGCCGGTGATGGTGGCGGCTATGGCCGGGGCGGCGGTTGAGGAAAGCGCCAGGGCGATGGCAATGGCCGCGGTTTTGATACTCATACGCATGGTTACAGCTTCCGAACTACGACACCGCCGCGCGGCCCGGGGGGGGGACGGGCCTGCCGGCGGTGAACACACCGATTTGGGTTGGACCCTAGAGGCGGGGGTTTAAGAAAGTATCAACCATGACCGGGGCGCTAACGTGAAAACGGGCCGCTGTTGGGCGGCCCGTGGATGGTGTCGGTTTGTACGCGTCGTGTCAGGCGGCGTCGGCTTCCGGCTGGTATTTTTGGTAGAAGCCCTCGCCGCTCGCGGCCAGATCATGCAGGATTTTGGGCGCAGTGAAACGGTCGCCGAATTCGGATGTAAGACCGTCGCAGATTTCCACAGCCTTTCCCGCGCCGAGGATGTCCAGCCACGAGAAAGGCCCGCCGGACCAGGGCATGAAGCCCCAGCCGAGGATGGCGCCGACATCGCCCTCGCGGATGTCCATGAGGACGTTTTCCTCCAGGGCACGGACGGCCTCGAGCGTCTGGATCATGGCGAGGCGGTGCTGAACGGTGGTAAGGTCCGGCTGGTCATCGGACGCGGGCCAGTTTTCTGCAAGGCCGGGCCAGAGGCCGGTGCGTTTTCCCTTCTCGTCATACTCATAGAAACCCGCGTTCGATTTGCGGCCGAGCCGGCCCTCATCGAACAGTTTGAAGAGCACGTCGTCGGAGGGGCTTTCGGGATAGGCGTCGCCCATGGCGGCTTTGGTCGCTTTGGCGATTTTTACGCCGAGATCCACGGAGGTCTCGTCCACGAGCTGCAACGGGCCGAGCGGGAAGCCCAACTGTTTGGCGGCGTTTTCGATCAGCGCGGGGGAGACGCCCTCGGCCACCATGCGCACGCCCTCGTTGATGTAGGGGATGATGCAGCGGTTGGCGTAGAAGAAGCGGGCATCGTTGACGACAATGGGGGTTTTGCGGATCTGGCGCACAAAGTCGAGCGCCTTGGCCACTGCGCGATCGCCGGTTTCTTTGCCGCGGATGATCTCGACCAGCATCATCTTGTCCACCGGCGAGAAGAAATGGATGCCGATGAAGTTCTCCGGATTGCCGCTGGCTTTCGCCAGGTCGCTGATCGGCAGGGTGGAGGTGTTGGTGGCAAAGATCGCGTCGTCGGGCAGGGCGGCTTCGGCTTTTTGGGTGGTCTCGGCCTTGACGCCCGGGTCCTCGAACACGGCCTCCACAACCAGATCGCAGCCGTCGAGGGCGCTGTAGTCGGGGGTGGCGTTGATGCGGGCGAGGACGGCGTCCTTTTTCTCCTGGGTCACGCGTTTGCGGGACATGCCCTTGTCGAGGATGGATTCGGCGTGGGCCTTGCCCTTGTCGGCGGCTTCCTGGTCGCGGTCGATAAGGACCACGTCGATGCCCGCGTTGGCGGCCACGTAGCCGATGCCCGCGCCCATCATGCCCGCGCCAATGACGCCGAGCTTTTTGACGCTCTGGTCCGGGGCCTCGGGTCGGACGGCGCCTTTCTCAAGGGCCTGTTTGTTGATGAAGATTGAGCGCAGCATGGCGCCGGAGGACGGATTCATCAGGACATGGGTGAACCAGCGGGCCTCGATTTTAAGCGCGGTGTCGAAGGGAACCTGTGCGCCCTCGTAAGCGGCGGAGAGCATGGCTTTGGCGGCCGGATACACGCCCTGGGTTTTGCCGTGAACCATGGCCGACGAGCCGAGATAGGTCATGAAGCCGGCGGGATGGTACGGTGCGCCGCCGGGCATTTTGTAGCCCTTGGCGTCCCAGGGTTTGACGATGTCGGCGTCCTTTGCGTTCAGGACCCATTCCTTCGCACGCGCCAGAAGTTCCTCGGGCGGCACGACCTCGTCGATCAGGCCCGCGCTTTTGGCTTTGGCGGGGGCGAGGGTTTTGCCTTCCATCAGGTAGGGGGCCGCGGCCATGACGCCCATTTTGCGCACGAGTCGGGTGGTGCCGCCCATGCCGGGGAAGATGCCGATAAGAATTTCGGGCAGGCCGATTCTGGCCTTCGGATTGTCAGCCGCGAAAATGCGGTGGCAGGCAAGCGGGATCTCAAGCCCGATGCCAAGGGCAAGGCCGGGAAGCGCGGCGGCGACGGGTTTGCCGCCCTTGTTGGTTTTGGGATCCATGCCGGCGCGTTCGATTTTGCGCAGAATGCCATGCATGTTCATCAGCCCGTCCATGAGGCCCTGCGCGGGGGTTTCGCCCGCGCTGTCCTTCATTTTAGCGATGATGTTGATGTCCATGCCAGCCGCGAAGTCGGGCTTTGCGGAGGTGATGATGATGCCTTTTACGGCGTCGTCGGCCAAAGCCGCGTCGAAGAGACTCTCAAGCTCGGCGATGCCCTCCATATTGAGGACGTTCATGGATTTGCCGGGCAGATCCCAGGTGATCGTGGCGACGCCGTCCGCGTCTGTGGCAGAGGTGAAAATGGTCATGTGATGTCTCCACTAAAGGATAGACGTTTTGCGGGGAGGAACCGGGCCTGAGGGGGCCGGTTCGACTTCAGATGGCGAGTTCGGCCGCTTTGGGCGGGCTGGACTTCAGCATGGCGAACGCAAGCGCAAAGGGACCGGCGGGATCGAACTCGATAATCTCGAGCATCTCCGATTTCAGGACTCCGTCGAAATCTCGGAAATAAAACCGGCCGATTGCCGCGTGACCCGGGGCATCGCCCGCAACCTCGTGACGGAAGCGCAGATCCACCGTGGTCTCGTCGCGTCGGGTTGTTCCCAGACACATCAGGCTGGCGTGCAGTTTGCGGACCTTGCCGCGAAACACGAGCTGTTTGTAGACCGCGGACAGGTTGGCGGCGTCCTTCAGGCTGTTGAGCACCAGAAGCTCTGATCCGAGATAGATCGCAAAGGGAAATGACATCATACTGACGACAGTCTGGATGTCGGCCTGTTCATAGGCCTCCACCAGTTCAATTCCAACTGTCGCCGGGCTGCGTACCATTTTCCTCCCCATTTGGTGCGCGTGTAACGCGTTTTTCACGGAAACGTCGTTATCGGCGCGTATAGAGGCCCTGATCTTCTCACGGTTGCAAGAGAAATGTTCCGGAAAATTGCCGGATGGCGACTTTCTATTCCGGGAAACTCCTGCAAACTGCCGGTTTTCGATTATTTTGGACGCTGCGGTATTCATACGCGTTCAATAATCGTTGCCGCACCCATGCCTGACGCGACGCAGAGCGTGGCGAGTGCGGTGCCTTTTCCGGAGCGTTCGAGTTCGTCCAGGGCGGTGCCAATAATGATCGCGCCGGTTGCACCGAGCGGGTGGCCCATGGCGATTGCGCCGCCGTTCACGTTCACCTTTGAGCTGTCCACGTCGAAGGCCTGAAGGAAGCGTAGAACGACCGCGGAGAAGGCCTCGTTGACCTCGATCAGGTCGATGTCGGACATGGACATGCCGGACTCGGCGAGTATCTTTTCGGTCACGGGAACCGGGCCGGTGAGCATGATGGTCGGGTCCGTGCCGATCTTGGCCGTGGCGCGAATGCGGGCGCGGGGTTTGATGCCGTGCTTTTCGCCGTATTCCTTTGATCCGATCAGGAGAGCTGCCGCGCCGTCGACGATGCCTGACGAATTGCCGGCGTGGTGGACGTGGTTGATCTTCTCAAGATGTGGATATTTTAAAAGGGCCACAGCATCGAAGCCGGGCATGGTCTCTCCCATGTCCTTGAAGGCGGGTTTGAGCGCGCCCAGCGACTGCATGTCGGTGCCGGGGCGGAGGTATTCGTCCTTTACGAGGATCGGCAGGCCGTTGATGTCATTCACGGGGATGACCGACCGGTCGAAGCGGCCTTCCTCCCAGGCTTTGGCGGCGCGTTTTTGGCTTTCGACGGCCAGTTCGTCGCAGTCATCGCGGGAGAACCCGTATTCCGTGGCAATGATGTCGGCGGAGATGCCCTGGGGGACGAAATAGGATTTCATGGCCAGCGACGGATCGACGGCAATGGCCGCGCCGTCCGAGCCCATGGCCACCCGCGACATCATTTCGACGCCGCCGGCGATGTAGCCGTCACCGGCGCCCGCACGGACCTGGTTGGCGGCGAGGTTTACGGCCTCGATGCCACTGGCGCAGAAGCGGTTGATGGAGAGGCCGGGAACCTTTTCGCCAAGGTCGGAGGCCAGAACGGCGGAGCGCGCGAGGCATCCGCCCTGTTCCATGACCTGGGTGGCGTTGCCCCAGATCACGTCCTCGACCGCGTCCTGGGGCAGACCGTTGCGGTTTTTGACCGCGTTCAGGGTTTCGGCGGAGAGGCGCAGGGAGGTGACCTCGTGCAGGCTGCCGTCCTTGCGGCCCTTGCCACGCGGTGTGCGCACGGCGTCGTAAATGTAGGCTTCCGTCATCGGTTCCTCCGGTTATTTGGCTCCGGGCAGGGGATGCCCGGGCATGAGGTCGTAGGGGTGTTTCCAGCCGGGCAGAGCGGCGATGCCGTCGAGCCAGCGGCTGGTGTTGGGGTATTGGTTCATGTCGGCGCCGAACTCATCGGCGAAGTAGAGATATGAGCAGCAGGAAAAATCCGCCGTGGTCGGCTGGTCGGTGGCGACCCAGTCGCGGTCGGCCAGGTGGTGCTCCAGAACGGTCATCGCCGCTTTGGCGCGGCCGCCCAGGAACGCAATCACATCCGGGTTGCGTTTCTCCGGTGCGAGGAAGTTCATCAGGAAACGGAGCGTGCCGATCGTACTGCTGAGTTTGTGGTTGTCCCACAGGGTCCAGCGCAGGATCTCAAGGCGTTCGGTCTCAGCGTTGGGCCCAAATTTGCCGGTTTTGCCGGTAAGGTAGTCCATGATGACGCCGGATTGGGACAGGACCAGGTCGCCATGTTCAAGTACGGGGACCTCCCCCATTTCGTTGAGGGACAGAAATTCGGGTGTTTTGGAGGCACCGTTGAAAAAGTCGACGAAAACCGGCTCCCAGTCCTGGCCGGTCAGTTCCAGCATCAGGGCGGCGCGGTATGCGTTCCCCGATTGTGCAAAACAGTGAAGCCGATATTCGCTCATTCTTTGATCCCTGTCGTGACCTTTGTTTTGCGGGAATTTCGACGGCCCAATCCGTTCCGCCCGCATTTGTTATGGTGTCGAGTTTTTCCCGTAGTGCAACCTTAAGCGGATCGGGGCGGAGCGTGTCCTTTGTTGGCTGGTGGAGCCTTCCCTAAGAAGGCTCCATCACGTCGTTGTGCCGGGCTTAAAAAGCCTCCGCGTCGAGGGCCATGACCGGGTCGGCGCCGCTTTCGATCCGGGCGAGGTGCATTTTGGTCGCCGGGAGCTGGCGGGCCATGTAGTAGCGGCCGGTGGCAAGTTTGTTTTTGTGGAAATCGCTGTCACCTTCCAGAGCCGCCTTGGCCATGCGGGACCACATCAGGCCGAGGACGACGTGGCCGAAGAGGTGCATGAAATCCGACGATCCGGCCAGGGCGTGGTTGGGGTTTTTCATGCCGTTCTGCATGAAATACATTCCGGCGGCCTGGAGATCCTTGGAGGCGGCTTTCAGTGGCTCAAGGAAGCCCGTCCTGAGGTCCTCGTTGTCGGCGTTGTCCTTGATGAACGCCTTGACCATCTCGAAGAAAGCCATGACGTGCTTGCCGCCGTCCTGGGCGAGCTTGCGGCCCACCAGGTCGAGTGCCTGGACGCCGTTTGCGCCCTCGTAAATCATGGCGATACGGGCATCGCGCACGAACTGGCTCATGCCCCATTCCTCGATATAACCGTGACCGCCGAAAACCTGCTGGGCCTGGACGGTCATGTCGAAACCACGGTCGGTGAGGAAACCCTTCACGACGGGGGTGAGCAGGGAGATGAGGCCATGCGCGTCCTCGTCACGGGCGAGGTTGGCGGCGTCGATCAGGCTGGCAGACCAGAGCAGGAAGGCGCGGCCGCCCTCGATGAAGGATTTTTGGTCCATGAGGGTGCGGCGGATGTCCGGGTGGACGATCAGCGGATCGGCGGGTCCATCGGGGTTTTCGGTGCCGGTGACGGCCCGGCCCTGCAGGCGGTCGCGGGCATAGTCGGTCGCGGCCTGATAGGCGGCGACGGCCTGGCCGAGGCCCTGAAGGCCAACACCTATGCGGGCCTCGTTCATCATGGTGAACATGGCGCGCAGGCCTTTGTGCTCCTCACCGATCAGGTAGCCGGTGGCGCCATCATAGTTCATCACACAGGTCGAGTTGCCGTGGATGCCCATCTTCTCTTCGATCTTGCCGCAGGAGAGGGCGTTGCGGTCGCCGAGTGAGCCGTCCTCATTGACGAGGAATTTCGGGACGATGAAGAGCGAAATGCCTTTCACACCCTCCGGTCCGCCGGGGATTTTGGCGAGAACCAGGTGGATGATATTGTCGGACATGTCGTGCTCACCGGCGGAGATGAATATCTTCTGGCCGGTGATTTTGAAGCTGCCGTCGTCCTGGGGTTCGGCTTTGGTGCGCAGAAGGCCGAGGTCCGTGCCGCAGTGGGGTTCGGTCAGGTTCATGGTGCCGGTCCACTCGCAGGACACCATTTTGGGCAGATAGGTGGCTTTCTGTTCGTCCGAGCCATGGGTGTGAATGGCGGAGTAGGCGCCGTGGGTCAGACCGGCATACATGTTGAAGGCCATGTTGGCGGCGGAGTGCATTTCGCCCACGGCCACGCCCATGATGTAGGGCATGCCCTGGCCGCCGAAATCCGGGTCGCAGTCGAGCCCGGTCCAGCCGCCCTCACGCAGAAGATCAAAGGCGTCCTGAAACCCGTCCGGGGTGCGGACAACACCATTTTCCAGGACACAGCCCTGCTCATCGCCCTTGGCATTGGTGGGGGCGAGAACGTCACGGGCGATTTTGCCCGCCTCGTCCAGAATGGCGGAGGTAAAATCCCGGTCCAGTTCAGAATAGCCGGGGGTTTCCGACTGCTCGATTTTCAGGACGTCGTGCAGGACAAATTCCATGTCGCGAAGAGGGGGCGTGTAGGAGGCCATTGGTGTTTCCTTCTTTATTCTGCCGCTTCGGCCGGGGTTTCGTTGAGGACGGATTTGACCCAGTTGAGCTGTTCCTCAAACTCGGCGATGGCCTCGTTGAGTTCGTCGCGCTGGGCCACCATGCTCCGGAAGTGTTCCACCCCAAGATCGTAGGTTCGCTGAAGCTGTGTTCTTTGCTGATCGCCCGCGTCATAGAGATTGAGAAGCTGGCGGATTTCCTCGAGGGCAAAGCCGAAACGCTTGCCGCGCAGGATCAGTTTAAGGCGGGCCTGGCAGGATTTTCCGAACAGGCGTTTGGTTCCTTCACGCCTCGGGAACAGGAGTTCCCGCGACTCGTAGAACCGCAGCGTTCGGGGGGTTACGTCATATTTCGCGCACATTTCGCCGATAGTCAGCAGTGTGTCACTCATGTTCCCTCCGTGGCCGATTGTTGTCGTTTTGCGAAACATGCTCGCAGGTTTGTCGCTTTTCAAGTAAATTGCTTTACGTAAACGTAAAGTTGACGCGACGTCATACTGGCCGCGTCCATCCGCCGTCCGCAGTGTCCTCGTTGGGAATTTGACCTGTTATCGTGACGAAAACGGGCTTATGCATCGGAAAATGGTGCCGGTTTTGACCGGACGGGGCAATCTACAGGTGGCATCGTGGGCGACACCCTGAGCAAGGAAGACAAAATCCGCATAGCGAGGCAGTTTGTGGGCGCTCTGCCCCATTCGGCCGATCTGGGCATGCATCTGGATGATCTTGGGCCCGGTTGGGTGATCATGTCGCTGGGCTATGACGAGCGATTCATAGGCGATCCGGAGACAGGTGTGCTGCATGGTGGGGTGGTGACCGCGCTGCTCGATACCAGCGGAGGGACGGCGGTGATGGCGCATCCGATGGCGCCGAAGGGAACGGCCACGATTGATCTTCGTATTGACTACATGCGACCGGCGGAGCCGGGGCAGCGGATCTACAGCAGAGCCGAGTGTTATCGCATGACGAAGAACGTCGCGTTTGTTCGGGCTACGGCCTACACGGATGACATCGATGTTCCGGTCGCGGCGGCAACCGGGGCTTTCACGGTGGAGGGGTTGAGCTGATGCCGTTCAAACGTCCCGAACCGGTCCAGGTGGTCAAGCAGCGGCGCGATGCGGCGCTGAAGCAGATGGTGGCGCAGGTGCCCTATATTCAGCATCTGGGCGTGGTGTTTGAGCGGCATGGCGATGAGCTGACCGCCCTGTTGCAGTATGATGAGAAGCTGGTCGGCAATCCGGTGCTGCAGGCCCTGCACGGGGGCGCGATAGGTGCGTTTCTGGAGATCACCGCGATCATGGAGCTGTCCTGGCAGCAGGTCTGGAACCTGATGGAAGGCGGCGGGCCGGAGGCTGAAGCCATTGAGGCGGGGCGTTTTCCGCCGTTGCCCAAGACGATTGATTTCACGGTGGACTACCTGCGGGGCGGTTTGCCGCGTGATGCCTATGCACGGGCGCGGGTGAACAGGTCCGGCCGACGCTATGCCAGTGTGCATGTGGAGGCCTGGCAGGATAACCGGGCGCGGCTCTTCGCTCAGGGGACGGGACATTTTCTGATGCCACAGGGCGGGAAAACCGCCGGGTGACGACCCCTTCGATCAGCCATCGGCGGGTTTTGCGCATAGCCGTACCCATTGTTCTATCCAATGCAACGATTCCAATTTTGGGAGCGGTCGATACCGGTGTGGTTGGTCAGATCGGTTTGGCCGCGCCGGTGGGGGCGGTTGGCATTGGGGCGGTGATCCTGGCGTCGCTCTACTGGATTTTCGGGTTTCTGCGGATGGGGACCTCGGGCCTGGTGGCGCAGGCCCATGGGGCGGGTGATACGGTCGAGGTTGGCGCGCTTCTGGTGCGGGGGCTGCTGATCGGGCTGGGAGCGGGGCTGGTCTATCTGGTTCTGTCGCCGCTGCTTTTTCAGGCGGCGTTTCATATTGCGCCTGCGTCTGAGGAGGTCGAGGACCTGGCGCGTGCCTACATGTCGGTCCGTATCTGGGGCGCGCCGGCGACCATTGCGATTTACGCGCTGACGGGTTGGCTGATCGCCATGGAGCGGACGCGGGGCGTGTTGTGGCTGCAGCTTGGCATGAACATGGTCAATGTGGTGCTGGACCTGTGGTTTGTGCTTGGGCTTGGCTGGGGCGTGGTTGGCGTGGCCTGGGCCACTCTGGCGGCGGAGTTTTCGGGGCTGGTTATCGGTCTGTATCTCTGTCGCGACGCGTTTGCCGATCCGATGTCCCGGGCGGCGTCGGTCGTGTTTGACCGGGTGAAGCTCATACGGATGGCGGCGGTCAACGGGGACATTTTGATCCGTTCGGTCCTGTTGCAGGCGAGTTTTACGAGTTTTCTTTTTCTGGGGGCGGGCCTTGGTGACGTGCAGCTGGCGGCGAACCAGGTGCTGATGCAGTTTCTGCAGTTTACCGCCTTTGGGCTCGACGGGTTTGCCTTTGCGGCGGAGACACTGGTGGGTCAGGCGCTTGGCCGACGGAACAGGCCGGAACTGCGGTCGGCCGCCATTGTGACATCGCAATGGGGTGTGGCGGTGTCCGTTGGGCTTTGCGTGGTGTTCTGGATCTTTGGGCCGATGGTGATCGATATCATGACCACCGCGCCGGATGTCCGGATTGCCGCGCGGGAATACCTGCCCTGGATTGCGGTGGCTCCGGTGGTCGGGATTGCGTCCTGGATGCTGGACGGGGTGTTTATTGGCGCGACACGCACCGGGCCCATGCGAAATGCGATGATTCTGTCCGTTGCGATCTATGTTGTGGCGGTGCTGATCCTTCTGCCACAGTTCGGCAATCACGGGCTTTGGGCGGCGCTTATGATTTTGAACACGGCGCGGGGCGTTACTCTTGCGCTGCGGTATCCGGCACTGGAAGCGGCTGTATAGCGGGTCGTCGTCGGCTCAGGACAGTTCGGTTTTCAGCCGGTCCACCAGGGTTTCCAGAACCTTGACGCGGGAGAAGCGCTTGTCGTTGGCCTCGACGATTGTCCAGGGCGCCTGCGGTTTGGAGCAGAGCGCGACCATATCCTCAACGGCACTGGCGTAGAGATCCCATTTCTCGCGGTTGCGCCAGTCGTCATCGGTGATCTTGAAACGCTTGTGCGGTGTGTTTTCGCGGGCCTTGAAGCGGGCCAGCTGTTCATCGGCGTCAATGGCCAGCCAGAACTTGTGGACGATATAGCCCGCCCGGATAAGCTGTGTTTCGAAGTCGTTGATTTCCTCATAGGCCCTGGCCCAGTCATGGGGTGCGGCGAAACCTTCCACGCGTTCCACGAGCACACGGCCGTACCAGCTGCGGTCGAAGATGGTAATGTCGCCCTGGTCTGGAATGCGTCGCCAGAAACGCCAGAGATAGGGGCGTGAAAGGGCCTCCTGGCTGGGTGCAGCGATGGGGACCACCGTACTCTGGACCGGGTCGAGCGCGGCGCGGGCGCGTCGGATGGCGCCCCCCTTGCCAGCGGCGTCGTTGCCCTCGAAGACAAGGACCATGCCACGTTCGGTCATTTCGGGGCTGCGGGTGAGTTTGTAGAGTTCGTTCTGTGCGTCCTTAAGACGTTTCTTGTACTCGTCCTTTTTGAGGCTTTGGGTCAGATCGAGGGCGGGCAGGACGGGTTTGCCCGGCGCGATGCGGTTTGCATGGTCCCATGTTTCGGCAGGCGTTTTGACGGGGGCGACCGTGAGCGCCTGAAGCACCAGTTCGCCGACCTCAAAATCGCGGGCTTCGGTGTCTATGGCGCAAATCTCGTGCCAGGGCTCGCCGGACATGCCGGAGAGTTCCTCCGCGGCCTCAACCAGTCGTTTCTGTTCCTTCTTGTCCTGGAGCTTGTCCCATTCAACCATCAGGGGTTTGCGGAAGCTGCCCGGAGCGTTGCTTTTTTCCTCGTAGCGTTTCTGGGCCTTGCCGGCGGAGAGTTTGAGCCAGATCTTCAGGACGCGGACGCCTTCGGCCTTGAGCATGGCCTCGACATGGCGGGTCATTTCCAGGGAGGCTTCGAACTGCTTCAGGTCGGTTTTGTCGGTGATGCGGTTGTAGAGCAGCTGGTGGTACCAGGAGCCGAGTACGATGGCGATGCGGCCGCGTTCGGGCATGTCCAGCCAGTAGCGGCGGGCCAGCGGGCCGTGGTATTTTTTGTGCTTGCCGATGTCATAGGCCAGCGTCGACACGCCGCGCGGGTCGAGCCATTCGTTCAGGCGGTTGGTGACCTCGCCTTTGCCGGAACCATCGGGCCCGTTAATGAGAACCAGCAGGGCCTGGGATTTGTCCTCGGCAAATTCGAACTGCGCGTCGAGAAGCGCGGTGCGCAACGCGGACTCGCGGTCCTCCTCTACCGTCGGGGTTTCGCTCTCGTTTTGTGTGTCCATTCCGCCCGCCCTGTCAGGTGCCATGCCTCGCCAGTTTCGGCGTGCGTGGCCGGAGTTGCAAGGGGGTGGTAATATTGTCGGAAGAGAAGATTGATCGTTGGGGAGGGTGGGGCTATCCGAGCCGCGGTGGTTTGAGGCTATTGGGATTTCCCGGTTGTTGGGGCCGCATGGTGGCGAGGCCGTTGATTTTTCTTTAGGCGACAAATTTGGTCAACTAATTGAAATCGTTGATTTTTCGGTTGATCTGTTCGCCGGGACAGTTTAGGGAGGTTGTCAGTAAGAACTGCAAGCCAGTTTTGTCATCCCGCCAGGCAGCGTCCCTGGATAGCCACCCAGCCAGATGATCAAAACAAGCCAGCATGTTGCGACCCGCAAGCCTTTGTGCCAGCGGGCCGTTGTTTTTAGGGCCAGCTTAACGAGGTGACAGCGCGGGATTGCGTCGCGGTCAATTGGGATGTCAGGATTTGGCGTCCGCGCCTACGGCTTCGGAGACGTTGGAAAACCCGTCCCGGGCAAGAAGGGGCGGCAGTCCATCAAGGATTTCACGGACAAGCGACATGCCGCCGTAGACGAGAGCCGAATAAATCTGGACGGCGGACGCACCGGCGCGGATTTTGGCGTAGGCCTGTTCGGCCGATCCCACGCCACCCACACCGATCAGCGGGATTTGTCCTCCGGTGAAGCGGTAAATGTTGCGCAGGACCGTCGTCGATTTTTCGAACAGCGGCTGACCCGAGAGGCCCCCGGCCTCTTCCCGGTGCGGGCTGTGCAGACCGTCGCGGGAAAGGGTCGTGTTGGTCGCGATGATGGCGGCAATACCGGCGGTCATGGCGCATTCGGCCACGTCAGCCTGCTCCTCCTCCGTCAGGTCTGGGGCGATTTTGAGAAAAACGAGCACCGGACGGTCTAGCCCGGCGCGGGCTTCCATCACGCGTTCCAGCAGGGCGGTGAGGGCGGCGCGGCCCTGCAAATCCCGGAGTTTTTCGGTATTGGGCGAAGAGACATTGACGGTGGCAAAATCCACATGTGGCCCGGCATGGGTCAGAACTTTGGCAAAATCGGCGGCGCGGTCCTCACTGGTTTTGTTTGCGCCAAGGTTGAGGCCGACAACACCGGACGATGGCCGCTTCGCAAGGCGGGCGGTGATCGCTTCCATACCATCGTTATTGAAGCCGAAGCGGTTGATGACGGCCTGGTCTCCGCTGAGACGGAAGAGGCGTGGCCTGGGGTTTCCTGGTTGCGGCAATGGCGTGGCCGCGCCCACCTCGATGAAACCGAACCCGGTGTTCAGGAGAGGCTCAATGGCCTCGGCGTTTTTGTCGAGACCGGCGGCGAGGCCAAGCGGATTGGGAAGCCGGATGCCGGCAATTTCCGTTTCCAGAGCCGGGGAGGTGATGGCCCCCTCTTTGGGGCCGAGGCCAAGTTTAAGTGCCCTGATGGCGAGGGAGTGAGCCGTTTCCGGGTCGATACGGTGAAGGGCGGCGAGCCCCATGCGTTCGAGTGCGCTCATGTAAGGCCGATGGGGGCCTGGGGTCCGTCAGGGCCGGTTGCGAGTTCCTCGGCTGAGAGAATGTCGGACAGGCGCAACTCCCGGTAGAGATGAGGGAAGAGGTCGCCGCCCCGCGAGGGTTCCCAGCGGATGTCGTTGCCTAAAGCTTCGGCGTCGACCGTCAGCAGAAACAGTTCCGTCTCGTTTGAGAAATGCTTGCGCAGGGTTTCGTCCAACTGACGCGCTGTCGAGAAATGCACGTAGCCGTCCTGACGGTCGACCGGTGCTCCTGGCGTCGAGCCGTCCTGTTCGAGTTCAGCCCATTCCCGGGCGCGAAAGACCTTGTAAATCCGCATGGCCCGCACCTTTGGCCCAGCCTGCGGCCGAGGTCAAGATTGCTTCAGCCCTGGGGCGTGAGATGCTTGCGCGATCCCCGTTGCAGTCCAAGCTGACGCTCGCGCCAGATGATGAAGAGACCCGCAAAAACGATCAGACCGGCCCCCGCGAGCATGGGAAGTGTCGGGATCTCGTCGAACAGTGCGTATCCTATGACGAGTGCCAGGATCATCGAGACGTATTCGAACGGGGCAATGACACCCACCGGCGCGAAACGGTAGGCCGATGTCAGGAGAATTTGGCCAACGCCGCCGCAAAGACCGGCGCACACGAGAAGTGCGAAATCCACCGGGTTGGGCATGACCCAGCCGAAGGGGACGGTGAAAAGGGAGAGAACGCTGGCGTTGATCGAGAAGTAGAACACGATCGCGGCGGTGGACTCACTTTGTACCAGTTTGCGTACGAAAACCTGGGCAAGTGCGGCAAACACTGCGCCCATGAGGGCCGCCATCGCTCCGATGGTTTGCAGCTTTGAGGCTTCCTC
The DNA here is from genome assembly GCF_049800875.1 of Amaricoccus tamworthensis. NCBI lineage: Bacteria > Pseudomonadati > Pseudomonadota > Alphaproteobacteria > Rhodobacterales > Paracoccaceae > Amaricoccus > Amaricoccus tamworthensis. The sequence continues at coordinate 38,005 of NZ_JBNAFV010000012.1, read as the reverse complement.
AAAGCTCAGGATCTGCATCCGTGGTGCAAGGACGATCATCACGCCGATGAGGCCGATGAAAACGGCGGTCAGCCGAAAAAGCCGCACCTGTTCCCCCAGAAACATGGCCGCGAAGATAACTACCAACAGTGGCGCGGTGTAGCCAAGCGCGGTTGCCTCGGGCAACGGCAGGAGACCGAGCGCGGTGAAATTCAGCGCCATGGCGGCGCTGCCCACCAGTCCGCGCCAGAGGTGACCGAAAGGATTTGACGTGTCGAGCCCGTGGCGCAGGTCATGCTGCCACATGAGCCAGGCGACGATGACGGGCACGGCGAAGATGGACCTGAAGAATACGGCCTCGCCGGGAGGAACGTTTGGCGCGGCGCTTTTAATGCAGACGGCCATGACGACGAAGATGCTGACGGAGATGACCTTGAGGCCGATCCCGCGCAGGGGGTTGGGAGTAAGTTCCGTTGTGGTCTGCATCACGCGGACCAGTGGCCTTCGGCCTTTGCCCAGTCGAGGGTGCGGTCGAGAGCGGCCTCAACCGGGTCGAACATCTCGTCGATCTCCTCGCCGGTTATGATCATGGGCGGGCAGAACACCATGGCGTCCGCGACAGGTCGGCTGATGACACCGTGCTCAAGCAGTTCGGCGCTCATTTTCGCGGCGACCTTACCGGTTTCCCTGAAGCCGTCCGGGGATTTGTTCGGGGAGAGTTCCAGTGCTCCGACCAGACCGACGTGGCGGGCCTCGCCCACAAGCGGGTGTTCGGCCAGGCGGTCGAGATGGGCCGCGAAACGGGTTGCGACGGATTTGACATGCGAGGTGATGTCGAGGCGGTGATAGATGTCGATGACCTTTATGCCGACTGCGCAGCCGACCGGGTGGCCGCCGTAAGTGAAGCCGTGTCCGAGCGTGCCGATTTTTGAGGTGTTGGCCTCGATGACATCGGCCATGTCCTGGTTGATGGCCACAGCGGAGAGCGGCATGAACCCGGAGGTCAGCTGCTTGGCCATTGAGACGGAGGTGGGTACCCAGTTGAAGGTCTGGGATCCAAACCACTCGCCGGTGCGGCCAAAACCGCAGATGACCTCGTCAGCGATCATTAGAACATCGTGGCGGCGGCAGACCTCGCTGATGGCCTCGAAATAGCCTCTTGGGGGTACCACCACACCGCCCGCGCCCATGACGGGTTCGGCAATGAAGGCGGCGACGGTTTCGGGGCCTTCGGCCTCAATCAGTTCCTCGAGTTCGCGTGCGAGACGGGCGGAGAATGCGGGTTCGTCTTCACCGGCCCGCGCCTCTTTCCAGTAATGCGGGGTGCCGGTGTGAAGGATACGGTCCACCGGCAGGTCGAAATCCGTGTGGTTGTAGGGGAGCCCGGTCATGGAGCCGGAGACTACAGTGACGCCGTGATAGCCGCGCTTGCGGCTGATGATCTTCTTTTTGTCCGGCAGACCGCGGGCGTTGTTGTAAAACCAGGCGAGTTTTACCTGGGTCTCGTTGGCCTCGGAGCCGCTGCACTGGTAGAAAACGCGGGCCATTCGGCCGGGTGTGAGTTCCTTGATCTTTTCAGCGAGTTCGATTGACGGCTCATGGGTCTTGCCGCCGAACATGTGGTAGTAGGGCAGCTTGCCCATCTGTTCAGCCGCCGCCTCCACGATCTCCTGGTTGCCGAAGCCCAGTCCCGCGCACCACAGGCCGGACATGGCCTCGATGTAGCCGCGTCCGTTTGTATCGAAGACCCGTACCCCCTCGCCCCGTTCGATAATCATCACGCCCGTGTCGCGCGCCATTGCCGCATCGGTATACGGCAGAAGCAGTGCCTCGGCCGCACGGGCCTGGGAATTCGACAGGGTTGTGTTCATGGGCCGGACCTGGGGAGCTGGAGATATCCTGAATGCTGGCACTCTAGGCCCGCGTGATGTGGAAGGTCAATTGGGCGACGCGGCGATTGCCGGTGTCGGGGACAGACTTGCCGACACAGCGGTTGACCCAGGGTCCGGCTGCCCGGATCATGCTGCGGTGCAGTGCCGGAACAATCGGAAGTGGCGGGGCGTTAACCGTCAACCGGTGGTTGGGCCGGATTCAATAAATTGGGGGACGCAAATGGGACTGATTGGAATCTTCTTGTCGCTGGGGTTGTTGATGTATCTCGCGTATCGCGGGATCAACGTACTTATTCTCGCACCCATCCTGGCGCTTCTCGCGACTGCAATGGCAGGTGGGTTGCCGATTTTCGCGACCTATACGCAGGTCTTCATGCCCGCGCTGGGCAATTACCTGCTGAAGTTTTTTCCGCTGTTTTTGCTTGGAGCCATTTTCGGCAAACTCATGGCGGATTCCGGGTCGGCCCGGACGATTGCCGAATGGTTCACTGAGAAGATGGGAGCGGGGCAGTCGATTGCGGCCGTCGTGCTGGCCTGTGGTGTCCTGACATATGGTGGTGTGTCGCTGTTCGTGGTGGCTTTCGCGGTCTATCCGATCGCGAACGCGCTGTTTCGCCGTTCCGATACGCCGAAGCGTCTGCTCCCGGCGGCACTGGCGCTGGGCTCCTTCACTTTCACCATGACAGCCTTCCCGGGCACTCCGGCGATCCAGAACGCAATTCCCATGCCGTATTTTGGGACCACGCCGTTTGCGGCTCCGTTTTTTGGGACGCTGGCCGGGCTTGGGATGATGGTTTTTGGCATCCTCTGGCTTAACCGGCGCCGGGCAAAAGCCAATCAGGCAGGAGAAGGTTACGGGGAGCACAAGCGGACGGATTCCGACTCGGAAGTTTCGGACCAGCCGCTACCGTCGATCCTGATCGCGATGATGCCGGTGGTGGCGGTCATCGTTTTGAACGCCATCTTCACGTACCTCGTGATCCCGTCAATGGACACAGGCTATCTCCAGGAGCCGGATTACGGTGGCATTGCGCTGAACGATGTGAAGGGCATTTGGGCCATTATCGCGTCTCTGGTGATCTCAATACTGCTTTGTACCGCCCTGAACTGGTCGCGGTTCGTGGATCTGAAATCGAGCTACAACAAGGGCACGATGGGGTCGCTCCTGCCGGTATTTAATACGGCGTCGGAGGTTGGATATGGCGCGGTGATTGCATCGCTTCCGGCCTTTGTGGTCATTCGCGATGCGGTGCTGGGGATTTCGGCCAATCCGCTGATTTCCTCTGCGGTTGCCACAAATGTTCTGGCCGGGATCACCGGGTCCGCTTCGGGTGGCATGTCAATTGCGCTGGAAACCCTGGGCGACCAGTTCATGCAGAGCGCACAGGCGGCCGGCATTGATCCGGAGATCATGCACCGGGTTGTGGCCCTGTCCTCCGGTGGGTTCGATGCCCTGCCGCATAATGGTGCGGTTATCACTCTGCTTGCGATTACGGGGCTGACCCATCGCCAAAGCTATGGTGACATCTTTGTCGTTGCAGTTCTGATCCCGTTCACGATGACGGTCGGCGTTATTCTTGCGGCATCGCTTGCGGTGCTTTGAGGTGATCGGCGGGTTTTGTCGCGGTAAAAGGTGGTGAAGTTGCGGGGCTTGCCATGACGGCGTGTTCGCTGTCATTCTGTCCCGGGATTTAAGCCGCGCTTCCGCGCAGAACCGGGGATGATTTCATGTCGATACGTCAAACACTTCTGGCCTCAGCCGCCATGGCTTTCTGGGCGGGGGGCGCCCAGGCGTTTACGCTGCACATACTGCACATCAATGATGCGCACAGCCGGATCGAGTCCATCAACAAGTATGACTCGACCTGCTCCGCCGAGGATGAGGCGGAGGGTGCGTGTTTCGGGGGCGTGGCCCGGCTTGTGACGGCAGTCAACGAGATCAGGGCCGAAGCGGAAGCCGCGGGAGAGCCGGTCATTCTGCTGAGTGCGGGGGATCAGTTCTCCGGCTCCCTGTTCTTCACGACCTACCAGGGGCAGGCCGAGGCGGAGTTTATGAACGCCATTGGGTTTGACGCCATGGTGCTGGGCAACCACGAGTTTGACCTCGGAACCGAACCGCTGGCGGCATTTATCAATGCGGTGGAGTTCCCGGTGGCCTATGGCAACACCGACGCCACCGGTGACGAGTTCATGGCTGATCTCAATCCCGACCCGGTGATCCTGGAGGTCGACGGCCACCGGATTGGTATTGTTGGTGCGGTGGCACCCGAAACGGCGGAAATTTCCAGCCCGGGTGATGGGATTGTCTTCACGGACACGGTGGAAACCATGTCGCGGCACATCGAGGAATTGCAGGCCGATGGGGTGGATCACATCATCGGGCTTACCCATGTAGGTGTGACCTCTGACCTGGAGATCGCCAGCGAGGTGGCGGGGCTCGACATCCTGATTGGCGGGCATTCACATACGCTGTTCTCAAACACGGTTGAGGATGCGCCCTATGAGTATCCGCACATGGTTGAGGGGCCGGAGGGCTACCAGACGCCGGTGGTGCAGGCCGGGGCCTATACCAAGTATCTTGGCCACGCGACGCTGACCTTTGACGACGATGGCAACGTGACCGAGTTCACCGGTGATACAATGCTTCTGGATGCGTCCGTTGAGCCCGATGCCGCTACGCTTGAGCGGGTTGCGGAGATGGCGGGTCCCATTGAGGAACTGAAGTCCCGCAGGGTCGGTGAGACGTCGACCTTGATTGATGGATCAAGGGACACCTGCCGCGCGATGGAATGCACGATGGGCAACCTGGTGGCCGATGCCATGCTTGATCGCGTAAAGGATCAGGGCGTGACGATCGCGGTTCAGAATGGCGGCGGACTTCGCGCCTCCATTGAGGCCGGAACCGTCACCATGGGTGACGTTCTGACGGTGCTGCCGTTCCAGAACACGCTGTCGACCTTCGATATCAAGGGCGCGGCTTTGGTTGAGGCTCTGGAGAATGGTGTGAGTCAGGTCGAGGAGGGCGGCGGACGCTTCCCCCAGGTTGCCGGGATAAAATATTCCTGGACGGCGGACGCGGCTCCGATGGAAGGCCGGATCAGGGAGGTTCTGGTTCAGGAAGGTGACGAATGGGTGCCGATCGATCCTGAGAAGGTCTACTCGGTCGTGACCAACAACTTCATGCGCGGCGGTGGTGATGGCTATGTCGCGTTCCGTGATGAGGGCAGCAATGCCTATGACTACGGGCCAGGTCTTGAGGAAGTTGTGGCGGAATATCTGGCCGGTAACGCGGCCTATGAGCCCTACACCGACGGTCGCATCACAAAGGTAGAGTGATACGGTCGAAATGACGCGAGGGCTCTCCGTATCCGGGGAGCCCTTTGTTTTTTGGGAAGGCGCTTTGTGATGTGCGGCAGGTTTCTGATCACGTCCCATTTTGAGGCGATGAGCGATCTTTTCGGCGCTGTCGCCGGTGAGCTTGGTCCTGATACGGAACGGCTGAACGTCTCGCCCACGCAGCATATCCCTGTTGTAACGTCGCACGACGGCGAGCGTGTGATTGAGCCCATGCGGTGGGGGTTCCTGCCGCACTGGTACAAGGCACCCAATGCGGGCCCGTTGCTGATCAATGCGCGGTCTGAGACGATAGCTGAGAAACCCGCGTTTCGCTCGGCCGTGCGGGAGCGCCGGTGTCTGATCCCGACCAACGGATTTTACGAATGGAAGGGGGAGAAGGGGGCCAAGACGCCATATGTGATCGCGAAACCCGAAGGCGATATTCTGGTGCTCGCCGGGGTCTGGCAGGATTGGACGCAGGGTAACGAATTAATGCGGACCTGTGCGATTGTGACCTGTGCGGCGAACGATACCCTCTCGCATGTGCACCACCGGATGCCGGTCGTGATTGAGCCGGACGATTTTGGGCTGTGGCTGGGCGAGGATGGCCACGGCGCAGCGCTTCTTATGGTGCCGGCGGATGACGACCTGCTTGAGGTGGAGGAAGCGGACGAGCGGACGCGGGAGATCCTGAAACGGCGCGGCGGGTGACCTCCCCTAAAACGCGTAGCAGGTTTCCAACGCGGTGCGGATCGTCCGGGTGGATCCCTCCAGCGACATGGTGCCCTGGTCGGTGTCATCGACGGAGATGGTGGTACTGGTCGAACTTCCCGCGAGCCCCTCAGCGAGATCATTCGCGGTAAGGTCTATGATATAGGCGCCACCCGCAGTTTCCTCATGCAGGGCTTCAGCGGTCAGGAATGTGCCGCCAAATGAGAACTGTACGGACAGTGTTTCATCCGTGGGCGGTTCGCGGAATCTCAGGGCGATGAAAGGCGCGTCGGCGAGGCAGAACGCTGCCACATTGTAGATGTTGCCGGGGCCGAACGCGAGGGCTACCGGGCTGGCTCCGGGAACGGCGCGAAGGCTCCAGCCGGTCTGGGCCGCGGCGTCTGGTTCGACCGCAACCTTTTTCTCAACCGGAACGAGGTCGGCGGGGCGGGACCTTGGGGCATCAGCGTCCGATTGGGCAAATGCGAATGTCGGTTCACCCGCGCCGCTGAAATTCCAGATCTTGGCGCAGTTTGTGCTCTCCACATTGGCGTCAGCGCATGTTTCCAGGGTGTGTGCCGTCTGAACCCGCGTCCTGCCATCCGTTTGTTCGGTCAGGGAGAACGAAAGTGCCGGGCCAATTTCGAAACGGGTGTGGCCTCCGTCCGGTGTCGATAGCCAGGCGTCCACCGGGCAGGCGCCGTTGTTGCAGAACACGTTCGGGGCCCCGGCACAGTCAACCGCGGACAGGTCGGTAATGAAATCCGGCACGCCATCGGCGTTGAGGTCGGCTGTTGTGCTGTACCCTTCTCCTATTTGGGCCTCGCCACCCGCGGTCTGGCAGGTGAGAAATGCTTCTTCGGTGTATTCGAACAGGACGGGTGGAAGATCACTTGCGAATGCCTGCCCGCCTGATGCCAACAGCAGGAGCGGTGCGGTTAAAAATTGCAGTCGAAAGACCGTACCGGATATCATTGTCAGCCTTGAGTAATCTGTAGATAGGCGAAAGCCAGAGCCAACATTAGTCCAATTATCACCGCTATGGCAATTTTGATTGTTGAGTAGGGGCGTTCGCCCTCGACGGCGCCGGTCTGACCGTTGACCACAAAGCGGTAGGTTTTCCCGCGATACCGGTAGGCCGCCATCCAGACGGGAAGCAGGACATGCTTGAATGTCAGGCGGCCGACATCCGTATCGAGCGAATGGATTTTCTGCCGGTCGCCGCCGATGTCCCGTCGCACGTCCTGGGAGATGACGATGTTCATCTGTTCCTGTGCCTCGGGGTAGGACTCGCGCACGGATTTTCCGTAGGCCTCCGCACGGAAGCCCGCGATGAATTTAGGTTCATAGGATTTGAGGCCACCGAGATCCCACGGCGCGAGGGCGTCGGTAAACCGTTTTGGCAGGCTGTTGGAGGCCAGAACGAGAATGTCGTCGAAGTTCCGGGCAACGCGGCCGCTGACCCGGCGCCAGCGGACCTTGGCGACCCGCTGGTTCGTCATGCGGCGTTTGCCCTTCGAGACAACCGGAACACGTCGGGTCTCGTAGTACACTGTGCCGCGCTGGCCAGTGTAGCGGCTACGGGTTTCGGCGTCATAGGTCCAGTAGGGGACATAGATGCCGCTCATGCCGCCCTTCGAGCGGGCGGCCTTGCGCAGATCGGACGGCGCGAACCAGAGACGGCCAAGCCAGGAGCGCATGGCTTCCTGCGCGTTTTCCTGCGTCAGGGCAAAGGGAAGCTGGGCCTGTGGTTTGATGTGACGGTTGACGCCGGTTCCGGCAACAAGCGGTGAGGCACAGAACGGGCATTCCCGGGCGTGGATGTCGTCGTTGAATTCCACCTCGGCGCCGCAGCTGTCGCAGCGCGCTACGCGGGTTTCCTCCATCCGGGCGGCGGCGTCGCCGTCACTTTCAACAGCGCGCAGGTCGAGCTCAGCCATTGCGCCGGTGCTGCGCGGGATGGTCTCGGTATTGCCGCAATGGTCGCATTTTAGATCGCCTGAGGCCGGATCGAAGCGCAGGTCCGATCCGCAGGAGGAACAGGGGAACCTGTGATCCTCCAGTTCCGGGCTATGGGAGTTGTGCCGTGGTGCGGCCAAGGTGTCGATCCCGTCAGGAGGTTGGGATCGGGGGCGGCACGTCGCCGAAGATTGGCGTCAGTTCCTCAACGCCACCCGCCTTGGCCCATCCGGTGCTGCCCGGGGTCCAGACGAGAGTTTGCGGGGTCAGTTTGCCCTCACGGTACATGGCCTCAAGCTGTAGCTGCGTGAAGGGGCCGCGGGCGACGCTGCCTTCGGCCACGTGCCAGCGCGGATCGGCGGCCGGTGGTGGTGGCGGTGTTGGCGTGCCGCTTTCAGCTGCGGGCGCACGTCCCCAGGGGCCGCTGCGCATCATGCGGTCGGCCATCGCCATGCCCATCCCGGCGCCAACACCGGCGGAGAGGCCGCTGTTCCCTTCGCCGGAGTTTGTCAGGGCCTCGGCGGCGGAGAAATCGGTGTATTTGCGGAGGTCACCAGCCACCGACGCGGAGGTCCGTTTGTCGAGCGCCTTTTCGACATCTGCGGGGAGCGAGACGTTCTCAATCATGAAGTTGATCAGTTCAAGGCCGTAGGCCGCTACCATAGGCTCAATGCGCTGATGAACGATTTTGGCGAGATCCATGTTGTTGGCGGCCATGTCGAGCACGGGAATGCCGGATGTGGAGATGACCTGGCTGAAATGGGTGGTGATGATGTTGCGGATCTGGAATGTGATCTCGTCCGTCGTGAAATCACCGTCGGTGCCAACGATTTCAACCATGAATTTGGCCGGGTCGGTGACACGCAGGGAATAGGTGCCAAAAGCGCGCAGGCGGACCGGGCCGAATTCCGGGTCACGGCAGATTACCGGATTTCGGGTGCCCCATTTGAGGTCGGTGAACTGGCGGGTGTTGACGAAATAGATCTCGGAGAGGAAGGGGCTGTTGAACCCGTGATCCCAGTGCTGGAGCGAGGTCAAAATCGGCATGTTGTTGGTTTCGAGCTGGTAGAGGCCGGGCTCAAAAACATCCGCCAATTGACCCTCATGGACAAAGACCGCGGCCTGGCCCTCGCGGACCGTGAGTTTGGCTCCGTATTTGATTGCGTGGCCCTCGCGCTCAAACCGGGACACCATCGTGTCACGGCTGTCATCGGTCCAGTGAATGACGTCGATGAACTCGCCACGCAGGAAATCGAAAATGGACATGTTCCCTCTCCGGTCAGTTTATTACGGCAGCCGTCGCCTGAAGGCTTAGCAGATGTTCGTTCATGGCGTCGCGTGCAACGTCCGGCAGGATATCCTGGGCGTCCTCGGCCGTCATGCCCGGCTGAAGCCGCTCGTCGTAGAGCATCCGCAGGAGCATTTCGTCATGCTCGGTCAGGAGGGCAAACTCGAGATTGGTGTTGAAGAGCGACGGGCGGGCGTCCGGGCTGTCATTGGGCAGACCCATCGCCTGGGCCATTTCCTCGTGTACACAGGAGAGCCGGGTGAAAGCGGGGTGTTCCGCGCGGATCAGGATCAGGGCCGCCCCATAGGTCGCCGGATTGTTCGGGTCGCTGAAGGAGTAGGTGACACAAAACAGGTCCGCGGTGGCGTCACGGATGCCCCGCATGACAGCCGGTGCAAATTCGGGGTAGGTTTCCGTGATGCGCTCGGCGAATTGGGCACTTTCCTGGGAGTTCAGGAACAGAACCAAAAAGTTGGCGTGGCCCTCGGTCGCGTCCACGACGCGCATGTCGACGCCGGTCAGGCCGGCAAGACGGTTCGTGTATGCCGCAACGTTCGCGCGGTCGCGGGAGGCTTCGGCCTCGGAGATGGAGGCGCTGTTCATGATGCCGACGCGGATGGGGCGTTCCCACCGCTTGAGGATGCCTGGAGTCTCGGCGGAGACGTAGCGTCCATCCTGCTCGACATATTCCACGTTCAGGGCAATACGGTCGAAATTGCGCACGAGGTCTTCCACCCCGAAAGGCGCGTCGGCCGGTGCGGTTTCGCGACGCATTCGGCCTGTCGAGGTAAGGTTGTTCTCCACGCTCGCATAGTAGCTTGTCAGTGAATCCTGAGCGGCGGACGCGGCATCCACCGGTTCTGTTGCCGGTGCGGGTGGCTCAAGGTCTGCCCCCGCCGCGGTGGTGTCGGAGGTATCCGGGCCGGAACAGCCGACAACCCACAGCAGGGACAAAACGGCCCCTGCCGTCGACGGGAAGGTTCCCGACCGGTTGATTGCTGGTCCTGCCCCGAACAATGGTGCGCCTCCTAGCTCGTCGTGCTGTTGGCGACGGTGTCGCCCAGACCGGTTTCCTTGGCCTTGGCCGCCGCCAGCGTCTGCTTGAGGTCGTTTTCCATCTGGATCAGGCTCTGTTCCGCTTCCGCCCGCTTGGCCTTGCCCTCGTCCGCGATGCGCAGGCTGTCCTCGATGGTGGCAATCAGATCGGCGTTGGCTTTCTCAACCGCCTGGATGTCGAACACGCCGCGTTCCATTTCCTTGCGAATTTCGGCATTTGCCGTACGCAGGTTTTCGGCGTTTTTGGTCAGCAGTTCGTTGGTCAGGTCATTGGCTTCACGCACCACATTGGCCGCCTCACGGGAGCGGTGGATCGTGACCGACTGTGCCAGCTGGGTTTCCCAGAGCGGCACGGTGTTGACCAGAGTGGAGTTGATTTTGTTCACGAGGCTCTTGTCGTTTTCCTGAACCAGCCGGATCGACGGAAGCGACTGCATCGTGACCTGGCGGGTCAGCTTAAGGTCATGGACCCGGCGTTCCAGATCGTCCCGTGCGGCCCGCAGGTCGCGCAGCTCCTGGGCCTTCATTACGCCTTCCTGTTCGGGGGCGGCCTGAACCTCGGCTTCCTTGGCGGGAATAGCCGTGTTGTCGAGCTCCGCGATTTTGGCCTCACCCGCGGCGATGTAGACGGCAAGCTCGTCGTAGAAATCGAGCGTTTTTTCGTAGAGCTTGTCCAGCGACTTGATGTCCTTGAGCAGGGTGTGCTCATGCTCGAGGAGCTCGTTGGAGATGCCGTCGATCTGGCCCTGTACGGTTTCGTACCGCGCCATGAACTCGGCCATTGGTTTGGTTTTACCGAGAAGTTTTTCCCACCAGCTTTGTTTGCGGTTGGGATCCAGCTCCTTCACCGAGAAACCGCGCAGGGAGGCGACCATGCTGCGCAGGCTGTCGCCGGCGGGGCCGACGTCCTTGTTGCGCACGTCGGCAAGCATGTCCTGGCTGATGGCCTGAAGCTCGGCCTGGGCGGCGGAGCCGAAGCGGATGATCGACTGCGTGTTTGACACATCGATTTCCGACATGCGTTTGTTGATCTCGGCCTGCAGCGCCGGGTCGGCCTGTTCCACCGCAATCAGTTCACCGGATGCCTCGGGAAGGAGGTTCGTGGTAATCTCCTCGACCTCTTTCAGCGTGGCCTCGGCCTGCGCCCGTACGTCTTCTGCCATGATGATATCTCCTGATATTATTCGGTGGTCAGCCCGTCCTGTTTCAGCCTTTCCCGAAGGACCTCGATTTCGACATCAAGGTCCGTACGGTCATCGGCCAGCAGATCGGTTCTGTGGGCTTCAAAACTTGTTTCAAGATCGGCCAGCAGGGCCTCGTATTCCTTGCGTGGCTCCGGATCGCCGGTACGTGAATAAATCTCGGCAAATTTGGTCGTCGCATCGCGCAGTCCCAGCAGGTAGACGCTCAGGAACTTTCGCGCCCTGGATAGGTCTCTGGGATCAGCTTCCACCACGCGGAACACCTCCCGGGCCTGGTCGCAGAGCCGGTCGATACGCTCCTCAAGCCTCCGGTCGCCGATGCGGGAGGCCGCTCCGGTGATCTGGCGAACAAGGCCCTCAGCTTTGTCGATGGCTTTGGCGACGCGTTCTGTTTCAAATTCGTTGACCCCGTCGAGGCCTTTCTTTTTCATCGGATCGAGGCCGAACGCCAGGACCTGGGCCGCTGTGGCGACCGCGCCGAATACTATGGCACCGGGCAGGGGTTGGCCGATGCTCAGCCAACCTACGACGCAGACAGATACTCCGGTCAGGACCGCTGCAAAGAGTTTGCGCGGGACGGATGGCGGGCGGGCAACGGTTCTGGCGTTGAAGGCGTTTTCGGCCCTGATGCCGTCATTCAGGAGCCAGGCGGAAGTCATCAGGCCAACGAGGCCGAGCAGTTCCGCCAGCATTTCGGTGGCGTTGCCGCGACCGATTGAACCCAGCGCCGCAAACAGAAGCGGCACGGGCAACAGGTACATCAGTCGTGCCCGTATGCTTACCCGGCTGGCGTTGCGGTTTCGAAACGGGTTGGCTGCCGGGGCGCTGGAGCCACGTGATGCGCCTGGTGAGTATTTGCCGCCAAAGCGTTTTGCGGACATCAGGACGCTCCCAGTGCGCCGAGGCCGGTCGTGAGAACGATGGCCGCAAGCACAATAAATCCAATAAGTTTCATTCCGGATGTGTTCATCTGCCCCACCAGGTCCCGCGTTCGGTTGCAGTGCAAGATAATGCCCGTAACCGCCGGATGCCAGTATTGATGACCTTAAAGGAGGACGTGATGCCCATCATTTGGGCGGAATACGCGAAAACCGGCCAATTCAGGGTGTTCAATTCTCAGGAACACTGGCGATCATCCTTTGTTATAACGCTGATTCGCGTTATGGTGGTGCAACGGCAGCCAATCAAAGCGTTTTCCGCATGGCTCGCGGTAGACCTTGAGCGATGTCGTCGCAGAAGCCTGTGCGCAGTGTTCAGGTGGGATAACTAAGGACTTACCGTAATGGCCAAAGGCACGGTGAAGTGGTTTAATACCGAAAAGGGTTTTGGGTTTATTCAGCCGGAAGATGGCGGAAAGGACGTGTTCGTGCATATCACGGCCGTTCAGAGCGCCGGTCTTCAGACCCTTCGGGACGACCAGCCGATTGAATATGAACTTGTAGATGGCCGTGACGGTCGAAAAAGCGCGGGCGAACTTAAGGTCGTCTGATTCGCGATTTGCCCCTTTTGGGCTTTTGTAAGGATTTCTGCGGTTCGGTATTGGGATGCCTGGTTTTTTGCCCCAGCTGATCGCGGATGATCCTTCCCTTAACCTCCTCCACCGTTCCGGCTTTGAGGTCTCCAAGCTGGAACGGACCGTAGGATACGCGGATAAGCCGGTTTACAATTAGACCGGCATGAGCAAGTGCGCGTCTGACCTCTCGGTTGCGTCCTTCGCGGATGCCTACGGTGAGCCATGCATTGGCACCCTGTTCCCGGTCGATTGTCACCGACATGGGCTGAAACCGCTCGCCGTCGATTGTGACGCCTTTGCGGAGTGGTTCCAGCATGGCGTCGGTGGGACGGCCACGTGCGCGAACCCGGTATTTCCGCACCCAGCCGGTGGAGGGAAGCTCCAGCCGTCGTTTTAGCTCGCCGTCATTGGTCAGGAGCAGGAGCCCTTCGGAGTTAATGTCGAGGCGCCCGACGCTGATGACCCTCGGCAGTTCCCCGGGGAGCTTCTCAAAGACCGTGGGTCGGCCCTTTTCGTCGCGTTCGGTTGTTACGAGACCTACGGGCTTGTGGTAGCGCCAGAGGCGGGTTTCCTGGGCGGATTCGACCGGGTTGCCGTCGACCAGAATGACATCTGATTCGCTGACATTTAGGGCCGGGGAGTCGATGACCGTCCCATTCACGGAGACGCGCCCGGCCAGAATCATGGCCTCTGCGCCACGGCGGGACGCGAGACCGGCGCGGGCGAAGCGCTTTGCGATGCGTTCTGATGCGGTGTTTTTACTCATACGTTGGTCCTTATCGCGCATCATGCGTTTCCCGCAACGTCTATCGCGCTTGCGGTCGGTGACGGTTCGGGCGGATAAGGTCGCGATGACACGTTTTGCACCCATGATGGATCTAGCGCTGGAGGAGGCGCGGGCGGCCCGGGACAGGGGGGAGATTCCCGTGGGTGCGGTGCTTGTTGACCCGAAGGGAACGGTGATCGCAAGGGCCGGGAACCGAACACGGGAGCTGTCGGACCCGACGGCACATGCAGAGATGCTGGTTATTCGTGAGGCCTGTGCGAGGCTCGGGTCGGAGCGGCTTACCGGCTGCGCGCTGTACGTTACTTTGGAACCGTGTGCGATGTGCGCGGCGGCTGTTTCCGCGGCCCGGATTGCGCGGCTTTACTACGGTGCGGCCGATCCCAAATCCGGTGGAGTGGAGCAGGGGGCGAGGGTCTTTGCCCGGGAGCAGAGCCACCATGCCCCGGAGGTGCATGGTGGGATCGCGGAGACGGAATGCGTGGGCCTTCTGAAGGAGTTTTTCGAGGGCCTGCGTTGATATTTTAAAGGCCGGCTTCGTCGAGAGCGGTTTCCAGTGTGGCGACTGTCCCGTCAATGTCGCGCAGCTTGTCGAGCCCGAACAGACCCAGACGGAACGTGCTGAATTCATCCGGTTCATCGCAGCGAAGCGGAACACCCGCCGCGATCTGGGTGCCGTTTTTGGCGAATGCGCTGCCGTTCTGAACTTCGGGTCTGGATGTGTAGCTTACGACAACACCCGGAGCCTTGAAGCCTTCCGCCGCCGTGGACTGGATGCCGCGCGCTTCCAGCATAGAACGGACCCGACGGCCGAGTTCCCACTGTGCGGATTTGGCGGTTTCGAACTGCCAGTCACGGGTTTCGAGCACCGTGTCCCGGAACATCACCAGCCCTTCGGTGGGCATGGTTGCATGATAGGCGTGACCGCCGTTTTCATATGCCTTCATGATGTTCGACCAGGTTTTCAGGTCGGCAGCAAAGCTGCTGGATGTGCTGTCCTGCATGATGTCCCACGCCCGGCTGCTCATCATCACCACACCGGCGCAGGGCGTGGAGGACCAGCCTTTCTGCGGGGCGGAAATCAGGACGTCGATGCCAAGGCTGGCCATATCGACCCAGACACAGCCCGATGCGATGCAGTCGAGGACGAAGAGGCCGCCAGCCTCGTGCACGGCGTCGGCGACCGCTTTGAGGTAGGCGTCTGGCAGGATGATGCCGGATGATGTTTCCACGTGTGGAGCAAACACGATGTCGGGTTTCCGGGATTGGATTTCCCCGATGACGTGATCGAGCGGGGCAGGGGCGAAGGGTGCCGTTGCCGCGTCGCCGGTTCGGGAGGCTTTGAGCACGGTTTCGGATTTGTGGAACTGCCCCGCCTCGAGGATCTGCGACCAGCGGAAGGAAAACCAGCCGTTGCGCAGGACGAGCACGTCTTTATCACCCGCGAACTGCCTTGCCGTCGCTTCCATCGCAAAGGTGCCGCCGCCCGGAACGATCGCCAGGTGGTCGGCCCCGTAGACGTCCTTCAGGTTTTCGGAGAGGTCACGCATGACCTGCTGAAACTTCTGGCTCATGTGGTTGAGTGAACGGTCGGTGAAGACGACCGAGAATTCCCGCAGTCCGTCGGGATCCACGTTGGGGAGTAGTGCTTTCATGGTGCGTAAAACCTGTCTTGGTCGAAAGCGGCGTTTTGCCGCCGGATGCAATTGGGCCAGTTTGTGCCAGCCCTGATTTGCGGTCTCAATGACCGGGTGCCGGTCAGAGTTCAATCGTCTTCATGACTTCCGGTTCTATCACGTCGACGCCGGGAAGGGCGTTTTTGAGCTCTTCCGCCGACTGTTCCAGGATCGGGAAGGTTTTGTAGTGACAGGGAATGACGGTTTTGAAATTGAAATACCTTTTCGCGGCGAAGGCCGCGCGCTTCATGTCCATGGTGAAGTGCCCGCCGGCGCAGAGGATGCCAATATCTGGCTGATGGAGTTCCTCAAAGATTTCCATGTCGGCCATGACGTCGGTGTCACCGGAGAAATAGATGGTTTTGTCCTCTCCCTCGATCATGAAACCGGATTCGGTGCCGGTGTATATTGGGCCGTTGTCCGACGCCTGTGAGGATGAATGTGTTGCGTTGACCATTGTTACGGCAACGTCGTCCAGATTCACCGTGCCGCCCTTGTTGAAGCCGACACCCTCGATGCCCTCGGACGCCTCCCAGTGGCTGATCATGTCGTAGATGCCTACGATTGGAACGTTGAGTTCCTTTGCGAGGGAGAGTGCGTCAGCGGCATGGTCGCCGTGGCCGTGGCTGATCAGAATGTGGGTCGCACCCTCGATGGCTTTGGCCCGGTCGGCCGGATCGAAAACCGGGTTCCCCTCCAGCCACGGATCCACCAGCAGCGTCGTGTTTCCAATCTCCATGCGAAAACCGGAATGCCCCAAAAACGTGATTTTCATGACGATACCCCCAGGTTGTGCGTGCCCGACATTGAACGCTTGCGCGGAGTATCAATTTGACCAGGGCGTGCGGTCAACCGGTTTCCCGTCATATCCGCCGCGCCGCACTTGCACAGCAGGGCCATGCAAGGTAATCCCCGACCGAATGTTTTCCAGGAAAAGACGTGATGGCAATCGATAAGGAAACCGCAAGACGTATTGCGCATCTGGCCCGAATTGAGGTGCCGGAAACGGATCTCGATCCGCTGGCAAAGGAACTGTCCGCCGTTCTTGGGTTTATGGAGCAGCTGGGCGAGGTTGATGTGGATGGCGTTGAGCCGATGACGTCGGTGACACCCATGAAACTGGCCTGGCGTGACGATGAGGTCACGGATGGTGACAGGCGGGACCGGGTTCTTGCGAATGCGCCTGATGCGCGCGCCGGTTTCTTCACGGTTCCGAAGGTGGTTGAGTAATGTCGGATATTACTGGTCTTACGATTTCCGAAGCCCGCGACCGGTTGCGGTCGGGTGATGTTGGCGCTGTTGAACTGGCTGAGGGCTGCGTCTCGGCGGCGAAGGCCTCCGGTGAGTTGAACGCGTATTCGGTCGTGACAGAAGAACTGGCTCTGGAGCAGGCCGGTGCGGCGCAGAAACGGATTGATGCGGGTGACGCGCCCGACATGTGTGGCATTCCGCTCGGCATCAAGGATCTGTTCTGTGTTGAGAACGTCCCTAGCCAGGCGGCGTCGAACATTCTGGGTGGGTTTAAGCCGCAGTATGACAGCACGGTTACCACCAAACTGTGGGAGCAGGGGGCGGTCTGCGTCGGCAAACTGAACATGGATGAGTTCGCAATGGGTTCGTCCAACGAGACATCCTGCTATGGTCCGGTGGTCAATCCATGGCGGCTTGAGGGCGACAACCGCCCGTTGACGCCTGGTGGCTCCTCAGGCGGGTCGGCGGCGGCCGTTGCGGCGGATCTGTGCATTGCGGCGACCGGGACGGATACCGGCGGGTCCATCCGTCAGCCGGCCGCGTTCACCGGGATTGTCGGGGTCAAGCCGACCTATGGACGTGTTTCCCGTTGGGGAATTGTGGCATTTGCGTCGTCCCTCGACCAGGCCGGGCCGATGACGAAATCGGTGCGCGATGGCGCGATCATGCTGGGTGCGATGTCCGGCCACGATCCAAAAGACTCAACCTCGGCCAATATTCCCGTGCCGGATTTCGAAGCGGCGCTTACCGGAGATATTCGCGGCAAGCGGATAGGTATCCCGAAGGAGTACCGGATCGACGGGATGCCCGCGGATATCGAGGCTCTGTGGCAGAAAGGCGCGGACATGCTGCGCGATGCGGGTGCCGAGATCGTCGATATATCCCTGCCGCATACCAAATACGCGCTGCCCGCCTATTACGTGATTGCGCCGGCTGAGGCCTCGTCCAACCTGGCGCGCTATGATGGCGTTCGCTACGGACGTCGCGCTGAACTGGGTGCGGGCGATGGTATCACGGACCTGTACGAGCGGACCCGGGCCGAGGGCTTTGGGCACGAGGTTCAGCGCCGCGTGATGCTTGGCACCTACGTTCTGTCGGCCGGTTTCTATGACGCCTACTACATCCGGGCGCAGAAGGTTCGTACGCTGATCCGCCAGGATTTTGAGCGCGTGTTTAACGATGGCATCGACGCGATCCTGACACCGGCTACGCCGTCGCCCGCTTTTGCGCTGGGCTCGATGGACGATGCGGATCCCGTTGAGATGTATCTCAACGATGTGTTTACCGTTACGGTCAATCTTGCGGGGCTGCCCGGGGTTTCGGTGCCGGTAGGGCTGGATCATAACGGACTTCCCAACGGCCTCCAGATCATTGGGCGCCCGTGGGAGGAGGCCGATATGCTCAATACGGCCTATACGATTGAGGCTGCCTGTGGTTTTAATGATAAACCCGAGCGTTGGTGGTAGACTTCTGCCGCCGTTACGCCGGGATAACAGGAGTTGCCAGTTGAGATACGTTGTTGCCGCATTGTCCCTTGTTGGCCTGTCGGCCTGCACGTCGAGTGTTTCCGTGCCGGAAAACGTCACGGTTTACGAGGTGCCGCAATACTCTCCGCCAACCTATGACGTTCCCCCCGCGACGCCTGTTCCGGACCCTGTTGCCGGAGGCGATGCCGCCGCTGCGGCTGCAACCGGAGCTGTTTCACTCGAGGGGGCGCAGGCGGTTGGTGCGGAGTTGGATGACGACCGGATCAACCTCAATGCCTATTCCCAGGAGCAGCAGAAGATTGACCGGGAGATCGCGGAACAGCAGCTTGCCGAGGCGCGGTCGCAATTGGTGATCGTGCCCACAACCGGCGTGCCCAATCAGGTTCAGGGTGCCAATATTGCACTCTATGCGCAGCAGTCCACAAACGAGGTTGGCAACAAGATCTACCGCCGCAGCTTCGGCTCAGCGGTCGCATCGGGATGCCGTCGCTATTCCACGGATGACGATGCCCAGCGGGCGTTCCTCGCTAATGGCGGTCCGGATGAGGACCCGCTTCGTCTCGATGCCGATGGGGATGGATTTGCCTGTGACTGGGATCCGGCCCCGTACCGGGAGCTTGGCTCTTAAAGCTTTCAGCACGTTTTAACCTATCAGAGCTTACCGCCAAGCGGCATCGTCCTTTCCGAGGCGGCCAGCCGGGTAGGCAAATGCGGGCTTTGTCCTCGCGCCGATTGTGAACGGCTCACTCATGCGGTGCGCTGGGCCCCAATCCGTGTTTTCAATTTCGGTTGAATAATCGTCATCCCCGGCCTGCAGCGGGGCCTGATTTTCGGCGTTCGGGACGGATGCCAGCAAGTGTCCGGTGCGGGCCAGAGACAGGCGGGCGGAGCGTATCTCGCCGCTGGACCTGATTTTCAGTGCGTGCAGGGCCGCAGCGGCCATCAGGTATCCGGTGCCATGGTCGAGCGCCTGAACCGGCAGTGGAGTGGGTTTCTGATCGACTGTGCCTTTTGGACTGGCGATACCGCTGCTCATCTGGACGAGGCTGTCGAAGCCCCGGCGTCTCCGCCAGGGGCCGGTATGTCCATAGGCGTTGAGGCTGATGTCGATGAGGGCGGGATTAATGCTTCTTCGGCTTTCGCGGCCGAACCCGAGGCCATCCAACGCGCCAGGCCTGTATCCGTGGAGAAGAATGTCTGCCTCTCGGAGCAGGGGTTCGAATGTCTTTTTGCCTACTGCACTCTTAAGATCGAGATATGCACGCCGCTTGCCAGGTGTGGTTTCCGTGACCACGCCGGGCTCGTCCCACCCGGGCGGATCATTACGCAGCACATCGGCTCCAAATTGAGCCAGGAACCGGCTGGCAACAGGGCCGGCGAGAACCCTTGTCAGGTCCAGTACGCGGACGCCGGCCAGCGGTCGAACTTCGGGGAATGTGTGTTTACGGGGGGCAGTCGAATGTCGTGTCCAGTGGATGAGCGGTTCAGACTGAACGGCCTGTCCCTGTGGATGCGCCGCCCATGCCTCCATTGTGCGCAGTTCTGCGGCGCAGCCTCCCGCTTCCACGATTGTGGTTTCGAGATTGCTAGAGGAACAGCCGCGGACCGTTCTGGTTATCGCTTCACGAGTGGGCGGACAGCCAAGGACACGGAGAGCCGCGTCACGATGATGTGGGGCGTTGGTGTGAAGGCGGATCCAGCCGTCCTTGGTCCGGTAGTTTCCAGCCAGAGGATCCCAGACATCTGGAAGATTCCATCCGAGCGGCCGACGGGTTCGGTCGAACCACATTGAGGCAAGGCGTCGGTCCACGGTAACGTCTGAAGCGGGAGTTCCGGAAAGGTCCGCAAGCGCAGTAGCCGCGGCACCGATGCATGCGCAGGCGAAATCGGTCACGGCAAATTTGGACGGCAGCTTTGCCGTGCCGGTTAGATTGAGGTCAGGCCGCCGGTGTCCGAAAACAGCCTGGGAAATCTGATCGTAGTAGGCGTTCAGTAAGGGGTTGTTCATCGTGTGACCTGTCGTAGTGAATCCTGGTGAAGGCCGTTTCCCGCTTGTGGGAACCGGTTACGGATTTCGGCCCCGCACACTCCCGTGAATGGAAGGCAGGTATCCGTTTTGAAATACCGACTGGATAGTCGGTGGAGTGATCGGAATGACGGCTTGTTCGTCGGTGGGCAGGGGAAGCGCTTCATCGTAACCCTCAAAGGACCACCGGTGCATATTCTTTTTCCAGCGAAGCCAGAATGACCCTTCAAGTCTGAACATGCAGCCGTCCGGCAGGTCTGCCGCGTCTCCTGGATCCTGATCCGCCAGTCGCTCGCGGTGCAGTATCAGGTCCATTTCACCGGCCCTGGGCGGAGAGGCCAACTGATGCGCGGCAGCCCATGCGGCAGCAAACGCAAGCGCGTCGGTCCGTCGGCATTCGAAGCAGGGCCGGTGTCCCGCCGCGAGGGCGGTTACCTCATCGAGGAAAAACAGTTCGGTGTAGCCGGTGCCCATGACCTCTCGGTGCCGGTCCCGGAAGTTCAAATGGCAGCAGATCCATGCTTTCGACCGCCATCCGGCCCTCCTCAAATGTCTGTCGGAATCGTGCAGGCGACCACCGCGGTTGCCCATCATCGTCCCGCGTGCCGGATGGGCGACCAGCGTTCCGTCAGGGGCACAGCGGTTTTGCAGGGGCGAAGGTCTCGACATTGCCGCATGCTGCCTGTTTTCTCTGGGACGGGAAAGGCAGGAAACCGAACATGCGCATACTGGAACACCCAAGCCCCAATTTCGGCCCGCGCAGGGATGGTTTGCGGCCGTCCCTGGTTCTCTTACACCATACGGCCATGGAGACGGCGGAGGCGGCTCTGGACCGGCTGTGCGATCCGGAGGCGGAGGTTTCGTCCCATTATCTGATCGCCCGCGATGGCCGGGTGTGGCGGCTGGTGGATGAGGCGGAACGGGCATGGCACGCCGGCCTTGGGCGCTGGAAAGGACTGGATGACATCAACTCCCGGTCCATAGGCATTGAACTGGCCAATCCGGCGTCTCTGAAGGGGTTTCCACCGTTTCCGGAAGTGCAAATGGCGGCTTTGGAAGCGCTGCTCTGGGAGATTTTGAGCCGTTGGGGCATTCCGGCCGAAGGCGTCATAGGCCACTCCGACATTGCGCCGGAAAGAAAAGCTGATCCGGGGCCGAAGTTCGACTGGGGCAGATTGGCTTTACAGGGACTTGCCGCGCCATCGGTGGTGTCCGAGGCCGGAACCGGTGGATGGAACGCGTTTGAGACCAGGGCCGCAGCGGCAGGATACGACGTTGCCGACAACAGCGCGGAAGCGGTGTTGCGGGCGGTACGATTGAGGCATCGTCCATGGGCGGAGGGGAAAGCTCCGGATGCCTGGGATGTGGGATGTCTGACGCAGCCGGGTAAAGGGCAGGATTGAACCGGGTCCGCCTTGGTTCGATTTCTTTATTGCCATAGACTTGAGCGAAACAGGGATGGGGATGCGACATGACCATAACCAAGATGGCCTGGTTGGGCGACAGCCTGAGCGACAGCGACGAGTTCTACCGTCTTTCGTCACAGGTATTAAAGGTCCCTCTTCCCAATGCCGAGTGGTATTCCACCCGTTTCACCAATGGTGAGGTGCATTCATCAATCGTGCCGGGCCTTTTGGGGATCGAGGGCGGCGATGCCTACAATTACGCGTTTGCAGGCGGCCGGGCGGTTGGCTCTCTCGCAGGCCGGGATTTTGTCGAGGATCCTTCGATCCTGAAAGTCGATATCGACGATCCCCGTCTCGACACGGACATAAACCTGACCGCACAGACCGACCGGTTTTTGGCGGATGCCGCAAGCTACGGCCGTGATCTCGCGGGAGTTTCCGTCAATGTCTGGATCGGGTCAAATGACCTGGCAAATTGGGAGCCGGACAGCATTTGGCCGTGGCGTTGGGACAACGAGATCGAGGATCTCGTCCGCGATGTTGTCGCGTCGATTGAAACGAATGTCGAGCGGCTCCTGGAGGCGGGGACCGGCCAGGTGCGGGTATTGACGCAGCCCGAGACTACGTTCTTCCCCGTGTTCAACGATGCCGGATTTATTGTGGACTACTACAGCGACAGCGTTGTCGACAACATGAACGACCGGATTGAGCGCATGGTTGAGGAATTTGCGGCAACGGGTGCGGATGTCAGGCTGATCGACATGAACGCGCTCACGACGGAGGTGGAGCGGGATCCAGGGACGTTTGGATTTGGGCAGATTGAGCAATCGTGGCTGCTCGGCGAAAGTGATAAATACGGCCAGACAGTGAACCCCGACCTTGGTTTCGATACCAGTCTGACGCACTACACCGACCGCATTGGTTTCATCGACTCCGTGCATCCCACTGCAGCCATGCATGGCGTGATGGCGGCATTCGAGGCGGAGGTTTACCGTAATGGCCTCCAGGATTTCGGTCGGCGTGCGGATGATGTGCTCGGAAGTGCGGATGACGACCTCATTTTTTCGGGACGCGGTCATGACACTGTGACTTCAGGCGCCGGACACGATGTCATTCTTGCCGGCAAGGGGCATGACGCTGTTAAAGCGGGTGCTGGCGCGGATATTGTCGCGGGCGGTTCCGGAAACGACAACATACATGGCGACGGTGGCCGTGACGTTCTTGCCGGTGGATATGGCGATGACAGTCTGCTGGGCGGTTCCAAAGAGGATGTCCTAGTCGATACAGGGGGGCAGGATACCCTCAAGGGTGGCAGTGGCGACGACTGGTTCCTGTGGATGGACACGACATGGTGGGGAAATGCTGCGGATGATGGTCTTGACCGCATTTACGGCGGGCGTGGCCAGGACACTGTGGTCCTCCATCTGGCTGATACGGCGACGTTTGACGAGGTCACACGCGAATATTCGGAGCAGACAGGTACCGGTTTCACACTTGAAACCATTGGGGTTCGCCTGAAAGCGGTTGAGGAGGTCCTGTTCGTGGATCTCTCGGTCGAGGACGTGCTTGTTCCTGAAACCGGCAGCACAACACTGAACGCGCGTCTGGCAGAGGCGGATCTGTGGGGGTTCGTTTAGTATTGCCTTGGGCCCCTGCTGTCGTGTCTGCCAAAATTCGGCCATCCAGCCTCGTTCCTGATTTTTCGCGCTGTTTTTCCACTTCACGGGAATTCGCACTTGTTTTCCCGTTTTCCGACCGTTAGACCCACCGGCGGAGACGTGGCCGAGTGGTCGAAGGCGCTCCCCTGCTAAGGGAGTAAACGGGGAACCGTTTCGAGGGTTCGAATCCCTTCGTCTCCGCCACTTTACCTTTTTTCTTAGTTTGGCTGGGTCGCTTTGGGCGGCCTTTTTTGTTTGTTTACCAGCCTCTATGGCCAAAGTGACATTGTGTTGGATTTCTTTCGATTGCCGTTGTATCCTTTCATTGAGTGGTATGAAATGTGGTATTTTCAACGTGGCGTTATCCGGGAAACTGACAAGAAAGCTGGTTGAGAACCTTGGCGCTGGACGGCACGGTGATGGCAATGGCCTCTACCTGGTGGTTGATCCGTCCGGAGCGCGTCGCTGGATCGTGCGGGTGGTGGTCAAGGGTCAGAAAAACAGGCTGGGTGCTCCGCTGCGAACGGATTTTGGTTTGGGCGGCGCGGATGTCGTTACGCTGAACCAGGCACGTGAGCGTGCCCTGGAATATCGGCGCATGGCAAAACAGGGTCTAAATCCCCGCTTTAACGCCAAACGGGAAATCCCGACCTTCGAGGAAATCGCGCAACAGGTGCATATTGACCGTATGCCGACCTGGAAGAACGCCAAGCACGGACAGCAATGGATCAATACACTTAGAGATTACGCTTTCCCAAAAATCGGCCGAATGCCGGTCGACAGCATCGGGCAACCGGAAGTGCTGATGTGCCTCTCGCCGATCTGGACGGAAAAGCATGAAACCGCGCGAAGGTTGTCGCAGCGGATCAAGACCGTTTTGGACGTGGCCAGGTCCAGGGGATTTCGGTCCGGTGAGAATCCCGTGACGGGTATCAAAGATGCCAACGTGCTGCCGAAGGTTAAGTCAAAACCGAAACACCACAAGGCTATGGCATGGCAGGATGTGCCCGCGTTTTATTCTGAACTCAAAACCCGCAATGCGATGGCCGCCAAGGCATTGATGTTCACCTGCCTGACCGGATCGCGCACCGGGGAGGTGTTGGGGATGAAATGGGATGAGGTGGATCTGGAAAACCGGCTGTGGACCTGTCCCGCGGAGCGCATGAAGGGTGGTGACGGCCACAGGGTGCCGCTCACGGATGCTATGCTGGAAATCATTGGGCCGTTGGAGGCCATGCGGTCCGAATATGTTTTTGAGGGGCAAAAGCGGCACAGACCGTTGTCCAATATGTCAATGCTCATGCTTTTGCGCAGGATGAAGGTGGAGGGCGTCACCGTGCACGGATTTAGATCCACATTCCGCGACTGGGCCGCGGAAGAGGCGCATGCGCCACGCGAAGTGGCTGAGATGAGCCTGGCCCACAAGGTCGGGTCCGATGTTGAGCGGGCCTATGCAAGGACTGATCTTTTAGAAAGACGTCGTGAGTTGATGAGACTTTGGTCTCGATTTGTGGCTGGATCATCTGGCGAGGTATTCGATTTTGAAAAGTGACTTTAAAGAGAGAGTTTCTCAATTAATCAGGAGCGACAAACTAAAGGGGCCAATGGGTATTAACCACATGGCTCACTTTCATCTCAAAGAAGGTATTACCAGCCTGTCTTCCGGGGTAGCTTTCCTCGATGAACTTGAAGACGATTTTCTAGAACAAGTGCCGGATTACGTACTGTCTGATTCAATTCAGTGTGATCTGGATTCAATCGTCTCAATATGCGCTGCAATGTTGAAGCTAACAAAATATCTGCCTGAGAAGACAGAGGTCGGAACCCGATATGGTGCACTACCTAAAGGTAAGTACCACGGCGCATACATCGAAAGTTGGGAAGATTATTCAATCACAGATTGTAAGGGAGCTCCGCTTTATTCTAAAGAGCAGCTCGACCTTCTGGGAGAACCTCCTGCCAGCAGGCTGGGTGTAGCAGCGTGGTTGATTGTTCACGATATCTGCAACGATGGGGGAATGCTCTCAGAAGATTGGTATCTCGCACGTATTGTCCAAGAGTATTTTCGCGAGTTTCCCATTCGGCCTGAAAGCGCTTTTCTGATTGGTATGCTTTACAAAGAGCTGTGCATGAAGGAGCAGTTCGAAGGCGATCTTTCAGCATATTATGCCAAGCTTGCCGAAGAGCAGACGTCTAGAAAAAAGGGCACAGCGGCAACAAGGCGGAAGGCCGAGAAACTCAGGGATTACTGTGTGCAACTTTTTGTCGAAATTGCGGTTGAAGCGGGGCCACGTGTGATGATGGCACCTCCGGAACAGCAGGCGCGGGAACTGCGGAAGAGAGCACTTCAAGAGCATCCGGAAAAGTTCCAGCGCTCTGGCAAGCCATACAGCGAAGTATGGTTCCTTCGGAATGTGATTGAGGATCGGCGTCTGGACATCGTTCAACTGATCGAAGAGGCGCAGCGGAAGAAAAGGCTCTAGCCTTTGCTCCCAAGAAAGAATCCTTAAGCGTTTCATGTTTTTTCAATTGGCTGCAGCCAAATAATCTCTTGTTCACAAACAGATAAATCTGAATACAAAGCATAGTCATCCTATCGATTTCTAAGGAATCTGGTGATGGCCAATCTTTTCGAGCATGAACGGAACTACGTACTGGGTGATCCTGAACTGGATATTCTCGGCAACCGTGAGAAGTTGGCGCAGTGGCGCCACAGGGGCACCGGACCGGCGTTTTATCGGCTTGGCCGCAAGATCGTTTACCGCGGTGCCGATTTGAATGCATGGGCAGAGGCTCATCGCGTTGATCCGGAACAGAGGTGATGGCCCGCCGCATCAGCGCCTCGAAGGTCAAATCCAATCGAACCTATACGGTCGAGCAGGCCGCCGATGCGATCGGAGTATCCGAGCAAACCATCCGTATCTGGATTACCCAGGGTTTGCCGGTGCTCAGCGCGAAGCGTCCGATGCTAATTCTTGGATGGGCATTGAAGGACTTCATCACACGGAAACAACAGGGCCAAAAAAGACCGCTTCGTCTTGGAGAGTTCTTTTGTTTCAGTTGCAAGGAACCTCGACGCGCTGCCATCGACATGGTCGAATACCACCCCAGATCGCCGACACATGGTCGGCTCAGAGCGCTCTGTGAAGTCTGCGAATGCATCCTGAACCGTAACATCCGCGCCGACCAGTTGCCCTCGTGGCCCGCGTTTTATGAGGTTCCCGACAATAGCGATGAACCAGACTAAAGGAACCCCTGGACCTGCGTTAAAACCATGACTTCGGAGGCACGGTAACGGCATGAGAAAATTTAACGAGGATAACGAGCGGATCAAACACGATTACGTCAGCTATCTGAGGGAAGCAAAAGGGCAGGACGAAGCCACGTTGGACAAGGTTGGCTCGACGCTGCTGGATTTTGAGAAAGCGGTCGGATTCAAGCCGTTCAAGCTCTTTCACAGGGATTGGGCTGCCACCTACAAACGGCACCTCGAACGCAGGAAAAACACGCGCACCGGCAAACCGCTCGGTCTCTCCACGCGCGACGCATCGCTGCGTATTGTGAAAAAGTTCATCGAATGGCTGGCGTTCCAAAACGGCTACAGGTCGCGAGTGAACCATGCCGATGCGGAGTATTTCAACAACAACATGAAAAATGCGCGCGCAGCCCGGAGTTTGCGGCAAATCCGCTATCCCTCGCTGGAGCAGTGTGACGCCGCTTTTCGGGCAATGCCTGAGGACACCGAAATTGAGCGCCGCGACAAGGCCATGTTCGCTCTTCTGGTTCTGACCGGAGCCAGGGACGGGGCGGCAGCTACCCTGCGTCTGAAGCACGTCGACGTCGTTGAGGGGATGGTGTTCCAGGACGCCCGTGAAGTAAAAACAAAAGCCTCAAAAACGATCGAGACCTGGTTCTTTCCTGTTGAGCCAATGTACCGGCGCCACCTTGAGGCGTGGGTGCGGCATCTGAGGGAGACAAGGCTCTTTGGCCCGACAGATGCCCTTTTTCCAAAGCAGCTTGTTGAAGCGAAAGACGGAAAATTCAAGGTCACGGGTTTTTCATATGAACCCTATGCGAATGCTCAGGTTGTAAATAAAGTCTTTAAGGCGGCGTTCGTTTCAGCCGGGATGTATCCTTACACGCCTCACAGTGTACGGAAGACACTGGCGATGCTTATGGACAGGTGCTGCAGGACAATGGAGGAGCGGAAAGCGTGGTCCCGCAACCTTGGTCATGAACAGCTTGCGACCACTGTCAGCGCTTATATGCCGGTCTCAAGGGAAAGACAGCGGGAACTGATCCAGTCGCTCACGTTGGAGTAGCTCGTGCAGCAGGTGATCTGAGGAGATCGTACTGGACAAAGTTGGGCAGGAAAGCTTCTTTGTGGCGCATTGTATTTCTTGATTGGCGCACTTTTGAAATGACTGACGTATTAGGCACCCAAATCCTGTCCCTGATCCCGGAAGACGGCTCCTCCATTAACAACGGCGCGATGTTGGCTCTGTTGCGTGAGCGTATGCCGGATCTTCGTGACGAAGACTATGTAGCGTCCCGTGATGCCTTGATCCATAACGGGTTGCTTGCCAGTAACCGCAGCGGATCGATCATGCGTGTGGTGGACGAAACTGATGAGAGTGGTGGAAAAGACGATGCGGACACTTTCGAACTGACGCTTACGGACGAGCCGACGCCGCGCAAGCAGAGAGTGCCGCGTAAAAAAAAGAAGACTGCACGGAAAACTGGCGAACCGTCAGAGGTCCTGAGTTACCGTCATGGCGAGACACGGGTGAACAATCCCGAGGTGGGGATGGTCCATGCAGATACCGACCCGGATGGGGAAAAGACGCGCTGGCAGTACGATCCGCATCTGGACCCGGTGCTGAACTTTGACAGCGCGCGCGGGGCGGTTGAGACGTTGATCGATGAGGCACTGGCCAGTGATGATCCGGTGCGAATGAAAGATGCGCTGACGGAACTCAAACGCTTGCAACAGCCCTATCTGAACTGGACGGGCAAGGCGGAGAAGACATCGTTCGAGGTCGATACCGTATCCCTGCATGTTCATGAACGGGTGGACCCGGCGACGATCCTCGCCAATGCGGCCAAGCGGCTGAAGGGGCAGGACGCAAGCGCGCAGTGGCGGCAGGCGGACCTGTTCGCGGCCCCGTTCGAGAACCTGCCGCTGCGCCAAGCCTTGGATTTTTACAGCCATGAAAAAGGCTGGTCGAATCGGCTGGTGGCGGGGGACAGCCTGCTGGTGATGAACTCGCTGCTGACCAAGGAAAGCATGGGCGGCAAGGTGCAGATGATCTATATCGACCCGCCCTATGGCATCAAATACGGGTCGAATTTTCAGCCGTTCACCAACAAGCGAAAGGTAGATGATGGAAAAGACGAAGACCTGACGCAAGAGCCCGAGATGATCAAGGCGTTCAGGGACACCTGGGAACTGGGCATCCATTCCTATCTTGCGTATATGCGCGACCGGCTACTCTTGGCGCGGGAACTGCTGAATGAGCGCGGTAGTGTATTCGTCCAAATAAGCGACGAAAACCTTCACCATATTAGGGAACTGATGGACGAGGTTTTCGGTGCAAGGAACCTCGTCGCCATAATCAATTACCGAAGCATGATGCCCTTGGAATCGGGGAGCATTGAGTCGATCTATGACTATGTGATTTGGTACGTGAAGGACCAAGACGCTTCTCCCAAGTACCGCAACCTGTTGGTCCGAAAGAAATCCGGCCAAGGCTCAGAATTCAAGAACGTTGCAGTTTCACCAACTGATTTTCGAAGTGTAACGAGAGACGAGCTCGACGATCCTGAGTACGCTTTCAAGTTGGAAGGTGTCTTTAAGCGCTCTGACCTGCTTTCATCAGGGTATACCGAAAGTTGTACCTACGATTTTGAGCTTTTTGGCGAACCACTGAAGGCTCGTGCAAAGAGTTGGCGCACCACAAAAGACGGTGTCACTAGGCTCAAGAAGGCGTCTCGGCTTTATAAGCCGGGCACGAAGCCGTACTTCAAAATGTTCTTCAACGATTTCGGCTACCTTTCTCAGGTTAACTCTTGGCACGATACTATCGAATTTGAGGCGAAATCATACGTCGTGCAAACAACTCGGACGGTGATTGAGCGTTGTATGTTGATGTGCACCGATCCCGGCGATCTGGTGCTCGATCCAACATGTGGCTCCGGTACCACCGCTTTCGTCGCCGAGAAATGGGGGCGGCGCTGGATCACCTGCGACACCTCGCGCGTGGCGATCACGCTGGCCAAGCAGCGACTGATGACCGCCGGTTTCGACTACTACGCGTTGCGCTATCCCCACGAAGGCCTGAAGGGCGGGTTCGATTACGAAACCGTGCCGCATGTCACGCTGAAATCCATCGCCAACAACCCCGATATCGACACGATCTATGATGAGGATCACCCTAAGATCACGGCGGCTTTGGACGATCTGAACGCCGCGCTCACATCCGCGCCACCGCTGCCGATCAAGGCCACCCAAGGCTATCGCAAGGGCAAGCAAGTCTCCTTCCGCGATGGCGACGTGCTGGAAGAATGGGAGGTGCCCTTTGACCTGCCCGACGATTGGCCGGATGCGGCTAAGACACCGTTCGAGGCGTTTCACAAGGCCCGTCAAGCCATGCAGCGCCGCATGGACCAGTCCATCGCCGATCACGCCGATCAGGAAACGCTCTACGACAAGCCCCGCATCGACAAGAACAAGCTGCGCATCACCGGCCCCTTTAGCGTCGAGGCGGTGCCCGCGCCCACGGTGCTCTCACTGGACGAAAGCCTGCCCGCCGAGGAAGCCGACAGCACCGTCGCCCGGTCTGGCGAAACCTCCCGCCAATCGCTCTGGCGCGACGAACTGCTGAAGACCGGCGTGCGCGGCAAGGGCGGCAACATGATGACTTTCGCCGAGTTCGAAGTGATCCCCGGCACCCGTTTCCTGCATGCCAGCGGATCGGTCGCCGACACGGGCGAGCGTGTGGTGGTCAGTTTCGGCCCCGAACATGCCGCGCTGGAACAGCGGCAGGTCGAAGAGGCGATGAACGAAGCCTACACGCTGATGCCCAAGCCGAAGTTCCTGCTGTTCTGCGCCTTCACCTTTGATCCGGAGGCCGCCAAGGACATCGACGAGATGAATGTGCCGGGTATGACCTTCCTCAAGGTGCAGATGAACACGGACCTGCTGACCGAGGATCTGAAAAAGGCGCGTTCCTCGAACCAGTCCTTCTGGCTGATGGGCCAGCCCGAGGTCGAGGTGCGCAAACGCAAGGACGGGATGTGGGAGGTCGAGGTGCATGGCTTTGACTATTTTGACCCACGACCGAAGAAGAATCCCAATGACCCGGATTTGATAAGTGGCGGGAAGAAGCAGATCGCCATGTGGTCTCTGGACACCGACTACGATCAACGCTCGCTCATGCCGCATCAGGTGTTCTTTCCAATGGCCGATGCCAAGGGCGGCTGGAACCGGTTGAAGAAAACGATCCGTGCGGAGTTGGACGAGGACCTTCTGGAGCAGTTCCACGGGACGGTGTCGTTGCCTTTTGAGGCCGGTGAAAACAAGCGGATCGCGGTGAAGATCGTGGATGATCGGGGTATCGAGTCCCTCAAGATCGTCGCGCTGGAGGGATAGGCCATGTCCCTGATCATCAACCGCCCGTGGGAGCGGCCAGAGCAGCATTGGATCGAAGGCAAAGGCGGCAAGCTTGAGATCAAGCCAGAGCGGCGGCCTGCCAGCTATGAAGTCTTCGACGCGCGCAACAACACCAAGCGCACCGAAGTGCTGGCCATGGTCAACACGATCCGTGATCGCGTGGATCAGTGGCGTGAGGATGGTTATCCCGGTGTGACCATCGTGACGCGCAAGCTGTTGGAGCACTGGCATGACGAGGATGCGCGCCAGCACCCGTTCTATTTCTGCCAGTTGGAAGCGATTGAAACGCTGATCTGGTGGGTCGAGGGCGCGGACGCCTTTAAGCAAGGCATTCATGTGCCGGGAGATGGTGGCGCGTGGGAACGGCTGTGCAACAAGATGGCCACCGGCGCGGGCAAGACGACGGTGATGGCGATGATCATCACCTGGCAGGTGCTGAACTCGCTCACCTACCCGAAGCGGAACAAGGATTTCAGCCGTGCGGTTTTCATCGTGGCCCCTGGCCTGACGGTAAAGGGCCGGTTGCAGGTATTGCTGCCTTCTGAGGGCAGTTACTACGACGAGTTCAACCTGTGTCCGTCTGAATCGATGCGCCAGAAGCTGAACCAGGCTGAGGTGCTGATCGAGAACTGGCACACGCTCATGCCGTTGAAAGAGGTGCAGCGGTCGGTCGTGCAGAAGGGCAAGGAATCCGACGAGGCGTTCACCCGCCGTGTGCTTGGCAAGCTGGCCGCGCACAAGGACATCATCGTCATCAACGATGAAGCGCACCACGCCTATCGTAAACCGCCAGAGCTGAAGATTTCCAAGAAGCAGGCGGCGGAACAGGGTATCGACCTGGACGAGGCGACGCGCTGGATCGAAGGTCTGGACCGCATCCACAAGACCCGCCGCATTCAGCGATGCTTTGATCTATCTGCGACCCCTTTTGCCCCCACTGGCAAGAAGAGCACCGACACGGCGCTGTTCGATTGGATCATCTCGGATTTCGGGCTGAACGATGCAATTGAGGCAGGGCTGGTAAAGACGCCGCGCGTAGTGGTGCGGGATGATGCGCTGCCGGATTCCAAAACGTTGCGATCGAAGCTCTACCACATCTATCGTGACAAATCGGTCTCCGAAGATCTGAACCGAGCGAGGGCAGAGCCGCACGAGGCGCTGCCAAAGCTCGTACAGGATGCTTACACACTTCTTGGCGCCGATTGGCGCGAGACGGCAAAGGACTGGGCCGAAGCCGGGCATCACTCACCGCCGGTCATGCTGACGGTCTGCAACCGGACAGAGACAGCCGCCCGGATCGAGAACTATTTCAATCAGGGTGACGCCCATTGGCCTGAGCTTCAGGCCCCGAACAAGACCCTGCGCGTGGACTCCAAGGTGCTGGACAAGGCGGAGATCGGCGAGGCGGCCACTTCGGACAAAGCATATGATCAGCGCTTGCAGGAGATCGTTAAGGCCTCTGACATTCCTGAAACGAGGAAGCGCCAGCTCGGTGAGCTGAAGAAGGAAGAACTGCTGCGCGAGATAATCGACAATGTCGGCAAGCGCGGCCAGGCTGGCCAAGACCTCCAGAAGGTGATCTCAGTCGCAATGCTTTCAGAGGGTTGGGACGCGAAGAATGTCACCCATATCATGGGCCTGCGCGCCTTTACGTCTCAGCTGCTTTGCGAGCAGGTAGTAGGTCGGGGATTGAGACGCGTATCATACGACCGCGATGAAGACGGCCTTTTCTTGCCTGAATACGTGAACGTGTTCGGAGTGCCGCTTTCGATTTCAGAGTCGGGTGATCCCGGAGAAGCTCCGCCGACAGCGAAGCAATCGACACAAATTGAGGTTGTCCCCGAAAGAGCGAATCTTGAGATTAAGTGGCCTAATGTCGTACGCGTCGAGTCTGTGGTGCGCAGAGAGTTGGCAGTTGATTGGACCAACGTTGAAACGCTGACGCTTGACCCTGCTTCAACACCGATCAGCGCCGATCTCGCGCCTGCGCTTGGTGGCGCAACCGATCTCGGCAAAATGTCATCGATTGATCTCGAAAAGCTCCCTGATGGCTTCCGGTTACAGCGGCTTGTGTTCCAAGCAGCTCGTAAGGGTTTTGCCAGTATGAACCATGGCTTCAAGGGCTCAGAAGACCTCCTCGCAGCCCAATTGGTGCGGATCGTGGAAGAGTTCATCGCCTCCGATGTTCTTCAGATACCTTCTTTCTTTCATTCTGATCCACTGCGCCGTCGCATCTTGATAGCTTTGAACATCGACCTGATCGTTCAGCATCTTATGCAAAGCGTTGACGAGCAAAACCGAACAAGCCTAACGCCGATTTTCGACGAGGAAAATCCCATTGGCTCTACGGCTCAGATGCGGACCTGGTACACGACGAAACCCAATTTTCCGGTCGTCAAGTCGCACATCAGCCACTTGGTTGGTGACTCCTCCTGGGAAGGTTACGCTGCCAAGGTGTTTGAGCAATCAGACGAAGTATTGGCGTATGCAAAGAACGATCACCTAGGATTTCAAATAAAGTATTTATGGTCTGGTTCTCGTCGGCGATACATTCCCGATTTTCTTGTGAAGTTCACCAACGGCAAACTGTTGGCATTGGAAATCAAAGGTGCGGACAGCCCACAAAACAAGGCAAAAAGAGACGCTTTGGCAGAGTGGGTTGAGGCTGTAAATGCCGCAGGAGGCTTAGGGCAGTGGTCTTGGGATGTTGCGTTTTCCCCCAACGAGGTTGCGGACATTGTTCAAAGAAACTGGGACCGGGGCTGACGGTTTAGGTTTTTTGCATACTCTAAGGAATGAGGTTTATCATGGCATCGTCGGGCAGGAGACACAGTCTGCCGCATATCTGCGCGGGGTTCCGCAAATGGCCGAGGATGCAATCACTATGGCCAGAGCCCAGTCCATGGATGTGCCGGGCGCGCAACCGGGCGAAGACGAGCTGG
The DNA here is from genome assembly GCF_049800875.1 of Amaricoccus tamworthensis. Lineage (NCBI taxonomy): Bacteria > Pseudomonadati > Pseudomonadota > Alphaproteobacteria > Rhodobacterales > Paracoccaceae > Amaricoccus > Amaricoccus tamworthensis. The sequence continues at coordinate 4,167 of NZ_JBNAFV010000012.1, read as the reverse complement.
CAACGAAGATGCTCGGCGTTTTCCTTATCGCGAAGTACGGTAGCGTTGGCGAAAGCAAGAAGCGCGTGGGAGATTTCTCGATTACACGAAACGCGTTTCGGGACATGCAAAAGCACCTTTGTTCCCGGCAATGGAACTTTGCGAATTTTGCCTACGGTGGTATTTTTTGTGGTATGAATTCGAAAGTAAAATTTTTTAGTTAAATTTTTCAGATAGTTGAACAAAAAATTAAGCGGACTTCGTCTCCGCCACTTGCCCTTGAGAAACTGTTCTCCCGATCCGCCCGCGGCCGGATTTTGTCGTTGTTTTCGAGGGTTATGCGGGAGGGGCTGAGCACTGGCGCTGGCGCCAGGTGGTCGGGAAGCGGTCTCTCCGGGCCGATATTCTCCGGACCTCATGACTGTGCGGATTGGGTGTTCAGCTTGTAAGTCTTTGACAGTATTGATTTATGTTTTCACTCAAATCTGAGTTGGATTGGAGTCGCGTCCGGCTCAGATGGGACCTGGATGAAAATTTGGGGTGCGATGGCAATGGCTCGGCCGAATTGGGGCGCCGTGATGCAGCACCCGGCGCGATGGGCAAAAAGAAAAAGTTAGGCACACGTGCTAACCGATCATTCAAGTATTTTGACAGTCGACATCAATGAAAGCTGTAGGAGAGCGTTTTTTCTGCGACGCCACAAGGCTGCACCAAGCTAATAAAGACCGTTTGGGATCAGCTGTGCGTGCAAACTCCTGCAAACCGAGCTTGAGGCCCTCGATGGCGTTGGGGGCTGGTTCCTGATGAGCTTGCATGGCTGAAGCCACTGCCGATCCGCAAGGCATGAAGATATGGCAAGAAGCGCTCACGCCGCGTATCAAGGTGTGATCCGCAATTTACAGTGGGCGAACGCGGCTGCTACACAAGATACAGCAGAAAAATCAGAATCATGGGGCAAACGATGGGGCTAGACAGCGCAGCAGCGACAATGATGGAGCCGGACAGCACCTCAGCCTTTGAAAAGATTCAAGCTGATTTGCTCGATGAGTACCGTCAGGATCACAATTACCCTTGGATCATAGGATATTCTGGAGGGAAAGACAGCACCCTCGTAACTCATCTTGCATTCGAAATGCTGATGAAATTGCCGCCCAGTGAGAGAAAACGGCCTGTACATATTGTAGCGAATGATACTCTGGTCGAAAGCCCGCTCCTCGTTCAGCACATTATTGAAAGCACAAATGAAATTCAAAGCGCAGCCGACGCATTTGGATTACCCGTTATTACAAAGATTACACGGCCTTCTCCGGAACAATCTTTTTGGGTCAATCTGATCGGACGCGGCTATCCGTCTCCCAATCGCTCATTCCGGTGGTGCACAGACCGGATGAAAATTCTACCGACAAGCCGCTATATCAAGAGTTTGGCCGATACAGCAGGACAAGTGATACTGCTGCTTGGTGTTCGACGTTCAGAAAGCGCCACGCGCGCGGCCTCTGTTGGCCGCTACGACAATGGTGAGCGGCTAAACAAGCACAATGATCTGCAAGGCTGCATGGTGTTCCGGCCAATTGTCGAGCTTGATACAGATGATGTATGGGAGTTTCTTGCCCTGAATGAGCCGCCATGGGGCGGATCACACCTGAAGCTGATCCGCCTGTACCGCGAAGCAAGCGGCGGTGAGTGCCCTGTTGTTACCTCCAAAGACGATGCCCCGTCCTGCGGGAGCACATCCTCACGTTTTGGCTGCTGGACATGCACGGTTGTCGAAAAGGATCGCAGCCTTGAGGGCTTTGTCGAGTATGGCTACACGGAGTTTGGTCCCTTGCTGGACTTCCGCGACTGGCTTGTTTCTATTCGCAACGACAAGGAGCGCAGGCAGGCACGTCGGCGAGATGGGCGCATCACGATTACCGACGGCGGCACGTTTGTGCCTGGCCCTTTCACGCTTCAGACCCGCTCTGAAGTCCTTGAGCGGCTTAGGGGTCTTGAGAAGGAGACGGGACAAGCCTTGATCACACAGGAAGAAATTGATTTGATCCATGAAATCTGGTCAGCAGAGATCGGTACCTATGCCAATGCTAGGCCAATGAGCGTTCGTGAGATCAAGAAGGACAAATAGATGCCACGCAACGTCGTCGTACTACTCGATAACAAAGATGGACGGTCCATGATCAAGGCAGCCTGCAAGGAAAGCGGGCTCTTGTTCGCTGAGTTTGAGGAATTGGTGCAGTCAGAAGTTGAACAAACTGGCAAACAACGCCGCGCCGGCCTTTGGGACTCCTTTGATGATATTCTGGACCGTATTCAGCTGGACGAATGAGCGCACATGTATATTTCTCAAATTACTCTTCGAGATTGGAAAGCCTACACAACGGCAAATTTCGAATTTCCTGCTCCGGCTTCTGATAAAAATATCATTCTGATTGGCGCGCCAAACGGTTATGGCAAGACCAGTCTGTTTGAAGCCATTGTGCTTGGGATGTTTGGTCGTGATGGCTTGCCGCTTATTGCGCGCTCTCCTTTTTCGGGCGGCGACAAAGAAAGGCTTGCGACGTCCTACAAGGCCTTCTTGGAAAAAGCCCTGCATAGAGGCGCGACGCAAGCTGGCCGCAATTCTTGTTCGGTCAAGCTGACCTTCATGGATGATGATGACGAGCCGCTGGAAATACAGCGTATTTGGCATTTTAACGATGCCGGTATTTACCGCCCGCAAGATGAAGAAATCCATATATTTCAGGGGACAACACGCAAGGCGGTTGGTGCTGGAGCCTTGCAGGGCAATGATCGTGCGGACTGGTTCCGTGAGTTTATTGCAGAAAACCTGCTGCCATTTACGCTTGCGCATTTCTTCATGTTTGACGGCGAACAGGTCAGCGTTCTTGCCGAGCGCGAGATGTCGGCGCAAGTCCGCTCCGGCATTGAAGGGTTGCTCGGCATTCCTGTTCTAAAGACACTAGCCAAGGATTTGCGCAGCTATGCGGAAGTCCGGCGCAAGGACTCTCCGAACGTCTCGGACAGGACGATTGAGAAGCTGGAGCTCGACCGCCATCAGCTGACATTCGAGCATGACAAGAAGGCCGAGCGATACGCTGAGATCGAGCCAAGCCTCAGAGAGATGGTCCCAGATATTCGACCGGTTTTCCGCCTGCTTAAGCTTTGACGTGGGTTTCATTTCAGGCGGCGGTTCTGAGTTTTGGATCGTGGGTATCATAGGCCTCCGCCGGCGTCATCAGACCATGGGATGAGTGCGGGCGTCTGTCATTATAATATTCCATCCAGGCACCAATGCCTGCCCTGGCTTCCGAACCGGTCTCAAAGGCGTTGAGATAGACGCACTCATATTTCAGGGATCGCCACAGTCGTTCCACCATCCGGTTGTCGATCCATCGGCCGCGGCCATCCATGGAGATCTTCACCCTGGCGTCGTGCAGCACATCTGTGAAACCCGTGCTGGTGAATTGCGAACCCTGGATGCCCTTCTAACAGTCAAGTGCTGATTTGGTTTTCGCGATCTCGAGGTTTCGTTTTCGGATGATGTGGTAGGCCTCCCGGGAAATGTAGCGCTTCAGACATCGGATTGCCTCCATTTTTGACTGGCCGTCTGCGACCCGACGCTCAACATATACTTTCGTTCGCGCGTCGGTTCGCAGACGGCCTATGGCGATGATGTGGAGGGCAGAGTTGGCTGCCCGATCTCCGCCCCGGTTCAAACGGTGACGCTGTACTTTTCCTGATGAAGCGGGAACAGGACTGACCCCGCAGAGTGCGGCAAACGCTGCCTCCGACCGCAAACGCTCCGGGTTATCGCCAGCGGTTATCAAAAGCTGTGCCGCGGTCTCATACCCTATTGATGGCCGGGCAATCAGGTCCGGTGCCAAACTGTCGACGATTTCCCTGATCAGGGTATCGAGGTCAGCGGCCTCATCGGTCAGCTCGAGATACCGGCGTGCGAGCGATTTCAGTGCGATCCGATAGGCCGATGTTACATTCCCGCTGTCCGTCAGATCGGGTCGCCATGCCGCAAGTGTTCGGATCAGCTGCATCCGGCTCATGGAACGGAGTTGCTCTCGCAGGTGATCCGGGGCGCTCACAATGTTGTTCTGGATAAGCTGAAGGGCAACGCGGCGGGCGGAGACTGCTGTTTTCCTGCAGGTTTTCAGAACACGTAATGCCTCGATCATGCCA
>NZ_JBNAFV010000011.1:0-153911 GCF_049800875.1 Amaricoccus tamworthensis | reverse complement strand
GAGATGGGGTGGATGCCGCTCTCACCCTGACGGCATCGCGATGTGCCATACTCGTGGTGTCGAAGCACAAGCTGAAGGAGAGGGCATCCATGGAAGAAGTTAGCATTATCGGGGTCGATCTGGCAAAGAACGTGTTCCAGCTGCACGGGGCGGCAGCGGATGGGGTGGTTGTTTTCCGCAAGAAGCTGTCGCGACTGCAGTTTGCGCGATTCATGACGGACCATCCCGCATGCGACGTGGCGATGGAGGCGTGTCCCAGCGCGCACCATTGGGCGCGGGAATTGTCCGCCTACGGGCACAGCGTCCGGCTCATTGCGCCGCATTACGTCAAACCGTTCATCAAGCGCCAGAAAAACGACGCCGCCGACGCGGAAGCAATCGTTGAGGCAGCGATGCGTCCGACCATGCGGTTCGTCGAACCCAAGACCGAAGCCCAACAGGCCCGGGCGGTGGCGTTTCGCGCCCGCGAGCAGATCGTGAAGCAGCGGACCGAAGCGATCAACGCCCTTCGCGCGCACCTCTATGAATTCGGGCATGTGGCGCCGGAAGGGGTCGGATATATCCCGCGGCTGGCGAAGGTGGTCGAGGATCCTGGTTCGGGCCTGCCTGACCTGGCGCGAGACATCTGCCGCATGGTTCTGGAGCAGATCGAACTGTTGACGTCCCGCCTTACCGCAGTCTCGGCAAAGCTCGCCGCCGCGTCCAGGGCGGCCGCCATGCCCCGGCAGTTACAGACCATGCCGGGTGTCGGACCGATCACTGCGCTCGCAGTCGAAACCTTCGCGCCGCCGATGGACCAGTTCCGGCGTGGCCGCGATTTTGCAGCTTGGCTCGGGTTGGTGCCGCGGCAACATTCTTCTGGCGGAAAACAGAGGCTGGGGAAAACATCGAAGATGGGGCAGCGGGACATCCGGCGACTGCTTGTCACCGGCGCGATGGCGGTGGTCCGCTGGGCGCTGCGCCGTGGCGCACCGCAAAATCCCTGGCTTGAGCGCATGCTGGAACGCAAGCCACCGATGGTCGCAGCCTTCGCGCTGGCCAACAAGATGGCGCGCGGCATTTGGGCGATGCTGACGCGCGGCGAGGACTATCGCGATCCGGTGATGGCCACCGCCTGATCGGGCGCGTCGGCAGGAACGGAACGCAGAGTTGTGAGGAAGGCATGATCCGAATGGGCAAATGATCGACATGATCCGGGTTGGGCAAACCAGGAACCTTCTCAGAGCTTCGAGCTCGCTGTTGGAGATTTGGCCCCGGTCCGCGCATCACCATCCCGGCCAGCGGCATCTATCGGGCCGCACTAACAGGCCTGACAAGAGTCCGCACTCGATCACATGTCTAATGTTCAGAAATTCCTTGCAAATGAGGGCGGCATCCACAAGAGAAGGTTAAGTGGTCGATGTTTGAAGATCACTCCGCAGACGACCGGCAGCGAGCGCCGCGCCTCCTACCATGAACGTCGCTGTCCCAAGCATCAGGGTTAGACCTCCAAGCTGATACGTCGCACCGGAGAGGACGGTTCCTGCCAACCGCCCTCCAGCGTTGGCCATGTAATAGAATCCGACATCCATGGTGACCCGCTCTGCTTTCGTGAAGGCAAGGATCAGATAGGAATGGAGAGCGGAGTTGATCGCAAAGATCGCGCCGAAGAACAGCAAACCTGCAATCAGGGTGATGGTCAGCCACGTCTGAGGACCATCAGATGTCAGGGCCGCAACCGTCAGAGCTGCGGGGATCGCTGAAAGGGTCCATGCCCAACCCTTTGCGGCATACACCAAATCGCTTTCTGACCGTGATGACGCACGTAAAATGCGTGGGGCCGACGCTTGCACGAAGCCATAGAGGATGACCCAAACCGCCATGAACGTCCCGATCATGAAGAAGGCAGTTCGGTTACCGGAAGGGGTTCCGTCGGACAGCACCACATAGAAGTAGATGGGGATGCCAACCACGAACCAGACGTCCCGCGCCCCGAACAGAAACACACGTGACACCGACAGCCAGTTCACGTTCGATGACTTAGAGAAGACTTCTGAGAACTTTGCCCCTTTACGCCCCTTCGGCAGCCCTGGCGGCATGGCGATCAGGACGGCGACCAAGATGACGGCAAGGATCGCAGCCATCCCCAGGACAGCCCAGACAAAACCGAGTGTTGCCAAGAGTGCAGCCCCCAACAAGAAGCCAAGGCCCTTTACTGCATTCTTGGAACCCGTGAGCAGCGCCACCCAGCGGAACAGCCCGCCATCCTCTGATGGGGCCAGTAACTTCACGGCGGATTTCGAGGACATCTTCGCGAGATCTTTGGCCACGCCGCTCGCGCCCTGGACGACCATCACATAGGCGACCGAAACGCCAATGGCCCAGGTCGGGTCGAGTTGTGCCAATGCCAACAGTGCCAAAACCTGAATGCCGAGGCCAGCATAGAGTGTGGAGGTCAAACCGAAACGGGCCGCGATCCACCCCGCACAAAGGTTCGTCACCATGCCCGCGATCTCGTAGAGAACGAACAGGTAGGCGAGCTGAACCGGGCTGAAACCCAAGGTATGGAAGTGCAGAAGCACCAGCATTCTGAGCGCGCCATCGGTCAGCATGAAAGCCCAATACGCCGCAGTCACGGCGATATAGGCTGACAGCCCTTCTGGCCGCGCAGATGTGTCCGTCACAGCGAGCCTCCAACCATGAGCGCCACATCCACAAGACGGTGGGCATAGCCCATTTCATTGTCGTACCAGGCGTAGACCTTCAGCTGCGTTCCATTGATGACCATCGTTGACGGTCCATCCACGATGCTCGAGCGTTCGTCGTTGGTGTAATCGGTTGAGACGAGCGGTCGTTCCTCGTAGCCCAGAATGCCCTTCAACTCCCCATCCGCCGCGGCCTTGAAGAGTGCGTTGACCTCTTCAACCGTGGTTTCGCGTTCCACCTCAAAAACGCAGTCGGTCAGTGACGCATTCAGGAGCGGCACGCGAACAGCGTGGCCGTTCAGACGCCCGGTCAGTTCCGGATAGATGAGCGTGATCGCGGTCGCACTGCCCGTCGTCGTTGGGATCAGGGAGTTCAGTGCTGATCGTGCGCGGCGCAAGTCCTTTGCGGGGCGGTCCACAATCGTTTGGGTGTTCGTCACATCGTGGATGGTGGTGATCGACCCGTGCTTGATGCCGAGGTTCTCATGAATGACTTTTACGACCGGCGCGAGGCAGTTTGTCGTGCAGCTTGCCGCCGTGACAATCCGATGTTTGCCTGCGTCATAGATGTCATGGTTCACGCCGTAGACGATATTGACTGCGTCGCCGTCCTTCACTGGCGCAGAAACGACAACTTTCTTCACACCCGCTTCGAAGTAAGGGGCAAGCTTGGCCTCAGACTTGAAGACCCCGGTGCAATCAATCACGACATCCACGCCTTCCAAGGGAAGGTCCTCGATGTTTCTTGTTCCGATGAACGGAAGCCGCGTGCCATCAATCGTCACGCTGTCCGCATCATGAGAGAAATCGGCTTTCCACCGACCATGCACGGTGTCGAACTCCAAAAGGTGCGCGTGCATCTCTGGATCGCCCACGGCATCGTTGATCCAGGCAATCTTGGCTCCGCGCTCGAGCAGGGGCTTAAGAGCAAGCTTTCCGATCCGGCCAAGGCCATTGAGGGCATAGGTGGTCACTCAGTGGCTCCTTCGTTTGTTTGTGCGATGTCATCCACAGCCTTCTGCAAAGCGATCCGATCAAGAGACGCAATCGGCAAAGCCGTGAAGGCTTTGATACGGTTCAGGAGCGCACCATAGGACTGATGAAACGCCAGGCTCTTTTCAGCGTTCGAGCCTTCGACTTTCACCGGGTCCGGCATACCCCAATGGGCACTTACCGGCTGGCCCGTCCAAGCGGGGCATTCCTCATTGGCTGCTTGATTGCAGACGGTGAAGACGAAGTCGAAGTTTGGGGCATCGTCGCCCTGGAAGACCGACACGTTCTTTGACTCCAGAACAGAGATATCATGCCCCTTCTGCTCAAGAACTTCGAGCGCGAATGGATTCAGCTCAGAGCGGGGCTTGGTGCCTGCCGAATAGGCCACGAACCTATCCCCGGCCTCTTTGCGCAGGATCGACTCTGCAAAGATCGAGCGCGCGGAATTGCCGGTGCAGATGAAAAGGACATTGTACTTGCGATCAGTCATTTGACTGCCTCCATCAAAGCCAAAGGATGTGAGGGGTGAACAGATTTCCGGGCGACCACGACAGCAGTCGCGCAGCAGATAGTCGAATGTCTCGCGTGCCGCATCCATGTGGATCGCGTAGCGCAACGAGGTTCCGACACGCACTTGCGTGACCAGACCCGCCTGCTTCAGCGCGTTCACATAGGTCGAGAGTGTATTGGGCTTAAGGTCGAGCGCTTGCGCCAGCTCGGTTGCCGGCACACGATCCGGGTAGCGACGCATGAGCAGCCGGAACAAGGCCAAACGTTGCGGATGACCAAGGGTTGAAAGGCGATTGGGAATCATTATTTCCATGTTTCATGAAGTACTGAATTAAATTACTCGACGCAACCACTCTGTCCAGTTTCGTGCACTCAAATATCAATTCATCAGCCTCGCGATGGCAAAAGGATGATTGCGCTTCCGACAAGACAAACTGTCGTATCGAGCACAGCCAACATTCGTCGCCTCGCAGAAGCTGGGAGGTATGGGCTCAGAGTCCGCATTCGCTGCTTGCGACCCCAATGTCCGGTATGCCGGCCGGCCCCAACCATCAAACATGAACTGGCGGCCACCTGAGGAGCCTATGCGTCTTCGCCGCTTCCAATCCGCTTCAAACCATCGAAGTCGATTTCCTGCTTCTGTTCCGCAGTCAGATCCGGCCGGACGTCCGATACAGGCTGGGGCCCGTAGACGTCCCACATCACCGCATGCGCGCCTGTACTCCAGCGATAAACCCAACCAACAATGTTGTACCCATCGGTCCCGATCAGATTGGCGATCGCGACGCCCTCACCTTTGTCATCGTTCACTGTTTACGGACTTCCTGCACTATGGCGCTGAATTTGCGGCATGGTGTCATAAGGCGCTCACTCGCGCCGTAGGCCGCACGTGGTGGATGTTGGCTAACTGCTCTTCATTGAGGTTGCTGGTCTCACGCGGGGACACCCAAAGCGGAACGCCCCAAAATTGCATTGTTTTCAAATTTTATGGTCGGGCTCCGTGGCGGCTTCGACGATCGCCAGAACCTCCGATAAGTCGAAGCCAAGCGCCCGGGACAATATGATGAACTCGACAACGTCGATCCGTCGCTGGCCACTTTCAATGCGCGCCACGAGAGACTGATGACAGTCGAGCCTGTCCGCCAAGTCTTTCTGCCCCAGACCCGCTCTATTTCGGGCCTCGACCAAAGACTGACAAAGGGCCAGATGCCCGGTACTCCAGATTGTTTTCGACACGCGTCACATACCTTTTGTGACGTCGCTAGCGGATGAAATCTGTTATCTAAAAAGTAGATACTTGAGGGTGTTATCGGCGTCTGGTCTCCGTCGGGTGCAATCCTGATGCACACCCAATCGCCCATCAATCCCCCACCAGTTCGAGAAACCGCCCGTAGTCCTGACTGACTTCGCGGGCTTCTTCGAAGGCGCGCGCACGCTCCTGCTCGAGGCAGCGGAAGTAGTCCTGAATGTCCGCGATGTAGACCTCGAAGTCGCGTCGGATCATGTCGGCATAATCCGTGGCCGCCTGCGAATCGCTTGGCATGAAGGGCCGGACCGGAGCGAGACAGGATTCTGCTTGGCTTGCCACTGGTGCGAGCATCAGGAAGGCCACAGCCTGCATCTTCACCCGTCGGCTCAACCGCAGGTTTCTGAAACCCCTATTTTCCTTGATAGACGCCAATGGCCGTGCCTAGAGTTTGAGTAACCGAGATACAGCCGTATCTTCCGCATTATATCTTGCGGTTAATAATATACTATCGTAACTCTGGGCTTCAAGTGGGAATGCCCGGGGGTTGCGTGTTTGAAGAAAGCGTGAGCCGGGCCATGAACTGGGACATCGAAGCACCAAATGTGGTTACGGAAGCACGTTTCCGCGAACTCGTGGAAAGTGGCTACAGCGCTGAAATCCTGTGCCAAGAGTCGGCACACAAGAAGGGCCCCAGCTATTACGGGGTCTGGATCATGCGTGTCGTCTCTGACGAGGGCGTGGAGAAGCTGCTGGTCACTGCACGTACCCGGACGACCTACAACGACATTAAGATCCGCGAGTTCAAAACCATCACGGGTGTGGTCTCCTTCCTCATCGGCATCGGCTTCTCCCATGCCGATGTCCCGCTCGAAGAAGGCCAGCGAACGGCACACAAACTGGCTGCGACCGACAAGGGCGGCAGCAAGTAGTTTTTTTCTTATCTGGTGCCTGGCGGGACCGGCCTCCGCGCAGATGGTACTGGTCATGGAGAGCGATGGCTCTCTGACCCCGTCGCGCTCCCAGGACAGCTTTGCCCGCAACTACAATGACGGCATTGGACAGGGGACCGCTGCTGATGAGTTGGCGATCTTCGGTGAAGGAACTGCCGAGTCAGAAGACATCCAATTGGCGGCGCTCTCGCGGCCGGCTCCCCTACCCCGCGCCGATGTTCTTGCGGCCATCGAGGCAACCGCCCTTCGCTACGCTGGTCATCCCGGACTGCGCCGCACGGAGCTCTCGGTTCGTGATTGGCTGACCCTCTACCGTGCCAATATCGAGGTCGAGAGCGCCTATCGGCAGGATGCGGTCTCGAGCGCTGGCGCCATTGGCCTTGGTCAATTGATGCCCGCGACGGCGCGGGACCTCGGCGTTGACCCGCGCGATCCCCTTCAAAACCTCGACGGCTCCGCCCGCTATCTTGCGATGATGCTAGACACGTTTGGCGATCCGCGGCTCGCGCTCGCAGCCTACAACGCCGGCCCAGATGCAGTACGCCAGTACGGCGGCATTCCCCCCTACCGAGAAACCCAGAACCACGTGGCCCGTGTCATGGCCGTCGTGGCCCGATTGGAAGGATCAAATTCATGAGACAGATTTCACACCTATTCGTCGCCTCGCTGGCGATCTTCCTGCTAATTGCCGAACCCGCCCTTGCGCAAAGCATCGATCTCTCTCCAATCCAGAGCCTGCTACAGGGTATTGTGGATGCGCTGACCGGCCCGCTTGGCGTCGTCATCGCCACGCTTGCCGTGCTCGGTGTTTTCTTGAGCTGGTTCTTCAACATCATCGATCTGCGCCAGGCCCTCTGGGTCCTTGTTGGCATCGCCGGTGTTGCCGCCGCTCCCACCATTGTTGCCGCGGTCTTTGCGGGTGGCTGAGCGCTCGCCTCTCTTTCTGGGTCTCGTGCGGCCGCCCAAGCTTCTGGGCTTGCCCATCATGTATGCGATGGTCTGGCTCTTCGGCTCTGTGCTGCTCTTTGTCTGGGTGCAGCACATCGCAGTGCTGGGCGTGGCCGCCCTGCTCTATCCGGTGTTGTGGAAGGCCGCTGACTGGGACCCGCGCTTCATCGACGTGATGATGACGGCGCTGCAGGAGACGCCACCGACGCGGAACCGCTCCATCCATGGCGGGGACAGCTATGCGCCCTAATACAGCTTTGGACGAAGCGGTCGATCTCCGCACAATGACTCCCGACTGGTATGCTCGCGAGACCCGCCTCGCACATATGCTGCCCTATGTGAGCCTGGTCGATGACCGCACCGTTCGGACGCGGGTGAACGAGCTTTTCCAGTGCATTCGGCTCGATGGGGTCAACAGCTACACCACGGATGATGCCTATCTCGACAAGGTGACGGCGCTTTTTGCCCGGATCATCGCGCAGCTGGGGCCGGAGTTCAGCTACTACGTCCACAAGGTCTCGAAGGCGATCACGCCGGACCTCGAGCCTGTGCGCGATGACAGTTTTGCCGTAGAAGTCGACCGTCTCTGGCGCGCGAAACTCGAGACCAGCGGCCTGCGCGACAAAACCCTGACGCTCACGGTCATCCATCGCCCACCTCCCAAAAGCGTCCTGGCGTTTCTCAACCGCAGCGCTCCGGACCGGCTGAAGGAGGCAACCGAGAGGCGTCTGCGTCGTCTAGGCGAGGCCGTGAGTGTGTTCGTGTCAGGCCTAACGGAATTGAGTCCGCGCGTCCTATCGGCCGGAAGTGGCGAGTTGATCGGCTTTCTGGGCGCGCTCAACACCGGACAGGAATTGCCGCTTTATCCGGCCAATACCTATGGCTTCCTGTCTTTCAACGTCGCCAACACCCGCGTGACGTTTCAGGGGGATCACTTCGAGCTCTCCGAAGGCGTCGTGGGACATCGCTATGGCAAGAGCTTCACCATCGGGGAATATTCCGAGGCCACCTCCTGCACCATGTTCGACATGCTGAACCTGCCGGTCGACATGATCGTCACGCATTCCTTCACACCGATCAATTCAAACCTCATGGCCGGCCGGATCAAGCGGCAAAAGCGCCAGATGCAGGCCTCCCAGGACGCCGCCCTGTCGCTGATGGAAGCGCTCGACATCGCCGCTGATGATCTGGAGGCCAAACGCCAGAGCTTCGGCGAGCACCATATGGTCGTGACGATCTTTTGTGACACGCTGGACGAATTGCAGACGCTGAGCGCCGAGATCGTGAATGCCGCCGCCGCCGAAGGGGTGAAGATGATCGGTGAGAGGGTTGCCGCCAAGGCACACTACCTGAGCCAACATCCCGGAAATCAGCCCAAGCGCGTGCGCGCCAGTGCGATCACCAATCGCAACTTCGCGGATTTCGCGGCGTTTCATCGAACCCAGCTTGGCAAACCGGCTTCGAAAACCCCATGGGGGAAGGTCATCACCTACCTGCCAACGCCCGAGCAGAGCGCCTACCGGTTTTCCTATCACGAGCAAGGATCGCCAGACAAAGAACCGACCAGCGGGCATACCCTGATCATGGGACGGCCCGGATCGGGCAAATCGGTACTCTCCGCCTTTCTCATGACCCAGGCCCGCCGCACCGGGGTGCGGATCTTCGTCTTCGACTACCGTCTCGGTATGGAGATGGCGGTCCGCGCCAATGGCGGGCGCTATGCGTCTTTGAAAGCCGGACAACCTACTGGACTCAACCCACTCTGGACCGAAACCGATAGTCGCGGCACGGCATGGCTGTCGGACTGGCTGGCCACCCTGCTCTATCGTGCCGACAAGCCGCTCACGCCTGCCCAGACCAACCGCATCCAGGAGGTCGTGCGCCAGAACGCGCAGGCCACAAACCCGGCCCTGCGCAACTGGCGGGACTTCGCATCGCTGTTTGTTTCGACCGACGATGGCGGCGATCTGCACCAGCGATTGCTCGAATGGACCGAAGAGGGCCGCTACGGCTGGATATTCGGGCAGACGCTCGAAGACACCTTCTCTCTGGAAGGCGATGTGGTGGGTTTCGATCTTACCGGTATTCTCGACAGCGAGGCCGAGAAGGAACGCATGGCCGTCCTCTCCTATCTCTTCCGCCGGGTCGAACGCGAGATCGAGGACCGCCGCCCCACCATCATCGTGATCGACGAGGCCTGGAAGGCCCTCGACAACGCGTATTTCGCTGAGCGCCTGTCGAACTGGCTCGTGACCGCGCGCAAGCAGAACACCGTCGCGGTGATGATGACGCAATACGCAAGCCAGCTCGAGCGCACCCGAACCGGCAAGACCATCGTCGAGGCCGTGCCGACGCAGATTCTGCTGCCGAACATCCGCGCCCATGCCGCCGATTACGCGATGCTGAATCTCTATGAGAAGGAGCTGGACGTGCTGCTCAACACCGGCAGCGACAGCCGTCTCGCCCTCATCCGCGATGACCAGGGCTCCATCGTGGTCGATGCCGATCTGAGCGCTCTCGGACCCAATCTCACCATTCTCGGCGGGATGGAAAAAGGCGAGGCGCTCGTTGGCGCCGATTACCGCGACCGCCCAGACTTTTGGAGGCTTTCATGATTCGTACCCTGTTTCTTCTCACCGCGCTCGGCGCTTTGGCCTCCTGCGCCCAGTACCAGGAACCGCAGGCGAACTGCTTCACATTCCTCGCCTCCACGGCACCTGTCGCGCCTGATTGCACCTTTACGCCTCTAGATGCGCCGGAGGGCGACATTGAAGTCTAGCCTGCCTCATATCCTGGCACTTTGCCTGCTGCCCGGTCTCGCCTTGTCTCAAGGCGTGCCGACCAATGACAGTGGGCTGACCGCGCGTGACATCGTCGAGACTGGCGATCGCGAGGCTGACTTGGCCATTCAGGCCGACAAACTGTCCGTGCGCGAACTCATCGCCGAGATCGAGCGCGAACAGCTGGAAACCCTGCAACGCATCCTCGATGCCCAAACCAGCTTCGGCAGTCAGGGCCTGCCCGCGATGATCTCTGGATTGGAGAGCGGCAGCGGCGATCCGGACCGTTCCGTTGAAGCTGTCTACGGAAGTGGCGAAATCGATCCGAATCCCGGCGGTGCGCAGATGTTCGGGGACGCTTCCGAGAACATCGAGCAGCTCATCATCCGCGTCGCCCAGGAAACAAGCGGCTTTGCGGGCGTGGGCCGTGCGGGTCTCTCACCGGTTCAATGGCGGGCCCTGCTACAGGCGCTCATCTGGCAGGAAAGCCGCTTCACCATCGGCGCGCGCTCGCCCGTCGGCGCCTTTGGCCTCACCCAGATTATGCCCGGCACGGCCAGCGATCTCGGGATCAACCCGGAATATTATGACAGCCCCTACCTGCAGGTGCATGGCGGCGCGCGGTATCTGGCGGCCCAGCTCAACACCTTCGATGGCAACATCATCAACGCGCTCGCGGCCTATAACGCCGGACCCGGCCGCGTGTTCGAATATGGAGGCGTGCCGCCCTTTGCCGAGACACAGCACTACGTCCAGGTTATTCCAGAGCGCTACAATCTCTATCTGAGCCGCATCGGCGGGATCGAAGCGCTCGGAACGATCGATCCGGCGCTTCTCGCCAACGCCAACCTCTCGATCACCGGGCATGGTGCGGCATTCTATGGCAGCAACTCGCCTGCCGCGATCCGACAGGCCGCCCTGCGCATTACGGACATCGTCGAGCGGATTTCCACGACCGAGGATGTGCAGGAGAGCATCGCGCTCAACACCTATGCCCGCGCCGAACTCGTGCGCCTCGTTGCCGCGCGCATTCGTCTTCAAGCGGCGCGGACCCGTGTCCTGAGCGCAGAAGAATTGGCGCAGGCCAGCGCCCGCATGGCCGAGGGCGCGTTCATGGAATTTACGATCAGGGAGATTGAATGATGGGACACATGTTTTTGAGAACGGCCTTGGCCACGACGCTTGGGATCGGTCTGCATCTTGGCACCCTGTCCCCTGCCCTGGCGCAAGGCGTACCCGTCGTAGACACCCAGAATATTGCGCAAAATATCCAGCAGCTCCGGCAGATGATCGAAGACGAGATCCTGCAAAACGAGCAGCTAACGCAGCTCCGCGAACAGCTTGCCACACTCACGGACCAGCTCGCGGAGCTGCAAAGAACCTATGAAGCGCTCACCCGTCTTGCCGAACTGCCGGAAATCATCCGCACCGAGATGGAAGACGAGCTGAACGGTCTGCTCGACCAGGAGTTCGGGGACATTCTCGCAACGATTGAGGCGATCAAGACGGGCGATTTCTCGGGGCTCTCCGGCTCCGGCGCGGGCGAGATCGAAACCCAGATGGATCGGGTCTTGGCCGATCTCGGATTTGACGATGATACGCTCTCGGAGATGGCCACCAGCGGCAATCCCGGAGCCAATCGCGTGGCCACGCAAGCCACGACCGGCGCGCTCGTCTCGGCGGCGGCCCAGAACAGCTACCAGGACGCAGGCCAATCGCTGGAGCGCGTGGACCGGCTCGTCGGGCTGATCGATGACATGGACGAACTCAAGGAAAGCATCGATCTCAACACACGCGTGACGGCGGAACTGGCGATTGCGCTCGTCGCCATGTGGCAGCTCGAAGCGGTGCAGACCGTGGGCGATGGCACCGGCGGTGTGATCGATGCCGCCACCATCGCCGAGGAACAGCGCTTCATGGATTTCACCCTGCCGGACCTGCGCGCGGATTGATCCGAGGTGTGACGCGTGGCGACTGAACAGGAAATCATCGAAGAAGAGCTGGTCTATGGCGCCCTGCGCCGCGAACGGCTCTGGCAGCGCCTTGGGCTCATCGGGCTCATCTTCGGCATTCTCGGATGCCTGAGCGCGGCAGCCGTTGCCATCCTTGATGTCGATCCGCCGCCTGTGGTCGTGCCCTATGATCCCGAGACAGGCTTTGCCCTGCCCGAAGCCTCAGTGGGCGCGACCTCGGTCACAGCCAACCAGGCCATCATCGAGGCGGAGGTCTTCCGCTACGTGACCGACAGGGAGGTCTACAACCAGCTCGACAACGATCTGCGCATCCGCAGCGTCCTGCGCCGCTCGGACGGAGCTGCCGAGAGCGGGCTGCGCCAGATCTGGAACAGCGCCAATGAGAATTACCCGCCGACGGTCTATGGCCCCAATGCGCGGCTCGACGTGGAGATCCTCAGCATCAACCGGATCGGTACGAACCGCGCCACGGTGCGCCTGCGCAAGCGCCTGACATCCATCAATGGCGTCCAAACCGGGCTTTTCACCGCCACTCTACTATTCGAGTTCCGCCCCGAGACCCGCCGCTCCATCGACGAGGTCTGGACCAACCCTTTCGGCTTCACCGTGCTCGAATATTCCATCCGCTCCGACAGATTGGAGAACTGACGTTGTTTATCGTACGAATTGCAGTTGCATTCATTATCGCTGTGCTCCCGGGATTGGTTGCAGCCGAGGCCATCCCGCGCGGTGGCCCCAATGACAACCGGGTGCGATTGGCCACCTACCAGGAGGGCCAGGTCTATCGTCTCAACGTCTCGCTCACCCATGTCACCACCATCGAGTTCGGCGAAGGCGAGAGCATCCGATCGATCATCGCGGGCGACACGGAGGGTTTCGAGATCGACGGCGTACCCGGCGGGCAGGCCTTTGCGATCAAACCCGTCGCGCGCGGTGTCCATACCAACGTGACGGTCTATACGAACCGGCGGAGCTACTACTTCAACGTCCAGGAGACCCGCAGTCCGACCTTCTACGTGGTCCAGTTCCGCTATCCTGAAGACAATGCACGGCCCGCTCGGGCCATCGCGGCCCAGGCCCCGAACTACAATTACGGTGCCAGCGGGCGCACCGAGTTCACCCCGACCCGCGTCTGGGATGACGGGACGTTCACGTATTTCGAATTCCCGCAGAACGCGCCGGTGCCCGCGATCTTCCGTTACGCCAATGGCCGAGAACGGACGGTTAACACTCAAGCCACCGCGGACGGAGTGATCCGGGTCTCCGGGGTGAACAGGCAGTGGGTCCTGCGGATCGGGGAAGAGGTGGTCTGTATCGAGGCCACACCACCTGCGGGGGGAGGCTCATGAGCGATACTGGAAACGCAGACCTCGAGAAACGCCTCGCGGCCCTCGAACAAGGCAAGGGCGCGAGTTCGCCCCCTGCCCCGCGGCGCTCGCCACTTCTGGCCTTGGTCGTTGTTCTAATAATCGGTGCTGGCGGAGCGCTGCTCTATCTCCTGTCCCAACCCGAGGAAGAGGAGGCCCTACCCACGGCCACGCCGGACGTGTTCCAAAACGAAGGCGACGGGTTTGGCGCCATCGAAACCCTCCCCCCACCCGAACCCGAAGTGGTACTGGTCGCACCGGAACCGGTGGAACCGAACGCCGAGCTCTTGGCGCAACTCGCCGCCCTGCAGGCGCAGATCGAGGAATTGCGCAACGCGCCCGAACCGGTGGTCGAAGAAGATACCGCTGCCGCCGAAGCGATCGATGCGCTGACGGCCCAGATCGCGGCGCTGCAAGCGGCGTCAGAAGCCGCGCAACAGCAGTTTCGCGATGAACTTACGGCACGCGATCGCGAGTTGGAGCAACTCCGCATGGATCTGGAACTGGCCCAACTCGAGGCCAACCGCCCGCTCCCCGCACCCATCGGACCCACCGAGGACGAGTTGCGCGCGCGGGAAGAAGAACGGCTCCGCCGCGAGGAGGAAGCACGACGGCTCGCGGAACTTGAGCGCCGCGCGGCCGAGGAACGTGCATTTCAGGAACGCCGCATCACCTCGCCCACCATCGCCTTTGGCGGCACGTCCGGTGCGAATGAGACGGCGCTGACCGAGCGCACCTTTGGCGAAGTGACGGATTTCGTGCTGAACGGCGCGCTGCCCACGTCGGTGACGCAAGCCGAGGTCATCGCCAATCCTTCCAACACCATCATTCAGGGCACGATGATCCAGGCCGTCATGGAAACCGCTCTCGACAGTTCGCTGCCCGGCCAGACCCGGGCCGTCGTCTCGGAAGACGTGTTCAGTTTCGACGGTTCTCGGCTCCTGATCCCGCGCGGCTCTCGTCTTATCGGACGCTATCGCTCCGGCGTTGATATCGCGCAACGCCGCGTCACCGTCGCCTGGGACCGGATCATCCTGCCGGACAATCAAACCATCCAGATCAGTTCCTTTGGTGGCGATGAGCTTGGCCGGTCCGGCGTGACTGGCTTCGTCGACACGCGCTTTGACGAGCGCTTTGGATCGGCAGCGCTGATTTCACTGATCTCCGCCGCACCAAGCGCCGCCGCCGCAAATGTCCAGGACGAAACCGCCGCGGATGTGCTGGAAGACGTGGGCGATGATCTGGCCGATGCCACGGACAGCGTGATTGGCGACTACCTCTCCATCGGCCCCGTCATCTATGTCGATCAGGGCGCGCGCGTCACGGTGATGGTCGACCGCGATCTGGAGATGTTCTGAGCCCATGTCGCTGAGCTATCTCCAGACCTCGCTTGATCGGATCGATGCCGCCGCGCGCGACGATGTCATCGAGATATGTATCAACCCTGACGGCACCTGCTGGGGCGAATTCCAGGGCGATCATTTCATGCGGAAGCTGGATCAGACGCTGACCGCAACCGAAGTGAAGGACCTCGGCAACCAGATCGCTTCCTCCGCCAACACTACGATGAGCAAGGACCGCCCCATCGTCTCCGTCTCGATCACCTACAAGGGCCGCCCGATCCGGGCGCAGGTCATCACCCCGCCAGCCGTGCTCTCAGCCATGTCGATCAGCCTTCGGTTCTTCTCAAGCCTGCCGCTCGACGGGATCACCCTCGATTTCCTCTATGGCAAGGAACGCAAACTGGAAGAACTTCGCCTCGAGAAAACCCGCGAACTGCGCGAAGTGGTGGCCGCGGGCGCCATCGATGATGCACTTGCCTTCTGTGTCGACAACAAGCTCAACATGATCGTCTCGGGCGGCACGTCCACCGGCAAGACCGTCGCCGCGCGCAAGATCCTCTCGCACGTGCCAACAGAAGAACGCATCGTCACCATTGAGGAAGCGGCCGAGCTTCTGCCGACCCAGCCAAATGCCGTGACCCTCATCGCCAACCGGGATGCGGAGTTCCAGACTGCCGACGTGCTGCTCACTGCCACGCTGCGCATGCGCCCCGACCGGATCATCCTCGGCGAGGTGCGCGGCAAGGAGGCCATGACCTTCCTCGAAGCCATCAACACCGGCCATGGCGGCTCCATGACCACGCTACACGCCGAGACTCCGCAACTCGCCGTGCAGCGGCTCGCGATCGCGGCACTCAAGACCGAAATCCCGATGACCTATGCCGACATGATCCAGTACATCGAGAATTCCATCGACGTGATCATCCAGGCCGGTCGGCATGACGGCAAACGCGGCATCACTGAATTCTACCTCCCCGGCGCCAATGAGATCGGAGCTTCCCAATGAAGACCTTTGAATATGACATCCTTAATTTCCCCATGACCCGCAAAACCAGCCTTGCCGACATGCAGGCCAGCCTGAATGCCAAAGGTGCAGAAGGTTGGGAGGTTGTGTCGATCAGCTCGTCGGAATTCGCGAATGTTGGGCACACGGTCTTCCTGAAACGCGAAACCACCACAATCGGAGCCACGGCATGAGGCTGGCACGGCCAACCCTTGCTTTGACCGGGGTGGCCCTGAGCCTGCTGGCTGTCCCCGCCTTCGCCGAGCGCAATCTAGTGCCGACCCTAGATCGCAGTTTCGACGTCTGTCCGGACCGGCCCGCTGAGCCCAGCTGGATGCAAGAAATCCCCCTACGCCAAGCCTATCAGCGCGTGCTGGTCCAAGATATCTACCGCGCCCAAAACCTCGAGCGCATCGTCGAGAGTGGCAACTGCGATTGCGAAACCCGGTTCCCCTCTTGGGACGCAGCCGAGGGGGTGTTTCGTGAGCACCACGCCAGTGACGAACGCTGGGAGATGCTGGAAGCTTCCGACTCCTATAACCGGCGCGCCAACGAAGTTCGCCTTGAGGCCAAAGCCATCTGCGAAGCCGCAGGCAATTTGTGAGGCAGCCCTGCGATGAGCGTCGT
The DNA here is from genome assembly GCF_049800875.1 of Amaricoccus tamworthensis. Lineage (NCBI taxonomy): Bacteria > Pseudomonadati > Pseudomonadota > Alphaproteobacteria > Rhodobacterales > Paracoccaceae > Amaricoccus > Amaricoccus tamworthensis. The sequence goes on along the minus strand of NZ_JBNAFV010000011.1, from coordinate 137,484 downwards.
CACCTATTTCGTTGAAACCTCCCAGAGCTATCTCGACACCGCCGCCGAAACCCAGTTCGGGTCGGTCGCGGCAACGGTGGGCACATTTCTGATACTGGGAACAACGCTCGTGGTGATCCTCGTCTTCCTGAACATGATCTACCAGTACAAGGCGATGGACGGCCGCACGGCCTTCTGGCTGGCGGTCAAGATCGGACTGATCGGGATATTCTCTACCAACTGGGTACAGTTCAACGCGCTTTCCGCCGCTATCCTTGCCGGGATCGACAGCATTGCGGGTGCGCTTGTCGCCTCGGTCGGTGGCGGTACCCCGGGGCCCTCTGGCACGTTCGCGGAAGAATTCGACCGGTTGATCGCCGAGTTGGGGGACTATTTGAACGCCGCTGGTTCCGAGTTGAACTGGATGGCCGGCGCCATGCTCGACATTGTCGGGGTCCTCTTGCTCTCGATTCTCGGCGGACTCGCAGCCTTCATACTCGTGGCCTCGCGTTTGATGATCGCACTTCTGATCGGGATCGCTCCAGTCATGATTTTCCTGACCCTCTTCGAAGTGACCAAGGATTACTTCGCGCGCTGGCTTTCGGCGCTGGTTTCCTTCGCGCTCTACCCCATCGTCGTCGCCGGCGTGTTCGCAACAATCACTGGCGTCTCTTCCGCTCTGATTGGTGAGCTTGGCGACCCGGAAGGGGCATCAAATATCGGTGCGCTCATTCCGTTCTTCATGATGGTCCTCATGGCCAAGGGCTTCATCATCGCCACGCCGTTTATCGTCCGTGCGATCTCGGGAAACATCATGATGCCCGCCCTCTCCGGTGGCCTTGGTGGCGGCTATAGCTTCGCCCGCGCTGCAATGGGCAGCCAGCAGGCCTACAACCGCTATCTGATCGGCGGTGCCAGTGGCGCCGAATACGCAGCCCTCAGGGCGCGGCAGTTTTTTGGTGTGCAGCAGATGCCAGTGCGGCAAGGCATGGGACAGACAGGTCAGGCAAGCGGCACTGGGTCACCGGGGGCCGGGTCTCAAATGCTGGCGCAACTGGCCCGGTTGGGAAGGCTGGGGCGACGATGATGACGTTTTGTTTTGCAAGGCCGCTAAGCCATGGATGAACGAGGGTCCCATAAACATTCACCAGTAAAAACGGTACCATTGGAGCTGGTGCAAACAATCCTACGTTCAGCAGTCAATAGAAGATCTGTCGGGCTTGAAGAGGCAATACGGGTTCTGGATTGCGATGCACATCACGCCAACCGCGTCTTGCGCCAGATGGCCGAGGCTGGGTACTTGGAGCCTGCCGACATCCTAGACGGTTTGTTTTATTGGCAGCTCACCCCGAATGGGACACGCCTCGCACTAGAACCCAAGCGAAAGCGTATCGGTCGCGACAAGGTCCAGACCATCATTTCTGCACTTCTCGCCCGGTCCAAGGTGATCAACGGCGATCCCGATCGCTTGCAGCGCATCACCTTGAAGTTATTCGGCAGCGCGCTCGAGGAGCGTGACGACTACGGGGACGTAGATGTTTCGATTGCGTACATGCGGCGTCAGCTAAGCGATATCGAACGCAAGCGCATCGAAAATGCACTGAAGGCACGTCAAAGCAGGTCAGACTGCCAATCCTTCCACGGGAGGCTCATGGGGGCGGAACGTCAGGATACGCGCGAGATCATGGCGTTCCTCAAAAAGGGTCTGCCACATCTCTCGCTCATGAATGATGATCCTATGGACCTCGAGACACCGTACCGTTGGCTGGTCGACCACGACGTGAAAACGGACAGACCGGTTGATGTTCCTGACGATATCGTTCGACCCAACCGGCCTTCGATCCTCGACCAACACCCGAGAAAATCCCTACCGACCATCACACTGCTTGAAGCACGACACAGAACCATTTCTGCGAGTACCAAAGTTGCGATTGATGACATGCAAATAGGTTTGGAGGACGCAGCCGCGCTCGAGGAACAAATGTGGTCTCCAAAGGTCACGCGCGAAGGCGCTTTCGTTGCTAATGACATCAGAAGTGAGAAGCGGGTCAAATTCGCCGGGTTTCAGCATTTATGTTCGATCTGGAAAAAAGACCTAGGCGGCGTAGCGATGTTGAAGGAAGCCCTCGACTGGTGCGATGAACATAAGGTTTGGGTCAGAGACCTATTCCCGAGAGTTTCAATCCAACGGTCCGACCGGACACATATCATACGCCTCGGGTGGGGCCATGACCTGATCTATTTCAATGTCGGTAGCAAATCGACAACTGGGAGCCTGTTGCCTCGAAATCGAACACGCGTTTCCAAAATTGACTTGGCCGGAGCCTATGCGGTCGGCAGGGCACTTTCGAAAATGTATGACGAAAGTAGGTCCGCGAAAATGCCTTGGTTCAGCGCCGAAATCTTGCTTCCCCTGGTGGAGGTTGAAAAGCTCCCGGATTTCCCGCGGCTGCATAAAGCTGACGCGTTCAAAGAAGGCGCCTTTCAAGGCCTGCGGGAGGTCACCTTCTTCTGAGCTCGGATCACGCGCCCTACTCCGCACGAACCTGTTTCAATAGAGAAGCACGCCTAATTGCCCGGCTCCACCTTGACGATCAACTGGCGTTGGCTGTCGTACCTGTACTCGTGCAACCTGCGTTCCTGAATGAGCTGAACGGCTTGGCTCACATGCTCAGGGAGCACGTAGAACCATTCTCGAGGATGGACCGCCTTGCCAAACCGGTCCGTGATCACAAGACCCTGCGGACGCGCTGCATCAAAAAAGCGATGCAAAAGGTCTTCGACCTTCATGCGCTCCAGATTGTGCAACTCGTAGGTGGCGACAATCTCTACAGGCGCGAGCAGGAATGTTGGGTCGTTCTTCGCATCAGCAATGCGCCTCCGGACTTCCTGACTGGTCACACCGACCTTGTGCAGGATCCTTGACACTTCTGCGATTTCCGGGGCTGTCGACAGGCTTCGCGCCACATACACTGTGCCGGTGACCGCCATGCTATCCTGATCCCATTCCGGATCGAGCCGCCCAAACCCGGCTCTTTCGACAATCCGTGCGGTCTTATCCGCTGCGAGCGCTTTGCGGAATGACGATGATAGGGGATCATTCTCCATGCCATTGGAAAAGATGATCCGTAAACGGTGATCCGGCTTACCGCTCCTGCGCGACAGTTCTGTTTTTTCGGCGACATAGACAAGGAGGCCGCGATGAATGAAGAAATCGCCTTCATAGACCGTGATCTCAACATTGTCCTGAACCGGGAGAACCTTTCGATCTCCGGACTCGAGCTTCGACTGCATCTCGGCAAAGCCGTCTTCGAAATGTTCGAAATCCGGACACGGGAACATGTCAGCCCGGTGGTCAGGCAACTGACGCTCTGAGGCTGGCGTCACGTTTCGGATGTTGAGAACTGCATCGTGCACGTCCAAGTCATCATCGCCGAAGATGTCGTCGAGGCTGGCCGGAACTTCCTCGTCGGCAACTTCTTCGCGCCAATCGGGCTCAGGCTCAGCCGGAGACTCCGTTTCGGGAATGGTTGCGGTCGATACCACTGGATGGCCATGCCCAAGCAGCCGGTTCCGGTCTGCCGCCATCATCGCAGCCGATGGACTGGTCCGAATTGAACGCCAGATTGTCCCGAGTTTCATCTCCTCGAGGTCCAAGCTGTTGTCGTCCGGAATCCGACCGTTCGACTCGTAGAAAGCATTCACCTGCGAGACGATCTCGGCGTTTCGAGCATCTGGTGTTGCCGCCGCGCCGCGGTTTGTTTCCTTAATGTCGAGAAGCCCGAATTCATCCGGCTCTTCGAAGATTTCATCGAGGGATCGGTAGCGCGGCATAGGGCTCAGGTTCCCGACTGAGCCGCTCGCTGGCGTTCGGCCTTTTTCGTCTTGATGTATGCGTGAGCCTCCGCAAGGCGCTTCTCCAATGGATCGGCCGAATGCGGGTTGGGTTCGCGGCCTTCCTGCGCCCGAAACCGCTTGATGCGCGGCCACAGCGTCAGAGCTTCTTTTTCGGTCATCTGGATGCGCTGTGAAATCATCGCGTCCTGGATCGTCTTCAAGAGTGGCGTGTCGAAGGCACGCGAGGCGACGTCGAAACCTTCCTTAAACGGGTTCACGCTGTCGATCAGGTCGATATCCAGTTCGCGCACGTTCACGAACCGTTTCACCATGTTCATCAGCGACAGGTTTTCCGACGGCTCAGCGTCGTACTCCTCGCCCTCTTCAGCAAACCCGCCTTCTTGCGATGCGCGTTTCGCCATTCCGATCAGGTTCATCCGCACTGCGAGGTCCTGCCGCACGGATTCCGTTTCGTCATCGGACAGGTTTTCGTAGGTTGTCTCGATGATATCCGTCAGCACCATCTGAGTAGCGACTTCCGGGGCCACATCATCCGCGACAACGCGCCGGTCCATGGCCTGGCAGGCCTTGGCCACGAGTTCGTTCATGTCGTTTTCGACAATCGCACGGGCGCGGGCCGTAGGCGGCTCCATCAATCCCTTGATCCCGATATGCACAGTGCCGTCGTTCGTTGTCTCGACGGGCGCGCGGATATCCCCGTCTTCCCGACGATAGAACTTGAAGTTGGGTGCCAGCACCTGCTCCATCAGCATCGCACCCGAGATTGCCTTGAGCATGTCGTTGACCGCGTCGGCGACGACTGTTGTTTCCACACCGGGCTCGGCGACCAGGTTGGTGAACTGGGCGTGGGGCTTGCCGGGTGCATCACGGGTGGCCCGGCCGATGATCTGGACGATCTCCGTTAGCGAATTCCGATAGCCGATGGTCAGCGCATGTTCGCACCACGGCCAGTCGAACCCCTCCTTGGCCATCCCGAGCGCGATGATGATATCGACCTTGGCCCGATCCGCCGCGTCGTCCCGCTTGCCATCAGTGCCCTTCGCCTCTGCCTGCAACGCGGCCTTGATGCCGTCTCGCCCGTCGCCATCATCCACGAGGTCAGCGATCTTCAGAACCTTGCCGTCCGAGGCGCGTTTCACCAGATCAAACCCGGTTTTCGGATCGCGGCCGACGTGTTCTCCGATCGCGCCCATGATCAGCCCGACTTCATCGTGCTTTTCGCCGAACGCTTCAGCAGATCCGCGATGCGGGATGTGGACAATCGTCTTGCGGTCGGTGTCGAGAACATCGGGGATCGCCGAGATGTACCGCCCGCGATAAAACGAATAGGAAATCCCAAGTGACTTCAGGTGCTCGTATCCCTCAAGTTGCTCATAGTAGCTGTAGGTGATGGACTTGAACCGCGCCTCATCCTCGGGGCGCAGGACCGGCACGCTGTCGCCCCGGAAATAGGACCCGGTCATCGCCATCATATGGGCTTTCTCACGGGCCAGCAATTTCCGAAGGATCTCGCCCAGGCGGTTGTCATCCGCCGCTGCAACGTGGTGGAACTCGTCGACCGCGATCAGGAAATCGTCGAATGCCTCCACCCCGCGTGCCTTCTCGATCGCGTCGAAGGCAAAGCGGAATGTCGCATGGGTACAAACGATCACACGGGCGTCGCTGTCCATGAAGGCTTCGAACGCCTTCACTTTCTGAGACTTCGCCATGCCGTCTTCGCCAGCGAGGCAGAGGTTCCATTGCGGCTCCACCTCCCAATCGGCCCAGAAACCATACGAGGTCAGGTCGGTCGAGCGGAACGAGCTGCCGATAGAGGTTTCAGGCACCACCACGACCACTTTCTTCACACCCTGGTTTTCCAGCTTGTCGAGCGCCAGGAACATCAAGGCACGGGATTTTCCCGCCGCCGGTGGCGCCTTCAACAGCAGGAACTGCGCGGCGCGCGCCTCATAGACGCGGGCCTGCATCGGGCGCTGGCCGAGGCTGTTTGTCTTGGAGTCCGCGCCGGAATGGCCATAGGTCATACGCACAAGATCAACCATTTACGCGGCCTCTTCCTTCTTCAGCTTTTCGATCCGTGCGGCGTAAAGTTTGAACAGCCGCTCGAGCCGTTCAGTATCGTTGCGGAACGGGCGCCCGATATACATCGTCTCGAGCAATTCGTCATTCCGGCGGTGCACCTCGCGCAGGTCGTCCGGCATGTCGTCGGGATCGTACAGCTGCGCGATGGTCTTGGGGTGATGCATGTAGCGCGTCTTAAGGATCGCGCGTGCGGACACGTTCAGAGCCTCTAGTTGATCCTCGGTGAAGCGAGGCACGGGGAAGGTGTTCCAGCCAAGCGTGTTGGAATAGCGGAAATCCGATTTGAGCTTGCCACAGACCGTACCGATCCAGACCAGATGAAGGCGCGAGGAGATGAGGGCGAGGCACCATTCGGGTGCGTCGTAGAGGGCAAAATTGAGGTTGGAGGCAATGACGTCATTGTCTACTCGGTCGACCGGCAAATACGGGCGGCGCTCGGAGCTAACACTTGGGATGAGCAATGCGGACTCTCGCGCTGTGCCTTGAATCTGCACAAAGCGATGCGCTCGCTCGGCGAATGCTTGTGTGGATTCTGCTGGGCTTTGACGTCGATTATCTGCAACTGCTTCTAGGCGCTGTTTGATGAAGGGAGATGCGGTCGCTTCAGCTACCTCTTCGTCTTCGATCCAGAGACACCATCGGTCTTTACCTTTGATAAGTTCTTCCGATCCCAAGTATCTCTTCACAAAGCGTCCAAAACCTGCGTCTTCGAGGGCTGACTTCTCTTCGACCCCTAGCACCAGATGGCCACCATCTCTTGGCATGTTCCCAAAAAGCATCTCCGGCAAACCGAACAATGAGGCCCGCTCGGCCGTAACAAAGGCATCGGCCGCGTTGAGGAGGTAGGCATTGATATTGGTCGCTTCGATACCGGTGGTATCATCGAAGATCGTCTTTCTTGCGGAGGTCTGGTTTCGTAGTCCGACAACCACGCACATTACCGCCGCATTGGCGGACGCGTTGTTCTTCCATTTGAAAGTTCGATGCGCAAAGCCGATTTCGATTCCATCTTTCAGAATGTGTGGCCAAAGCGTTGGCACCGACGCGCCCTGACAAATGGAGTTTGTTGCGACCAGCGCGGCTGCAGCTCTTTTACCGCGAATGTAGTTGGCAGCTTTGAAGTACCACGCCGCGACCATGTCCAAGGCCTTTTGTGTCCCCGGAACTTCCTTGAAAACGGTAATAGTGTCGTTCTTTTGTTGAGCGGTCATGTTCCGGCCGCCTAAGAACGGCGGATTGCCTGCAATGAAGACTTCTTCTTCCACCCTCGGTGCCGGACACACTGCTTCCCAATCCAATCGCAGTGCATTGTCGCAAACAATGTTCCCGCCATCTCGCAGGGGCAGTGCCGGGGCTGTGTTCCCGAACATTTCGCCGAAGCGCGCATTGGCCTGATACTCGGCAATGAACAGCGCCAGCTTGGCCGTCTCCGCCGCGAAATCCGTGATCTCGATGCCGTAGAAATTCGCCAGCCGCACGCCAGAGAACATTTGAGCCGATGCCCCGCCATCCAGCTGCGCCAGACGCTCCAGCACCCGTATCTCCCGCGCACGAAGCTCCCGGTAGGCGACGACAAGGAAGTTACCTGACCCGCAGGCCGGGTCGAACACCCGGATCCCCTCGATCCGTTTCAGCACGCGCGCCAGCGCCTTGCGGCTGTCGCCGGCCTTCTCGATCTGCTCATCCAGATCATCAAGGAACAGTGGCCCCAGCACCTTCAGGATGTTCGGCACGGAGGTGTAGTGCATCCCCAGTTCGGACCGTTTGTCCGGATCGGCGACCGACTGGATCATGGACCCGAAGATATCCGGATTGATCTCTTGCCAATCCAGCTGGCAGGCGTCCTGAAGGTAGCGATAGGCCCCGCGGTCGAATTTCGGCACGTCCAATGCATCGGCGAAAAGCCCGCCGTTCACATAGGGAAAGGCATCGGCCCAAGCCGGCAGGTTCTGGCGCTGGCCCTTTGGCAGGTTCATCGCGGCGAAGGCCGACGCGATGCAGGACTGCGCCTCCTCCCCCTTGTCGCCCGCATGGGTGAAGATGAGACGCGAGAACAGGTTGTTTTCGAAGATGCCCACGTCTTCTGCGAACATGCAGAAAATCAGCCGCGTCATCAGCTGGTTCAGGTCATGCCGGCGTTCCGGTGTCTTCCAGTCCGGGTTTTTCTTGAGAAGCGCATCATAGAGCTTGGCCAGTCGCCCGGCCGCCTTGACGTCTACCTCGTTCTCCTCCGCCGCCTTGTAGCGCGACATGCCAGCCGCTGGCAGGAAGAACCCGAAGTGATGATGCAGGTCGGCGAACTTGATGTGCAAGCTGTCGCCCGAAGCGACATGTTCGGCGGACAGGTCAACGCCGTCGGTTGCCAGAAGGATCGCCGGTTTGTGGGCGGTGGTCTTCTTGTCCGACCGGATCATCGACAGACCCTGGTCCACCGCGCCCGGGTCGGTCACCATAGCATAGAACTTGCGGTTCATCAGGACCGCACCGGGCACCTTCGACTTGTTGATCGTCCCACTGCGGAGCTTTGAAACCGTGGCTTGCGGACTTCCCATGGCCGCAGCGAACTCAAACGGGAACTCGCCGCCGTCGAACGGGCGGCTTGCGATTTCCTCCAGGGCGTCTGCGATTTCTGTCGGGTTCATTTAGGGTCCGTCGGTAAACTCATACGAATGCTACAGAAATTTTGGAGCGATGACGATAGCGACCGACGCCTCTGACAGCCCAATTCGGCTTTCGCCAATGAAAAAACGTGCGTTGATACTACGCAGCCATTTGAGCCAATCGGAAATCACTGGCGATTTTGGTCCAGCGCAGCATTGTGCAGCAACCATCGACAATGTCGCAAATGAATGATCGGCACCCTGGCCCTGAGGCTAAGCTGAAGAAAGTGACATCTTTAATCGGCCGGACATGACATCGATCACCACAGCCCCTTCCACTGCGGATGCCAACAAGTACGGTGTGCTCTTCGTTTTTGCGGCGGGGATTTTGTGGTCGACGGTCGGTCTTGGTATTCGCCTGATCGAAGACGCCGTCGTCTGGCAAATACTGCTCTACCGGTCGATCAGCCTGTCGCTGTTTCTCTACGTGCTTATCCGCGTGCGGTCTGGCGAAAGCCCATTTGTTCAAATCCGCCGCATCGGCGCCCCCGCCGTAGTTGCGGGGCTCTCACTGGTCGCAGCCTATTCCGGCGGCATCTACGCGATCCAGAACACCTCGGTCGCGAATGCCATGCTGCTGTTTGCCACAGCACCATTCATGGCCGCAATATTGGGATGGATCGTTCTGCGAGAACCTGTCCGCGCCGCAACCTGGATAGCGATCGCCGTCGCAATCGGTGGGATCGGGATCATGGTCGCCGACAAGTCCGGAAGCGTCGTCCTGAAAGGCAGCCTCGCCGCGCTCGGGTCGGCATTCGGTTTTGCTGTCTTCACCGTGGCATTGCGGTGGGGGCGCACAGGGGAAATGCTGCCCGCGGTGTTTCTGTCGGGACTCTTTGCAATCGCCATCACCTTGGCGATCTGCCTGGCCCTCGGGCACTCGCTGGTTCTGAGCCCCAACGACAGCGGCATCGCCATGGGCATGGGTGTGTTTCAGGTCGGCGCTGGTCTGATCCTCTACACGTTAGGATCGCGCACCCTTCCCGCAGCAGAACTTGCCCTGTTGTCGCTTGCCGAAGTCCTGCTCGGTCCACTCTGGGTCTGGATGTTTCTGGGAGAAACCGCGACTGCGAACACACTGATCGGAGGTACTGTTCTACTCGTGGCGATTGCTGGCAATGCGCTTTCGGGCAAGCGAAGAAAACCACCGCCAATCACGGCTCCTTAGAACCGCAACCTACGGCCCAGAGCTGCCCTTGGGACATTATGCGCGTTGCCGCGGCGCAGCACGTCTTTCCGGACATTGGCCACCAACCCGCGATCTGCTGGGAAGGCCTAGAAACGAGCACCCAGTCCGAACTCGTCCGGAAGGAGCGGGATCTGACCGTCATTGAGCCGCTTACGAATTTCACCCCTGTCATAACTCGGAGTTCCAAACGGACCAATGATTTCGCGCTCGACCTCTGACGCCAAGGCATTCAGCTCACTACTCAGCTTCGTTAAACCCGTCCACCGATCAACATTGTCGATGATCTTCCTGGTTCCATCGGGCGTGTCTAACGACATTGCGAAGCTCATATCGGATGCCAGTTCGTCAAACCATCGATCGGTGCCTGATAACACCATCAAATCGCGAGCGGGCAGCGACGTGATGTATTCTGAAGGGCAATGGAACATGAGACTTCCGATGTCATAGCTCGAAAGTTCGATATCGCCGTCCGCGTCATTTCGAACATTCTTCGCGAGCCTTATGGACATCTTTGCGCCGCCAAGTGTCTCCCGATCCTTGGAGTTAATCTTATCCATGTAAAGGAAAGGATAGTTTCGGAAGCTTTCCCGGGTATATTGATCAACCACATCGATGCCGCGATAGGTGTCGTTCAACGTCATCTGGTAGGTCGCAGTATCGTACCAATGTGACGGAACCACATCGACTTTTCGCCGAAATCCGCCTTCTGTCAATTGGATCGACTTTGCCGGGGAACCGTCAACTTTCGCGCCCCAAAACCGTCTGTCGAGAACTTCCTTAGACTTCTTCCGAAGAAAGAGAACATCATCGCAGAGTGAGCCCTTGCCAGTATAGGGAAGGTAGGATTTCTGACCGCCTTCGCAGGGCTCAATTCGAAGATAAAGCCCCTCAATTACGAGAAGATCAACATCGCTAACACCGCGCGTGTGAACATTGAGCGGCACTGACCCTTGGAATCGTACCTTCGGCTGCAATCCTTCCTTATCAAGACCTTCGAGCAAGTTACGTTCAACCTTTTCGAATTCCTCATGAGAAATTTGTGTTGAGCGGGGATCAACCTGCTGCATCGCACCAAGCGCATATCGGGTCGCTTTGTTGGTCGACCTCTTTTCGTACTGCTCCTGCATCATGGGCAAGCTGTCGTCGAAGCGCCGCTGCCGGAGCCTCCCCAGCCGGTCATCGATTTGTCTAGCCATCTTCGGTAGTCCTTTCGAGTTTCATTGTCCCGTGCGTGAATCGGCCACCGCTATTGAAGTAGCTGCCTTCTGCACTGCAAAGGTCTGGGGAAAACAAAAGCTCGCAGTGGCCGATGTGGCTGTTGAGCTCCTTCTGCCCTGGTTTGGGTTCATTCCGATAAGCGTAGATCAACCGAAAACCAGCACGGCCCTCCGGCACAATCGCTGCAGAAACACTGTGGGACTCGCTCGTTTCAGTTCGCAGATGGATGAAGATGCGTTCGTACTTCTGCGTAATGTCGATCTTGCCGGACCAATCAAACGTTGGATTTTGCTCTACATCGTACGACTGCCCAGTGAGCGCCCAGCAGCCAGAGATATTCGGGACACCAACAATCGCCTTCAAGCCAAACAGCTTCCATGCAAAGCGATCGAACAAGAAAAAAAGAATTCCGAAGATCGAAACGGCCGTGAATGGCCACAAGATCAGCTGCGGAACGTCAAAGTATCCCGCCGCCTCAATTCGCAGTACTGCATACCCAACTAGGAGAGTGAGTCCGCTCGCGAGCGCGCCCGAAAACACAGCAATGTAAAGTCCTATTCTGGACCGGCTGTGCCCTACAATGGAGTATTCGTGCTCACGCATTCTGTTCTACCGCCTACTACTCAGCTGCGTAGCTGAATCCGAGCTTCGCCAGGAGCTCAGCTGACTGCCGTCCCGACAGATATGGTCCCTGCGGCGGCAGCTCATGAGTCTCCGCGGGTTTCACTTCGGCAAATTTCGCACCGGTTGAAATCTCTCCGATGCGCCCACCGTTCACACCGAACCAGGCAGCAATATCGTGTTGCCGATCGCCCCTATCGAGCATGCCTTTGACGATGGCAGCATCCTCCTCGTCGAGCCGGTTCCCGCTCGGCGGAGCTATAAATTTCTGGGTCACAACACATCCCCTTGTGGTATCGAGTCCAGGAAGACTCCAGATATAGTGGCGGGCTCCAGATGATACAAGTGACTTGAGAAATTATACGAAATCGAGTGCTGTGATGCTGTGTGCCAACAGTCACCATGCCGCAGGATATTGCACGCATTACGCCTTGCCGGGGGAGACTTCCGAGGCCTGACATCGACTAATTGTCACGCTACTATCTGGGCATGACTTTTCTCTATTTTGCTTACGGTTCAAACATGTTGAGCGCCCGTCTTATTGCGCGCTGCCCAAGCGCCAAGCTAGTAGGCGTAGCTTCGGTTGATAGTCATAGCTTGGGGTTTTCGAAGAAGAGCGTCGATGGTTCGGGAAAGGCGACCCTCATCAAACAATCAGCTCAATTCCAAACCCCTGGAGTATTGTTTGAGATTGGTCTTGCAGAACGTGACGCGCTCGACAAATTCGAAGGCGCAGGTAATGGCTATGACAGAGTTGATGATTTTAGGGTCACAAAGACGGGTCAGTTTATCGTTACGACAACCTACATCGCATCGGAAATACAAAACGATCTTGCTCCCTATGACTGGTATCTTGCGTTGGTGGTTGCCGGAGCTCTCGAACATGGTTTTGATGATCAGTATACATCTTGGCTCCGTTCGATTGAGACAATGACGGACCATGTTGTGGCGAGAAAGTCCCGTGTTGCTGCTTTAAGGGCTCTCGCTGATCAGGGCCATCTCGACTATGCGAGCCTACTGCTGGCTGATTCCTCGCGATCAGGACAACGGGACTGATTAGAATTGGTACTGCTACTTCAGCTTAAGATTGACATTGATGGTCTGACAGCTGCAACGCAGATCTTCAGCCGACCCTTTGCGCGGTGTAAGGTAAGGGAAAGTGCCGCACTTGGGGTTTGGGCACCGGATATGATCCAGCAGCGCTTTGAATGCGTCCACTACGGCCTGAAACTCGGCCTTGGTGAAATTCTGCCATTCATTAAAATGTACTGATGGATTTATCGTCCATCGCTCCGCGTCTGTGGCCTTGATTAGCGCTTCGGCTGTGGCGAGCTTTTCTTCAAGCTCCTCCTTGGTCTTGTCATGCCCCCATTTCGCGGCGGCCTTGATGCCCTTGCCCAGACGGCTTCGCCACTGGTTCAGCACGGGCGGCAACAGATCGCCCAAATCGTAGTGGGCATCACCGCGAAATTCGACGGAGGCCCGCAGATTATCGGCGAGCACGGTCGAGATATATTCTAGGTAGCGCCGCAAGAGCCATGCAGCCTTTGCGATATCATTCCTGTCGAGCTCCAGCTGGATCTCGGTCCAGATATCCTGATCGTCCCAGATGCGCGGACCGAGCTCGACGCTCCAGCCGCCGAAAAGCTGGCTGCGCCCGATGAGGCCTTCGGTCTTCATATATTGCAGCCAGACGCGGTCATGGGTGGTCAGGATGAACTGGGTGTTGGGGAATTGCGTCTTGAGCAGACGGCAGACTTCGCGGCGGTGGCCGGTATCCACGGACATCAAGACATCATCAAGAACCGCAAAGGTGAACTTGTCACCAAGAGTATGCTTCATCAGGGCCAGATACAGGCAGAGCCCCATACCGTCCTGATGCCCTTCACTGTGATAAGCGCCCGGCGGGAACGTGCCCCTGCCGAAGAAATCGACATTGAAGCTCAGCTTGGCGGGCTCGGCCTTCAGCTCACCGGTAAACTTTCCCTCATCATCATTGATGGCCTTGTAGAAATCCGTGAATTCAGTGGCTACGGCGTCGTAGATCGTCTCCAGGACCTTGTTGGAGACATCATTGTAGTGATCGTGGACCTTCTGCGCCTTGGCGTGACGCGCCTTTTGGGCTTTCGCAGTCTTGCTGTCACTCAGCAAACGCTCATAGCGGTCCTGAAGCACGGCAAGAAATTCCCGCGCTGCATCAGCGGCCGAGCTATCAGGCTGCGCGCCAATCGCAGTTTGCACCTCTTCCAGGCGGGTTTGAACATCTTCCGGCAACGCCCACCAGGCCGCATCCGTGACCGCCAAAGCATCATCAATGAGGGCGTGATCATCGAGAAAGGCGTTGAGCGCCTGCTTCGCCGCAGCGAGCGCCTGACCGTATTCATCAAAAGCTTCCTTGGGCACAGCCTCCTTGAGGGCCGCGCCATAGGCAGCGGCCTTGGTGACAGCGGACATACGATCTTCAAGAGCGCCGGAGATCACACCGAATGCCGTCCGGATGGTTTCAAGCTGCGCGCCGACAGCTTCGGCGCTCAACAACTTGGCCTTGAGATGTGCCCTGAGTTCTTCTGCATCCCATGGCGTATCGCAAAGCGGACAGGCATCGCCGCTCACAAATTCGAGGCCCGTTTCGATGAACCCGTGCTGGCGCGCCAGCGCGAGCGCATCCTTGTCATCCTTCAACGCCTTGAGAGCGGTGTTGGCGGCTTCGAACCGCTGGGACAACGGTTCGGGCGGCGATGCCGCCGCATCCTTGGCAAGAGCAGCAAGATCGGCCAGAGCCACTTCTTTGCTTGGTCCTGCTTTCTTGGCCTTTTCATCGCCTTCGGCAACGCCGTCCTTGAACGATGTTGCGGGCGTGAGTTCGGTTAATGCCGGAAGGCCAAGCAGCGCGCGCTTTTCGTTCGCCTTGGCCAGCACCTCATCACGATCGAGAGTCGTTACGCCGAGAGCCGTCTTGAGTTCACCTTCGGCCCGCCCGCGCGCGCGCTCCGCTTCCTCGGCTTCGCGCTTGCACTTGTTGGCGTAGGACAGCAGCGCGCTACGGGTCTTCTCGATCTGGTCGAGGCGCAGGAGCGTCTGGACATCCTTGGAGCGCTGGTTCGGCGGTGTGATGATGTATTTGACGATTTCGCGCCGAGAGATTGCGAACTCCGGATGTGACTGCAGCTCGGTAATCGCAGCCTCTTCGGCACCACCGGCTGGCGTGATCGTCACCGTTCGTGGCGCTTTGACCGAGCGCGTGATGGTGACATCCTTGCCAAGAGACGGAATTGATGCGGTCAAGCTGACCAGCGCCTTTTCCGGATTATCGCGCTGATCGACATGCGGCGCGTGGCCTTTGACGGTCAGCTCGCCAGCCCCTTGTCCCGACAGGCGAGTAACATTGCCCGTCAGACAGAATTCGATAGCGTCAACGACACCGCTCTTGCCGGTGCCGTTGGGACCGCAAATCCCAAAATTCTGGCCCGCAAGATCGAGGTCCAGCAACCGAATGCCACGGAATTCTTCGATATGCAGGGTCTTGATCCGGATCACGCCTCGTCACCCTTCGTCGCCGGAAACAGTGCCGCTTCAAGATCATCCGCCTTGGGTGCCCTTCCGGAGCGAAGAAGCTTATCAAGTCGCTCTGCGGTCTTCTCGTCTATTTCATCATCCGCTTTTAGCACCGCCAGAAATTCATCCAGCACCTTGGTGACAGTCGGTGAAAGCTGTTCTTCATGTTGATCCGCCATGTTAAATCGATTCCCGTGAAATACAGTTTGCATCTAACTAGCATTTCACCGGGAATATTTCAGTAGAAGCGACTTCTGCTCCGAGTCTATTCACCGTTCGTTTCTTGGTTAAGACGCGCGCGTCACATATCAGCAGTTATTGTGTGTGTGTCTAAAAGGGTCTAGCCCAATCAGCTGCATCTAACGTCCGCTTTAGCGGCGGATGGGTGCGGAGTCGCACTCGCAGCGAACGACCGCTTCCCGCCCGACTAGCAGAAAATCACGCACGCCACCTTATCGAGCAACCAGCTTTTCACCTCCATCCCCCTCCTGCAGCATCGTTTCCATATCGTCCAAGCCATCGACGGCGGAACGCATCTGCGCCTCATCATCCACCCCCACTGTCTCGGCATCCGCAAGCTGTCCCCCAAAATCCATCTCCATCTGGCGCTGTTCCTCGGCAATCACAGCTAGAACGACAGGCGCAGTCTTCTTTGGAGCGACGTGGGTTTGCCCTGGCGATTGGCCATCAGCAGCCTGGCGTGCGGCCTCAACGTCGGCCTCGGATCCACGGGGCCCGTCCGGTGGCGGTGTCATCTGCATGGCACGCACACTCAGCGGCAGCGTGCCTTGCGACCCGCCTCCCCCCGGTACCGGAAACGGCAACTCGCCCCTCTGCGCCGCGTGGATCGCCTTGAACAGCCGGTCGTCAAAATACTGGATCCGCTTAGCACGGACGGGCATCTGGGCATCGATCACCATGACGATCTCGTCGAGCGGCAGGCGGCGCGCCTCGTCTTCGGGGAGCAAGGAGCTTTCTTCGGTCCGTGTGGATTGGCTACGGCCCTCGAATGGGTTCTTGCCGATGGACTGCGAACGCGTGATGACGGTCTTCGTGGTCTTGCCAACCGCCTTGCTCAGCTCTTCGACGGTTTTTTCATCCGAGGGCGTGAGGTAGAGCTTCACGCCCGCGTTGCCCTGCAGGGCTCGGCGGGTGTTCTCGCCATAGATTTCATCAAGGGCGGGGATGGTTTGGGTAACCACGGCGAGGTGACCGCGATAGGTCCGCAGGGTCTCGATGCTCTCGACCACGATGGGCATTTTGCCCAAGCGATTGAACTCATCAAGCATGATCATCACCGGCCAGGGTTCATCCGGCCCGGGGTCCTTTTCCTGCATGGCGGAGAGGAGATCGGAAAAGAAGAGGCGGATCAGCGGCGCCAGCGGCTTCACCATCAACGGCTGGACCACGAGATAGACCGAAAAGGGCTTCTTGCGGATTGTCCGGAAATCAAAGTCCGACACCGCCGTCGCCTCATCGATGGCCGGATTCTGCCATTGGTCAAGCCCCGAAGTCATCAGGAGCGAGACATAAGAGGTCAGCGTGTCGTTGTTGGTCGAAGCGAGCCGCGTGAAGATCAATTTGGCCGCCCTGTTGTCGACCTCGTGGCCGCGCGCAAAATACTCCTTCTGCTTGTTCCCGCCCGAGGCGGCGATGCGGTAGATCTCGCCCAAGGTCGGGCGCTTGCGCTGGAACGCCAAGAGCCCCGCCGCCACGAAGAGATCGATCCCGCCTTTCAGGAGGCCCTGCACCCGGTCATTGTCGCTTTGCAGGAAGAGCGTCGCGAGAAGCTGCAATTCCATCTGCTGGCGCGCGGGGTCTTTCAGCTCAAAGATGCGCAGGAGCGGGTTGTAGCGATGCGTGCGCTTGCCCTCCCAATCGGTGGGGGCAAAGCGATAGACCTTGTCGCCTTGGGCCGCGCGGTGCCGGGCCGTGGCCTCGAAACACTCGCCCTTCACATCGAGCGTCACGGCGGAGCCTTGCCAGGTCAGCAGGTTCGGAATGACAAAGCCCGTGGTCTTGCCGCGGCCCGTGGGCGCCACAATCAGCGCGTGCGGGAAGACTTTCGAGCAGATGTACTTCGCGCGGGAACCGGGCGTCCCAAGTTTGCCAAGGATGAACCCGGTCCCGGGCGCCCCGAAAAAACCATTGGCCTTCATCTCGCGCGCGCTCTGCCAATGGGTCTGGCCAAACCGTGTCAGGGCGGATCCTGACAGGGCGAGGCTCAGCATCAGGCCGGCGGCGGCAAAGCTGCCGATGATCAGGTGGATGAGTTGCGCGTCCTCCGGGCGGCGATCGCGGATCGCCATGTAGTTCTGCGCGATATAGGCAAAGTCGATCTCGGCCCCGAAGCCAAGGTCCTGGTAGGTCAGCACCGCCGAGGCAATGGTATAGCCCATGGCGGCGGTCACCAGCGTCACCAGCAAGACCCCTGTTGCGATCCGCGCTTTTCCCATGGCGGCGCTCAATGAACCTGACCCCGCTCTGTCTCGCCATCCACGTCTGTCGCGCGGTGTTTTTCATACTCAGCATCGGCGAGTTCATCGACCACCTGGCGCAGGGCCTCGGTATTGGCCGTCGCGGAATCCGATTGCAGATAGACCTTGGCGACATAGAGCCGGTCGAGGCGGTCCTCGAGAACCTTGTCCAGCGCATCGGCATCGCCGGATGTGAGGCGGCCCAATTGGCGGTCATCCAGCACCCGCGCGATCTCGTCGCGGAAAGCGTCCCGCTCCGCCTCAGTCTCGAAAGGCGCGGACAGATCCCCTGCCCGTTCATGGTCCAGGACACGCGCAATCTCGTCTGCGACACGGTCGGTACGGTCAGACTGCAGCGCAGTTTCACCGCGGGCGGCAAGAATTTCGTCGCGCGTGCCAGACCCGAGCCCGTCGCGCAATTCGTTGTCGCGGCGAACCTGATTGATGGCCTCCGTGTCCCGTATCTCGACGACGGCGGCATAGGTCGCGCCGAGCCCACGGGCGAGGTGGGAGGGCATGTCCGGATAGCGCGCGCGCAAGTCATCGGCGACAGCATCTGCAACAGGCGTGCGGAGGTCGCGTCCCTCCATGATCCGGTCGACCTCGCGGGTGATCTCGCTGGCGCGGGCCACATCGGTGATGGTCTCCCGGTAGGGCTCGGACCGGTCGATCACATCGCCAGGGCGTGCGAGTAGCTCCGGATGTGCCTCGAGATACGCGCGCTGCTCCGCCTCCATCCGGCGCTCTGCATTTGAGACCACCTCCCACTCCCGGTCCTCGACCTGCTGCGCTGTTAGGCCGTCGGCGCGCATCTCCTGACGGATTGTCCCTTCCATCGCCCGGACCGTTTCCCGGTGATAATGGAACCGCTCGCTGACCGGTTCCGCTTCCATGACGCCATCCCGGCGCAGCACGTTCTCGCGCTCCAAAAGCGTACCAAGCGCGACATGCACATCGTTGAGAATGTCGCGCGCCTGTTCCAGATCAGCGCGGCGTTCGAGGTTCAGATCGCGCGCCTCGGCCACCTTGGAGAGATCATCGGCGATCCATTGATGCTCAAGCGCTGCATTTGACGCGCCCGTCTCGATCCGGGCCACCACTTCCGATGTGCTGATCCCCGTGCCCCGTAGTGCCGCGTCAATGCGCGATCTCAGGTCGGGCTCGGCCAGTCGCTCGCGCTGGCTGGCGTCGATATTGGCCTCGGAATAGATCCCGCCTTCCGACGGAGCCTCAGACAACGTGCTCGAACGCAAACCGAGCGGCTGCATGTGCTGGACCTGCGTCTGGATCTCGATGAGGCGTTTTTCCAGTAGGGGGCGTTCCGCGTCCGCCTTCTCGGCGATCATGCCCTGTACCCGCGCGAGCTTCTCCGCATAGAGGCTTCTTAGATCCTCGAAACTTTGATCCTCGGCCATATAGACATCTCCTGTTCGGTCCACCTGCCCGCCACGCGCCAGCACCTCGCCCGCGCGGAAGAGGGCTGCGGCGATGTCTTCCCGGGCTTCCCGGGAGGCCTCTGCGGCAAGCGAGTGGTAGACAGTTCTGGTATTGGCGATCTCCGCCAGCGTCCGCGTCAGGTCCTGCCCTACGCGTTCTCGCTCGCGGGGTGCGCGCCCCTCTTCCTTCGCGGCATAAACTTCGCGGGTGGGGGCCGGGTAATGCACAACCCCGCGATCCACCCGGCGCGTGGCCTCCAGGCGCACGCCGTACTTCTCCGCCTCCTCGACCATGGCAAGGCGGAAATCGTCATAGTTGAAGCGATGGTTGCGCCCGAGGAAAAAGAACTCGCCTTCTTGCGAGCGGCGGTTCAGCACCAGATGCGCATGCGGGTGATCGCGGTCTTCATGCACCGCGATGATGTAGTCGAAATGCCCCGCGTCACTCTGGAAGAACCGCTCGGCCACATCCGTCGCGATGTCGCGCACATCCTCACCCCGCGTGCCGATGGGGAAGGACATGAGCATGTGTGTGGTCTGGCCCAGCTTGGGCTTGAAGCCTGCATCCCACCGCTTGGCAAAGCGCTCGGTGAGGTCCTTGATGTCCTTCGCTTCGAGCTTTGCCTTGCCATCCAGAAACCCGCTCGAGTCCACGATATGCGTAGACTTGGTGGTCAGGTAATCGAGCTGGTTCATCAGCTGCGATTTAGCATGCGTCCCCCCGCCCCGGATCGCCTTGAAGACGGCTGGCCTGTGCCCAGCTGCCGCGCGCATGAGCTGTTTCTGCTTGGCGACATGCAGCCCCTGCATCGAGCCCCGGACGCGGCTCCAGCCATCCCGGAAGACCTCGCCGGTGACGGCATCAACTGCATCATTCAGCCGCATGGGCAAACTCCCTCAGCGCGGCCGTGGCTTGCAGCTGCATGGCGTCTCGGCGGCGGCGCAGGAGCAGGTCGATCTCGTCAGCAGAATCCAGGATGAACCGCGCCAGCCCGCGCATCTGCGCAAGGCGCAATTCGGAAAATTCGGCACGCGTACCCCCCACGGCCCCCTGCCCCATCCGGTTGGCCCGCGTCATCTGCTTGGCGATCTGCGCGACCCCATTGCCGACCTCGTGCAAAGAGGCCCTGTATCGCGCCATCTCGGCCGCCATCTGCGCATCCGGAACGAACACCCCACCTGCCGCCTGAATGAGCCGCCGCAGCCCCTCGGCACGGCTCTCGATCCCCGCCTTCGCCAGCACCTCGTCGAGCGCCTCAAGCTCCGCAGCCGTGACCTTCACACTGACTGCGGAGACCGGAATGGCAGCATCCGTCTGGCGCTCGGCATCGGCTTTCAGGACGTAGCGCACGGCCCGCGATGTGACCTCGAAACGCTCAGCCAGCTCAGACGTCGACACACCCTCCGCGGCCTCGCGGACGATCTGCATTTTCTCGATCTCTGTCAGGCGTTTTGTTCGGGACATGCGGAAGAAAGACCCCCTATTTCCTGCCACCTTCCACCAAGGCTGCCCCCACCTTACGATAATATACCACACTGTCAATTATATACTTACGTCGTATTCAGTCTCAGACAGCCTTGGTGTCCGCTTCACGCCGCGGCCCGCAGGGACGCGGCTCTGCCGCCCTCACCACCGGGCGACCCACCTGTCCAATGGGTCCCCTTCCCCAGCACCGCCCGAGGGTCTGGCCGAACACGCATGTGTTCGGACGGAACCGCGGGCGGGCGCAAACCCCACCGACAGGGCGGACAGGCAGGGTCAAGGAGGGCCAGATTTGGCTCGGCCCAAATCTCTGCCGCAAAAACCGGGAGGCCCTGGCCGATAGGTTTTTGCGGATGGCCCCCTTGAGGCTGACTGGCCGGTCTGTCGCGCACTGATCCTTCCGGGGGAAGTGCGTCCTTTGAATGCGCAGCGACCGGCGGCTTCGTGAGGTCGCCTCGGGCGATCTGACCGCCGGACCAGGCATCCCTTGAACAGGGATCGGGCCGCCCCAAGATCGTCCTGGGGCGGCCCATCCTCGCCAGAGGATTTAGTCCTGGGGATCTTTCTCGCTCGATGGGAACATCACCAGCTCCGAGACCGCGACCGGGAAGTCGAGCTTGAGGCTGAAGAACTCCGAGCCATCCCCGTTGCGGGTGTTGCGGAACATCGCACCCACGCGTTGAAAGCGGGTGCGCTCCTGTCCATCGGTATCGGTGAACTTGACGGGGACGGTGGCGACGTAGTGGTTGGTCATTTGGGTTACTCCTTGTTGCGATGGGGATCTGCCAGCACGGGGGCAAGAGGCCCGGTCGCAAGTGCAAATGCGGAGGGTCCGCGGCTCCGCCGTGGAAGCCGTATTTGTGCTTGCCGGAGCGAAGCGCA
The DNA here is from genome assembly GCF_049800875.1 of Amaricoccus tamworthensis. Taxonomy (NCBI): domain Bacteria; kingdom Pseudomonadati; phylum Pseudomonadota; class Alphaproteobacteria; order Rhodobacterales; family Paracoccaceae; genus Amaricoccus; species Amaricoccus tamworthensis. The sequence goes on along the minus strand of NZ_JBNAFV010000011.1, from coordinate 116,044 downwards.
GGGCACGATTGGGCCGACCCCGTGCGATCCACATGCATAGCAAAAAGGAGAGACCCGGATGACCCCTGCCATCACGCAGCCGCCACCATCCGCGTCCGCGTCTCGCCGATCCTGGCCGGGGTGCTGATGACGCCCGCCCGCGTGGATGCGATGTTCCGAAACACCCTCCGAGGGACGTGCAGGTCTTCAGCCTCATGTGTGACGTCTCGACCCCTCGCGTCTTGCGCTGCTTTCGATATGCGGGGTGCGCACCATCCCCAGCCTGTACCGATGCGGATGGGCCGCACTCTGACGGGCTGGGTAGAGGGATGACGGTTCTGGACGCCGTGAGCTACCGATCAAGTGTGACCGATCGCACGCGCCGTGAGACATGACGAAAGGGCCGCGCCAAGCGCGACCCTCTCTCTTCATTCCTGCGCGGTCTTCTTCGCCGGGTCCGCAACCCGCATGACTGTCAGGCCTTTCGCTTCCGCCTTCTGCCCGAGGTTCAGCGCGACCCCGTTGCCACCGAAGAGCACAACCCCCGTCGCCGCGAACTTGTCGTCCAGCATTTCGTCGTTGCACTTGAACGGTGCCGCCCGCCCATGCGCGGACCAGCGCGGATCGAAGCGCGCCTGTGCTATCCCGCGTGCCCGGGCCCACCGAGCCGCGATCATCTCCGCCCCGTGCTTACCACCCTTGTGGCAGAGGAAGATCTCCTGGTTCCGGTTCTGCTTGATCCGTTCGCGAACCTTGTCGAGCGTGTTGAAGATCACATCGACATCGGTCCAGTCGGTTGCGCCCGAGACGATCAGGGGTACGCCCTCGACTTTCGACTTCTCAGCGGTTTCACGGTCGTGCTGCTCGAGGAGCTGCCGCGCCTCGAAGACCGCCCCGGTCTCCTGCGCCCGGACGCTTGCGCGCGACCCGGCTGCCGGGATGAAGGCGTGGCCCGTTTCGACCTCGTAGCATTCCGCCGCCGCCTCGCTCATTACCTCGATGGCGCCGACGATCTCGCGCAGCTGCAGAAAACGCGCCTGCGCCTCTTCGAGCGCGGTCTCGGCGATCTCCGATCCGTCGTGAGATTTTGCCAGCGCGCCGATCTTGTCGGCGGTGCGGTCGACCTCCTTGCCAAGCGCCACCTTGCGGCGCTGCAGGATCGTGGCGAGCCCATGGGCCAGCGGTTCGATTTCCGCTTCAAGCCCGGTCCCGCGCAACTGCCCGAGCAAAGCCTCGAAGCTCTCGCGGATGATGTGGTCGGTCAGGATGTGATCTTCCGGGATCGGCAGCTGCGCGTCCTTCTCGGTCAGCCCGAAAAGTTCGATCGTCTCGTAGGTGTTTGCGGTGTCGTAAGCCATGTCTGGTCTCCAGTGTTCGGTCGTGGAGCCACCACGTGAGTGTGGGGGCATGGCCGAATGCCTGGTTTCCGAATCTGCCCGGGTCAGGGACGGCGCAGCCGCCGGCTTGCCGGGCGCAAAAGTTTTCTGCGCGCAGCACCGGACACATGCGCGCCCTCACGCACGGGACCGCCCCGCGCCACGGGCTCTGCCCTTGCCGAAAAGTTTTGCGATCCTTGACGCGGGCTGATTTGGGGGCCATCCGGAGGATATGCTTCCGCGCTCATGTGTGTGTGTTTTGACGGTAGGTTTGCCCGACCCGAGCAGGCAAACGGCCAGACCGGACGCGTAAGACGGATGGAGCGGCGGGATCGTTTTGGCCTCAGGCCAAAACAGACCAGAGCGCAATCCGGCGGAGCGGCCGGGGAGGGACGTGCTCGCGAGGCGGGCAAACCGGGATGCCAGGCGCGACGCCGCGGTGAGGCCGCATGGCCGAATGCGCGACGGACCGAAGGGCCGTTCTCGCCTGCGACACGCGCAGCCGAGCAGGGGAGGCGGGAAGGCTGCTGATGCACCACACTTGGTCGGCCTAAACGGCTTGTCAGAAATCGCGATACTTGGTAGTCTATTGGAGCACCAAGGAGGCTGCCATGAGCGTTCAAAAGCAATCTGTCAGTTTTACCGACACGGCCTACACTTTTGCTAAGGAACTGGTCGACGCGGGCGAGTACCCCAATGTGAGCGCAGCGGTCTCGGGTGAATTGGCGAAGGCCAAGGCAGAGCGGGATCGTGAAAGGTCTTTGTTTGAGGCAGAATTGGAACGCCGCCTGTCCCTGCCACTCGACCACTGGGAACCCGTCGGCGAAGCCTCAGACGTCACCGCAGGCGCGCGGGTCCATCTTGCGGCGATGGCTCAGAAGACCTGATGCGTTTTATCCGGCATCCGTTCTTTGAACGGGACCTTATCGGTATCATTAATCACATTGTCGACGTGACTGACGGTGACGTTGCTGCAGCAAGCCGCAGGCTCGATGAAATCGATGCCCTTATCAAAGAAATTGCCGAAAACCCAAAATCAGGTGCTCGCCTTCGGGGCAAGCTGGACGGATGGCTAGTGCGCCATGGCGGCGCAGGTCACCGACTGACCATCGTATTCAAACCGGACTTAGATGCCGGAGTTGTTTATCTCGCTCTCGTCGCATTCGGCGGTCGAGACTGGATGAGGCTCGCGTCGGCAAGACAGGTGTTCGCAGACTAGCCTAAGAGGCACGGAGTGGCGGTGAAGTTGTAGACCGGACCTTCGCTGCGCTCGAGTTGAATGGACAAGATACGGACAAAGCGGACTTGTGCAGCTGCGGTTATTGCTGACGCAGCAATCGTTCGCGCTTGCAGCAGGCGGCGCTCCTCGTGGCACTGCTTATCGTCGATCCGGTCATTCAGATACACTCTATTAGAATCAAACTCATAGCTTCGCTGCGTTGTTCCCGGACAACTTGTTCATCGTCGAACCAGCTTTGGGTCATTCTGGGCAATTTGGCTTGATCAGGCGTTGTCCAGCCTGGAGCCTGAGCGCATAGGCCCAGAAACAAAGTAGTTCAGCGCCTGTCGTCCAGGGTTTGACCAGCTGAGCTTGGTACTTGCCCAAAGATTCCCAGCGACGCAGTTGTTCGACAGAACGCCAATCGCAGCCGAAGGTCGAGGGCAGATGTAGAGCGTGCAGGTTGAACCTGCCGTTGCTCCGTCGTGATGAAGCATGCCAGGTGCGGCACGATCCAGTTTCAACGAGAGCCACCCCGCGCATTGTGCCATCGGTTCCAGCGCCCCGCGCCGTCCCAAGCCGACAAGGGGTTCGACAGACCGACACATCGCCCGATCCAACACACTCCGTGGCTGATCTAACGCCCGCAGAACCGCAGCAGAAAACTGGATCAAATCATTGGCAGATGACTTAAGCGCGCCCGCGCCGGCCAGCGCGTCAAAAGTCCAGACCGGGACATCGTCGCCTTTTGTGTTCCGAGGCTGCACGAAACGACTCGCCTGCGTTGAAGTCAATCTGGTAGTCGTATCCTTGAGCATCAACGGACCCGTGACTTTTTGCGCCAGCAAGTCAGGAAACGACATGCCCGTTTTCATAGCCATCGCCTCGCCGAGCAGCCCGACGCCAAGATTGGAGTACGCGTGCCTGCGCTTGGCGCCGGGGTCTTTGCCAGACCAATTTCGCAACCAAGAAAGCAAATCAGTGCGGCTGAAATTGGCGTATGGGTTTTGTTGCAACGGGCTGAACAGAACCTTCCAGAGCGGAAGATAAAAATTCGGCAGACCACTTGTATGTGTCGTCAGGCTCTCAGCCGTTATCCATTCGGGCACGGCGGACAGGTCTGGCGACATCTCTGACAACGGGGCCTTTGGGTCCACTGCGCCTTCTTCGATAAGGACACAAAGCAGGATTGCAGTGAAAACTTTGGTGATGGACCCGATTTCAAAGATCCAGTCCCCCGACGGGTCGGTCGCGGGTATTGTCCCAGTGTGCAGAACCTCGCTAGCACCGTCCCGAAGGCTGAAGCCGACCACCGTGTGGTTTGGCCCTTCGTAAGGTCTCATCATATTTCGCAAGGCTTCGCGCGTCGAAGTTTCGGGTTTATGACGGTCTGAAACTCGGGGGATTTGATGTGCCATCAGTCTTCGATCCCGAGAAAGCGAAATGTCTGCCCGAGCGTGTTAAGGGCCCCATGAGCAAGGATAATCGGGATGATGTTTGTCCGCCCAAAGCACATGTACATCAGACCAAAGGCAAAGCCGCCGGCACCCGTGATGAGCGCACCATGCAGCCCTGATAATAGGCATGGCGATAGCCAAAGAAGGCAGAGGATGTGATCAGAGCGACCACCATCGCGGCCCGTGTTCTGCCAAACGTCTCGCCCAGTTTCGTGATGAGGAAGGCGCGAAAAAGAAGCTCTTCAAAGAAAGACCCATGTGTCCAGACGAGAAGCATGATCGTCAGATAGGCGATCAAATTGCCTTCGACGTGGTCGAACCTTGACCCGTCGTTCACGCACACGAAGTAGGCATCTGCAATGAGCCCCATCAACTGAGTTGCAGCGATGAATACGCTCATGGTCTGGAGGGTCAGTCCGCCTGCTGAAAACCAGCTTTGCGGCCAAACGAACCCCAGATCGCGCCAAGCCGAACCCTGATGGTGAAATAAAGCAGTCGCGACACATATCGCGGTCAGTGTTGAAATGGGTCCGGCGTAAAGTTGGCTATACGGCAGAAGGGTCTGTTTGACGGCAACCAGCACAGTCACGACCAAAAGCACATCCAAGGCCGCGACCCTGTCAAACCCGGTTGAGTTCATCCGTTTCGTCATCGGATTCACTCCTGCTTTTCCGTATCCAGAAACCGACGAATTGCTTTCAGGGTCGCTTCCGGGTTGTCCCAGGTCACATCGTGACCGGCGTTAGGGATGACCTGGAAACTGGCATTCGCGATGAGTTGCATATGGGTGTTTTGCAGCGGGCCGAGCCAATCGTTGCAGTCACCGGCGAGCAGTAGGACGGACCCGCTAAAGCTGCGTACACCTGAAACCATGCGATCAACAATGGCATCTGAAGTATCCGCCCAGGTTCGACTTGCCGTTGCACCGAACCGCCAGTTTGGGGCCGTGTATCCATCGCCGCAATGGTAGGGATTTTCGGGGTGATTGGTGAACACACCTACCATGTGACCAAACAAGAAGTCGTCTGCCGCCGCCGGGTCTGGTCGGTCTACGTGCTGAGCGCGAAATCCCGTCACAACCGCCTCGGCCCAGTACCCGGCGCCAGACATGTAGCGGCTTGCGACCTCGTCCCAGGCTGACTTGCCTGTGCTGTCCAGATATCCCGGCTCAATGAGAACTGCTGCCGTCACATCCTCAGGATGGTGACCAAGATAGGCCGTGGCCAGCATCGCCCCCCAAGAATGCCCGATCAACGCAACAGGCGCGTTTGGAGAGACCAGTCGCTTCACGCCATTCAGTTCGTTGACGTAGTCATTGAGCGTGAGTTGTTCGGCCGGAACACGTTCCGAAAGACCGGCCCCCCGCTGATCGAAAAAGACGACATTGTACGTTTCAGAAAGGGCGCTGAGCGCCAGAAGTGACCGAAAGTCGCCACCCGGCCCGCCATGCAAAACGATGATCGTTGGTGCGTCAGCAGGGCCGTCGATCTGACGCAGATGCAGTTTGACGCCGCCGACCATGGCGGATGGCAGTCCGTCGTCCTGTGTGACAAGAGGTGCGACCACGTAGGTCCCACGTGTTCCGAAAAACAGCATGACGACGAGAGCGATGCAGGCTGCGGTCAGGATGCCGAACACTTTGAGGACGTGCCTGATCATGTCACGCCCGCCTTTTCGAGATGGCGAAGAACTTTGAGCATGAACGCCACCGGGCGGCGCGGCAGGTCTGTTTGGTTGAACGTCCCTGCCAAATAGATATCCGGCACCGGCGCATAGAACGCAAACGACCCGGAACTTCCCAGATGCCCGATCAGTTCCGGTGTTGGCCGCCACAGGGTCATCCATCGGGGCAGTTGAAACCGCATCAAACCGCCGCCGTACTGGAGTGGGAAAAACATCGGTTTCCAATTCCGGACATCATCCAACCAGGCGGGATCAAAGAGGTGACCGCCAAGAAACCCCCGGAGAAAACCGATCAACTCCTCTGGCGTCGAAACAAGGCCACCGTCCGGGTCCATGCTCGCCAATGACTTCGGCAACGTCAGTTGCTGTGACTTGTGGAAGAGCGGCAGAGGTAGGTTCTCTGCATCGAATGTTGTGGTTTGACGCAAACCCAACGGTTCACAAATGTAATCCTGCAAAAGCGTGGCATAGGATTTGCCGGACACCGCCTTGAGCACCGCCCCGAGAAGCTGGAAATTCGTGTCCGAATAATAGGCTTTGCCGCTGTCTGGGGCTGCCATCGGAGGCAGTGATCGCGCCATCGCCAAGACCATTGCCAAGTCGATCGCCCGATCCTTGTTATGGATCATGTCAGCCTCGACACCGCCCTTGAAATAGTCAGCCAGACCCGAGGTCTGGAACAGTAAATGGCGGATCGTCAGGGCCGGCCCGTGGGCCACGCCCTTGACCACATGAAAGTCGGACAGGTCGTGGCGCGGCAAAGTGCTCTGTACGGTCTGGTCGAGATCAAGCTGGCCCAAATCAGCCAGTTTGAGGGTCAGCGCGGCGGTGAATGTCTTACTTATGCTCGCAATTGGGAACCGCATGCCAGGTTCCGCGTCACCTGCACTGCCATCAAAGGTCAGGCCAGCATCGCCGGATTCAACCCGCAGCAAAAGCGCATGGGCGCTTGTTTGCGCCCGCTCTTTCTTAAGCTGGCGCTGGAGGGTTGACGCTACGCTGGTCATGCAACCGTCTCCGCTTGTGGACGCAAAGCGGCAGAGCGGGTGAACAGCAAGGAGCACCCAACCGCGATGAACCATGCGATGGCACCCAGCCCAAAGACGGCACCGGCCACATCGCCAATTGCGGGGATCAGCGTCAGCAGGCCGCCGGCAGCAGTAAGTAAGCCAAGGCCAACCGCGATCCGTCCTAGACCCCGCCCCAGCAAGCCAGCAAGCGAGACGCAGCCGATCCAGACACCACCCGCGATCTCATTCCCGCCGCCGAGACCCAGCTCGACCGCGTGCAACGTTAGCCAGACCTGTACGGCTTGGGTGACATCGGTTTGGGCCAGATGGGCCGCGCGTTCGACCGCAACATTGCCGATCATGCCCGCGCCGATCACAAGTGTGGCCCAGATGATGCCCAGCACCAATGTGATCATGGCGAAATCGGGCGTATTGGCCTTTAGTCGCCCGTGCAATGCTGCGACGAGGACCGCGAGGGCAATGGCGTTGATGACGTAGATCACTGTGTTCCACAGGATCAGGAAGCCCGGCTGGCTTTGCATAAAGGCCACAACCGCAGGGCCATCAATGTTGCTGGTACCGAAGCCGAGCGGTGCGAGCGTGGTGACGAGAAAGGCAAACCCAAACAAGTAGGTCGCGGCACAAATGAGGGCTGCAAAGCCACCGATCTTTTGAAGTGTCATCGTATTAACCTTTCGTTTCAATAGAGTGATTGGTGAGCCTATTGGCGGGGACGGCACGGTTTGCTGTCTCGGCAGCAACCGGGTTCATCACAACGACTTCTGCGGCGATCGGCTGACCGTTCAAAACCAGGTCAGAATGGTCATTGGCGTTTAGACTGACCGATATGATATTCCGCTCCTTGGGCAGGTCAGCGATATGAAACGCCGGGCCATAGAGCCGTGCTATTTTTTGACCGTTCACATAGAGATGCGCATGTCCGTGGTGGGGAACGTTGGCTTGATTGACCATCTCTGGTGCGAAGGCGAAGTTTCGCGTGGAGACGCGTCCGTTCCAGCCTGACAAGGCATCTTGGGTGACGGTCAGTGTCACCTCTGGTGGTTTGTCTGGATCGACCTCTTGCGTTGCATGGATATGTGTCGGCCCATGGTGATCGCCTGTCGGACCCTTTGTTGCTGAGGGCGGCAAGAGCATTCCGACCAAGAGTGCCGCCACGGTCCAGTAGACGAGATAGATCGGCCTCAGTTGGAGGGTTTTGCGCGGTCTCATGCCCGTCGCTCCACATTGTGGTAGGCGGCGATGTCCGAGATGTTCTGCCGTCGCAGCGTCACCTTCAACCGTTGGCCAGAGCCCAGAACAAGCAGGATCAAAGCGGTTGCGATGATGGGCAGGTGGCCAATCAGCTCAACCATTGCTTCTTCGTTCCGACCCTCGATCAAGAACACGATGTTGGAGGTCAGCATCAGAACGGCCACCACAAAGATGTTGAGCCGCGTCAAGACACCGAGCACGAGGATTGTGCCAAACACGACCTCCATCACGCCAGCGGACAGGACAAACAGGCGGTCGTCGAACCAATCAAAACCCAGCAGCGGCATGAAATTCCATGCGTATTCCGCGATAAAGGCCTGCCCAAGTGCTGCTGGATGCAGCTTTTCCGCGATCCCGAGGATGATCAGCGACAGCCCGGTGAAAATCCGCAAGACGTCAACCGAGTATGGCTTCAGGCGGTCTCTCAATGCGGGGTCTGGCAATGCGTTGAACAGTATGAACAGCGCGATCCCGACGATGTTGACGTATTCGACCGCCAGGCCGAACCCGAAATGGATCGACATGCCCAGAAACAGCAGCAACAGCAGAAGGGCTGCGTGGTGCAGGGCGTGATTGCTGAGGAGCAGGAGACCGATCCCGGCTTGCAGCAGGACGAGCGCTAAACCAAATCCGCCGACGGCTTCTAAGTGGGGCGCGATCAGGCTGCCGTCGTAGGCGGTCAGCAAGAGCGACATACCGGTCAGAATCCGCATAAGCTCCATCACATCATGCCGGACTTTCGTATGAGGAACAGCAAATGCGGGGAGCTTCGTATCCAGAACAACCGCAGTGGCCACGAGTGCCATTGCAATCAAGGCCCAGGCCCATACGGCGGGATCCGAAAGCGTGTAAGGAACCGTTCCCAGATCATGCCCGTCCTCAACAAACCAACGGACATGGGCTGTTGCCGCAGTAGGCAGAAGGAAAGGGAGGCAGATGAACGGAATTCGAACTGGTTTCACTTTGGCCTCCATTCATTCGGCGTGACGGGAATTGAGATCTTGAAAATACTCGGCCAGATGGTGCGTCCCTACGGGGCGGCCAGCCATATGCATGCCGAACGCCGTCAGAAAGAACTGTGCAGGGCCAGCGACATGGCGGGGCGTGATCCGTAGGAGCACCCGCAGCGCAATCCGCCGAAAGATATCGGGTAGGAACGTGACCCGGTTCTGTGCGCCCAGTGTGTCGAAGCTGAGTTTCGCCAGGTCACGGTGGGTCAGTATATCCGGCCCGCCAACGTCCAGCCACGTCTCTTTGCGGTCCACGGCATCGTAGATCGCCGAGGCAAGGTCTGCGCCATGGATCGGGTTGATCTGAAGCTGCCCGTCACCAAACAACCAGACCCGCCCGTTGCGCGCCATCTTGAGGAAATCCTCCATGTCCGAGAAATACCCCGACGGCGCGATGATCGTGCTGCCGAGGGTGCTGGCTTGAAGGGCATGTACAAAAGCTGATTTCGCTGCGACGAGAGGCACATCGGCCATGCGATCTGCATTCAGAACATGGACGTAAGCGAAATGTTGAACACCAGAGGCTAGAGCCTCTTGCAGTAGGTTGAGGTTGGCTTGAAAGTCGACGTCCCAATAGCTGAGGCCATCGGTTTGCCGCGTGATCCCAAGGGCTGAAACCACAAGATCAACGCCTTGCATCACGCCCTTAAGTGTTTCTGGTTCCGTTGCCTCTGCCGTCACAATGGCGTCAGCTGGCAAAGATGCGTCAGTTTTTGCAGACCGGACGAGTGCAGACACATGCCACCCCCGCCGCTGGTATTCGGCGCAAAGGAACTGGCCAAGGTAGCCGGTCGCACCGGCAATCATCACGTGTTTCATTTGCTTGGCCTCCGGGTCAACGTACCCCACGGGCCGGCGACATAATCAGTTGAATTTGAGGCGGGCAGCCCGACATCTTTGGCAAGAAATGTTGGAAGTGGTTGCGGGTGATCCCGCAGGCGCCCGGTCAAGAGATCATGAAGCGCGTGAAACCGTCGTGCGCGTAGGGTGAAGAACTCTGACATCTTGCACCCCCTATCCGACAACCCGGTGGCCGCGGCCCCGCAAGCACTCGATGACGATGGCTTCACGCCGCTCATTCACATCAACGCTGCTGGCGACGCCACCAGCCAAGGCACCTGCGACTGCACCACCCAGCGCGTCGTCGCTGTCGGCCTCTCCGAGGATCGCGCCAGCTCCGGCGCCCAGAACGGTCGCAGCGACTCTTTCCTTATCGAATTGGTTTTGGTTGCGAGCAAGGGCCTGACAGGCTGCGAGATCAGATTGAAATGCAGCCTTAGGCTGGCCATCCAGGATCGGTTGATAGTTTGCTCCGCTATCAGCGCATGCAGCCAAGGCAGGAAGCAGCGCTGCAATCATCAATGTCTTTTTCATGGAATGTCCTTTCGTTTGAACAAGGGAGGGTGTGGCCACGCGCAGGGGTGCGCGCAGACGCGGGAATTTCTGTTTTGGTGTAGGTCAGGTGAAGGGGTTAGCTGGGTCCTGCACGCGGGCGGGCACCCGGGTCAGCCGTCATGCGGAAGCGGTCTCGGTATTCGCCAGCAGATATGCCCACATGGCGGTGAAACGCGCGGCGCATCCGTTCGGCACTTTGAAACCCGGTCTCTAGGGCAACCTGATCAATCGTGTGGTCTGTCGTTTCCAATATGACGCGTGCGGCCTGTACCCGTGCAGTCTCGACATAAGCTGCAGGCGTTACGCCAGTTTCGTCCTTGAACCGCCGAGCAAACGTCCGTTCAGACATCATCGCGCGCGCAGCGAGACTGGTCACAGTCAGAGGATCGGCTGGGTTTTCTAGAATGAAGCTTAGTGCATCGTTGATCGCCGGGTCTTCGGCCCTTTGGGCCACCAGATGCGCGCTGAACTGTGACTGCCCACCCGGCCGCATCATGTACATCACGCTAAATCGCGCAACCTCTAGCGCGATTTTGTGGCCCCAGTCCATCTCAACCAATGCCAGTGCGAGATCCATGCCGGAGGTCACGCCGGCAGAGCTCCAGACGTTCCCATCGCGCACATAAATCGCCTCATGGTCCACCGTCACATCCGGATATTCGTTTTCCATAATCGGGCACCAGAACCAGTGCGTGCTGGCCCGCTTATCTTTCAAAAGGCCAGCCTCGGCCAGGATCAGCGCGCCTGTACAGATCGATACGATGCGCCGGGCGCGCGGGGCCATCGTCTGCATGAACTCCAACAACTTTGGGTTCTTCAATTGCGATGAAGAGCCATGGCCACCGGCCACCATCAGAGTATCGATCTTGTCGTCAGTCTTTATGACATCGGTGAAAGACGTCTCTGCCGTGATCGTCAGTCCGGAACTGGCTTTCACAGGCCCCGCCTGCGCTGCAACGATCTTCAAGTCATATGGCAGATCCGCGTCGCCAATGAAGAACTGGGTCGTCGCAAGGATCTCCAGCGGGCCTATGACGTCGAGGTGATGTACCCCCGGATAGGCCACCATCCGGACCTTGCGGTTCCGCGCCTCTGTCTGAATGTCGGGTTTCTGTGTCATGGGCAGACAATACCCGATTTCATCAATCGTCCGTTAGGACAAAGACCCCACGATTTCTGCCACCCACAAACTTCAAATTTTCAATGGCTTATCGGATGTCTGCCTCCTTTCTTGTCAGTCATTGCAGGGTTCACTGTACAGAGTCATGCGCCTGGATACGTGATGAGGCGTACAGTTGCAGCGATCTTCGTGCTGCATAAGCGCGCAGCGAGAAAACCGAATTCACAAACTGGGCTCTTCGGTATCATTAGCTGCGGGCGAAACGAACGTCTCCGATGCACACTAGGTAATTTCAAACATACCAGCACAAAAAAAGAGAACCGTGATCCCACGGCTCCCCTTTCGATTCAATTCATCCAGTCTCGCGCGCTGATCACGCGACCAGCGACAATCCCGAGCTCGCGTCCTGCTGCGGCTCACCACTGTCGATGAACGGGATGATAGAGAAGGTCTGGCCGCCACGCTGTTCTTCGTTCTGCACCGCGTTGACGCGCAGGTCGCCATCGGGCGTGTTGATCAGCAGCGACAGGTAGTCATTGCCTGTGCGGTTGCTTTTCGCCATCCAGGCCGAGCCGACGCGGATCGGTGTGCCCCGGGGCGAGCTGACCTCGATCCGGTAGTCGGGATGGGTCTCCTCGGTCTTGTAGCTGTTCTCGATCAGCATGAACTCCAGATCGAACATCATGTTGGCGATGTAGCCGGTGAAGCCGTTGTCGGCGTCCATGGCGGTAAGCTCGCCTGAGATCGAGCCGGATTTCATCAGGCCGTTCGAGACGAGCGGGATGATCTCGAATTCGCCGCTCTGGGCCGCGCGCGCCTCTTTCGTCTGCACCGCGTTGACCCGAAAAGGGCCGAAGCCGACATCGATCTGCATCGAGACGTAGGGGTTGCCGCTGGTATTGCCGGTCTCGTTCCAGGCGGTGCCGATGCGCACTTTGCGGCCGGAGTTGTTGATCGCCGTCACGTCATAATCCGGGCTGCGTTCGGACATCTTGGCCCGTGCCTCCAACTGGATGGCGATGTCAAAGCGCGCCGAGTGGATCATGCCGGTGTACTGCGCGGCTGCGGTCTCGACATTGCGGGTGAGGGTTCCTGCGAACATGGGATGGTTCCTTTTGGATTGGCCGGTGCCTGACGTCCTTGCCAGCGCATCCGGGTTTGCTTTCTCGACCCCTCATGGGATCACAAATCAGAAAGCTCGCTTTCCTTTCAGCCCCGCCCACAGGTCAGAGCTACCGTCTGAGTGGGAATGCCCCCGCGCCTCCGGGTGCTATGCCCCTCCCCTGCCCGTCTGTTCTTGATTGGCCGCCCGGGTTTTCCACGCCGTCCTCCGATCGCGCTATGAAGAATTCCACCTGTTCGCCGTTCAACCGGTGCCCGCCCCGGTCGGTCAGACCGATGCAGTTGCCGTTCGGCACATAGGTGATCAGGTATTGGCCGAGCCTGTCCTTGTGGACAACGTAGCCGGTATTGGCCCAGTGCACGGTCTGACCGGCATCGACCGCAGCCTTGATGTCTTCGAGTGTCATGGCCGTCCCCCCTCATCTATTCCGCAGCCACTGAAGCCACGCCCTGCGCGGCGTCTGGTCGAGTTCCAACAATCCGGGAGAGTATGGCCAATGTGTCGATCCCGTCCCCATGCGGCAGGAACACCCGTAGCTGAAAGGCGATAATCTCCGTGAAGCAGCCGAGAGCCTTGAGGCTTTCGATCATGCCCCTGTCGGCGCCGCTAAGCTCGAGGCGCATCTCGCCAGCGACCCGGCGGCGGGTCAGGGTCAGACCCCGGCCCAGATCGACCGGCGCGGTGGTGCCGAGGGCAGCTGTCAGCATCTCCTGCGGCGTTTGCGGGTCGGAGACGAGGAAGCGGGCGCGCAAGGCCGCTGCCCCTTCTTCGCTCAGCGTCCGCCCGATCATGGCGGTCGCCCCGTCTGGCGTCACACGGTAGATACGCTCATTGGTGGTCGGAATGTCCTTCCAGATCGGCAGCAAGAGACCAGTGAGCAGGTAAAGCTTGGTTGTGGTGGTTTTTGGCAGGGACGCAACCTCGGCATCCCAAAGCTGCGCAAACTCAGGCTTGCCGATCTCTTCCCAGGCAGAGGCTTCAAATCGCGTCTCTTCGAGATAGCTGGACCCGTTTGGCCGCACCGCCTTGCGCATCAGCGTCACGATATCCTCGTCATACATCTGCATGGGGCGGGCCGAAATGAGTGCCGCGCGGCCGGAGGCGCGATTCACCATCGTGGTCTTGTCCAGATTGCGAGATACGGCCTCTTTAGCGTCCAGGACATGGACCGGGTCCGTCACCTCGAGCCCGATGACCCGAGTCACGGCGCCGGATTTCGGGCAGGTCCAGAGATCCTCGGTGGAGACTTGCTCGATCTTTTCGCCACGCAGGGTTTCTACGCCGAGATCGAGCGTGCCCGCCGCCCGCGCCCGTTCGGTCTGATCGGCAATCCGGCGCATGAACTCGGCAAAGAGCGCGTTCTGCATGTGGATGGGCAGCGCCAGCACCCGGTTCAGAAACCGCTGGATCGGGGGAAGCTCTTCGAGCAGCACACAATCCCTGTCGATCAGCCGCAGGGCCGTCCAGTCGGTGAAGTTTTCATAGCTCATCGCCTCGGCGCGCCCGGCGGCAAGATCGGCGAAATACCCACGCAGCGCCGCCCGTGCAATCGCGCTTTCGAGATTGTCCTCCTCGCGGAACATGCCTTGCGAGCCGGTTTCGCGCTGGCCCTTGGTGAGCGCCCCCAGCTGGTCGAGGCGTTTGGCGATTGTCGAGGTGAAGCGCTTCTCGCCATGCACATCGGAGGTGCAGACCCGGAAGAAGGGCGCGCTGACCTGGGCAGAGCGATGCGTGCGGCCCAGCCCCTGGATGGCCGCATCGGCGCGCCAGCCGGGCTCCAGCAAGTAATGCCGCCGCCGCCTCTGGTTCTTCGCCGTTTGCGCCGCATGATAGGAGCGGCCCGTGCCGCCCGCGTCAGAAAAGATCAGGACATTCTTCTCCCCGTCCATGAAGGCTTGGGTCTCGGAGGAATTGCTGCTGGCGGCGCGCTTCTCGATGAAGAGATGGCCATCCTCAGCCTTAAGGGGTCGGATAGATCGACCCGTGACCTCGGCGACAGCCTCGTCACCAAAGGCCCAGAGGATCTGGTCCAGCGCCGAAGGGATCGGCGCCAGCGTCATCAACTCCATCATGGCCGCGTCGCGCAGGGCGAGCGCCTCGCGCGAGACGACCAGCGCGCCGGTCTCATCGCGCAAGGGTTCCGCGACCATGTTGCCGTCAATCTCAACGAGCTTTTGCGCGTGAATCGGGAAGGCCTGCTCGAGATAACCCAGAACATAGTCGCGCGGCGTCAAGGCACCCTCGACGAGCTCGTCTTCCGCGTCCATCAACTCAAGCCGACGTTTCAGCAGGCTCTCGCCGGTCGAAACCACCTGGATGACGCAGGCATGGCCCCCGGCCAAGTCTTCCTCGATGGCGCGGATGATGGTCGGTGCCTTCATGCCCATCAGCAGATGATTGAAGAAGCGCTGCTTCGTGCTCTCGAAGCGGGACTTGGCCGAGGCGCGTGCGGCCGAGGCATTGGTCTCGCCCGAGGCGTCATTGACGCCAGTCGCAGTCAGTGCTGCTTCAAGATTGTGGTGAATGGTGCGAAACGCACCCGCGTAAGCGTCGTAGATCTCGATCTGGGCCGGAGTGAGCGCGTGTTCGAGCACGTCATACTCCACGCCATCGAAACTGAGGGCGCGGGCCGTGTAGAGCCCGAGCGTCTTGAGATCGCGCGCGACCACCTCCATGGCAGCCACGCCGCCGGCTTCCATCGCCGAGACGAAGCTCTCGCGGCTCGGGAAGGGGTATTCGGGGCCTTGCCCCCAGAGCCCCAGCCGCGCGGCATAGGCGAGGTTGTGGACACTCGTGGCCCCCGTGGCCGAGATGTAGAAGACGCGAGCCCGGGGTGCTGCCAGTTGCAGCCGTAGGCCAGCAAGGCCCTGCTGGGAGGGTTTGACCCCCCTGCCCTGCTCGGACCCTGCGGCGTTCTGCATGGCATGGGCCTCATCAAAAGCGAGGACGCCTTCAAAGTCTTCACCCATCCAGTCGAGGATCTGGCTCAGTCGCGTGGTGCCGCATTTGCCCGCGGACCGCAGCGTAGCGTAGGTGACAAAGAGGATGCCGTCGCCCATCGGGATGGGCTGGTCCGGTTTCCATTTGGAGAGCGGCTGGATGTCGGCGGGCGAGCCGCCGAGATCGGTCCAGTCGCGGATCGCGTCCTCGATGAGCGTGGCGGATTTGGAGACCCAGATCGCCTTCCTGCGCCCGGCCAGCCAGTTTACTAGGATGAGCCCTGCACATTCGCGGCCCTTGCCACAACCGGTGCCGTCGCCGAGGAAATAGCCGAGGCGATAGGCGCGTGCGACTGGGTCATCGTCGGCGCGCGTCAGCCTCGTTTGGTCCTCATCGATGGTGAACCGACCAGGCAGGTCGCGCCCATGGGCATCATGCGCCATGATGATGGTCTCGAGCTGCGCCTCTGAGAGATGTCCCTCCTCGATCAATCGTGCTGGCAGGCGCAATTCCGAACTGGCGGCACCCGAAGGCACGGGTGGCGCGACAGAGGCCATGGCGATGCTCTCGACCAACGGCGTGGGATGTTCGTGCGCGCCTGCAATCTCGATTCGTTGCGGGCGGTAGCGCGCATAGATGTCCGAGATGGGCGTGTTGTCGCGCGGGGTCTGAAAGCTTGTGAAACTGAGCGAGCGGACGGCATTCGCCTGGGGTTTGGAGGGGGCGACAGGCGTACCGGCGGTCTTGCGCGGGACAGATGCTGGACCGATCGGTCGCGCAGGAGTAACCGCTGCCCCCCGTTGGACTGGGCGCATCTCGGTCCGTGTTGCGGCCACGGCATCGACAAAAGGAAGGGCTTCATCCAGATCGCACACAGTGGCGCGGATCATCTCGCCGTCCTCCTGCACATTGTCGAAGACCATCAGCTGGGTTTCGACAGAGGTGCCGAGCTTGCGGTAGACCTGTCCCGGCATCGTGAGGGCCAGGCGCGGCGTCAGGAGACCGCAAGCGCGCGACCAATGCGCGGCATCGCGTTCGGGCGTGAACCCCGGCGGCATAATCGCCACAAGCCGCCCGCCGGGTTCCAAGCGCTTCGCGGCCGCGATGAGATGTTTGGCAGCGATGTGCTTGTCTCGCGAGCGATCGACCGAGGAGGCGAAGGGCGGGTTCATCACCACGACGTCGGGTAGAACCGTCGACTGCAGCAGATCGTCAATATGCTCCCCGTCATGGTCCGTCACCTCGCCGCCGAAAAGCGCGCGCAGGAGGCGCTGGCGAAAGGGGGCGATTTCATTGAGCACAAGTGTGGCACCGGCCCGGGCGGCGAAAGCAGCCAGGGCACCAGTGCCAGCCGAGGGCTCCAGCGCAGTCTCGCCCTTGCGAATGGCTGCCGCCCGCACGACCATTGCCGCGAACGGCAACGGCGTGGAAAACTGTTGCAGACGGATCTGCTGCTCTGACCGGCGGGTTTCCGTCAGCAGCCGTGAGGCAAGCAGCTTTGCAGCGGCGATGTCACCTGAAGCACCTTCCCCACGCAGCAGCACCTGGATGGCCGCGGCTTGCATCAGGTCATAGGCCATCCGCCAGTCCCAGGCGCCCCCGGCATCGCTGCCATGAAGCGTCTCGCGCATGATGCGCGCGAGCGCTGAGCTGCGCAGGGGTTGGTGGTCGACCTCCGCGCCGATTTGCGCCAGCGCAGAGGCGAGGTCAGGCTGGGAGATTGAGAGAGCCGGGTTTGCCGGTTTGGGCCTGGACATGGTGTTCTCCTTTGGATCAGGGTCTGAGTTCCAAAGGACAAAAAGCCCGCTTTCACTTTTCAGGGTGACGGGATCAGACCGCGCTGACCTCCAAGGCTTGGTCAGGACTTGGGTTCGATCTGCCGCTTCGCATCAATCAATGCCTGTGCGGCCTGCATTACCTGAACCTGAGATGTTCCCGTACGTGCATCCTCCAGCGCAGCCTGTACCTGCGCGCGAAACCACGCGTCATACGAATTGACATCAGCCGCCACGGAAATGCTCCTCGAGACCGAGGTGCGGCTGTTCCTTACCCGTTGGGTCCATTGCGCTTTCTCCAACCGTACTATGGGTCGATGCTACATCACCCACAGTGGTGCCGTAAACGGCAAGTCCATAAGGTTCACAGCTAACTGGGCCACTCACCGATCAGGTACCGCGTCCAGGGACGCCTCGAACCGCTTGTCCGCCGCCGCAGCTTCTTTCAAGAGCGCATCGAAATTGTCAGGTGGGTTGCCATCTTCCAGCATCCCTTTGAAGGTCGCGTAGGCATCCGTCTTGCTGCCATAGGCGCGCAGGGTCTTGTCGTCGTTCACCCAGGCCACCACGATGACCTTCGCATCGCTGTTGAACCGGTAGAACAGCCGATACTGCTGGAAGAATTTCGCCCGGAACCAGTGTTTGCGGTGATCGCCGAGTGTACCGCCTTGCCGGAAGGCGGCGGCACCCGGATCTGCCGGTATGGCCTCGGTGACCAGCTTGAAGATGGCGGCCAGCCGTTTCGTCAGGTTTTTCTTGCGCCAGGTCTTTGGATCGCGTGCCTTACGCGCTTCAACCTCCTCAATCAGCCCTTCGAGCTGGTCCAGAAAGAGCGGATGCGCATAAATCGACCATCCATTTACGACAAGGGGCGCCCCTACAGGCACGCTATCGCCGCTCATTCATCCTCGGGCGATAGCGGCGCATCGAGATCGACGTCAACGTCTCCGACCAGTGCTGCAAGACGGTCATGCAAAGCCCCATCGAACGCCCGAATGCGATCCGGATGCGCCTTGATATCGGCCTCGACAAAATCGAGAAAGGCGCCGAGCGCGGGATCATCCTCGTCGCTGCGCACGGGCTCGATATAGACCCTGCCACTCGGCTCGGTGCAGTAACGAATCTGGTCGCCCTTGCCCAGCTTGAGCTGTTTGCGCACACCCGCCGGCACGGTCGTCTGATACCGGTCCGTGAGCTTCGAGACATCTTGTGCGAGGGCTGTCATGGCAGTCTCCTGAAAGAATGGGGGTCTTTGCTGTCTGGGACAGGTAATGCATTTGCATTGCCTTGTCAAGACTAGCCGCATGGTCTGCTGTCACCGACCGGCCAATCAAACGGTTTTCCGGAGTCGGGCTGGAAAACTGAAAAACCCGCCGCAATGCGACGGGCTTTTGCTTTCTTTGTGCAATGAGGGGAGGCATAGTGCCCGCAGTCTCAACGCTCGCACTCTATATGGCACCGAAAGCCTTTACTGTCAATGTATCCACCGTTCACGGCTGATGAAGAACACCACCTTCCGAACGTTCTATCCGCACCTAGGTTTGCGACCTATTTGCGCGAAACCGGCAATGATAGGACGCGAGCTCTCCATCTATACCACTGGAATCTACAAGTATCAGCTGCGTTCATGGTTCCACTCCATGTTTTGGAAGTTGCGCTGCGAAACGCGATCGTGGAAGCAATCGAAGCTGTCCATGGAGGAACATGGCCTTGGACACAAGGCTTTATCCGTTCGTTACCAAACCCGCGCGGTCCAGCATACAGCCCCAAACGAGACCTCGAAGGCTGCGCAGGACAGCAACCCACTGCCGGAAAGGTCGTCGCCGAACTGAAGTTCGTGTTTTGGGAGAAGATGCTGACAAACAGGCACCAAGGCAGACTGTGGGATAATCATTTCTACGCAGTGTTTCCGGACGCGCCTCGTGGTGTCACGGCCAGCCAGCGCCGATCTGAATTAAGGTCTGACATTGAAGCCGTGAGGAGGCTCCGCAACAGAATCGCACACCATGAGCCTGTTTTTCCGCGCGCCCTTCAGGATGATTTTGATCGGATCATCCGCTGCATAAGATGGCGCAACGAAACGACCAGCAACTGGGTGCTCGAAATCGAGACAGTGCGCGCACTCCTCGCAGTGCGCCCCTAAGGGTCCTGTCCCGCCAGGAACTCCGCCAGCACTGGGCTGACCGCGCCCTTCGCGGAACTGAGCAGCTCCGAGCCCGCAAGCGAGGCCTTCGAAAGCCGCACGAGTCCACCGGTTTCCTCGATCCGATAGCAGCGACGTTTTTGCCGCCCGCGTCTGTAGTGCGTCGCGGTGACGATCTGGCAGGTGCTGCCATCGGTGAGCGTCACAGGTGCGGCGAGCCTGATCTTGTCGCCATCCTCGTAGTCCGGGATCGCAGCCCAATCCCTGCAGCGCTGGCGCCAGGCATGGGCATAGCTGTCCGGGTCTTTCAGGTTGGAGAGAAGCTCGATCAGCCCAAGTGGAGCGCGAGACTCGTTCGGGCCAGCGCTTTCCTCCATATCCTTGTAGCCCCAGCAGCCATCATCGTATCGGGTGAGGAAGACAGCCCCGAAGGTAATCGAGCCGTCAGGATCGCTGACATAGGTTGCGTCTTCGACAGGGGTGCCGTCGAGACTTGTGACCTTTGCCGCCGCATACCAGGTGGAGCCAACCTTGCAGGCCTTGACCAGTTCGGTCTTGCGCGTGTCGCCCTCGAAGGTGCAAAGCCGCGTGATTTCCGCCTTCTCATCCGCGTAGGATTTGACGCGACGGTCCGTGTAGAAGAGCCAACCCATCACGCAACCCTCCGATCATCGAGTTCCATGAGCGCATCGAGCGGTACGCGGTAGGGCTGCATGGCGTCGAAATCCTCGCAATTGCCGCAGTTCTGCACGATCGCGAAGGTGTCGCAGGCATCCTTGAGAATGACCCGGAAGGTGCCGCCGAGGCCCGAGGGCACCTCGTAGGTCCCGCCGATGAGATAGTCCGAGGCCCGGCGCACGAAGACGCGGATGCTGTGGCCATCGGTGGCGAGCCGGATCGCCCCCTGCCCCCGGTCGATGAGCACCTGCACGTCGTCGAGGATGTCGGTATAGAACTGGCCGGTCAGATCGCGAAACGCCATGCGGCGCTGCGCCATCCAGTCGGTGTCCCGAAACGGATTCATGCCGTCGGCGAAGGCAAAGGAGGGATCGGCCTGTTCGGTGGTGACGATGCGGGTGGTCGTGCCATCGATGCCGTTCGAGCGCAGATGCACACCATTGCCGACGATGAGGATAAGGGCGGGCCTGTCCACGGGGCCGTTCCAGTTGGGCAGGAAGGTTTTGCAGGCGCGCGCATGGGCGATCTGTGCCGCAACTGCGGAGGCAGAGAACTTGAGAATAGCCATGGGGATGTCTTTCGGTTGGTTATGAGAGGATCGACCCGCGCGGCCGGAAGGGCTTGCGCGAGTCGTATGATGGCTCAGGCCGCTTGCGCGACCTCGCTGTCAGGCTCGGGGGTTTCCGCAGTGGGCTCCGCCTCATCAAAGGCGACACCGGAGGTTTGCATCATCGGCGGGCACCAGGCGGCCACGACAGCGCGCTGCGCATCTGTGAGCGTGGCGAAAGGCTCGGCAAAGAGTTTGTCGCAGAAGGCAACGATCTCCTTCTTGCTTGACGAGGCCAGGGTCACCGCCTCTTGGGCCAGGCCCAGATCCTCGCCGAGGATCTTCAGGAGCCAGGCCTTCTTGAAGCGACTGAACAGCGCCGCGTTCGGCGTCCAGTGGGCCCGGATGTCGGGCATGATCTCGATCTCGAGGTCATGCATCAGGCTGTCGCGCTGTCGGTCCCGCGCGAAGCAGGACTGCGTGGTGCTTGCCGTCGCATAGGCAACGAGCTTGGCCTTCTCGCCCGGCTTCAGCGCGCGAAACGCCGCGAACTGATCGGCGGGAGACCGGGCGTCATCGAGCCACGAAAGGTCGAGCGCATCATGCGCCGCCGCCACCTGCTCGAGCGAGGTCTCGTCGATCTCGTCCATCTTGGCATGGTTGCGGTATTCCTTGCGGGCATCGATCTTGATCGCCTGCGTGACACTCATGCCGCTGGCCAGAACATCACTGACCAGCTTGAAGAGCGTCAGATCGAGCGTGGCCTCGGGATGCAGCGCCATCGCGGCGCCTAAGGCCATGGCCCGCTCGGTCTTGAGGTCCTCGGCCAATGAGGCCGGATAGGTTATTTCACCAGCGTCGGGGGCCTCCCCGCCGGTGGTGTTGGTCGAGGAACTGGGCGCGCCCTCTTCTTTCACGATGTCCTTCGGGCGGACGAGGCCCACATGGAGCGTGATGTGCCCGTTCGACCAAGACGCAATCACGCCTGCACGGGCGAGATCCTCGGCGCTGTAGGCCTCCTGCAGATCGCGGGCTTCCTCTTCCAGAGCGTCGACGCGCTCGTAAAGGGCGTTGTAGGCGTCGTCTTCGAGACCCTCGTTCTCCATCTCGAGCTGCAACCTCTCGAGCTCGGCGGTGATCTCATCGATGCGCTTCTGGGCAGCCTCATCCGGCTCGATGGGACCGGGATAGACGCGGCCGTAGTCGGCCATGGTCGCGTAATCATAGCGGACCATCGCATCGGCCCAAGCAAAGCCCTGTTTTGCGCGGGCCTGCTCAGCGACCGCTGCGAGTTTCTCGAGCAGGATGGTCTCGACCAGCGCCGCATCCTCCAGCACGGAATGCTCTTCTAGGAGATCGGCCGCGATGGCCCCACCCCGCGCTTCGTACTCCTCGCGTACAAAGGCCCCGATATCATCGCTGACCTTCACCCCACGGGATTTGAGGGCCTGACGGACCGTGTAGGCCTGCAGATAGCCGCCGTCTTTTGTGAGCGCCTCGAAGACCTCGCGCTGCGTCTCCTGGCTCGGGTGCTCGGCGAAGGCTTTCATCGTATCGAGCGTGATCACCTTGCCCCGGGCCGCGGCGCGGATGTCGGGGTGGATCAGGCCATAACGCAACCGGCCTTTCACGGCGGCCACCGTGGTGCCGAAGGTCTTTGCGATGGTCTCGGGCGTTTGGCCGTCGACCTCCATCATCCGGGCGAAAGCCTCGAACTCGTCGATGGCATTCATCGGTGCCTGGGTGATGTTCTCGGCGAGCGACAGCGCCGTGGTGACGTCGCACTCCTCAGGGACAAGACGGCAGTCCACCTTGGTTTTCGCCGTGAACCCCTTGCTGGCCTTATCGGCGATCAGCTCCTTCAGCGCGGCATGGCGCCGGCCACCGGCCAGCGCGGCGTATTTGCCGTCGACCTGCTGGACCAGAAGCGGCTGCAGGAGACCCAAAACGGCGATGCTGGCTTTCAGGTGTGCGATGTTCTCGGGGTCGTAGGTTTCCGGCGAATTGCTGCGCACATTGGCGGGATGCGGGACCAGATCGCCGATGGCGACGGAGACGGGTTTGAAGCTTGCGGTCATGGGATATCCTTCTCGATGGATTTGGAGCGGCCCGCGCGTTCATGCGCGTGACCAATCCCCGGCTTCGGGGATCACCACGACAAAAGGCCCGCTTTGCCTTCTTGGGGCAGCGGGCCTTCATCGTCTGAGATGTCATGGGGAGGCGTCCCCTGCCCTTCTACCAGTCGCGCGCTAGCATGATGGTCAGCACGCGCATGGTGGTGGCAGGATTGTCCGGGGTCTCAGCCCCGTAGCGGAAATCCGAGTCTGCTTCATAGAGATCGATCTTCCAGAACACGGTCTCGCCCCGGATCTCGACCGCCCCGAAATCGTGCCAGCCTTCTGGATCATTCTCCGGCTCGAACGTGGCAAACTCGCCGGCGGCCTTCACCGCCTCGGCCATGAAGCCGTCGCCGGCCTCCATGAGCGAACGGGTGACGTGCATCCGGCCCTGGATGGGCTGCGCGGGTGGTACCCCGAGGCAGGCAAGCTTGCGGAACGCGTCGTTCTGCGCCGCGATCACGGTCGGATCTGGACGGTCCGGCTGGGGTTGAACGATCATGGACATAGGGATCTCCTTTGAGAAGTTGAAACACCCTTCCCAAAGCCAGCTTTTTCTTTTCCGCTTGGCGGAAGGACCGAAGCAGAAGGTGCCCTACCCGAACAGCCCCTTGGGTCTGTAATTCGGGTTGGGGATGGTCTCGACCCAGCCACCCCGTTCATTGATGGTCTCGAGCGCTGCCGAGAGTGGATAAGCGCCCTCGGATTGGCTCCACCAATAGGCACCGCGTTTGAAGGTGATGATCTTGCGGCGGCCATCTTCAAAGCAAGCCACTCGCAGCGTCTTGGGCTCCTTGCGTGACATGGGCTTCTCCGTTCTCCCTGTGGTCAGGCGGCCTCGGCGCTGCGCCCTGCCCTTCCCGCCTCTGACCGTGCGATCAGGTAATCACAGGCGCGCTGCGCATCGGCCGCGTGCTTGAAGATCGCGTTCTTGTCCGAGCGCAGCACGCGCAACCAGTTGTGGAGATAGGCGGCATTCATCTCGAGCGTATGGGCCGTGAAGCCGAGCGTCTGACCCAGAAACACGGAGGTCAGTTCCGCGACGATCTCCTCGCGCGCGTAGGAAGTGTTGCCGAACTTCGAGAACCCGAAATCGCGGTTCAGTCGATGGGGGGCTTTCGTGGCATGGGCCAGCTCATGCGCCCAGACCCCGTAGAAATTGCGCGGATCGTGGAACCGGGTGATCGACGGCATGTAGACCTTGTCCACGGGTGGCAGGTAGTAGGCTTCCGTGCCGGTAAAGACGGTCGTGATGTCGATGGCGTCGAAAAACGCCTGCATGTGCGGGATGGGCTCGGACGGCGGATGTTCGGGTGCAGGCTCCGGATCTGGGAAGAAACTGTCGGGCAGGCCCTCGATCTGGCAGGCATTGAACACGCGGTAGGATTTCTGGAAGCGGAAGATGCGGGCTTCCTCGGAGCGATCATCGCCATCGCTGCGGTCGACCTCGCCGCCCGCGTCTTTCCGGCTTTGACCGTAATAAACGACGACAGAGGATTTTTCGCCCTTGCGGACCTTTGCGTCCAACGCATTGGCCTGCGGAAGCGTCATCCAGAAGGGCGAGCTGTGGCCCGCCATCACGGTGCGCATGGTCAGCAGGAAGTTGTTCACTCCCTGGTAGGGTTCCCCGCCCACGCGCAGGGGGCGACAGCTGCCACCTGCGGTCCATGGCTTGCGCCACGGCAGGACGCCGCGCTCGATGATACGGATGATTTCGTTCGTGATGACCTCGGAGGCATCGAATTTGGGCGTTCGGGATCGGGCCATGGCTGGCGTCCTTTCGAGTGTTGATGAGGGGGAATGGGGATCAGATTGACCGACGGCGCCGCGGATCGTTGGTGATGCTGGCACCGATCTTTACGACCATGTCGATGTAGGTGGTCAGCGAGACGGACCTGCCAGGACCGCAAGGGTCAGGGTCGACAGATCCGTCCTGCGCCACCCGCGGCAGGTTCGCAAAGGCGATGACACCGGTGACGGGTCGGAGATCGATGAAGGGCGTCCCTCGTGCGACCGCAAGAGCGGCCAACGGAAAGCGCTCGATCGGCGCGAAACTCGACACTGTGGTCCAGCCGAGATGAAGGAACGTCCCACCCTCCCCGCAGATCACATGCGCGTTTGGCAATGACGCCGCCTGCTTCAGATAGCCGAGATCACGCAGGACGGCCTGGCGTTCGAGCCGATGTGCCAGCGCCGTCTGGCCAGTTCGGCGCAGCTCTCTATGCCGCCACCAAGAGGCAGCGGTTGTGCGCAGCACGCGCAAAACACCTGTTTGCATGGGAGTGTCCTTCATCAGGAAAGACAGACCGGAAACCGGCCCGGACCCGTCCGAGGCACCCCAAAGGCCCTCATCCGTCAGTCACAAAACCCGAAGTCCACTTTCCCTTTTCACCAGCCAACTGGACCGGGGTAATGGCCGAGGGTCCAACACCACCGCGGACGCCAGTGACTGCATGCAGTAAGTGGCGGTTCCGATCCAAGATCGGCAAGCCATATCGGCAACTCCGGTCCGGCTGCTGCAGTCTTTCTCATATTATCAATAACTTATCTGACGTTCTCGATCGGCAAAAGCGCTCCAACGGCGACTTCTCAAGCCCAAAAATCAGGATTTGCTTCGTTCAGAGCAATGCAGCGTTACGGATTAGCATGGGAGAAGAAGTCACATTACCTCCTGACAGCTTGAATTTCAGCAATATTGCCGCTATATACCGTCAGTATCACTGTAGGAACATAGATCATGCACATCACGAACTTTGCTGAAGCCGGGCAATTCGAACCGCGCAAGATCGCCGCGGTACTACGCACATCAGCAGAAGAGATCGCATTGACCGTCGGCTTGGGCAAGGACGCGCTGCAGAGGCGAGCCCGCATCGGTTCGGACAAGACGCAGCGCCGCCTGCGCGAATTGGTAGAGGTGCTGAACAAAGTCGAACCCCGCTTCGGCTCGGAATTGATGGCCTATGCATGGTACCGGTCAGAGCCCTTGCCCGGCTTTGATGGCCGAACAGCCATGCAGCTGGTTCAGGAAGGCAAAGCTCAGCAAGTTCTGGAATACATCGATGCGGTCGATGCGGGCGTCTTTGCCTGATGCCGCTGAAAGATGGGCGCTACACAGGGCCACTCTATCGCGCCCTGAACCCAGTCTATGCGCGTGAACCTCTGTCCGGACGAGGCGCCGAACTCTATGGAGGGCGCTTTAATGCCAAGGGCACCCCTGCCCTCTACACCTCGCTGGATCCCGCGACCGCTCTCCGAGAAGCCAACCAGGTCGGCAGCCTGCAACCCACGATCCTGGTGTCTTACAAGGCCGACCTGGGGCCTATTTTCGATACCCGCGATCAGGATGGACTTGACCGGTATGGCGCGACCGAGGCGATGCTTGCCGACCCTGCATGGCGCATGAAGATGCTCGATGGCCAATTGGTGCCGACACAGGAGCTAGCACGCGCCCTCATAGCGGATCGGTTTGCGGGGCTTCTGATCCAGAGTTTTGCGAAGGGTGCATCGTCATCGGACCTCAACATCGTCCTGTGGGCCTGGACTGACAATACAGGTTCTTTGGAAGTGGTGGATGACGAAGAGCGGCTGTCACGCATGTGAGGTGATTGGCTGACATTATCACGGGGTGGACTTGTCGCGTACCGCGCCTGTGACAAGCATCTCTACGTCGCTGTCAGGGAATAGCTGGTGCTACGTCCCCCAGCGTCGTCTTTCTCTAGAGCTCCCAATTCGATTAGATCGAGGATGTCGCGATAGGCCGTGTCTTGCGAACACTTCTCGATCTTCGCGTATTTCGACGTCGTGAGTTTTCCGTCGAACCCATCCAGCAGGCGGTTCAGCATGTCCCGCTGGCGGTCGTTCATGTTGGCCGTTCCATATTCCTCCCAGAACCGCGCCTTCCGGAACACGGCCTCAAGGATGATCTCGGCACCATCAAATGCGCGATCCAGGCAAGCCAGGAACCAAACGAGCCACGCCGTGACATCAAGCCACCCTTTCTGCGTCGTCTCGAGCATGTCGTAATAGTCGCTCCGTTCCTGCCGGATTTGCGTCGACATGCTGTAGAACCGCTGCGCGCTGCCTTCCGATCGCGCCAGCGCCATGTCTGCGATCGCGCGCGCGATGCGCCCATTGCCATCATCGAACGGGTGGATGGTGACAAACCAAAGATGGGCGATGGCGGCATGAATGACTGGATCTGTTTCGGGGCGCTGGTCAAACCATTCCATAAACTGCGCCATCTCGGCTTCCAGCCGATTGGCCGCAGGCGCCTCAAAATGCACCCGTTCGCGGCCATAGGGTCCTGATACAACCTCCATGGGACCGTCACGCCACTGTCCCACCCTGATCCGGGTCATTCCGCTTCGCCCGGTCGGAAAAAGGGCCGCATGCCAGCCGAACAGGCGCTCAGCGTCCAGTGGCTGGTCATACGCTTGGGTTGCGTCCAGCATCATCTCGACGACACCATCAACATGGCGATCAGACGGGATCAGTCCGCCAATTTCCAGACCTAACCGCTTTGCGATAGACGATCGAACCTGATCCTTGTCGAGCGTCTCCCCCTCGATCTCGCTGCTTTTCACGACATCACTGGTCAGTGTCCTGAGCATCGCCTCGTTGCGAAGATCGAAGCCAAGACCCTCCATGCGCCCCAAGAGCTTACCTTGACGGTGACGGACCGCAGCAAGTTGTGACGACAGCTTGGCCTTATCCCAGGTAAACTGGGGCCAATCAGGGAGTTCGTGAATGTAGGTCATATTTTACGCATTCCTTGCGGAGATTATACAGCATAATCTCCGCAAGACAACTGTAAACACCGCAGAGGGTGCGGAGATTAAGAGCGGCAATCTCCGCATGCTCGACCTGGAACTTCAAACGCGGGACACCTGCTACCCATCTCATTACGCCGCCTGTCCGCTCAAACGACCATAGAAACTGCGCTCGAGATGCAGCTCCCCTGCCCCGGCTTTCTCGACCATACCCCGCAGATATCCCCCCGGAGACGCCACTTCGCCGGCGCAATGCTTGTCAAACGTGAGAACCAGCGCTGCTGTTGCGATTTGGGGCCCGAGACGGTCCTGAGCGAGGTTCCAAGCGTGCTCTGAGACGCCGATCATCGGCCTGAGCTGTCCGACAACCCGATGTAGATCGCCCCAATCCTTCAAATACCCGCCCATATTGCGTGCCCAGGACGCGAACTCAGGACAAGCCTGCATCACAGTCGGCAAATCAAGCGCCGCACCACGTTTTTTACGTGTTTCAGCTACCCAGTCTTCGAGCTCCCTATCCACCTTCTCTTCCGGTGGCGCATTTGGCACCACGGCCGCCGCTTGCTCAGTTTTTGAGCGATTACATGTTACAGGATTAAGTTGGGTTGTAATTAGTATATGAGGTTCAGAAATGACCTCCCTGGGGTCCATTTCTTGAGTCTTTTGAATCGCTTGTTCGGTGGCTTCAGGCATGTTTTCCACAACCTCATCCGCACGAACCGCCTTGAGATAGGCTGCCTCGACGCGCTCCTGGAGCTCCCTGAACCATTCCAGAAGCCGCACAAGCGTCCCAGAGGCCGTGTTCCGGCGTGGCAGGCGGCCCAAGAGATCCTCAAATAGACCTGTGAGCTGCGTCCAGGGACCTCTCAGAGCACCGCTGAGGGCCGCTTCGATCCTCGCGCGGATCATTCGGCGCGCAACTGTGATCTGGCGCTTCAGGCGCTGGCAGAGTTCACGTTCAGCCTGTAGTTCGGCATGGAGATGCTCAAACTCTTCGGCGCGAGCCGACAGCGGCGACAAATCAAATCCGTAGGCCTCGATGATACGACCGTCAGCGTCCCTGTGGCCCCACCGCTTGCCATTGGGGCTGTCCTTGAAGGCAATCACGCCGATCTCGGCCAGACGCCGGGCATGGCGCTTGAGCGCCGAGAGCGAGAACCCTGTTTGCTCCATCAGATAAGAGTTAGACGCCCAGACGATCGGACGCTGTCCCTCTTCCCAGTCCTGGGCCTGTGTGAAGGCCCCAAGCGTGTCGAGAAGCAGCATGTCGCCAGCCTTGAGGCCTATATGCGCACCAACGCGTTTCACGGCGACAAAGGCCTGTGACTTGGGCACGGTTGATCTTTCACCAGCTTGTGCGTGCTGTTCAGCAACCGCCAGTCCGGCCGTCGCTTTGCGCCACCCCGAGGGTTGGTTAATTTTGGGCAAACCTCCACCGTTCTGAGGCATGACTGTCCCAGTCGCTCCATGCGGAGCATCATTCAATTTTGTCATTTTATGTAAGCGGCAAAGAAATCCCGATCGCTCAGAAGCGTTTTCTCTTGTGTGGTGATTCGTTGGCTGCTAGATTCTAGGTGTCTAATCTAAGAATTGCGCTCTGCGCAGCAGCCCTCGAAGCTCCGGTTTCGGGGGTTTTCTTTGTTTGCCGTTCCTCCTTTCTGCTCGTCCTCAGTTGTCATCCACTGAATTTGCATCCGTAAATTCAGCATAGGATTGCTTGATTATTTCCGCGAGATTACTCTCAAGCCAGGTTGCAAACTCAGCGTTTGCGCCAGACTTCTTCACCGAAAGTGACAGTGTTGCGCGACCAGCTTTGATCGTCACTCCCTCTACGGGCGTGATCTCCCGAGTTTCGCGCGAGTTCTTCGCTCCGCGCTTAGTCGCTTCCTTAATGAGCAATTCAAGGCGCTCGTCTGAATTCGATGTTGCCCTGATCTTAGCCAAGATTTCGAGAGCCGTACGTTCAGTGAGCTTCCTAGAGAGAAAGAGCTCGGCCAACTCCGTCCACCTCGGGCGTCCGGACTTTGGCGCCGCGCCAATGAGGTCACCGATCTTGACTGGGACATTCTGCGTCACCTTCGTAAGGTGTGACTGAGCTGACGCCGACAGGTTTAGAACCTGCCGAACAGTTGCTCCATCGTGGCCAGCATTTTGGATGGCCTCGGCGAACCTTGCCTTCTCGTAGAAAGACAGGTTGCGGCGCGCTGCATTCTCCAATCCTTTCGCCAGCAAGGCCGTAGCATCATCAATATCTTGGACGTTTGCACGTACCTTCATGCCGAGTTCGCGACAGGCCTTTAAGCGGCGCCTCCCGTAGATTGCTTCAAAGCGCCCGTCAGCGACTTTTGACCGCCGAACGAGTATAGGCACTTGCTGCCCGCCTTCGCGAATGCTGCTCTTTAATCGTTCGAAGCTCTCGTCGTCGTCTTCGACGTTTACAGCTGTAAACTCCTCAAGCCGGTCTGCTGGCCCCCAATCGTCGATCAGATTGGGATCAATCTCACGGATAGATGCCAAAGAGCCTTGAAGAGCCCCCAAAGCCGGAGCGCTGGTCTTTGGCGCTCTCTCTGACTTTGATCCGCCGGAACGGGCGATTGTGTTGGCAATTCCCGACATTTCGCGAAGAGATTTCCTAGCCATTACTTACGCCCCCACGATTGATGGATCATCGTTTCCACTTCGAGCCCGACCGCATCCATCGAGCCCTTGGCCCGATCATATGTGGCGCGTGTCATCTCCGAACGCACCACTTCATAAATCGACTGCTTGAGCATGGTCGCATCGCTGATTGCTGTGCTCTTCAAAGCAGTTGCCGACATGACCCGGTCTTGAAACAGAGCCCGCATGAATGAGGTCAACTGCTGAGAAGGCACGTCCGTTGGTTCGTCTCGGGTGATGAGAAACTTAAAGAAATCATACTGCAGAGATGCGCCAGCATCTTCGATCACACCCATGTAAGCTCCAGCCAGCTCGAGAAACTGAGCTGTTGAAGAAACGTCCAACATCGATGGAGTTAGAGGAACGATAAGGGAGCTGGCGGCAGCCATCCCTGCAATGGTCAAGAAACCCAGTTGTGGCGGGCTATCCATCAGAACAATGTCAAAATCATCCTCGACCTGCGCCAAGGCATTCCGGATGCGGGTAAAGAATGGTTGGTCCGGATTCGAATGAACGGCCGACTCCGTCTCAAACTCCGACAACATCAAGCGTGAAGGCGCAATCGAGAGCCCGGGAAAATATGTCTGAACGACAACGTCCGCCATGCTGACCGGATCGTCGTAGCGGATCGCATCATAAACGGTCAGTCCATCAAACTCGATCTCGGGGCTAATCCCACACATTGATGTGAGCGACCCCTGTGGATCCAGGTCCAACGCCAAGACCCGATAGCCCCGAAGAGAAAAGTAGTGAGCGAGGTGGACGCTCGTTGTGCTTTTACTTGAACCGCCTTTGAAATTCATCAACTGCCAAATCTGCAGCTTTTCGTCGCCGGAGCGGCGAGGCTTATACCGCCCCTTCTTCCGAGAGGTTTTTTCCAGGATTTCGCGGGCATCCCATATCTCTTGGGCTGTGTAGTAGCGCCTGCCACCCCGGATGTCTTCGGGCTCCGGAAGTGTCCCTTCGGCGTGGACCTTTCGCATGAACTGCCCGGACACACCCAAGAGTTCAGCAGTTTCTGGGGCTGAAAAAGAACGTAGCGTTTTTGAACTGTCTGGGGCAAAAGCAGATAGTAGGTGCTCTCTGATTGCAGCGTTGAGCCGTTCGGATATCTCGGTCGCAAGTGCCGATGGGCGCTCATTTGCCAATGGTGTCACGGGAATCATCTGGTTGCCTCAATTTCCAAAATGTGGCCTTTTTCACGCCACTTGAGGATAAAAGCGGCGATTCACGCAGCTAAGTCAAGATTTTTCCTCTATTTAGTGTCTAAACATACGGCAAGGAACTATATCCACGAACGCAATCTAGGCCGAGTTTACAGCTGTAAACGTGGTGACAACGAGCATTCGTACCTTGTTCTATCCGCCCTCACGCCTTTCAAACCTCGCATTGTTCCTAGAGATAAACGTCGAAGTGCAGCCGCCGACCGTGGTAACTCCGATCTCTCCACCCTCTGTGGTCGCCCTAATCGTTCATTGGTTGCGTCTCGATGCGCAGCAGCCAGGTAGCTGACTGAATATCAGCCACGCAGGACACGAAGCGCCGCGGGGCAGGGGAGGGGAGTCAACGACAACTGATTAGGAACCGACGACTGCAGAGACATGTGACAAATGCGACCCGGCCACATCGAGGGCGAAGGTCGTCGTCCACGAATGACTGCCATTCAATCGGAGATCATGCCAAGTAGCGGAAGCCCACTCATGGACGAAGTTTGATGCACCATAGAACAGCACCTAACGGGCAGGACCTGCGTTGCCCTAACGAAGATGAGGGGAGTTCTTTGAACGGCCCAAAGCTTGCCCTTTGATGTTTTTAGATATACATACTCGGATGTTTATCCACACCTGAGAGGACGAGATGCAAGTTGCCAAATGGGGAAACTCCCTTGCAGTCCGGCTACCCGCGGATCTTGTGCGGGAACTCGGCCTAAAGGAAGGCGATCAGGTCGACCTGGTAAAGGACGATGGAGCCATTCTGGTCAGGCGCCAACCTCGCGCCGATGAAGTTCTGCAAGGGTTAAGGCGGTTTCGCGGAAAACTGCCCAAGGACGCGCGTCTAAGCCGCGACGACGCGCATGAGCGTTGAGTTCGCAGACACGAATGTTGTGCTCTATCTGCTCGACGATGGCCCAAAGGCTGAGAGGGCAGAGGAAATTCTGGGGCAGGGACCCCGGATCAGCGTCCAGGTCCTGAACGAAGCGATGGTCAATTGCCGACGGAAAGCTGGGCTCAGTTGGGACGATACCGGAGCTTTTCTCGCAGGGGTCCAATCCTTGTGTCCAGTCGAGGACCTGACAGTGCAAACCCATCTGGTGGGCCGGGCCTTGGCAGAAAAATACCAGCTATCGGTCTATGACGCGATGATTGTGTCGGCCGCTCTTATTGCTGGATGCACGACGTTGTGGAGCGAAGACATGCACGACGGATTGCTCGTCGAAAATCAGTTGCGCATCGTCAATCCATTCTCCTGAACGAAAATGGGCTGCAACCTTGCAATCGTTCCATGAGGTGGAAGATTTGCAAGGATTGAGTCACTGCTCGGGCTGCAGCAAACCCAACTTCTCCGCTCGTTCAAGCAGCATCCTAACGGACGACGGCTGCCAACTCGTGCGTCCACGTGGGGTCCGTTCGCGCATCGATTCCAGCCGGTCGCAGATCGCCTGCAGCGTGATTTCGGGGTCCGAGCTTTTGATCGCTGCGACGATGGCCGGCAGGCGGTCATCGGTTTCGCGGCGTCCGGCGCGCCCAAGCACCTCGGCAGGAAGGAACCCGTCGCGCACATATGCCTTCACAGCGCGGAGCAGTCGGCTTTGTGTCCAATGGCGATCTGGGGACAGGGGGCCATTGATGATCCGCAGCAGGTCTTCCCAGGCCATATCCGGCCGCAAGCGGCGCACATGGGGCACCCAATCCTGCGCGGTCTCGTTGAGGCGCTCCATATAGCCGTCCTGTCGCGCAAGCCGCACCTTGCGCAGCGCGGCGGGATCCTTGGCGCGTAGCCCAGGATTGCCACCAACGCGCCCTTTGGCGCGCGCAGAGGCAAGCCCGGCCTTGGTGCGTTCGCGGATCAGAGCGCGCTCGAACTCGGCCGCGGCACCCAGAACCTGCAGCGTGAACTTGCCTTGCGGGGAAGCGGTGTCGATGGGATCCTGCAGGGAGCGGAAGAAGGCGCCCTTGGCCTCCAGACGTTCGATCACCTCCAGCAAGTGCGACAGAGACCGCGCAAGCCGGTCGATCCGCACAACGACCAGCGTATCGCCGCTCTGGACGCGTTCGAGCACGCGTCCCAGCACCGGTCGCGCGCGATTGCCGCCCGAGGCGTACTCTTCAAAGATCTCGACGCAACCCGCAGTTTGCAGGGCCTCAGACTGGGGCAGGGGGGTCTGATCCTCTGTGGAAACACGGGCGTAGCCTATCAGGGGCATGAAAACAGGCCGTTTGCAATTTTATGTATCCCCAATAAACGACCATTTGTAAACGAATGCAAGTAGGTGCTCTCTCGTCGTGCTCGTCCAAAAACCCTTGGTTTTCTTGCGCTGAGCGCGATCTGAGAGGTTTCACCGGCAGCCGCGCGCGCATAATATATAAAGAGCGAAGACAACCGCCACAAAATTACTTGGGTAATGTGCAAAAGAACAGTATTTTGCATATATGAAGACCCAAGCATCCGCTTTGACTGATGATTGCAATGACCCCCTCATCACCATCGAGGAGGATGAAGAGGCTCACGAAGAGGATCTCTGGTTTCTGCCGGGACCACTCGAAGAAGAACCGGATGATTTGCCTCCTGGGCCACGGGCAGAACCGCCCGACACTGCTGTCATCGAAGACTGGGCAAAGGCAGAAGGCGTTCACGCTGCGCGACTGGCACGGGTTGCTGGACGCTTGGGTGCTCTGGATGACCGGCTGCTGCGTGGTCCTGAAGGCTGGCGGCACCGCCTCGCTCTTATCGAGGCAGCGGAACTCAGCTGGTTTGCAGGGGATCGGGTGAGTTCTGATCGTCTGGCGCTCTGGATATCAATGCGGCTCTCGGGCGCACAGGATGACCAAAATGCCTTGACACGGATTGGATGGGCTGTTCGGCGCCTGATGGGCGGTCCCGGGCCAGAGATTGACCTAGCAGCCTTTCTGGATCGCCGTGATCCCGAGAATATCGAAGACAGAGCCGAGCGTTTCGAAGATCGGGCGGGCGGATGGCTGGACGTAATAGCAGCCGCGGCCGAGCTCCACCCGATCACGCGTGCTTGCATGGGCTTTCATCTTTGGAGCCTGGCGGGCCTCGGACAACACGGTGACCGAGTGGAAGCAGCGGTCACTGCTGCGCGGATCGCGGCCAGTGAGAGCAGGGGAGCGGCGTTCGCGCCTGTGGCCATGGGTGGAGCAGGAGGGCTGCGCGCCGGCGGCCCACCCGCTGACCGTCTGATACGGTGGCTGGACGGGATGGAGGCGGGATTCCTAACATCGATGCGACACCTTGACGATATCGAAACGTGGGCGACGCGGGCGGAAGCCGAGATTAGCATGCTATCGGGCCGCACGCCCCCGTCTTTGTGCACGGCACTGACCGAATGGCCACTTGTCTCCGCGCCGATGGCCGAGACCCTGACCGGCGCAAGCCGTGCCGCCGTGCAGCGCAACCTCAGCTGGATGGAAAAGCGAGGTTTGATCCGAGAAGTTACGGGGGAGGGGCGGTACCGGATGTGGCGTGCAGCAAGCTGAACGCTCTGTGTGAGGCGGGGCATGAGGGAACAGGTTTGCCCTCCTGGCCAGCAAAAAAAACAGATTGAGGGGGCGTCCTTGGCTGTCGCAGATGGCGTGCAGTTTGGTGTTCATGCCGCCCTTAGTGCGGCCAGTCAGGCGTCCACATCCCACCTTTTTGACGCCCATGCAGGTTGCTGCCCGGTGGGCCTTCAGATACGTCGCGTCGGTCATCACGGTCTTCTGTTCACCACTCGAATTTCGAGTCGTGAATCACGACCCTACGCGGAAATCGATGGGTCCGGACCTTAATATTCGCTTCATAACAGAGAGGAATCAACGAAATAGCAGAGCTAAAAATTTTAGTAAAAGTAAAACTTGACACAAGTCGGTTTCTTTTCCACGATTTTAGTCATGGTAAAAAGAACCTCTTCGAGCCTTGCGGCTGACACCTCTTCCCTGGGCGAAAAACTTCGCTTCAGTCGTAAGAATGCAGGTATGACCATGCAGGCGGTAGCGGACGGTGCGGGCCTGTCGGTTGGCTTCATTTCCCAGATCGAACGCGACCTGACCGTGCCGTCCCTGTCCTCGCTGCGGGCGATCACGCAGGTGCTCGGGCAGCCAATATCGCACTTTCTGGAACAGCCGCAGGGGCAGTCGCTGACTTCCCGCGGGGCCGAGCGGACAGTCTATTCCGTACCGCAGGGCAAGGTGCGCTACGAACGCCTGTCCAACAATTTTCCCGGCAGCACCCTGCGCTCCGTTCTGGTGCATGAACCACCGGGCTACCGGCATGAGCCGATCAGCCATGAGGGCGAGGAGATGTATTTCCTGCTGCATGGCGAGATCACCGTCGAGATCGAGGGTGAACAAACGATCCTTCGGACCGGCGACACGATCCACTTCGATTCACGGCGGGTCCACGCCACTTGGAACCACGGAACCGAAACGGCAACTCTGCTGTGGTGCGGGACCATGGATGTCTTTGGCGAAGACACCATCGATCCAACCCATGGCAGCCAGCAAAAACAACAAGACAAAAAATAAGTCCAACGACCATTCCAACATGGGAGACATGAAAATGAACTTACTGAAATCTTCGCTTCTTGCGGGGCTTCTGACTGCGAGCGCCCTGTCCACCCCGGCCTTTGCCGAAAGCGTTCTGCGTCTGGACGAGGTTGCCGTCGGCGAACTCGACCCCGGCAAGGCGTCGGACTATGCCGACAGCATCCTGATGTTCAACGTTTACGACACGCTGGTTCTGCCCGTTCAGGGTGGGCCGGGCTACGCGCCGCATCTGGCCGCAAGCTGGGAGGCCGATGGCAACAGCTTTACCTTCACCTTGCGCGATGATGTGACCTTTCAGAGCGGCAACCCGCTGACTGCCGAGGACGTGGTCTTCTCGCTGGAGCGGATGAAGGCGCTGGGGGCTGGCTTGTCCTACCTGTTCGGCGTGGTCGAAAGTGCCGAAGCAGTGGATGCCCACACGGTCACCTTCACCCTGTCCGAACCCTATTCGCCCTTCGTCGCTTCGCTGGTGCGCTTGCCCATTATCGATAAGGCGCTGGTGATGGAGAACTTGGGTGAAGGTGATGACGAGATGGGTGATTGGGGGCAAGCCTTCCTGTCGGCCAACAGCGCCGGGACCGGGGCCTACGCGGTGCAGTCGCACAACCCGCAGGAAGAAACCGTCATGGTCAGGAACGATGGCTATTTCCTGGGCGTGCCCGATGTGGCGCCGGACACCGTGCGCCTGCGCTACGGGCTGGAAGCGGCCACCGTGCGAGCATTGATCGCGCAAGGTGAGCATGACATAGCCTCGCAATGGCTGCCGCCAGAGGTGATGAAGGCATTGGCCGAGGACGGGGCGCAGCTTCTGACCGAAAGCGGTACGGGGGCGTTCTACGTCAAGATGAACACCGCGCGGGCGCCGCTGGATGACGAGAACTGCCGCCTGGCCCTGCGCTATGCGTTCGACTACGACACCGCCATCCGCATGATCGCCATCACGGACGAGATTTCGGCAGGCAGCCCGGCGACCGGGGCGATCCCGGTGGGTATGTTCGGGGCCAACCCGGCCGAGGATGCGCTGCAGCGCGATCTGGACATGGCGCAGGAGTACCTGGCCGCATGCCAATATGACCCCAGCGAGTTCGAACTGGACCTGACCTGGATTGCCGAGGTGCCGCTGGAGGAACGTTTCGCGCTTCTGATGCAGGCCAATTTCGCCGAGATCGGCATCACCTCGACCATCACCAAGGTGCCATGGGCGTTGTTCACCGAACAGGTGGCCAGCCCGGAAAATACCCCGCATGTCAGCCAGATCTTCGTGAATGCGGTCACCGGCGACCCCGATACGCTGCTATACGGCATGTATCATTCCAGCACGCCGGGCACATGGCAGTCGCCGGAATACCTGAACGATGCCGAGGTCGATGCCGCGCTTGAGACAGGCCGGACCGAAACGTCACCGGAAGCCCGCGAGGCGGCCTATTCGACGCTGAACGACCGGCTGATGGCGATCGCGCCGACGATCTATGGCTTCGACCGGCAATCGGTCTTTCCCGCCAGCAACCGGGTGCGGGCTCCGGCCCTCTCTGACCCGGCCATGGCGTTCGGGCTCGATGGCATGGGCTTCAGCTTCCGGCTGATGGAAATGGTCGAAGAGTAAACGCTTTCTCCCCGGTGTCGGTCCTTCGGGATCGGCACCACCTTAACCCTAGGAAACTGAGCAATGTCTCCTGTCCTTCGCCTTCTCGCGCGACGGCTCGGTATCTCTTTGATCGTGCTTCTCGGCGTATCGATGCTGATCTTCGGGATCGCGCGGGTCATTCCCGGTGACCCGGCCCGGATCGCGCTTGGCCCCAATGCAACGACCGAACAGGTGGCCAACCTTCGGGCCGAGCTGCATCTGGATGAAAGCATCGTCACCCAATACGGCTATTTCGTCGCCGATCTGGCGCGGGGCGATCTGGGGCAGTCGCTTTATACCAACCGCCCGGTGACGCGGGACATCGCCGAATTCCTGCCCGCGACGCTTGAACTGGTCCTTGTGGCGGGCGTGCTGATGGTCTGCATCGGGCTGCCGCTTGGCATGATCTCGGCCCGGTATCGCGGGCGCTGGCCCGATCATGTAATCCGCCTCGTGTCGCTTCTTGGTGTTTCGGCCCCCAGCTTCGTCTGGGCGGTAATCCTGATGCTGGTTTTCGCCTTCTTCCTGCCGATCTTCCCCGTCGCGGGGCGGATTTCGGATGTCTATCAGATCGAGTGGGTGACCGGCTTCCTGATGATTGACACGCTTCTGGCGGGCAATTTCAAGGCCTTTGCTGATGCGGCCTGGCATATCGTCTTGCCCGCGCTGGCGCTGGCGGTGTCGGGGATCGGGCAGGCGGCGCGGCTGACGCGCTCGAACATGGTCGAGACCTATGACAAACCCTATATCGAAATGGCGCAAGCCTATGGGTTCAAGGCCCGCCGGATCGCCGCGCGATACGCTTTCAAACCCTCGCTGATCCCCTCGCTGACCATCATCGGCCTCGATTTCGCGGCGATGCTGGGCAACGCCTTTCTGGTCGAGGCGGTCTTTGCCTGGCCCGGACTGTCGCGCTACGGCGTCGCCGTGATCCTGCGCAAGGACCTGAACGCGATCATCGGGACGGTGCTGATTATCTCGGCCACGTTCCTGATCGTGAACCTGATGGTCGACCTGCTGATCGCCTTCCTGAACCCGCGCATTCGCCATTCCCAGAGGGCCGGATCATGAAACGTATCGCCACTATCCTGCTTCGCAATCCCCTGTCGCTGCTGGGTGTCGTTCTGGTCACGCTGGTGGTGGTTCTGGCGGTCTTTGCAGACTTCATCGCGCCCTATCCGGACCATCGCGGGGCGGTGGTGGATTTCGTGAATTTCAACAAGCCGCCAAGCGCCGATTACATCATGGGCACGGACCTTGTGGGACGCGACCTGTTCTCGCGCATCATCTATGCCTTCCGCATCTCGCTGCTGCTGGGCGTCGTCGTTCTTGCCATCGCCACGCCCATTGGCACGGTGGTGGGGCTGCTGGCGGGCTATGTCGGTGGCAAGGTGGAATTCGTGCTGATGCGGCTGACGGATGTGTTCCTGTCGATCCCGCCGCTGGTGCTGGCCATCGCCATGATGGGTGTGCTGGAGCCGACGCTGATGAACGCCATGTTGGCGGTCACGGCCATGTGGTGGCCGTGGTATGCGCGGCTGGTCTACAACATCGCCCGGTCCGAGCGGGAAGAGGGCTACGTGCTGGCCTCCGAGGTCATCGGCGCCTCGGTCTGGCACACGGCGTTCCGGGAAATCCTGCCCAACTGCCTGCCTGCGGTCATCACCAAGATGACGCTGGACATGGGGTTCGTCATCATCATCGCCTCGTCGCTGTCGTTCCTCGGCCTGGGCGTGCAGCCGCCGACGCCCGACCTCGGGTCTATGGTGGCGGAAGGCGCGAAATACCTGCCCGACAGCTGGTGGCTGACCGTCTTCCCCGGGCTTGCGATCCTGATCGCGGTGTTCGGCTTCAACCTCGTCGGCGACGCGCTGCGCGAAATCCTGGGGGCGGATCAATGAGCAAGGTTCTCGACATCCGCGACCTGCACCTGTCCTTCCGCGGCTATACCGGGGTGACAGAGGTGCTGCATGGCATTTCCCTGAACATCCGCGCCGGTGAGCGGGTGGCGCTGGTGGGCGAAAGCGGCTCTGGAAAATCGGTCACGGCGCGGATCGTGCTGGGCCTGCTGCAGGAACTGCGCACGGCCCGGATCAGCGGTGATCTGTTCTTCGAGGAGCGCGATCTGTCCGCCCTGTCCCGGCGCGAATGGCAGGGGTTGCGCGGTACATCCATGTCGATGATCTTTCAGGACCCGACCTCGTCGCTGAACCCTGTCTTCACGATCGGCACCCAGTTCGTCGAGGTCCTGCGCCGCCGTGACCCGAAGCTGAGCGATGCCGCCGCGCTGGAGCGGGCGGGGGAGTTGCTGCACTCGGTTTCGATCACCGATCACGAACGGGTCCTGTCCTCGTTCCCGTTCCAGCTATCGGGGGGCATGAACCAGCGGGTCGTGATCGCAATGGCGCTGGCCAATCACCCTTCGTTGCTGATCGCGGATGAGCCGGGAACGGCGTTGGATGTCACGGTGCAGGCACAGACCCTGCAACTGATGCACGACATGGTCGCGCAGGCGAATACGGCGGTCCTGTTCATCTCGCACAACCTCGGGGTCGTGCGGGAATTCGCGGACCGCGTCTATGTGATCTATCGCGGGCGGATCGTCGAGCATGGCAGCACGGACGCGGTGTTCCACGATCCCGGCCATGCCTATACCCGTGCCCTGATGGCGGCGATCCCCAAGCTGACGGGTGGTGGTGTGCCGGAAATTGCAGAGGTCGATGACGCCTTCTTTGCCCCCATGGTCGATCACGGAGGGCAGGAGTAATGCAGCCGATCCTTGAACTCAGAAATCTGAACAAGACCTTCGGCAGCGGCGACCGGCAGGTGCGGGCGGCCATCGACGTGGACCTGTCCGTCATGCCGGGCGAATGCCTTGCCATCGTCGGCGAAAGCGGATCGGGCAAGACCACGCTGGCCAACATGATCCTTGGCATCCTCGAACAAAGTTCCGGCGAAATCCTGTTCGACGGGCAACCGCTTCCCGCCAAACGCAAGCTGGAGCATCGCCGCGCGATCCAGCTTGTGCAGCAAAATCCGCTGTCCTCGCTGAACCCGAAAAGGTCGGTCGGCGCGTCGATCCGGCTTGGGCTGGATGTATACGGGATCGGTGAGAAGAAGGATCGCTGGCGGTTGGTGGAACAGGCGCTGGAAGAGGTTGGCCTGCCGCCGGAGTTCCGCAAGCGGGCGCCGGGGGCGCTATCCGGCGGGCAACGGCAGCGCGTCGCAATCGCCCGTGCGCTGGCTTGTCAGTCGCGGCTGGTGGTGCTGGACGAACCGACCTCGGCACTGGACGTGTTGGTGCAGGCGCGGGTGCTGCGGTTGCTGAACGAGCTGCGGGCGCAGAAGGGGCTGACTTTCTTCTTCATCACCCATGACCTGTCCGTAGTGCGTAACGTGGCCGACCGGGTGGCCGTGTTTCAGGCCGGACGACTGGTGGAATGTGCCCCGACCAATGCCATCTTCGGTGCACCGCAGCAGGCTTACACACGACAATTGATCGGCGCCGTTCCGGTGGTCGCCGACGAGGAACTGGAACTTCGGGAACAACTCGCAAAGGAGGAGGCGCAGTGAACACGATTGCGCAGGCGGCGGCACGCGGTGGCGTGCAGCCGGGGGCCACGTTCGATGCCCTGGCAAAACTGGTGAAGGATACGCTGGGCGTCCGGCTGTTTACCGTGATGGAATTGGATCACGCCTGCGGCGTGGCCCGCCGCACCTATACGAATATGCCAGACGCTTATCCGGTGTCCGGTGAAAAGCCGATGGAACACAACCG
The DNA here is from genome assembly GCF_049800875.1 of Amaricoccus tamworthensis. Taxonomy (NCBI): domain Bacteria; kingdom Pseudomonadati; phylum Pseudomonadota; class Alphaproteobacteria; order Rhodobacterales; family Paracoccaceae; genus Amaricoccus; species Amaricoccus tamworthensis. The sequence continues at coordinate 74,606 of NZ_JBNAFV010000011.1, read as the reverse complement.
CTGGTCCGATCAGGTCGAGGGGCGGCACGAAACCTTCGTCGCCAACAGCATTGCCGAGATCGCCGAGGTGTTCCCCGATCATGAACTCATCAAGTCGCTGGGCTGTGAAAGCTGCCTGAACCTGCCGATTGTCGTCAATGGCAAGGTTCTGGGCACGTTGAACTGTCTGGATGCCGAGGGCCACTTCACGCCCGAACGTGTGGCCGCGGCCGAAACCCTCAAACCCGCCGGAGTGCTGGCGCTGCTGGTCGCAGAGCGCACCCGCCATGAAGGAGCTGAAAATGGGTAAGATTTCACGCAGGGTCGCTACGGATGTGGGCGGCACCTTTACCGATCTGGTCTGCTTTGAGACCGACAGCGAAACCGGGGAATCGCGGGTCATCACCGCCAAGTCTGACACCACGCCGCCGGATTTCGAAAACGGTGTGCTGAACGTGCTGGCCAAGGGTGGGGTGGACCCGTCGGGGATCGACTATTTCGCCCATGGCACCACGGTCGTCATCAACGCCCTGACCGAGCGCAAGGGCGTCAAGGTCGGGCTGATTACCACCGAGGGTTTCCGCGATACGATCGAGATCGCTCGTGGCAATCGCCCGGATTTCTTCAACCTGCATTACGAAAAGCCTGCGCCTTTCGTGCCGCGCTACCTGCGCCGCGAAGTGCCCGGGCGGATGACCTATACCGGCGAGGAACGGCAGCTGCTGGATTTGTCCGGGCTGGCAGAGGTCATCGCGGATTTCAAAGCGGATGGCGTCGAAGCCATCGCCGTCAGCCTGCTGCATTCCTATGCCAATACCGATCACGAGGAACGGGTGCTGGCCGAGATCGGGAAACTTTGGCCAGAGGTCTCGGCGGTTGCCTCGCACCAAATCACGCGGGAATGGCGGGAATACGAGCGCAGCAACACCGCTGTCCTCTCCGCCTATGTGCAGCCCGTCGCGGCGCGGTATCTGGCCAAGCTGGATAACGGGCTGAAGACGCAAGGGCTGAAAAACAACCCCTATATCATGCAGTCCAATTGCGGGGTGGATTCCCTGCCCGCCACGTCGAAGACCCCGATCACCATGGTCGAAAGCGGCCCGGCCTCGGGCTTTTGGGGCGCGGCGGAGTTGGGCCGCCTGATCGGCGAGGACAACGTGCTGGCGCTGGATATCGGCGGCACCACGGCGAAATGCTCGCTGATCGAAAACGGCGAAGTGCGGATCATGACCGACTACTGGATCGAGCGGTCCCGAAAATCGGCGGGCTATCCGATCATGGTGCCGGTGGTCGATCTGGTCGAGATCGGCAATGGCGGTGGCTCCATCGCCTGGGTGGACGATTTCGGCAAGCTGCATGTCGGTCCGCAATCAGCGGGGGCGTTGCCGGGGCCTGCGGCCTATGGCAAGGGCGGCACCGAGGCGACGACGACCGACGCGAACCTCTGGCTGGGCCGGATCAACCGTGACTATTTCTGCGGCGGCTCGGTCGAGGCCGATATGGGCGCCACCGAAACGGCGCTGGCCGCGCTTGGCGAAAAGCTGGGGGTCAGCACCGACGAGGCGGCCGAGGGTATCGTCCGCATCGCCAACAACAACATGGTCAATGCGCTGAAGCTGGTCTCGCTCAACCGGGGTTTCGACACGCGCGACTTCACGCTGCTGGCCTTTGGCGGCGGCGGCGCCATGCACGCGGTCGCGCTGGGGCAGGAACTTCAGGTCAAGAAGGTTGTGATCCCCGCCGCAGCGGCTGTGTTTTCGGCCTGGGGCATGATGATGTCCGACCTGCGCCGGGATTTCTTCGTCACCCAGCTGGTCGACATGGCCGACGGGGCCGGGGCGGCCATCGAGGGCGTCTTTGCCGAGGCCGAAGCCAAGGCGCTGGCAACCTTTGGCGAGGAAGGGATCGGCGCCGATCAAGTGACTTTCCTGCGCTATGGCAAGTTCCGCTACCAGAACCAGGAGCACACGACCGAGGTGTTGCTGGAGGGTGGTGCGGTTACGGATGCGGTTCTGGACAAGATCGCAGGCGACTTCCACGAGGCCTATGAGCGCGAATACACATATCGGCTGGACGCCCCGGTCGAGATGGTCGGCATTCACCTGGTGGCCAAGGCCGAGGTGGGCAAGCTGGAAATGCGGCCCGAACCGCTTGGCGATGCGGATGCCAGCCCAGCCCTGAAAGGCGAGCGCGAGGTCAACTACGCCCTGGAGGGCAAGCATGTCGCAAGCATCTACGATGGCGACAAGTTGCTGCCGGGGATGGAATTTCCCGGCCCGGCAATCATCGAGAGCAGCGGCACGACCGTGGTGATCCACCCCAAGAACACCGTGTCGGTGGATGCCTATCGCAACTTCCATATCGCCCTGAACGTGTGAGGACGGACCGATGAAAAACTCCAACGACCCGATCACCGAAGAGATCATCCAGAACTCATTGCAAGCAGCGGCAGACGAGATGTTCGCGGCCATGCGCAAGACGGCGATGAGTTCGATCATCTACGAGGTGCTGGATATGGGCACCGGGATCACCGATGCCGAGGGGCGCATCGCCTCCTCCGGCGCGGGCATCCCGGCCTTTATCGGCGTGCTGGACAAGTCCGTTCAGGTGATTCTGAAGAAATTCGCCACCAAAGACATCCGCCCCGGTGACGTCTTCATCACCAACGACCCCTACTACGGCGGCGTCACCCATCTGAACGACCTCGTGCTGGCCATGCCGGTCTTTGCCGAGGGGCGGCTGATCGCGTGGACGGCGAACATCGCGCATAACTCGGATGTGGGCGGTATGGCGCCGGGGTCGCTTTCCGGCGAGGCGACGGAGATATTTCAGGAGGGCCTGCGCCTGCCAGCGGTGAAGCTGGTCAGCGAAGGTCGGACGATCCAATCCGTGATGGACATCATCACCGTTAACTCGCGGATGCCCGATTTCCTGCTGGGTGATGTCTGGGCCGCCATCGCCTCGGTCCGGGTCGGCGCGAAACGGCTGGAGGAACTGGCGGCGAAATACGGCGTCGACACCTTCGTCCGCGCCATGGACGGGTTCATGAGCTTCGGCGAAAAGGCAGCGCTGGCCGAGTTGAAGCAACTGCCCAAGGGCACGTTCGAGCTGGACGAGGAACAGGACGATGGCCGCATCTTCAACGTGAAGGTCACGATCACCGATGACGAGTTCATCGTCGATCTGCGCGACAATCCCGATCAAGATGCCGGTCCGACCAATACCAGCCGCGACGGCACCATGGTCTGTGCGCAGATGGTGTTCAAATCGCTGACCGGCTATGAAAGCCCGGCCAATGACGGCTCGTTCCGGCCGCTCAAGGTGCTGACGCGGGAAGGCTCGATCTTCCATGCCAAGGAACCCTCTGCCATCGGGTTCTATTTCGAGACCGAGGTGCGGGTTTACGACCTGATCTGGCGCTGCCTTGCGCCGCATGTGCCGGAACGCCTGCCTGCCGGACACTTCTCGTCCATCGCGGGGACGTTCATCGGCGGTATCCACCCCGATACCGGGCGACAGTACACGATCATCGAGCCGCAGATTGGTGGTTGGGGCGCATGGGAAGGCCGCGATGGCAATCCCTGCATCTTCTCTGGCTTCCATGGGGAAACCTACAACACGCCCGCCGAAATCTCCGAAAGCCGCAACGGGCTGATCGTGGACCGGATGGAACTGAACACCGAGCCGGGCGGCGAGGGGCAGTTCACCGGCGGTCGCGGGCTGCGGCTGGAATACCGCATTCGCACCGATAACGGGTTCCTGACAGCGGGCTACACGCGGTCGCGGATCAAGCCCTGGTCGCTGGAAGGCGGCGAGGAAGGTTCGGGCAACTATGTCGAGGTGATCCGCACCGATGGCGAGGTCGAAAAATACGCCTTTGTCTCTGGCCTGACGGTGAACAAGGACGACGTGATCCGCGTCGTGACCGCCAGTGGCGGTGGCTTTGGCGACCCCAGGAAGCGCGACAAGGAAGCCGTGCTGCGTGATGTGCGCAACGGGCTGCTGAGCGCGGAACGGGCAGCTGACATCTATGGCGTGAACATCTGAGCGATTGGAGCAGGACAATGACCAAGGCAAAACGCAAGGTGATGTATCTGAACCCGGTCGGCACCGGTGGATATGACGAGGTCTTTGCCGCCATGGCGGCGAAATACAAGCTGCCGGATACGGAGGTGCATGTCGCCTCCCTCCCCCCGGCGCAGGGGGCATTCACCCATATCGAGTTCCGCGCCTACGAGGCGATGGTGACGCACGGGATCATCCGCGCCACTCGCGCCGCGGCAAAGGAAGGGTTCGACGCGCTGGCGATAGGCTGTTTCTACGACACGGCCCTGCATGACGCGCGGGAGATGTCCGGCGACATGGTGGTGACCGCGCCGTGCCTCGCCTCGTGCCGGTTGGCGACGAACCTGTCGAACCGCTTCGGTGTGATCGTCGGGCGGCGGAAATGGGTGGACCAGATGTCGTCCACGGTCAGCCACTATGGCTACGGCCCGGCTTGTGCGGGGTTCTACCATGTGGAACTGGGCGTGAACGACTTCCAGAAGGACCATTGCCACACCAACAATCTGCTGACCGAGGCGGCTCGGAAAGCGGTCGAAGAGGGCTATGCGGAATCCATCATCCTCGGCTGCACGCTGGAGATCGGGTTCCACGAAACGCTGGAGGCAGAGCTGGGCGTGCCGGTGATCGACGTGTCCGTCGCCGCGTTGAAAGAGGCGGAATATGCCGCCGAAATGAAGGCCCATTGCGGCTGGAAACCCAGCCGGAAATGGTCCTGCGAAGCCCCGCCCGAGGATGAACTTGCCACGCTGGGTGTGTTCGACGGGGGCGACGTGTTCGGCAACCGGATCGTGGTTCCGGCGGCCTGAGGAGGAACGGAAGAATGACACAGACACAAGAACGGCTGGCCCTCTTGCGCCAGGCCATGACGGCGGAACAGGTCGATCTGGTGGTGCTCGGGCCGGGGGCGCATATGCAATGGCTGCTGGGGTTTCACCCCCATGCGGATGAGCGGCCCAGTTTCGTCTGCATCACGGCGGATAGTGCGATGATGTTGATGCCTGCGTTGAATGCCGAGGGCAGCCGCGACCACACGGACCTGCCCATGGCGGAATGGTCGGACGATCAGGGGCCGGAAAGCGCGTTTAAGCGCCTTCTCGCCGAGACCGGCGCGGCAACGGCGAGGAAGATCGTTCTGGACGAAACCATGCGGGCGGATTTCGCGGCTCTGGTCACGGACCACCTGCCCGATGCCACGCGGATTTTCACCGAAACCACCGTGGGCGCTCTGCGGATGCGCAAGGACGAGGGTGAGTATGCGCTGCTGAAGAAGAATGCGCTGATGGCGGATGCAGCCATGCGCACCGGTTGGGAACATCTGAAGGCCGGGGTCCGCGAGATCGAGGTCGCCGGGGCCATCCAGGCGAGCTTCAAGGCGCAGGGCGCGCAGCCGCTCTTTTCCATTGTCGGGGCCGGGCGCAACGGGGCCTTCCCGCACCATGCCACGGGCCAGACGGTGATTGCCGAGGGGCAGCCAGTGGTCATGGATATCGGTGGTGGCTCGGACGGGTTTTCCAGCGACATCACCCGTATGGCCGTGATCGACACCCCGCCGGAGGGCTATGACGAGGTCCATGCCATTGTCGAAGCGTCCGTGCAGGCGGCCATGCAGGCTGCCCGACCCGGCGTGCAGGCCAAGGCGGTGGATGCCGCCGCGCGGCAGGTCATCACCGATGCTGGCTATGGCGAGTTCTTCGTGCATCGCACCGGCCATGGTCTCGGCGTGGAAATTCACGAGCCGCCCTACATCACCGCGACCTCGGATACGGTGCTGGAGGAAGGCATGGTGTTTTCCATCGAGCCGGGCATCTACCTGCCCGAACGGTTCGGCATTCGGCTGGAGGATATCGTGATCCTGCGGGCCGATGGGCCGGAAGTATTCTCGGAACTGCCGCGCGACCTGATGCGGCTTTGAAAGGCGATGTCATGACACATGATCCCTTTACCCTTTCGGTCATCCAGGCCGGGTTGACCTCGGCCGCGGATGAGATGTTCGCGGTGCTGCAAAAGACCGCGATGAGCCCGATCATCTACGAGGTTCTGGATGTCGGCACCGGGGTGACGGACGGGGAGGGGAATCTCGTGTCCTCCGGCGCGGGCATCCCCACCTTCGTGGGGGTGCTGGACAAGGCGGTGCAGGCCATCGTCGCCCTGCATGGCGACAGTGTGGCCGAGGGTGACGTGTTCGTCACCAACGATCCCAATTACGGCGGGGTCACCCATCTGAACGACGTGGTCATCGCCAAGCCGGTGTTTTTCGAAGGTCGCCGCGTGGCCTGGACCGCCTCCATCGCTCATTGGGGCGATATCGGTGGCAAGGTGCCGGGGTCCATGGCGACGGATGTGTCGGAAATCTTTGCCGAAGGGCTGCGGCTTCCGGCGGTGCGGCTGTTCGAGAAGGGCGAGGCGCTGCAATCAGTCTTTGACATCATCCGCACCAATTCCCGCCTGCCGGATTTCGTATCCGGGGATCTTTGGGCGCAACTGGCGGCCAGCCGATCTGCGGAAAAGCAGATACTGGGCCTGTTCGGAACCTATGGTGCCGAGGCGGTGAATGCGGCCATCGCGGATGCGTTCGAAACCGGGTTGGCGCGGGCGCAGGCGGGGCTGGCCAGCCTGCCGAATGGCGATTACGAGATCGAGGAAGAACAGGATGACGGGGTAGTCTGGAAGGCCCGGATCACCGTCAGTGACGATGCCTTCACCGTCGATTTGCGCGACAACCCGAACCAGTATGCCGCACCCTATAACACCAGCCGCGACGGGGCGATCATTTCCTGCCAGATGATCTTCAAGGCGGTTTGCGACCCTGAACGGTTCGCCAATGCCGGGTCGTTTCGACCGCTCAAGGTTCTGACCCGCGAGAACACGATCTTTCACGCCGGACCGACCGCGCCGCAGGGTTACTACTTCGAAACCCGCATCCGGCTTGCGGACCTTCTCTGGCAGTGCATTGCCAAGGCGCTACCCGACCGGCTGCCTGCTGGCAGCTTCTCGTCCATTTTCGGCACGGTCATCGCGGGGCAACATCCGGATACCGGCAGGCGCTACACCATGGTGGAACCGCAGATGGGTGGTTGGGGCGCGACCTCGACCCGCGACGGTATCTCGGCCATGTTCTCGACCAGCCATGGCGACACGTTCAACTGCCCGGTGGAGATTTGCGAGGCGAGATACGGGCTGGACGTGGATCACAAGTCGCTGGCCGAGGCACCGGAAACCGACGATCCGCATGTGGGCGGTCGTGGGGTTTCCGTGCAATACGGGCTACGCGGCGAAGCGGTGGTGTCTGTTGGCTACACCCGCGGGCGGGTGCCGGTCTGGTCGCAGGATGGTTGTCAGCCAGGTGGGCTGAACAGCTTCGTCCTCACCCGCGCCGATGGCAGCACGGAGCGGCACCAGTTCGCAAGCGGGTTGAAGCTGCACGCAGGGGATCGGATCCTGATCGAAACTGCCAGCGGCGGGAACGCACACAGGATATCAGATGAAAGGGTATGACGAAGTCGTTAGTCTGACCCATTATTGACCAATTGCATTACGTTTGTGCTCTCTCGACAAGAGGCTGTTTTGTGTGGCTCAACAATAGCTGAACCGCGCAGGTCGCCTGTTCTTATGTAAGTCTGCGTGACCTTTGTACGCCGCATCGAATGAGGTTCTCCATCTGCACATGCAGGCCCAGGGCCACATGGCTGTGGCGGCCCTTGCCGATTTCGCCTGACAGGAGCGCACCGTGATGCGGCGCCTCCTCCGGGTCGGCCATTTCCAGAAGCGGCTGGTAGGCGTCGTCCCAGCTTTTGGCGAAGTATAGCCCGCGTTCCTTGACCCAACCCTGCCAATCCTCTGGCCCGATAGGGTTTGGCCCGGTCAGAACCGGGTGATCGGGGACAAGGTGGGTGACTGGCGCAGTTTCGTCCGTGACGCGCCAACGCAAGGATGGCTGGCCGATCTCGATCCGCCGGGGCGGGATGCTGTCCGGGTCCCAGGCGTCCCACGGGCGATGGTAAAGGGTGACCAGCGTGCCGCCCGCCTCGACCCAGTCCCGCAGGCGCGGGGCGAGCGCGGCAAGGCCGGGCCGGGCGCGGAAGGCGAAGACCCGGATCGGGGGTGCGACGGGGCTCGGAGATCTTGAGGTGCTGTCAGATGCGCTTGGTAGCGCAGGCAGACGTTTTTAAAGGTCGGCTAGAGGGCACCCCCCAGTGCCCGGTCGGGCGCTGGGGAAGTATGTCCTAGTTACAAACCCACTTCATCGTATGGAAATTGAACTCGAAGCTCTGCATCGGCACCCAGGTGAAGTTTTGCAGGCATTCATGCATGGCCTGCTGGCTGCGCTGGGTCAGCACGAAGACATCGACCTGATCCTCGACCAGCCTGCGCTGAAGGTCTTGGTAGATGGCGTTCTGCGCGTCCACGTCCGACGTTTCCCGCGCCGCTTCGATCATCGCGTCCACTTCCGGGTTTTGCAGCCATTCCATCGAGGTCCACGATCCCACCGCCAGGCTGTGATACTGGGAATAGAAATAGCTGTCCGGCGACGGGTAGGTCGCCCCGTAGAACACCTGGTTGATCGCGGGGGTGGTGGTCACGTCGCCCGCCAGCTCAGTCATGCGGTTCCACGGCTCCGGTTTCAGGATCGTGTTGAAACCGATGGTGTCCAGTGTGGATTTCATCAGCAGGCCGATCTCTTCCTCAAAGGCCAGACCGGCGACATACATGATCTCGATGTCGATGGGGCCTTGCCCGGCATAGGACGACGCCTCGACAAATTGCCGCGCCATGTCGAGGTCGAAGACCAGGGCTTCGACATCGTCGGGATAGGCGGCCTCGAAGATCGGCGGCATCGGCCCGGTCAGCGGTTCACCCGGCAAGATCACCTCACGGATGGTCTCGTAATCCGTGGCATAGGCGATGGCCCGGCGGATGTTCACGTCATCGGTCGGCGCGCGGCTGTTGTTGAGCTTGAAGTAGAAGTTTGTCGCGGTCGGGTATTCCTCGATCCGGTAGCTGTCGAGCGCGCCGATGCTGTCATAGGTCTCTTGCGCCTGCGCGTCCGAGGACATGGACAACTCGCCTGAGGCGGCCAGCGCCTTCACCGTGGCTTCCTCGTTGGTGACGACAAAGCGAACCTCGTCGATGCTGTCGTCATCCCAACCCAAATGGTAGCCGTCATAGGCCTTGATCGTCATGCGCGCGCCGCGTTCCCAGCTGTCGAGGTAGAACGCCCCAGCCCCGATCGAGGTGTTGGCGATATAGTCCTGCGCCCATTCGTCCCCATCGGTCGCGTGTTCCATCGCAAGGTCCGAATTCAGGACGAACAGGATCGGCGTTGTGGTCAGGAAGGGCGCATAGGTCTTGGACAGGACGAACTGCACCGTGCGGCTGTCGATCTCGGTGACAGACCCCGCGTCGAGCACGCCATCGAACAGGTAGGCGGGGCCCTCGTTGATCGCCAGCAGGCGGTTGACGGACCAGACCACGTCCTTGGCCTCGACCGGACTGCCGTCCTGGAACGTCGCACCGTCTTTCAGCGTGAAGGTCCATGTCAGACCGTCCTCGGACGTTTCCCAGCTTTCCGCCAGAAGCGGCTGGATCGCGCCGGAGCCGTCAAGGGTGGTCAGCGCCTCGTAGAGGTTCACGCCGGCCATGTATTCCGTGTAGTCGTTGATCTTGGCGGGATCGATGGTGCCAAAGATCTGCACCGCGTTCACGGTCACCACGTTTTCGGCCTGGGCCGCCCCGGCCAACAGCGCCGCAGCCGCGACCGCTGTCAGTGCCTTGCTTTTGAAGTTCTTCATTGGTCTTACCTCCGTGTTGTCACTTGGTCTTGTTGAGTTCTTCGATGGGCACGTAATCGGCGTCGTAGCCAAAGTATCCCGGCCCCACCAATTTCAGGCCGTGGTCGCTGCGCCACTTGGGGTCGCAGGGCAGACCGAAGATGATGACCCTGTACCCATAGGCCATCTGTTCGGTCGTTATCGGTTCCCCGGTTTCCAGGTCCAGCAGGCAGATCAGGTCCGGGGTCATGGCGCGGGGCGTGCCGTCCCCGGTCTCCGCCATCAGGAATTCGTTCTGGAACTTGAGCGTGAAGGTCTGCCCCTGGTAGCTGTCCAGCCCCTCGAATGTGGCCTGACCGCGTGCAAAGCCGCCCTCGGTCCGGCGATCCACATCCGTCATGCGGCCCTCGAACAAGCGCACGCCGTTCAGGTCGCCGGCCAGCCGGACGGCGGGGTTGCGGTTGGCGGCCTGCTCGCTGCGGATGATCCGCCCGATATTGGCGATCAACGACAGGGAGTCCCGCAGGATCGCCCGCTTCGCCTCGGCCCCCGACATAGGGTAGAGCGCGATCAGCCCCGCGCCGCCCATTTCTACGGTGATGACGCGGGCGAATTTCTCGGTCGACAGGTTGTCGACCGTGTTCAGCACCAGCGCGTTGCCCTTTTCGTCGGCCATGGCCATCGGGCAGGCGTGGATGTCGAACATTGTCATCGACACCATCTGCAATTCGGGAAACGCGCGACCCATGCCGTCACCATCGACAATGGGCAACCCGGCGCTGGCAGCCACGGCGATGGGGATGGTCGAATTGAGCCCCCCGGCCTCGATGCAAAAAATCGCATCGGCCTTGCGGCCCAGAACCGCCTCCAGTGAACGCAGGGCGTTGATCGCCTCGTCCCCGCGCGGCAGCTTTTCCAGCATCACCGTGGGGGCGCCCATCATGGCGACAGGCACCACAAGCGCATCGTCATCCAGTGTTTCCACGTCGATGACCGGCACCGGGCCATTGGCGTCGATGGCCTGTTCGGCCATCAGTCGCCCGATATAGGGGTCACCGCCCCCGCCGGTGCCAAGGAAAGCCCCGCCAAGGGCCACATCGGCCATATCGGCGCGGGTGATTTCGGTCATCTTGTCCATCACGCATCCTCCATCGGAGAGAACTTGATTTCCGGGTAGCCAAAGGCCGCCGGACCGACGACCTTCAGCGCCTCGGGCGAACGCATCAGCGGATGCGCGGGCAGGCCCAGCACCGCGATCCGCTGGCCGTAGCGCAGCATCTCGGTGGTGATCGGCAGGCCGGTATCGCTGTCGAGAACGACGATCAGGTCCGGCGTGCAGACCTCGACCGTATCGTTGCGGCGGAAGACGAGGAATTCGTTCTGAAGGTCGATCCGGCCGGTCTTCCCGGCAAAACTGCCGAAGCCTTCCAGCGCCAGATGCCCCACGGCGAACCCGCCTTTCAGATGCCGTTCCAGATCGACGATCTTGGCGGTCATCAGCAACCGCCCCCGTTCCTGGTCGATCACCGTCTGCACCGGATCCAGATGCCGTGCATGGGCGTCCAGCACGGCGCGGCCAAGGCGCAGCGCTTGTGTGATCGTGTTCGGCACCGCGGCCCGCTTGACGAAATCGCCGCGCATGGGCTGGGTCGCAAGCCCTGCCGCCGCGCCCATGGTCACCACCACGGAGCGGGCGATCCGTTCCAGCCAGACATCGTCGGGCGTGTCGCGGATGACCACGATATTGCCTTTCTCATCGGCCATGGCGCCGGGGGCCTCGCGGTGGCCATAGATTGACCATGTGCACATCTGCATTTCCGGGAAGGCGCGGCCCATGCCGTCGCCATCCACAACTGGCAGCCCGGCCTGCGCGGCGGTCAGCATCGGTTCCATCGAATTGGCACCGCCGATCTCGGCCGAGATCAGGGCATCCACCTTGACGCCCATCTCCTTCTCGATGGCGCGTAGGGCGCGCAGGCATTCCTCGCCCTCTTCGATCTTCTCGACCCCAACCACCGGCGCACCGATCCCGCCCAGCGACACGACCAGCGCGTCATCGGGCAGTTCTGCCAGCGGGATCACGGGGATCTTGCGGCCTTTCTTCAACTCCTCCCGGCAGCGCAGCTTGCCGATATAGGGATTGCCGCCGCCGCCAGTGCCGAGGATGGCCGCGCCGATCTCGATGGCGTCCAGGTCTTCGTTCGTGACCTCTCTCAACACATCAACCATTCATGTCACCCACGACCTTGAGCCGGATGCGGGTGGCGTTGCCGGGAAGATAGGCCAGCGGCACGTCTTCCTGATCGAGCAGTTCGATACTGTCCGGCTTGGCCCCGGCGGCGATGGCCTTGTCCGTGGCCTCCTTGCGGGCTGCGGCAAGCGCGTCCTCGCGGCTGAGCCCGTCGAGCGAGAAGATGCGGTCCACCTCGCCGGAAATCTGGCCGATGGCGGCCCCGACCGCATTGGCGACCGAGAAATGTTCGGGCCGGATCACCGGTAGGTCGCCCACCATGTCGGGGACAAGGATCGAGCCGCCACCAACCGCCAGCACCGGGATCGGATCGGGCGAAACCCGCATCCGTTCCACCGCGTTGACCAGCATTTCGTCGATCCGCGCTTTCACGGCAGCCAGATAGTCCGGCGCGATGTCCGCCACGGCGGCGGTATCGCCGAACTCAGCCAGCCCAAGACCGACAGCCACGTCCGAGGTAGTCAACGTCTTGCCGCCGAAGATCAGCGCATCGGTGGTCAGCTTGTAGCCGACAGATTGCGGGCCGACCTTCAAATCGTCGCCCTCGCCGGACACGATGGTGCCGCCGCCAAGGCCGATGGCAAACACGTCCGGCATCCGGAAATTGGTGCGCACGCCGCCCACATCCACCGTGGTGCTGGCCGGGCGGGGGAAGCCCTTGACCAGCGCCCCCACATCCGTGGTCGTGCCGCCCACATCCACGACGATGGCATCGGTCTTGCCCGACAGGAACGCCGCGCCGCGCATGGAGTTGGTGGGGCCGGAGGCGAAGGTCAGCACCGGGTAGGATTGCACGAATTCCCGGCTCATCAGCGTGCCGTCATTCTGGGTGATGTAATAGGGGCAGGTCAGCCCGACCTTCGTCAGCGCATTGCCGAAGGCGGTGACCGTGCGCTCGGACAAGGCGCGAAGCGAGGCGTTCATGATCGCCGCGTTTTCCCGCTCGAGGATGCCAAGGCGGCCAATCTCGCTCGACAGGGTGAAATCGGCATCGGGCAGCCCTGCCTTCAACCGCTCCATCGCCGTGCGCTCCATCTCGTCGCTGACCGGCGAAAAGACCGAGGTGATGGCAATGGTGTCGATCCCGGTGGCGCGGATCTCGGCTGCGATCTTGTCCAGCTCGTCCATGTCGAGTTGGGAGATCGCCCGCCCGTCGAACTCATTACCGCCCTTGGCCATCCAGTAATGGCCGCCGACGGCCTCGCGGATGTCATCGGGCCAGTCCACCATGGGCGGCAGGCACTGGGCGGCAGGCAGGCACAGGCGTACGGCGGCGGTGCGGGCCAGATGCTTGCGCTCCACCACCGCGTTAGTGAAATGCGTGGTGCCGATCATCACCGCGCTGATCGCGTCGGGGGTCACGCCGGCCTCGGCCATGGCGCGTTCCACCGCATCCACGACGCCGCTCATCACGTCCTCGGTCGTAGGCGATTTCACGCCCGAGAGGATCTTGGCCCCTTGCATGACCACGGCATCCGTATTCGTGCCGCCGACATCCACTCCGATACGATACATGCTCATTCCTCCATTTCCGTCGAGGTCGCCAGGACCCTGGCGCGCTCTTCCTTTGTCACGATGGGTTTGCGCGCATCTTCCTCGGGCGAGATCACCGGGATCGCCGAGAGAAGCGCGCGGGTATAGGGATGGCTGGGCGCGTCGAAGATCTGCGACACCGGCCCGGCCTCGACGACCTCGCCGCGCAGCATCACCGCCACGCGGTTGCAGAAATTGCGCATCAGGCTCAGGTCGTGGCTGATGAAGACATAGGTCAGGTCCAGCTCTTCGCGCAGCCGGTTCAGCAGGTCGATCACGGTGGACTGGACCAGCACATCCAGCGCCGAGGTCGGTTCATCCAGCACTAGGATGCGCGGATTGACCGACAACGCCCGTGCGATCGCGACCCGCTGCTTCTGCCCGCCGGACAACTCGTGCGGATACATTGAGGCGTAGGATTGCGGCAGGTCCACAAGCTCCAGCAATTCGCCGATCCGCGCCTTCGTGGCCTGCTTGCCGGACCCGGTGAACTTCAGCGGCACAGCCAACTGGTCCGCCACCGTCCGGCGTGGGTTCAGCGACGACCCCGGGTTCTGGTAGACGATCTGGATCAGCTTGCGGAATTCCTGAGTGCCGGCGAAGTCGGACACGGGCCGCCCGTCGATGGTGATCGACCCTTCGCTTGCCGGGGTCAGCCCCAGGATCATCTTGGCCAACGTGGTCTTGCCCGACCCGCTTTCGCCCGCGATGCCAAAGATGTCACCCTGGTCCACAGTCAGCGACACGTCTTTCACGGCCCGGAAGCTGCCCGTCACCCGGTTCAGCCAGCCGCTGCGCACCCTGAAATCCTTGGTGACGGATTGCACCTTCAGCGCCTCCGCCGTCGCCGCATGGGTCACCGTGCGCACCTTGTCGCCATATAGCGGCGGCACGGCGGCCATCAGTTTGCGGGTATAGTCGTGTTTCGGCGCGTGAAAAACCTCGTCCCGCGTGCCGGTCTCGACGATATGGCCGCGCTCCATCACGTAGACGCGGTCGGCCATCTCGCGCACAACGCCAAGATTGTGGGTAATCAGCAGCAGCGACAGGCCCTCTTCGGCCACAAGCTGGTTCAGCAGGGCGAGGATTTCGTCCTGCGTGGTCACGTCCAGCGCGGTGCCCGGCTCATCCGCGATCAGAAGGCGCGGCTTGTTCAGCAGGGCCATGCCGATCAGCACCCGCTGGCGCATGCCCCCCGACAGCATCATCGGGTAGCTTTCCAGCACCCGCGCTGTTTCTTTCAATTGCACCTTGTGCAGGGTGTCTTCCATCTGTGCCAGCCGGTCCGCACGGCTGCGGCTGCGGCCCTCGCGGATATCGGCATAGCGGATGATGTCATCCATCTGCCGCCCGATGGTCAGCACCGGGTTGAAGGACAGCATCGGGTCCTGCAGCACGATGGAAATCCCCGTGCCCTTCAGCCGGTTGCGGTCCTGCCGGCCCAGGTCCAGCAGCGATTTCCCGGCATAGTGGATACTGCCCTGTTCCACCTTGCCCGGCGGCATCGGCAGGGTGCCGATGATGGTGCGCATGGTCACTGTCTTGCCGGACCCGGATTGCCCGATCAGCGAGACCCGCTCGCCCTCGTCCACATGCATGTTCACGCTGTGCAGCACCCGGCGGTGCTGGCCATAGGCGGAAAACCCGATGCACAGGTCGCGGATATCCAGCAGGCGGCTCATAGTTCCACGTCCAGCATGTCGCGCAGCCCGTCACCCAACAGGTTGAAGCCGAGGATGGCGTAGAGGATAGCGAGGCCGGGCATCACCGCCTGCCACCACATCTCGGGCATGTATTCCGACCCGGTGGCGACCATGGTGCCAAGATCCGGCGTCGGCGGCTGCACCCCAAGGCCAAGGAAGGACAGCGCCGCGCCGAACAGGATAACGAACCCGGCATCCAAAGAGATCTTGACCGCCACTGCCGAAAAGCAGTTGGGCAGCAGTTCGCGAAAAATGATGTGGGTGTGGCTGGCCCCGGCAACGCGGGCGGCCTCAACGTAGTCCTCGTTCATCTGGCCCTTGACGATCCGGTAGATCAGCCGCGTGTGCCACGTCCACCAAAGTAGCGTGATGGCGATCATCGCGTTGATCAGGTTGGGCGACAGAACGGCGGTAATGGCCAGCGCCATGGCCAAAGGCGGCAGGGCAAGCATGATGTCGGTAAAGCGCATGATGATGGTTTCGGTCCAACCGCCGAAATAGCCCGCCACAAGGCCCAGCACGACGCCCAGCGGCACGGCCAGCCCCAGCACGCCGACCACAAGGCTCAGCGACACGCGGTAGCCGTAAATAACCCGGCTCAGTACGTCGCGGCCCACATTGTCGGTGCCCATGGGGTGATCCCAGCTTGGCGGGGCGTGGCGATTGCGGAAATCCACGAAGGACCCCGCGCTTTCTGGCGAAGGCGCGAGAACCGGCGCGAAGATCGCGGCAATGACCACGCTCAACACGATCAACGCACCAACCACCGCCAACGGGTTGCGGCGGAACCGGTAGAACGCCATCTGCCGGGCGCTAAGGCCCCGGTTCGGGGCGTCGGGATCGTCAAGCAGTGCCATCAGGTGTCACGCGCCGCGCGGATGCGATGCCGCGGGTCCAGGATACCGAGAAGAAGGTCGATAACGAGATTCGCCACCACGAAGAACACGCCCGACACCAGCACGACCCCGATAACGGCGTTCAGGTCCTTTTGCAGGATGGTGCGGACGCCATAGCTGGCGATACCGGGCCAGGAAAAGACGAATTCGACAATGAAGGCGTTGCCGATGAGCGACGCGAACTCGAGCCCTAGGATGGTCAGCGGCGCGACGCTCGCAACCCGCAGCATGTAGCGGAACGTCACGACGCGCTCTGGAATGCCGTAAGCGCGGCTGGCCTCGATAAAATCGCGGCCCGACACCTCGATCATCGCGGTGCGAGTGATCCGCATGACCTGCCCGATGCCCGCCGCGGCCAACGCGATGGCGGGCAGGAACAGGTGCCGCACGGCGTCCAGAACCACGTCGAACCGGCCTTTCAGAGTGCCGTCGATCAGCAGCAGCCCGGTGATATCGGCATCAAAGTCGATGCTGCCATCCAGCCGCCCCGTGACCGGGAAGAAGCCAAGGTAATGGGCCGCCACCAGTTGCAGAAGGATCGCCAGCACGAAGCCGGGCGTCACGACTCCGATCAGCGACACCACTCGCAGGACATTGTCGACCCAGCTGTTGCGATAGATTGCGGCCACTACCCCCAACGGGATCGAGATCAGTATCTGTAGGACAATGGTGAACAGCACCAGTTCGAAGGTCGCCGGCAACGCCGCCATGATGTCGTCCATCACCGGCCGAGAAGTTAGCAGGGACTTGCCCAGATCGCCCTGCGCCAAGCCGGACAGATACGTCCAGAGCTGCACTGGGAAGGATTCCTCGAGCCCCATTTCCTCGCGCAGTTCGGCCACCTGCTCGGGCGTGGCGAGCGGGCCGAGCGCGATGCGCGCAGGGTCCCCGGGCACGATACGTGCGATCACGAAGATCAAGATAGCCAGCCCCAGCAGGACCAGCATCAGTGTCACAGCACGTTTCAGAAGATATGCGATCATTCAGCCGTCCATTCCGCCCTTGATGTTGGACGA
This sequence comes from Amaricoccus tamworthensis, assembly GCF_049800875.1. Lineage (NCBI taxonomy): Bacteria > Pseudomonadati > Pseudomonadota > Alphaproteobacteria > Rhodobacterales > Paracoccaceae > Amaricoccus > Amaricoccus tamworthensis. The sequence goes on along the minus strand of NZ_JBNAFV010000011.1, from coordinate 57,395 downwards.
CGGATGCGGAACGGCGCGACTCCTAAGAAGTCCAATATATGATGAAAAAGTCTAGTTTTTTGAAGAAGATTGTATTTTTACCATGAAATCAATGAAGTCTCGCCTCCGGCGAACGCCTGAAAGCCGGTAGAGCGAGGTCACATGGTATTTCACTGTCGCCTCCGTCGTGCCCAATTGGCGGGCAATCTGCTTGTTGGTTGCCCCCGACAACAAGGCAGAGGCGACCCGGTACTGCCGCCGGTTGAAGCCCAGCTTGCGCAGCGACTCGGGTATCACGTAGCTGCCCGAGACTTGCCGCAGCACCCGATCCGTCATTCGCCCCAGCCGTCCCTGACCGTGCAGCCGGTCACTGCGCAACAGGGTGGCACTCAGGCCGATGAATACGTCCCGATGTTCCAGAAACGGGGCGATCTGGCCTTCGTCGAAGGCCAGTCGCAGGGCCTTTTCCAGCGTGGCAAGCCGTTTGCTGCCGCGGGCGGTGCGGGCCTGTTGCAGCGCCTTGACGATCCGGGCGCGGGGGGTGTCCGCGCTTACAGGCTCGCCGATGCCCATCGTGCCTTCCAGTTCCGTCACCAGCATGGTGCCGATCGCGCTTTGCATGGAGGCACGGCGCAACTGTTCCAGCGACCGCTCGGCCGCGTCGGGTTGCCATTCCAGTTGCCAGATCAGGGCTTGCAGGGCCTCCATCGTCGGCGCCTCGCCGCCATGTCGCCGCGCGTAATCGGCCTGGTAGTCGGTCAATTCGCGGCTGGCCGCTTCTCTTCCTTCAAGGAAATAGGTGGAGAGCACTGCGACGCGGGCCAGTTGGAAGAACAGCTCCGACCAGCTGTCGCCCCGAACGAGGCAATTGCGCAGCTCCGACGCGCGGGCCCGAACCCGTGCCAGTTCGCCCCGTTCATAATCCACAGCAAGGCGAATGACTGAGATCACCTCCTGCTCATTTCCGTAATGGGTTCCCGACTGCGCGAGGCATTGCTCTGCCGTGGCCAGGCCGCGCTGCGCCCGGTGCAACCGACCCTCGATCAGGTCCAAATCGGCAAGGTGAATGTAGATGAAATGCTCTAGATATACATGTTCGGCCTCCCGGTAACAGGAAATCGCCTGCTGCCCTGCGATGCGGGCTGCCGAGATATACCCCATTCGGACCTGCATGGCCATCATGGCGTTATAGTAGAGACCAAGCAGCAACGGCTCGTTGATCGGCAGCGTCCGTTCCAACCGCCGCCAGCGCCGCAAGTCGCGGTCGCTCACCTCTTCGCCCAGGTGCAGAGCCAAAAGCAGTTCTATAACAATGAACTGATCTGTCTTCTCGAAATCGAGAACCAACGCGTTGAGATAGGATTTAGCTCGAGGGGCCTGCCCCTGCTTTACTAGGTAAAGGACGAGACTGCCAAGAACCGCCTCATCCCGCCGCCAGGCCTCCTTCGGGATTACATCTAGCAATTTGCCCAGCTCCTCATACCCGTCATGAAACGGGAAAAGCATCCCCCCTCGGGCATGAAATGCGTCAAGCGCTGCCTGCTCCGAGGGCGAATATGCGGGCTGAGAGGTCATGTCAGGAGGTTGCCACAGGTAACGGTTCCACGGAAGTCGCGAATTGATTTGGCAAACGGCAGAAAGATTAGAACGGTCAGATCATTTGTGCGGTCTTGGGCGCCACATCAGAACCAGTACCCCGATAATTGCCGCGCAGCTGGATGCGAATAGAACCGAGAGCTTAGGGTCAGGATGCATTGATTTACGCCGCGCGGCGTGATTCACGGTTCCGAAAACGGAGCGGTGACATGAGCGATCTTTACTGGCTGAGCGATGCGCAGATGGCCAAGCTTGAGCCTTTTTTCCCGAAGTCCCACGGCAAGCCTCGAGTTGATGACAGACGGGTGCTAAGCGGGATTATCTTCATCAATCGCAATGGCTTGCGTTGGCGAGATGCACCGGCAGCCTATGGCCCGCACAAGACCCTTTACAGCCGCTGGAAACGGTGGAGTGAGAAAGGCATCTTCGCCCGGATGCTTCTGGAACTAGCCGACCAGGGCGGCGGGACCGATACGTTAATGATCGACGCCACCCACCTCAAGACGCACCGCACCGCCTCTAGCCTGGGCCTCAAAAAGGGGGGCGTGGCCGTCTGATCGGGCGCACCAAAGGCGGAATGAACTCGAAGCTACACGCCGTGACCGATGCGATCGGTCGACCCTTGCGGATGTTCCTGACCGCTGGACAACGCAGCGATTACATCGGCGCGCGGGCTCTGCTCGATACTATGCCGCCTGCCAAACACCTGCTGGCGGATCGCGGTTATGACGCCGACTGGTATCGAGAAGCCCTTGAAAACATGGGAATTGAGCCGTGTATCCCGTCGCGCAAGGGGCGGAAAGTGGCGATCCCACACGACGCAGGCCGGTATCGCCAACGCCACAAGATCGAGAACAGTTTTGCCCGCCTCAAGGACTGGCGCCGTGTCGCAACCCGTTATGACCGATGCCCGAAGGTCTTCCTCTCAGCTTGTGCGCTCGCAGCCATCGTCATGTTCTGGTTATGAGTCCTGACCCTAAGGCGCAGATACATAAACTTCATTCTCGGCAGTATAGCGCATGACCTCGCCAGCGCGAAGATCCTTGTTTTATTGAGTAAAGATCGCAATGCATCATCCGACACAAGAGCTGCAGGCACACCTCGTTTCGAGCATTTCTCCGACATTCCATCAAGTCGGTTCTCGGCCCTGACCGGACCTACAGCGACGACCCGAGTTTCTGCAGTCGCGGCCCGCTTAGCAGCCATTCGCTGCGCGTGCTCGATCTTGACCTTGGCAGAAGTCGGAATCGCGGACATATCGTATACAGACATCCGGCATTCTTTTGCATTTTCAGGCCGACTGACCAGGTTGCGCTGCAGTTTGCCCAGCGCAGTTTGGCCTAAGCAGCACCTTTGTAGCGTTGCGGAAATGCCATGAATGTAGTCTAATCTTTTTCAAGGGGAGGTGCGCGAGATGCTCGAGGAGGCTCTCGTCCTGGATGCGCGGGGCAATCCTATACGACGGGATCAGCCAATTCATTCCGATGACTGGGATGAAGTGCAGGAGTTCTGCCGGCAGGTGTACATGCCGTACCGCGTTCGTCCGCTCGAGCGGCTCTCGAAGCCGAACGCGACGATGATCTCCGCCGACGCCGGGCAAGTGACCATGACCCGGTTCTCATATGGAACAGGCATCCACCTCGATCAGTTCGACGAGGACGCCGGAAAGATACTGGTTCTGAACACGCTGCGCGGTGCGCTCAATCATCAATGCGACAAGCAACCGGCGACGACCGGAGCGGGCGAAAGCTTTGTCGTAGATTGTTCGCGAACCGACTATTGGCTCGAAGGCGACGCCGATCATATGCAGCTCAATCTGACGATTCCGCATGACGTGGTCGCGGAAACAGCCAGGAAATGGTTTGGCTTCGTACCGGATGACACGCTGTGGACGCGACGTGCCAAGTTCGGCGGTCCCGGCTCGCGTTGGTTGAGCCTTCTGGATTATGCAGCACGCACGCTCGGCTCTGACGCGCCGATGAGTACGGACGGTCCGTTGGGCCGCCACCTCGAGGAAATGCTTTGCCTCGAACTTCTCGTGCATTGGGCAAAATGTGCGGGAATTTCGTTGCAGGACGGCGCGCGCTCAGCCGCACCAAGATACGTCCGCCAAGCCGAGGAAATCCTGTCGGCCGAGGCAAGAGAAGCCCCCCGGATCGGTGACGTGGCCATGCGCGTCGGTGTCTCTGCCAGAACGCTATCTGAGGGATTCCGCCGCTTTCGCGGGCTCACACCACGAGAGTTCCTGGCCGCGCGCCGACTTGAAGGCCTTCGCACCGAACTGCGCGAGGCACCGCCCCATCGCACCGTGTCACAGATTGCGAACGACTGGGGCTATGTGAATCTCGGCGCACTCGCCGCCGTTTATCGCAACCGGTTTGGAGAGCTTCCGTCGCACACACGCGAGAGGGCGCGACACCTGCACGCCTAGCCCGCGCAAGTTTTCCTCCGAAACAGGACATGCCCTGCCGATGCCGGACAGATCGTGTCCCGCCTTGTGTGCTAGCCTCTCACCGGAAATCGTATGGGAGGACAAAATGACCGATCTGAAAAGCAAATGCGATACCATTCTTTCGGGCGTCTGCGAGGGCGACACGCGCGTCCCGGGCGTTGTAGCCCAAGTGACCGACCGGAACGAGACAATCTATTCCGGAGCCTTCGGAGAGCGGCGCATCGGCGGCGATCCGATGACCGAGGACACGGTCTTCGCAATCTTCTCGACCACCAAGGCGATCGCCGGCACCGCCGCGCTGCAATGCGTCGAAGACGGGCTTCTGAACCTCGACACTCCTGCCAAGGAATACGCACCCGAAATTGGCAAGTTGCAGGTGATCGACGGCTTCGACGCTGGCGGGGAACCGATCCTGCGCGCACCGAAGACCGACATCACGACCCGGCAGCTTCTGCTGCACACCGCCGGGTTCGGCTACGACTTCTTCAACGAGACCTACAAGCGGTTGGCGGAAGAAAAGGGCCAGCCCTCGGTGGTGACGGGGTCGCACGCGGCGATCAACACGCCGTTGCTTTTCGATCCCGGAGAGCGTTGGGAATACGGAACCAACATCGACTGGGTAGGTCAGGTCGTCGAAGGCATTCGGGGCAAACGTTTGGGCGAAGTGATGTCCGAACGCATCTTCGCCCCGTTGGGGATCACCGACCTTGCGTTCACGCGCACGGACGACATGAAGGCGCGGACCGCCACGATCCACGCGCGCGGCGACGATGGTGGTTTGACGCCGATGGATGACTTCGCGCTGCCTGACGATCCCGAAGTGCACATGGGTGGCCACGGCCTGTACGGGACGGTCACCGAGTATATGAAATTCATCCGGATGTGGCTGAACGACGGGGCCGGGCCGAAGGGCCGCGTGCTCGAACCGGAGACGGTGGAGTGGGCCATCCGCGGCTCGCTGGTGCCGCCGCAGAAGGTCACCATGTTGCCCGGTGTCATTCCGTCGTTGTCGAACGATGCCGAGTTCTTCCCGGGCTTGGCGAAGGACTGGTCCTACACCTTCATGGTCAATTCCGAGGAAGCCCCGACAGGCCGCCCGGCAGGTGCCATTGGCTGGGCGGGGTTGGCCAATTGTTTCTACTGGATCGATCGAGCCAATGGTTGCGGCGGCTATTGGGCAACGCAAATCCTGCCCTTCGCCGACGCCGCGTCCTTCACGGGCTACATGGACTTCGAAGCCGCAGTATATCAATCACTGACTTCAGCCAACGCAGCCTAAGACCCTAGCTAGGTCTGTTAACCGGGCGGATAAAATGCATCTGCCCGGCGACACCCAAGTTGAGCAAGTCCGGCCCAAAGTGGCCGTCTGAACGCCAGCAAAGATGTTGTAGGGGCAGCGAGCATTGCCGACATTCGCTATAACCGCGAAATGCGACCAGGCTCAAGCTTACAGTCTGCGGAAAAAGCGGACAGCGCAGAAAACTCGACAGTTGCTCTAGTCGGCTTTGGTGAGCGTTTCGTGATGTGGCCAACCCAACGCCTCGTCCCAATGATCCCAGCGGGTTGGCCGGAATAGCTCCGGCTTGTCAAGCTGCGCCGCTAGAACGTCTGTATGACCTGGGCGGGCTGCTGTTGGATGGTAGGTCAGATGTGACCCGCATGTCCCGCAGAATTTCCTCGTGACCCCAGGATTGACCGAAATCTCACGTGGCGGATTGCCACTCCAGCGGACAGATCCAACAACGTTGACCCATCCAACGGCAGGAGCGCCACTCGCGCGCCGGCAACTCTCGCAAGTGCAACTCGCTTGCCAACCGATGTCTTCCTCGGCGAAAGCGAGGCGGGTCGCCCCACAATAGCATCGCGCTGACCATTCCATAGAGCTAACTCGGCTGATCAATGTTACTTTCTCGTGGGACCAATTTGCGGGACTATGTAGGGTTGTTCAATATTTGATGCAGGTACATCAGACATGACTACTTAGGCCTCAATGCCCACCTCTGCGGCGCCGCAGCATCCTTGGTGAAACGCTAAATTGCTCATCGTTGACGGCCCATTGCTGCCGTTTGCCACGACAACTCAATGCTGCGGTCGCAGCCCACAATGCCGACGTTCGCTGCAATGGAAAAATCAAGCGATGGGCGAACCGACAGATCGCGGGACAAAGCTGCCATTGGTAATTCTGATCTAAACGGCCGCTTTTTGCGGGTTGCGACAGCCGCGAAAATCAGCAGAGGCGACGCTATCATTCGGCGCCTATGATTGGCTGCCGGTTTGATCTCCATGGCGTCCGACTATTCTGCCGCGATCTCTTCCCGCGTCGACAGGATGTTGCTGGTGTTGTCTTCGATCCAGTCTGCGAGCACGCGCACATGTTGTGCGACCTCTTCGCCCATCGGGGTCAGGCAGTATTCAACATGGGGCGGCACGACCTTGAAGTCCTGCCGATGCACGAAGCCATCGGCTTCCAATGTTTGAAGCGTCTGTGTCAGCATCCGGTCGCTGACCCCGCCGATCGTCCGCCTGAGCGCAGCAAAGCGGATCGTCCTTCCCTGAAGCGCAATCAGCGTCAGAACAGCCCAGCGGCCCGTGACATGCTTGAGGATACTGCGCGACGGGCATTGCTGCGCTTGCAGGTTCCCGATCAATTTGCCCGAGCGAACGGCGTCACTGAGTTTCGGCATGGCGACCTTAGAAGAATATACTAACAAAAATGTATGTACTTACCTTTTGTAAGTAAAGGACCTAGCTGTGCCGCATGGAAAGAAAAAATGGAGAGATCTGCCATGACAATCGCAGTGACCGGCGCCACCGGCCAGCTTGGCCGCCTTGTTGTCGAGACCCTGAAAACCAAAAGCGCGCCCGAGGGCCTCGTTGCTTTGGCTCGCAATCCCGATAAGGCCGCCGATCTGGGCGTGCCTGTCCGTGCTTTCGATTACGACGCCCCTGAAACGCTCGCCGCGTCTTTGGAAGGCGTCGAGACGCTGCTGCTGATCTCGGGCAGCGATATCGGTCGCCGCGTTACTCAACATGCAGCCGTAATAGAGGCCGCCAAAGCTGCGGGTGTGAAGCATATTGTCTATACGAGCCTGCTGAACGCACCGAACAGCACGCTGGGCCTTGCGCTGGAACATGTGGAGACAGAAAAACTTCTGGCCGCTTCTGGCATCGGCCATACCGTTCTGCGCAACGGTTGGTACACGGAAAACTACACCATGGGGCTGCCCGCGGCACTGGAACACAACGCATTGATCGGTGCGGCCGGGGATGGCCGGATATCTTCAGCCACGCGGCAGGACTACGCCGCCGCTGCTGCGGCTGTCCTGCTGGACACGAGCCTTCAAGGCAAGACCTACGAGCTTTCCGGTGACGACAGCTATACCCTGACTGATCTGGCCGCGACGCTGTCTGCCCAGGCGGGCAGGGACATCCCTTATGTCAATATGACTGAGCCCAACTATGCGGCAGCGCTCACCGGCGCGGGCCTACCTGCCGAACTGGCTGGGTTCCTTGCCCATTGTGACGTCGAGGCGTCTAAGGGCGCGTTGTTTGATGAAGGAACGCAGCTTTCCACCCTGATCGGGCGACCGACAACGCCACTCGCCTCGGCGGTAGCCACAGCCATCGGATAAGGCCTTTGTGCGGGGCGTCTATTCGCGCCCCGCCTCGGATTTTTGCGCTGCTTTCTGGGCAGCACTTAAGTGCTCCCTCCCTTGCTTCAACCAATGTCGGCTTTCGACGACCACCAGTCACCTGCGGACAGTGCAGCAGCGGTTAAGAAGGGCTCTCAGCCGCCGTCGGAGCACGCGCAGCAAATCTGGCTGAAAGGCAGTTTGCTCTGTTAAGGACGCCCCATACCGGACCTTCGTGGCTGAGCGAAGCGCTGCGGCGCGGCTTCCGCAGAGCGGACTTTCGCTACGCTAGCGACATCGATGCGTTGCTGGAGGTCTGACCAGTGCGACCAAGCGAGCTGTCGCTGCGGCTGAGCCATTGGTGGCTCTTCTCGTCGGAACGCTAGCCTAGGAACACCTTTCCTTCCGGATATCCGACCTTGGGTTTGCTTTGCGTGGCAAGAAAGAAGGCAATGGTCAGAGGACCCAGCCGACCTGCAAACATGATGAGAACGATCATCGCGCGTCCGAATTCATCAAGTTCGCCGGTGGCGCCTCTCGACAGGCCGACAGTCCCGAAGGCCGAGCAGACCTCGAACAGGAGATCGAGGAAGTCACCGTCATACGTAATTGATGTCAAAAACAGTCCGATAGCCACCAGAAAAATCGAAAGCGCAGTCAGGGCCAGCACCTTCATGACTTCCGATATCCCCAGACTGCGGCCGAAAATGTGAAACCGCTCTTGTCTGCGAATGAACGCTACCGTCGCCAAGGCCAGGACGATCAGTGTCGTCACCTTGATACCACCAGCCGTGGAGGACGGTCCGCCGCCGATCAGCATCAGCATCAAGGTCATCACCGTCGTGCTGTTTTCCATTTGCGCGTAGTCGAGGGTGTTGAAGCCTGCCGTGCGTGGTGTCACCGCTTGAAACCAACTCGCCAGGATACGTGCACCAGAACTCTCAAGTCCGCCGAGCGTGGCCGGGTTGCTCCATTCCAGCAAAGCGAACATGATCCAAGCAAACAGGATCAAGGCCAGCGTGCCCGACAGCATCAGTTTGCTGTGAAGCGTCAATTTCCTCCATCCGCGCTGTGTGTTGATATCCGCAAGGACGACGAAACCAAGACCGCTCAGAATGAAAAGCACCGTGATGGTGATGTTGACGACAGGGTCGGCAACGTAGCCGGAAAGGCTGTCCGAAAACAGCGAGAATCCGGCATTGTTGAATGCCGATATCGCGTGAAAAAGTGCCTGCCAAAAGCCGTGTGTCCAGCCGAATTCGGGCACAAACACAAACATCAGCAGACCGGTTGCGATGGCTTCGGCAACAAAGGCCACCAATACCACCACGCGCACAAGCGCAAGCAGATCGCTTACGCCTGTCTGGCCAAGCTCGTCGCGCAGCACAAGCCTTTGAGGCATTCCGATGGTCAGCCCAAGCATCGTCAAAAGAAGGGCAGCGAAGGTCATCAGGCCCAGTCCGCCGATCTGAATCAGCAGGGCAATGATAACCTGACCGATCAGCGTATAGTCCGAACCTGTGTCCACCACGATCAACCCGGTGACTGTGACAGCAGAGGCGGCGGTGAATACCGCATCGCTAAAAGTGACGTCACCGGTATTGCTGAAAGGCAACCGGAGTGCCACCGCTCCGACGATGATAAACACAGCGTAGATCGTTGCGAGGACTGCAGGTGGACTGAAGCGCTTTCGGCGGATCGAGAAGTGCAGGCCCGACATCAGAACACCTAGAGCTCACGCGCGAAGTCACGAAGGTCCTGACGCCCGCCAAGCAAAAGCAACAGATCATCCTTTTCCAGCGCACAACTTGCGTCGTCATGTCCGATAAAGTCTGTTCCCCGCAAAACGCCGATGCATCGCAGATCGTGGTCCTGCCGATAGCTCAGTTCGGACAAGGATCTTCCTTCGAGGCTTTCGGGAACCCGAAAGTTCACCACGTGTTGCCCGTTTCCAAGGCTCACATAGTCCCGCACAAGGGGATTGTTCAGAACTTGGGCGACGTGCTGCCCAACCTCGCGCTCCGGATGAACCACACGATCGACACCCAGCTTCGACAGAATACGATGGTGACTTTTCGAAGTCGCCTTGGCCCAGATCGTCTCGACACCGAGGGTCTTGAGGTTGATCGTCGCCAGAACGCTGGCTTCGATGTTCGTGCCCATGGCGACGACGCCGACGTCGACGCTGTCAATGCCCGCCTCTTTGAGCGCACCGTCGTCCCGCGCGTCCAGAACAAGAGCCTGAGACAAATCCTCTGCATGAGCGCCGACCAGGCGTTCATTGATATCGATTCCGATAACCTCGTTCCCAAAGCGCTGAAGATCGCCGGCAAGCGTCGCACCAAAGGTGCCCAAACCGATTACTGCAAAAACCCGTGGCTTGCTTGCCATGCGACACCTCAAAAACCCGTTGCGTTTCGGAAAGGTAAGGCGATGCATTGTTTTGCCAAGCTGTACGAAGCCGCTTCTCATTTCCTGAGAAGTTGACGTTCGACCAGATCGCAGCATCGGTCGAAATGGGCTCACAGCGGCCATCAGATCGGCCGCAGCACCAACATGGCCCGCATGATCGGCGAGACACGATCGGCCCAAAGCTGCCGTTTGACTTCTTCGTTTGTTGCTGCGGTGCGGCTTTCTAAAGCTGCCGTTCGCTCCACAAGTCAGTTTTGGCGTAGTGAAGCGTTTGGAACACGCTATCTTTGGCACCGGACACGTGACCATCGGTAGCATTGTCCAATGAGTTGAGAAACTCTGGTTCGGGAAACTACCTGTTGGGAGACTAAAGCTGCAGAACGCTGCAATGAAGCCTAGCGCGTACGACCTTTTTGTTTCCGATACTTTATGGGACTCGTACCAACGCCCTGCTGAAAGGCATCATAGAACGCTGACGACGAATTGAACCCGCTGTCAAGTGCGATGTTTATGACCGGCTCATCGGTTTCGAGAAGAAGCATCCGGGCCCGTGTCAGCCGTATTTCAGCGAGGTGAACTTTGACAGTCGTTCCGAGCATTTTCTTGAAGACGGTATTGGCGTAATTGGGCGAGACGCCAGTGCTTTTCGCGACATCGGTTAATCCAATGTCGGTGGTATAGTTTGCTGCCACGAACCGCATCATCCTCTCAAAATGGTACAGCGTTTTCCCTCCAAGAGATTGCCGGGTGCGATGATGTCGCGGTTCAGTCACCGCCGACCAACCGTCCATCGCAAGCCGTGCGATCCGTGCCTGAGCCTCCAACACGTGGACGCGATTGGTTGGCAGGTCTCGCAAGTTCCGTTCCGAGGCCCAGCGGCTTGTCAGATCATTGTCGGAAGCATTTGGTGTGTCCGCAATCAGAACACAGCCCTGAAAAAGTTGCTCTACAAACAGTTTTGGAAGTGGCCAGTTCCAAAATTCCTGAAGCGAAATATATGCGTTTGTGGTTGTGCCATTGCCATCGACGCCGATCACGCGATGAGGTTGCACCGCCCAGAAGATGCAAAGTCGTTCCGGCGGGACCTGCACCTGAGAGCCACTGAACGAATAAGTCATCTGGCAATCGCGCAGATAGTTCACCTCAATGGACGGATGAACGTGGTAGGGCTCGCGCATGAGTTTCGGCTGATGATGATGAAAATAAATCCCGCGTCCATCGCTGAACTGTTCGGTGTCGAAGGATACGCTTTCGGCATCTGTAAAGGGCTCCATCGGTGCGTCTCTCTCGCTCAGGTTCTTTTTTAACCGTATCAGCTTTGCTGCGGGCGCGAAGGCCATCTGTGTGATTTTCAGGAAAAAATCCTGCGGAAGCCGTAGGACTCCGACCGCACTTGTCAATTTTCATATGGCCAGGTTTCACCAAAGGGAGGAAATTGTGGTGAGAAGCATGAAGACCATGAAACGTGCCTTGGCGGTTTCGACCGCAATCGTGGCATCCGGCACACTGGCGACTGCCGACCAGATGCCGCCGGAGACGAGCCTGTCCGGCCTTGAATACGAACTGATCGGGCGTGGCGATATCTACAGCTATGGATCGCTTGACAGCTACAATCAGGCGCCGATGCTTGACGCGCTGGTCGAAAGTGGTGCGTTGCCGCCGGTGAACGAGCGCCTGCCGGCAGAGCCGATCATTTTCAAGTCCGGCGCGATGGTCGATGGCATCGGCGAATATGGCGGTGTTTTCCGCCATGTCATCGGCGGCCGGCCCGAAGGCTGGAACTGGATGGCGGGCCAGCATCAGGGCTGGGGCGGCATCAACATGGCCATGCAGGAATGTCTCGTGCGTCAGGGCCCGCGGTGGCAGGTCAAAGCCGAGGAACAGACCGGCCCGCTTCCGAACCTGGCGCAAAGCTGGACCTGGAATGTCGACAGCACCGAGTTGACCGTCAACCTGATGCAGGGCGTGAAGTGGTCCGACGGAGATGACTTTGACGTCGAGGACGTCAGGTTCTGGTACGAAGACAACGTCCAGGATGAAAACGTAGCGTCTCGGATGGCCAAAGACAGCTTTGGCGCCGCTAACTTCGAGGTCATCGACGATTACACGTTCAAGTTTGTTTTCCAGTCACCACAGGCTGAAACGATCGTGGAGAACCTCGCCTACATCCAAGGTTGCCCGGGACCGTCGCACATCCTGAAGGACGCGCATCCGACCTATAACTCCGATGCAACCTATGACAGCTACACGCAGGCACTTCCCAACGACGTGGTCCCACCCGTCGTATTGGGGGCATGGGTCCCGGTCGTGCATCGCCCGGATGAATTGGTGATCATGCGACGTAACCCCTACTATTTCAAAGTGGACGAGGCCGGAAACCAGCTTCCCTACTTCAACGAGATGCATTTCCGTCTCTCGACCTGGGGTGATCGGACCGCGCAGGCTGTGGCCGGCACCGGGGACTTCTCCAATATGGAAGACCCGGGAAACTACGTCGAAGCCCTCAAGCAGAGCCAGGACGAAAACAGTCCCGTCAGGGCCAACTTCGGCCCGCGCGTATTGTCGTGGCGCCTGATGCTGAACCTTGATCCAGCATCTGCAGAGGACGACACTGATCGCGCCATGCGCGATCTCTTCCGCGAAACGGATTTCCGTCTGGCGCTGAGCCATGCGCTGGATCGCGATGCGATTGGTCAGGCGCTGGCCCGTGGGCCATTCGCCTATCCCTATGTCGCGGGGTTCTCGACAGGGTCGCCTTACTATGATGCGGGCAGCTCCGACTTCCAGCCGTTCGATCAAGACCGCGCCAATGCGCTTTTGGACGGGCTCGGCGCGACTGACACCGACGGTGACGGCGTCCGCAACCTGCCCGGCGGTGGCGAAAACATCGTCATCACCGTTCTTCACGATGGCGGCGCGAATGCCGACCGCAAGCAGGCAGAGGCCGTGGCCTCCCAGCTTGAGGAAGTGGGCATTCGGATGAACCTGCGGAGTCTTGACCAGACGACGATGGATACCAACCGCACCAGCGGCCAGTATCAGGCATTGTTCGCCCGGCTGCCGGTCATCTTGCCGACACGCGAGGTCTGCGAGACCTTCCCGGCCGGGGCGAACTGTCCGTTCTTCAACCGTGGCGGCAACCGTCTGCCGTTCGAGGCAGAGCTGGCCAGCGCCTATGATGCGTTTGTCGCCAGCAGCGATGCAGCCGAGCAGGCCGAGTTGGCCAAGCAGATGCAGCGCCTGATGACGGAGAACGCCTACTACATTGGCACCGTTCAAATCCCGGCGGCGCTGTTGGTCAACAAGCGGATCCGCAACGCGCATCCGGGCACGCCTGTGTTCATGTATGAATGGGCAGAGGACAGCGTGATCCGTGAACGCCTGTGGACGCCTGCGGCCGAGCAGGAAGAAGAGGTCCTCCCAGGCACCGTCGCGGAATACTAAGCGACGTGGCATGGTACGCGCGGCCGTCGGGGACGGCGGCCGCGCACTGATCAACATTCAAGTTTTGCAGGGGGGAAGATTTCATGGCATTTCTGCTTTTCATACTGAAAAGAATTCTCGTCACGATCCCGCTGCTTATCGGCATTTCAATCGCAACTTTCTTGATCATCACAGCCGTGCCCGGTGATTTCGTGGATGGCTGGATTGGCCGGACAATGGCGCAGACCGGACAAAGCCGCGAAGCTCTGCTGCCGCAGGCCGAAATGATGCGCGAGCGGCTCGGACTCGATCAGCCGATTTACGTGCAATACTGGGTCTGGATAAAGAATATCGTCTTCGCTGGCGACTTCGGCATGTCCTTCACCCAGAACAGGCCCGTTGTGGATGTCATTGACCTGCGGCTGTGGCGCACCATCGGGATCGCTCTGGTCACGCTGGTTGTCGGTCAGGTTATCGGAGTCTTTCTGGGGATCTACGCCGCCACCAACCAGTACCGCTGGGGCGACACACTTGCGACCCTGGTGGCCTTCATGGGCATCGTGATCCCGAAATTCGTTATTGCCCTGATCCTGCTCTACCTGCTCGCATTCGTCTGGCACTCGCCTTACATCGGCGCTTTGTATTCGCCCGAATTCCAGGTGCAGGACGGCATGTCCTTCGCCAAGTTGTGGAATCTGTTTCTTCATGTCTGGCCGATCCTTCTGGTCTCGATCTGGGCGGGGCAGGCCTACACGACGCGCATGATGCGTGGAAACCTGCTGGACGTGATGAACGCCCAATACATCGAAACCGCGCGGGCCAAGGGGCTGGGCCGTCGGAAGGTCTTGTTTCGTCACGCCGTCCCTAACGCGCTGCACCCGGTCATCATGAACATGGGCGCGCGCTTCGACTACATGATCAAGGGCGAGATCGAGATAGCGCTGGTGCTCGGCATTCCAACGTTGGGTCCGCTCATCATCAGCTCGGTCACGGACCGCGATATGTATGTGATCGCTGCCATCTTCCTGCTCGTCGCCGTACTCCTCGTAATCGGCAATCTCATTGCGGACATCGTTCTGGCACTGCTGGACCCGCGCGTCCGCCGGGCCACCGTGGTCGGAGGCTAGAAGCATGAGCGACCCGACACCACAAATGTCCGGGGCGGTCACACCGCCGGGTGCGCCGTCCGATCACGCCATGAACGCGGAAAAGGAAGGTCCATCGCTGTCATATTGGCAACTTGTGCGGCGACGCTTTCGGAGCAATCGCTGGGGCATGGCGGGGCTTATCGTGTCGCTTCTCATCCTACTGACAGCCATCTTTGCACCGTTCATCGCCCCTTACTCGGTCGAGACAAAGGACAGAAATGCGATCTATTCGCCGCCGCAGACGATCCGCTTCATTGACGAAGATGGAAGGCTGCACGGCCCGTTCGTGCTGGGCTTTGAAGAGGTCATGGACCCCAACACCTTCGAGATCACGTTTGAGCCATCTTATGCGCAAGTCATACCGCTTGAATTTTTCGCCGAAGGGGCGGAGTACCAATTCCTCGGCATGACATTTGACACCCATCTCATCGCGGGCGCGGACGGACAGTTCGTCCACCTTCTCGGGACCGACGGACTCGGCCGCGATGTCTTCAGCCGCATGGTGTATGGCGCACGCGTGACGTTGCTCATGGGCTTTCTCGTGATGGCCGCAGCCTGCGTCATTGGCACGCTTGTCGGTGTGACATCGGGGTATTTTGGGGGGCGTACGGACACCGTCATCCAGCGGATGATCGAATTCATCAAATCTTTCCCGGACCTTCCGCTTTACCTTGCCCTTGTAGCCGTGCTGCCCCGCAACGCCGACCCGATCACGACCTTTATCATGTTCGCGGCGATCATCGTTTTGCTGCAATGGGCGAATTTGGCCCGCGAATTGCGCGGCAAGGTCATCGCGATCCGGTCCGTTGAATTTGTCCGGTCCGCCGTCGCGGTCGGGGCCAGTGACCGGCGCATCATTCTGCGCCATATCGTGCCCAATATGTCGAGCCATATCATCGTCTGGGCCACCTACGTGCTTCCAGAGGTGATCCTGCTCGAAAGCTTTTTGTCTTTCCTGGGTGTGGGCATCCAGCAGCCGCTCGTCAGTTGGGGGGTGATGCTGAACGCCGTGCGCGATTTCCAGTCGCTCGCAGCCGCGCCCTGGCTGCTTTCGCCTGTTGCCATGATTATTCTGTCAGTACTCGCATTCAACGCCCTGGGCGACGGGATGCGCGATGCAATGGACCCGTATTCCAATGACTGAGCCGCTTCTCAAAGTCGAAAACGTTGCCGTGTCCTTTCGCACGGCCGTTGGTGTCACCGAAGCCGTGCGCGACGTCAGCTATGCGGTTGATCGCGGAATGACGCTGGCCGTCGTCGGTGAATCCGGCTCTGGCAAATCCGTCACCGCGCGCGCCGTGATGGGCATGCTCGCCCCCAATGCAATCGTCGGCAAGGATACCCGCGTCTGGTTCGACGGTGAGGACCTATCCACATGGTCCGAGTTGGAGTTGCAGCGTATCCGTGGCAAGCGCATTTCGATGATTTTTCAGGAGCCGCTGACCTCGCTCAATCCGATCTACAAGATTGGCGATCAGGTGGGTGAGATCATTCGTGTCCATCGCGATATAGGCAAGAAGGCGCTGCGGAAGGAAGTGCTGCGCCTTCTGGCCGAGGTGCAGCTGCCCGACCCCGAAACCCGGATCGACCAATATCCGCACGAAATGTCGGGCGGCCAGAGACAGCGGGTGATGATTGCGATGGCGCTGGCAAACAACCCGGACCTGTTGATCGCAGATGAACCGACCACCGCACTTGATGTAACCGTGCAGGCCGAAATCCTGTCGCTCTTGAAGCAACTTCAGACCAAGCATGGGATGGCGGTCGTCCTGATCACACATGACCTCACGGTCGTCAGCAAGGTGTCCGACACCGTCGTTGTCATGCGGCAGGGAAAGGTCGTGGAGTCAGGCGTCACCGCAGAGGTGTTCGCCAATCCGCAGCATCCTTATACGCGGCATCTGATCGAGAGCGAACCCAAGGGCCGTCCGGACCCGCTGAACGAGGATGCCCCGGTGGTGATTGAGGGTCGTAATCTGGGCGTAACGTTCAGCTTCAATGCGGGAGGGTTCTTTCGCCCGCTGACGAAGGAACTGAAAGCGGTCGACGATATTTCTGCAAGAGTGCGGCAAGGTGAGACGCTTGGCGTCGTGGGGGAAAGTGGATCGGGCAAGACTACACTTGCCATGGCGATGATCCGCCTCGGCGTTTTCCACCGTGGCGAGATCACGTTTCAGGGTCAGCGGATTGACCAATTGAGCCGCAAGGAATTGCGGCCGTTCCGGACAAAAATGCAGGTTGTCTTTCAGGACCCGTTTTCCTCACTCAACCCGCGCATGATCATCCGGCAGATTCTGGAAGAAGGTCTGGTGGTCAATAATATCGGAGGTTCGGCGTCCGCGCGTGACAAGATCGTCCGCAAGGCGCTCGACGATGTCCAGATGCCACATGCGGCGCTCGAGCGTTTCCCGCATGAATTCTCAGGTGGCCAACGACAACGCCTCGCGATTGCCCGGGCCATTGCGCTAAATCCGGAATTCATCCTGCTGGACGAGCCGACATCGGCGCTGGATTTGTCCATTCAGGCACAGATCATTGATCTTTTGCGCGACCTGCGCCGCAAACACAGCCTCAGCTATATGTTCATCAGTCACGATCTCAAGGTTGTGCGGGCGCTCTGCCATAACGTCATCGTGATGCAGCACGGCAAGGTGATGGAGGCAGGCCCCACCGCCAAGGTGCTGGAGAACCCCGAAACAGACTACACACGCCGCCTTGTTGACGCGGCGTTCAACGTCGTGGCCTGAAAATGGGCCGCTCCAGTTTGAAAATCAGGAACCTGCATCGTTCGGCCCGGACGCATGGCATGAATTCCGCAATTAACTCAGCCACTGCATGGCAAGGAAGGATTTGAGCATGGCACCATCACCAAAGATCGCATTTATCGGCGCAGGTTCGGCCGTCTTCATGCGCAATATCGTCGGTGACATCCTGCAGCGCCCGGCATTGCGGGATTCGCATGTCGCCTTGATGGATATCGATGAAAAACGTCTGGAAGAAGGATTTAGCATCGCAGCACGCATGGTCGAATCCATCGGATGCAAGGCGCGCATTACGGCACATACAAACCAGAAAGAAGCACTGACCGAGGCCGATTTCGTGATCGTTGCCTTCCAGATTGGCGGATATGAGCCCTGTACCGTCACCGATTTCGAGGTTCCGAAAACCTACGGGCTGCGTCAGACAATCGCCGATACTCTTGGTATTGGCGGGATCATGCGGGGCCTGCGCACGGTGCCACACTTGTGGTCCATATGTGAAGACATGCTGGAGGTCTGCCCCGACGCCTGGATGCTGCAATACGTGAACCCGATGGCCATCAACACCTGGGCGATCACGCGGAAATATCCGCAGATCAAACAGGTCGGCCTATGCCATTCCGTGCAGGGCACCATCAAGGAACTGAGCCACGATCTGGACATCGACCATCGCGATGTGCGCTACGAATGTGCCGGCATCAATCACATCGCATTCTTTACCAAGCTGGAACAACAGCAGGCGGATGGCACACGTCGGTCGCTCTATCCGGCCCTGCACGAGGCCTATGCCGCGGGCACCGCGCCGAAACCCAACCAACACAACATGCGGTGCCCAAACCTTGTGCGCTACGAACTGATGAGCAAGCTCGGCTACTTTGTCACCGAAAGCTCTGAGCATTTCGCGGAATACGTGCCGTGGTTTATCAAGGATGGTCGTCAGGATATCATCGACCGCTTCCAGATACCGCTCGATGAATACCCCAAGCGATGTGTAGAGCAGGTGGCAAACTGGGAGGAAGAGCGTGAACGGCTGAAGTCGGAACACAAGATGACGTTGAATGAAAGTCACGAATA
This sequence comes from Amaricoccus tamworthensis, assembly GCF_049800875.1. Classification (NCBI taxonomy): domain Bacteria; kingdom Pseudomonadati; phylum Pseudomonadota; class Alphaproteobacteria; order Rhodobacterales; family Paracoccaceae; genus Amaricoccus; species Amaricoccus tamworthensis. The sequence continues at coordinate 38,920 of NZ_JBNAFV010000011.1, read as the reverse complement.
CGCATCCGAGATCGTCAATTCGATCTGGACCGGGGCGCCTTCCGTCATCCACGGCAATGTTGCTAATCACGGATTGATCGAGAACCTGCCCGAGGGGTGTGCGGTCGAGGTTGCCTGCCTTGTGGACAGCAATGGCGTCCAGCCAACGCATTTCGGTACGTTGCCACCACAACTTGCCGCGATCATGCAGTCGAACGTCTCTGTTCAGGGGCTGGTGGTCGAGGCGCTCATCACCGAGGATCCGCAGTATATCTATCACGCCGCAATGATGGATCCGCACACGGCGGCAGAACTCGATCTCGATCAAATCTGGTCGCTGGTCGACGATCTTCGCGTCGCACACGGAAACTGGCTGCCCACTTGGGCGCGAAAAACCGAGTTGCAGGCCGCCGAGTGACCCAAAAGCAGCGGCACATCGCGGTGGTTGGGGGCGGCACAGCCGGGTGGCTTGCCGCCCTCATGCTGCGCAAGGCCGCGCCAGATAAGCGCGCGATCCGCATCTCGGTTGTCGAAAGCCCGAACATACCGACAGTCGGAGTCGGTGAGGGGTCGACAGCGATCTTCCGGCAAGTCCTTCTGGACCTTGAGCTGGATGAGGCGGAATTTATCCGAGACACCGGCGCGACGCTGAAATTTGGTATCAAACACGCGGGCTGGCGCAAGGACGGCAAGAATTACTGGGGTCCGATTGATGACCCCAATGCGCTACGTCCCGCGCCGCCGTCGATTCCATCGAACTGGCTTCATCACGCACGCCTTGCAGCAGGCAAGCCCGTCGCCGATCTGCACCTTTTTACGATGCTGATGCGACAGGGCAAATCGGGCCTCGCGATGGATAAAGATGACACCGTGCCGTTGTCCCCTTACCACCACGCGTATCATTTCGATCAGGCGCGCCTCGGGCGTTTTCTGTCGGGCAAGGCAACCGATATCCACCATATCCTGACGGAGGTGGACGGCGTTGAGATTGACGGCGAGACAGGAGACATCACCGGTCTGGTCTGTGTGGACAGGGACGCGATTGAAGTCGACTTTGTGATTGATTGCACCGGCTTTCGGCGGGCCATTATCAGTGAGGTCGGTTCACGTTGGCGGTCCTACGGCGACATGCTCCCACTGAACAAGGCCATGCCCTTCTGGCTCGACCATGCGGACCCCGCAAGGATCCCGAATTTCACTCTCGCGCAGGCCATGGGTTCCGGCTGGATGTGGGGCATTCCGGTTCAGGACCGGATGGGGTGCGGATATGTTTTCTCGGACGCGCATATCAGCGCAGAGGATGCGCAGTCCGAGATCGAGAAGCATCTCGGAATGACAGTTGACGTGCGCCGCATCATCAACATCGATCCCGGTCGATTGGAAGAGGCCTGGATCGGAAACTGCTGTGCGCTCGGCCTTGCGCAAAGCTTTCTAGAACCGCTCGAGGCCACATCGATCCACGGAACCCTCGTGCAGCTTATTTTGCTGATCGGCAGCGGCCTGGTTGATCCACGGGGAAACCTCACTGACGCCGCCCGCCAGACCTACAATGGACAGGTCGCACGGCAGGTCGATGACTTTGCCGATTTCATCAACATGCACTACGCTGGCGGTCGGACGGATACCGGCTTCTGGCGCGACATGACCCACTCCGGCATCGCTGCGCAGCAGAATGCCAAATTGAAAAAATGGCAGTCAGCGCCACTTGTCCCGCAGGACTTCGCACCTTTCCCGGGGCGGCTCCCTCATGTTGAAGAGCAACTCTATCTTCCTGTCCTGAATGGTCTTGGGCTCTTGCCGAAATCCCCGTCAAAAGCTTTGGTTAGAGATGTCGGCATCAGGTCCAGTGCGCGAAAAAATGCAGATGCTTTACAGGATGAATTCCGTAGCGCGGCGGCAAAAGCGATTTCCCACGCCGTATATCTCGCACGGACAGGAACCTGATCATCTTGCAGACGGGATTGCACGATAGAAGTGGGTTTGGCGTTTCGTGCTGCGACAAGTCGTGGCCGACGATACTGAAATTTGCTGGAGTTCTAGGCGGGCCGCTTTTTGGTGGGTGGGCAAGGCCGGCCCAAAGCGGTCACTCGGCAGTCACATCTGATGCTGCGGCGCGGCCCGTCAGACCCGACATTCGCTGCGTGCGCAAAATCCAACGATGTTCGGACTCACAGATCGCGGACAGAACTGCCGTTGAGTGATCTCAAACCAATGTCGGCTTTGGTTCGGGGACAACCAATCTCCAAGCAAGAGATTATGCTGATTTCCTTGCAACCACGACAAATTGCGCAAGCGAGAAGAAAAAGCGCCCCTCATCCGACAGCGCCTGCTGTTCATCGAACCAAGCCTGCGCCTCCGCCTCGTCTACATGCGCATTGGCAATCGCGTATTGCTTCATGAGATGCATCATCATGATGGCAATGCCGTCGGGCTTGAGTTCGTGATCAGTCAGGGTAACGGGTGTAACTGCATCAACTTCGTGCCCTTTGGCCTTGAGGATACCAGGAAGCCGTTCGGGCAGCGTGCCGCTGACGAAATGTTTGTCCCAAGCGGATACTAACTTGGACATGCGCTCGGGATAATCGGAATACCAGATGAAGCTGCCAAAGTGCAGGTCGCTGATCACCAGCCGCCCGCCCGGCTTCAAGCATCGAATCGCATCGTCCAGCGCGCTGTCCACGTCGTTTATGTACTCGAAAACCTGAACTGATACGGCCTTGTCGGCGGCACCGTCTGAAACCGGGAGGTTATTCGCCAAACCCTCTGCAAACTCCACGTTCGCGTGGCCCTTGCAGCGGTCTTGCCCAGCCTTCAGCATGTCCTTGCTGGGATCGACGCCAATGATCTTGCCTGTCGGCCCAACGGCCCTGGCCAACTCGGCGGTCAGCAAGCCGTTGCCGCACCCGATATCAATGATCGTATCACCCGGGCTAGGCTTGAGCGCGTCAAAGGATGCCTGCCGTCGGCGGGTCAGGTCGGCACCTTCATAAGCATTGTTCAATATCCGGGTAATCTCCGCATCAAACTCAAGCATTAGGATTACCCTCAAACTGTCTAGCACCGGGGATTTCCGTGACCCATTGTAGTCTGGAACGCGTCCAGCATTCGAAACTCGGAGCTAGTTCAGCGCGTTGCCTTATCGTTCCGGCCCGAAGGTTATAAGCGGCAGGTTTATCTTCAACGCCGCAGGAATAGAGGCCGGAGCCGCAATCGGGGCAGAAGGCCTGAACACGCGGATTGCCACTATCCCCCACCTTTACGTAATGTTTCGGCGTACCCGTCAAAAGGTCAAAACTATCACTTCGCACAATGGCCAGCGTACGAAATGCCGAAGCGGACAAGGCCTGACAATCCGCACAATGACATATCCCAACCGATGACGGATCAAGCTCCGCCTCGAAGGTGATTGCACCACAATGGCATGATCCATCTATCTTCACGACCTTCCCCCGCAGTCTTCAATTCAAGCTAGCGTGCCAAATTTCTCCGTGAATGTCACACACGCTGTGTCGACTGAACTCTGTGCATTCAGCACCCCATCATAAATGTTCGTTGGGGCCGCTTTTCCTTACTGTCCGCGAAAAGCTGACATTTGTGCAAATTGCAGCATTGGTCATAAAGGGCTCGAAGCCGACCTCAGAGGCAGTGCAGCAATTCTGTGATATGTTGCCTTGTCAACGTCGGGTTGTCGTTGTGGAGGGCATGGCGGATCGGAGGATCAGTCATGGAAACACCAAACCTACCAGCCATTCGCGCGCTAAGACCCGCATGGAACAAGGGACGTATCGTTGGCCAGAAACGACCACTGAAACCAAAACACGTCTGGGCGATCCGCGTCAGACTTGAACTGGCGGAGAACCATCGAGACCTCGCGTTGTTCAACATGGCGATCGACAGCAAACTGCGTGGATGTGACCTAGTGAGGATGAAAGTTGTCGATGTCATGGCGTCTGGTCAGATCAAAGAACGGGCATCGGTGCTTCAAAGCAAAACACAGAAGCCCGTTCGATTTGAGATATCAGAAGGTACGCGCGCTTCGGTCGAAAAGTGGATGGAAGACGAGCTCATGGTTGGGTCCGAGTATCTTTGGCCGGGCCGGTTTCACGAACGCCTTCACATTTCCACCCGCCAATATGCCCGCATTGTCCGGGACTGGGTCACATCAATTGGCCTAGAAGCCAGCGCATATGGCACGCATTCGATGAGGCGGACGAAGGTGACGCAGATTTACAAGAAGACGGGCAATCTTCGTGCCGTTCAGCTTCTCCTTGGACACACCAAGATGGACAGCACAGTCCGGTACTTGGGCGTCGAACTTGAAGATGCCTTGGCGATTGCGGAAGCTATTGAAATCTAGACTGAAGGGCCGTTCGAGAGGACGGCCCAAAGCGGTCACTCGCCTGGGTGACAGATTGCTGCGTTTGCAGCCCGCTTAGCGGACATTGGCCGCACCCGCGTTGTTCCACCTTTTTAGATGACCGCAGAGCGGAGGAAGCGGTCATGCGGTTTCTGACTGTGCATGACGGCGTTGCGCACCTCTCGGCAGCCAAGTCGTCGACCAGATGGTCTATCTACTCGGTCCTGTGGCAGCAGTGGATGCGCAACTGGATACCTTCGATTTCCCTGAAGGCCCAACAGACGTGAGCTTCACCCTGACACTTCGGCATGAAAGTGGCGCGCACAGCCATCTGTCTGCATGCAAGCTGAACTACATCGACGACCGCGAATTGCGCGTGATTGGTGACAAGGGCAGCTATGTCTCCAAGACCACCGACGTTCAGGCGCAGCACATCTTTGCTGGCAAGCGGCCCGCCGATGATCTGGCGACCTGGGGCTACGAGCCCGAGTCGAACTGGGGCACGCTGCGCACGTCGCAAGGCGCAGAGCGCGTCCCGTCAGAGCAAGGTCGCTATCACGATTACTACTCCGCTTTCGCCGCCGCCGTGATGGCCGGTACCCCGCCCCCTGTGACGGCAGAGACCGGTGCACGCACTCTAGCCATTCTAGACGCCGCGCGGCAGAGCGCCGCCGAGGACCGATCCATCTGAATCTGACAGGCAGGAAAGACATGTTAAAAAGTCGGACTACTCGGCGCGGGGCGTATCGCGGGCGTCCACGCCACGGCCATCTCGGGCCACACAGACAGCAGGCTCGTGGCGATTTCGGATCATATTGCAGCCAATGCCGAGAAGCTCGCAGCCCAGTATGGGTGTACAGCGCGGACAACCGAAGAGATCATCGCTGATCCCCAGATTGACGCGGTGCTGATCGCCACTTCAACCGATACCCATTCCGAGCTGATCGAGGCGGCAACTGCTGCGGGCAAGGCCGTGCTCTGCGAGAAGCCGGTGGACCTCAGCCTCGAACGCGCCCGCTCCTGTAAGACCAACATCGCAGTCTACGGCCTGCCGGTGATGATTGGGTTCAACCGACGCTTCGATCCGAACTTCAGCGCACTCAAGACAGCACTGGACGCTGGCGAGATCGGCAAGGCCGAACTGTTGTCGATCACCTCATTCGACCCCGCCCCGCCGCCCGTGGCTTACATCAAGGTCTCTGGAGGGCTGTTCCGGGACATGATGATCCATGATTTCGATATGGCCAACTTCATCATGGGGGAAGCGCCCATGAGCATCATGGCCGCTGGATCTTCTAGCGTGGACCCCGAAATCGGGGCGGCGGGTGACGTCGATACAGCCGATGTGACCATGACTTATGCGGACGGACGCATCTGCGTCATCAAGAACTCGCGGCGTGCCGTTTATGGCTACGACCAGCGAGTTGAACTTCTCGGGTCCGAAGGTCTTCTACAAGCACAGAATACGCTGGAGAACACGGTTGTGAAATCCACCACGGCTGGGGTGACTGGGGCAAAGCCCACCTACTTCTTCCTTGAGCGCTATATGCCCGCCCATGCGGCGGAGTGGGCTGCCATTGTTGATGCCATCAACAATGGGACTACCCTCCCGGTATCTCTGGACGATGGCGTTGCGGTACTTGCGATCGCCGAGGCAGCGACGCTATCCGCCAAGACGGGTCGGCCGGTGCTTCTGGCGGACGTGTAGATGGGAGACCCAAGATCTGATCAGGTTGCCACTTTGCATGCTGCGGAATAGTCTCAATGACGAAAATCCGTCATATGAGGGCCTCGCGTGGCGAACAGGGCAACGATCAAGGATGTCGCTTACGAGGCGGGTGTCAGCGTGACGACGGTTGACAGGGCGATTAACGGGCGCGCTACCGTCAGACCGGAAACGCTGAGAAAAATCGCCGAGGCGGCCCGGCGTGTAGGCTATCACGGTATGGGCACGTTCCGGGATCGGCTCAATCAAACAATTCCGGAACTCAAACTCGGCTTCGTGCTCCTGAAGCCGACCCAGGAATTCTATCGCAATTTTGCGCATGAAATCGAGGAGGCGGTCGCGGCGCGGTCGGATGTTCACGCCAAAGCGATCGTTCGGTTCTCGTCATCGCAGTCTCCAGCCGAATTTGCAGATATCCTGACAGAGCTAGGTCAGACCTGCGATGCGATTGCCGGTTCGGCGGTGAACGACCAGAAACTCGATCGGATCGTTCAGGATCTGAAAGACAAGAACGTGCCGGTCTTCTCACTTCTCAACGATTTCGCTCAGGGCATTCGGAAGAATTACGTTGGTCTGAACAACATGAAGGTCGGGCGACTGGCAGCGTGGCTAATCACAAGGACCGTTCACAAGCCCGGCAAGCTCGCGATCTTCGTGGGCGGAAACCGTTGGCATGGGCATGATCTCCGCGAAGTCGGCTTTCGGTCCTTCGTTCGGGAGGCAGCACCAGGGTTTTCGGTTCTGGACACGCTTGTGAACCTCGAAACCAGGCAGCTAACTTACGAGGCAACTCTTGATCTTCTCGACCGGCATCCTGACTTGAAGGGCATCTATGTGGCCGGAGGAGGTATGGAGGGAGCGATTGCGGCGCTGCGCGAGCGGCACGCCGAGCCGCAGGTCGCACTGATCGTGAACGAGTTGACGGCAGAAAGCCGTGCGGCACTGGTAGACGGCTATGCCATCATGGCCATCGCGACGCCGCTTCCAGAGCTCTGCAGGGATCTCGTTGATATGATGATTGCCGCCAGTGGCCAAGCTGATGACGGTGTATCAGGGCAATACTTTCTCGACCCGCTTCTACATCTCCCAGAAATCGTTTGATGACGCAAAAACGTCATTCTGCAAAGTCTGAGCACGTCATGAATGACGCGAAATGCTTCCCGTTTGATTGACCGACACTGCAATTCGGCGCAATCGTAATCCTGATCGCCGGAGGGAGGTTCCGGTTGACGGGGGGGCGACATGCAAACAGCGTTGAACCACATGACCGTACCGAATCTCGGCTACGTGTCCTTTCTCGAACTGGCTGCAAAACTCGGCTGCGTCGGTGTCGAAGTCCGAAACGACATTGCTCGCACCTTGTTCGATGACCTTAGCCCGGAAGAAGCTGGGCGCATTGCGTCGGACAAAGGACTCCGGCTTGTCGGACTGAGCCAAGTCTATCCGTTCAACGATTGGACGCCAGACCGCGAGGACGCGGTCAAGTCGCTGCTCGCCACGGCCAAGGCCGCTGGAGCAGAGACCATCAGCCTCATTCCCCGCAACGACGGCACCGCGCTTGGGAACGGTGAACGGCAGGCGAACCTCAGGGTCGCGCTCAAGGGCGTGCTTCCGCTGCTGCAAGACGCGGAGATAACGGCTCTTGTCGAACCTCTCGGATTTCAGCGCTCGTCATTGCGCTCAAAAACGGAACTGGTTGAGACGATCGCCTCGATCGGCGGACAGGACCACTTCAAGATCGTCCACGACACCTTTCACCACACATTGGCGGATGGTGGCCCGATTTATCCGGAGATGACGGGCATCATCCATATTTCGGCGGTGGTCGATCCGAAACTGACCTTGGCACAGATGGAAGACGAGCACCGTGTACTGATCGATGCGCGCGACCGCCTCGGTAATGTCGAGCAGATCGCTGCGCTGATCGCGGCCGGCTATGACGGGCCGATCTCCTACGAGTGCTTTTCACCAGAAACACATGCGTTGGAGGATCCCTTCCTGGAGATCAAGCGCTCATTCGATTTCATATCCTCGCAGCTTCAAGCGCACGCCGCTTGATAGGGGGAGCAACTGCCCTAGTACAGGGCATCCGGCAAAAGAAATGGTGTGCCGGACACCAGCAAAGGGAGGAACCCAAATGAAGAAGACTTTGATGGCGAGTGCCGCCGCGATGATGATGACGACCGGTGCCTGGGCACAGGACGTCGGCGTTTCCATGGCGCTGTTCGATGACAACTTTCTGACTGTCCTGCGCAACGGCATCCAGGAAATGGCCGATGGCATGGATGGCGTCGACGTTCAGATCGAAGATGCGCAGAACGATGTGGCGCGTCAGCTCGATCAGATCAACAACTTCATCGCATCTGGCGTTGACGCAATCATCGTGAACCCGGTCGACACCTCGGCGACCGAGGCGATGACCGCCGCCGCCGAAGCGGCCGGTGTCCCGCTGGTCTACGTGAACCGTCAGCCGATCAACGTCGATTCTCTGCCTGACAACCAAGCCTTCGTTGCATCTAACGAGATCGAATCCGGAACGCTGGAAACTTTCGAGATCTGCAAGATTCTGCGCGCCCAAGGTAAGGGCGATGGGGCTCGTGCATATCTGATGATGGGGGAACTCTCCAATCAGGCAGCGGTCCAGCGGACGAAAGACGTTGACGATGTCATCGGCATGGACATGTGCAATTTCATCGAGATCATCGATCGCCAGACTGCGAACTGGTCGCGTGAACAGGCGACGAACCTGATGACCAACTGGCTGTCGTCGGGCGAAGAGTTTGATGCGGTGATAGCCAACAACGATGAGATGGCGATCGGTGCGATCCAGGCGATGAAGGCCGCCGGTCTTGATATGGATGTGATTGTTGTGGGCGGCGTTGACGCAACCCAGGACGCTCTTGCAGCCATGCAGGCCGGTGATCTTGATGTCACCGTGTTCCAAAACGCTTCTGGCCAGGGTTCAGGCGCGCTCAACGCGGCCATCGCGCTCGCCAACGGCGAAGAGGTCGCACAAAAGGTCTACATCCCCTTCGAGCTGGTGACGCCCGCGAATATCGACGGCTACCTTAACCAGAACTGATCTTCTTGTAGGATGAACCAATCAAAGGAAGCGGCGCGGTCCGTGCCGCTCCCCAAAAAAAAGAGAGGCAACTTCTTGGGAGGAGACAGGAATGGCTGACCAGACTTCACATGGTATCGGCGGGTTGACCTTCGACAAGTCGAAGCGATCCTGGCCGAATGAATTCAACGTTTTTCTGGCCCTGATCCTGATCATCCTCTTGTTTGAGGCACTGGGGCAAATCCTGCCCTATATGAACAATCAGAGCATGTTGTTCGACTTTAACGACGCGCGCGATGGGACCATCCTAAACATGGCCCGGATCAAGATCATCATCCTTCAAGTGTCCATTATCGGGATCATCTCGCTTGGCGTAACTCAGGTTATTATCTCGGGCGGGATCGACCTGTCCTCTGGCCCACTTGTCGGGGCAGCGGCTATGATTGTGATGTCATTTGCTCAGACCGAACTGGTCAACGGAAATCCGAACCCAAAGGCCGTTTTCGGCGCCTGGTCATTTGATTTGCCGGTTCTGGTCCCCCTGATCGTCGGATTGGTCTTCGGGGCTATGATCGGCGCGATCAACGGTTTCTTCATCGCATTCGCTCGCATCCCACCATTCATCGCGACGCTTGGCATGTTTCTCGTTTGTCGCGGTATTTCTCAGTGGTGGACCAAGGGCCAGCCTGTGTCCTTTCCGACCGAGGGCTATGCCTGGATAGGCACGGGCATGATGCCCGTGGTCTGGTTCATCGGTCTGGCGATCCTGTTGCACCTCATCATGCGCTATACAGTCTATGGCAAGCACACCTATGCCATAGGCTCCAATGAAGAGGCCGCGCGGATGTCAGGTATCAATGTGCGCCGGCACAAGGTCATGGTCTACATGATCGCATCAATGCTCGCGGCATTTGCGGCCATCGTTCTCAGCTCGAAGAACCTGACCGCCCAAGCAGGGATGGGGCAATTCTATGAGCTCTATGCCATCGCCATGGCGGTGATCGGCGGCGTCAGCCTGACAGGTGGCCGCGGTTCCATCATTGGGACCGTGCTTGGTGCCATGGTATTCGGCGTGATCCAGTCCGGATTCACCTATATCAAGCTCGACGCCTTCTATCAGTTGATGGCGATGGGCGCGATCATCATCGGTGCCGTGGTCCTTGACCAATATCGTCAACGGCGCGCTGCGGCGCGAACTTGAGGGAGGAGTACAACATGGCAAGTGATATGCAGACCAATATCTCTGGGCAGGAGGCACCGCATTCCTCAGCCCCTTTGGGCGAAATCATACTCGAAACAAAGGATTTGACCAAACACTACGGCGGCGTGCATGCGCTGGAGGGCGCCAACTTCACCCTTCGCAAAGGCGAACACGTCGCGATCATGGGCGACAACGGCGCCGGTAAATCGACCTTTGTGCGCCAGATTACGGGGGTGGAGGAGCGGACCCGCGGCGAGATCATCTTCGACGGTAAGCCTGTGCACTTTGCCGGCCCTCTCGAAGCTCGCAACGCCGGAATCGAGACGGTCTTTCAGACCTTGGCCCTGGCCGATCAGCTTGATGTTCCTGACAACCTCTTCCTGGGGCGCGAGATCATCAAGTGGAAACTCGGGCCATTCTCGATCCTTGACTACAAAGCAATGCGCCAGCGTACGCTCGACGCGTTGGAAAAAACCGGGGTCAAGATTCCTAACATACGGGGCTCGATCGAGCGGATGTCGGGCGGCCAGCGGCAATGTGTGGCGATTGCACGGACCGCGACGTTCCATTCCAAACTGACGATCATGGACGAGCCGACCGCGGCGCTTGGCGTTCAGGAGACGGCACAGGTTGAAAACATCATCCGTACGCTAAAGGAAGCAGGTGAACCGCTGATCCTCGTCAGCCACAACATGCGCCAAGTCATGGACCTTGTGGACCGCATCGTGGTTTTTCGGCGTGGCCGAATTTGCGCCGACCTCAAGAAGGAGGAAACCAACGGCGAAGACGTTGTCGCGTATATCACGGGCGCCAAGACGCAGGCCGGCTACGAAGACGCGGCCTGAAATCAAAGCAGGCAGCCAGTTGAGAGTGCATTTGAGATGCGGGACGGTCTTTTGGTGAGCAAACGATGAAACTCGGTCTTGTAGGTTTCGGCTTTGGCGGTCGTCGCTTTCACGCGCCTTTCATCAAGGCCGCCAACGGCGTTGATCTGGCCGGTGTCGTGGCCCGGTCACCTGAAACGGTGGCCAACGTCCGGGCCGACTTTCCCGATGTTCCCGTGTTCGCTAGCCTTTCGGACATGATCGCTGCGAAAGTGGTCGATGCAGTTACAATCACGACACCTCCCACAACGCGGGTTTCGCTGGTCCTCGAGGCGATCAAGGCGGGTCTGCATGTCGTCGCAGACAAGCCCTTCGCCTTTCACGCTTCCGACGCCGAAAGGATGGTTCGTGCAGCAGAAGCGCAGCGTGTTGTCATCAGCGCGTTTCAAAATCGCCGCTGGGATTCCGATCTGCGAACGCTTGCCGCAGTGATCCAGAACGGCGATCTGGGCCGAGTGCAACGGGTTCACAACCGGATGGATTTCCCATCACTCGACGGCTTGCTGCCGGGTCCTGAAGGCGGTCTTCTCGGAGATCTCGGAAGCCACATCGTTGACCAGATGTTGTGGCTCTTGGGACCGGCGACCTCGGTCTTCGCGCAGACCGAACAGGGCGACGTTCCAGGCGGCAAAACCGATGTCGGTTTCGTGGTAAACTTGCTTCACGCGAGCGGTGCCAGCAGTCACATCGAAGCCAGCAAAGCGAACCATTTGCACGCGCGCGAGCTCCGCGCCTATGGAGAGTCTGGCGCGTTCGTGGTTAAGGGTGGCGATGCACAGGTCGCTGCGGTCCTGAGCGGCGACCTGCCCGTTGGGGGCCGCCCCGACTGGGGAGCCGAGCCTGAAGACGCCTGGGGGACGCTCTACACGGATGGCAAGGCGCGCCGTGTGCCGTCTGTACCGTCACGGTACACAGACTTTTATGAAGCATTCGCAAGCGCTGTGATGCACGGCGGAACACCACCAGTCCTTCCATCAGATACAATCCACACAGTGGCGGTTCTGGAAGCCGCCCGGGTCAGTGCAACCACGGGCCAAATCGTTGAAATCAAAAGGCCGGTTCGCCCCGCTGCGGTGACTGCTTGCCAAGGAGACAATAAATGACCCTTCGTATCGCAATTCTGGGGGCCGGTCGCATCGGCCAAGTACACGCGCGGGCGGTGTCGTCGACACAGAACGCGCAGTTGATCGCGATTTCCGATCCCATGGCCGAGACCGCAAAACAATTGTCCGATGCCTATGGTTGCGACATCCGTTCTATCGACCAGATCGCAGCCAGCGACGATGTGGATGCGGTCCTGATCTGTACGCCGACCAACACGCATGCCGATCTTATTGAGCAGTTTTCGAAAGCGGGGAAGGCGGTTTTCTGCGAGAAGCCCGTCGATCTGAGCCTCGACCGCGTGATAGAGTGCCTTGAGACCGTCAGGGCAGAGAATGCGACCCTGATGGTCGGTTTCCAGCGCCGCTTCGACCCCGACTTCATGACGTTGAAACGGGCCATTGACGACGGCCGCATCGGCGAAGTTGAAATGATCACCCTGACGAGCCGCGACCCGGGCCCGCCGCCGTACGACTACATCAAGGTCTCCGGCGGGATCTTCCGCGACATGACGATTCACGATTTCGACGTTGCACGCTGGCTCTTGGGCGAGGAGGTCGAGTCTGTGCAGGCCGCGGCTTCGGTCCTGACCGATGAGAAGATCGGCGAGCTCGGCGATTACGACAGCGTCAACGTCATCCTTACAACCGCAAGCGGCAAACAGTGTACCATCACCAACACGCGCCGTGCGACCTATGGTTATGACCAGCGCATTGAAGTTCTGGGATCGAAAGGCTCTGTCTCTGCGGAAAACCACCGCGAGGCAAATATCGAGATTGCCGATGGCACGGGCTATGTCCGGCCCCCGCTTCTAAACTTTTTCATGTCGCGATACGTGAACGCCTACGCCAACGAAATCGCTGCTTTCGTCGATGCGGTGACGAACGGTGGGCTGACTCCGACCACCGGCCATGACGGCATGATGGCATTGGCCCTGGCCGATGCATCGCTGAAATCAGTAGCCGAAGGACGTGTTGTCAAGGTTTCGGAGGTCTTGAGATCCGCATGACCAGGTTTGCTCTCCGTGTTCATTGCAAATCCCGCCGCGGGATCGTCTCGGCGATCTCGACCTTTCTGGCGGAACAGGGATGCAACATCACCGACAGCGCGCAATTCGATGATGCCGAAACGGGATCCTTCTTCATGCGCGTCAGCTTCCAGTCGGAAGAGGGCAGGGGCCTCGATGACCTGACCGATGCTTTCGCGCACGTTCGCGAAAGCTTTGACATGGATGCCGAGTTCTTTGACGAAACGACGAAGCGCAAGGTCGTCATCATGGTGTCTCGTTTCGGTCATTGCCTGAACGACTTGCTGTATCGCTGGCGGATAGGGGCGCTGCCGATCGACATCGTGGCCGTGATCTCGAACCACATGGACTATCAAAAGGTCGTGGTGAACCACGACATCCCGTTCCACTGCATCAAGGTCACCAAAGAAAACAAACCCGAAGCCGAGGCACGGATCATGCAGGTTGTCGAAGACACCGGCGCGGAACTGATCGTGCTCGCCCGCTATATGCAGATCCTGTCCAACGCCATGTGTGAAAAGATGTCCGGGCGGATCATTAACATCCACCACTCGTTCTTGCCATCGTTCAAGGGGGCCAACCCCTACAAGCAGGCTTTCGAAAAGGGTGTGAAACTGATTGGTGCGACGTCGCATTATGTCACCGCCGATCTCGACGAAGGACCGATCATCGAACAGGACACAATCCGTGTCACGCACGCGCAATCCCCAGAGGATTACGTGTCGCTTGGGCGCGATGTCGAAGCGCAGGTCTTTGCGCGGGCCATCCATGCCCATGTGAATGGCCGGGTCTTCCTGAATGGAAACAAGACGGTGGTCTTCCCGCCGTCGCCGGGCTCCTACGCCTCGGAACGCATGGGATAGGAGGCAGGCATGTCCAAGACACTTGATCTCATCACAATCGGCCGATCCTCGGTGGACCTCTACGGCGCGCAGATCGGCGGGCGGTTGGAGGATATGGGCTCTTTCGACAAGTACATCGGCGGCTCGCCCACCAACATCGCCTGCGGCACGGCGCGGCTTGGTCTGAAGTCGGCGGTGATTACAGGGGTCGGCGACGAGCATATGGGCCGCTTCATTCGCGAGCAGCTGGAACGCGAGGGTGTGAACACCGGGGGCGTCAAGATCGACCCCGAGCGACTGACGGCGCTGGTTCTGTTGGGCATCCGGGATCAGGAGCAGTTTCCGCTGATCTTCTACCGCGAGAACTGTGCCGACATGGGGCTGACCATCGATGACATTGACGAGGACTTCGTCAAGAGCGCCCGAGCCGTCGTGGCGACCGGCACGCATCTGAGCCATCCGCAGGTCGAGGCTGCCACGATCAAAGCGCTGGAGATTGCCCGCGCGAATGGCATGCAGACCGCGCTCGATATCGACTACCGACCGAACCTTTGGGGAGTCGCTGGCCATGGCGACGGTGAAAGCCGGTTCGTTGAAAGCGCAGCCGTAACGGCCAAGCTGCAATCAACGCTGCATCTGTTCGATTTGATCGTCGGCACGGAGGAAGAGTTCCACATCGCGGGTGGATCGACCGACACAATCGCAGCGCTGCGGGCAGTGCGTGCTGTGTCCGGCGCGACTTTGGTCTGCAAACGCGGCGCGGCGGGGGCAGTGGCCTTCGAGGGCGACGTGCCCGACAGCCTTGATGACGGCCAGACAGGTCCGGGATTTCCAATCGAGGTGTTCAACGTTCTGGGGGCAGGCGACGGCTTCATGTCCGGTCTATTGAAAGGTTGGCTCGATGGTGAGGATTGGCCGACAGCACTGAAATACGCCAATGCCTGCGGGGCTTTTGCAGTCAGCCGTCACGGCTGCACGCCTGCCTATCCAAGCTGGGAGGAGCTTCAGTATTTCTTCCAGCGCGGGATCAAGCGCCCGGACCTGCGCAACGATACGGAGCTGGAGCAAGTGCACTGGGCGACCAACCGGCATGGCGACTGGTCTTCGGTCAAAACCTTCGCCTTCGATCACCGGCTGCAACTGGAAGAGATGGACGGCTACACCAAGGAAAAGGGCGCAGCGTTCAAGGAGCTTTGCCTCGATGCGGCTTTGAAGGTGCAGAACGGCCAACCGGGCTACGGCATCCTATGTGACAACCGGATCGGGCGGTCCGCGCTGCATCGCGCCACCGGCTCTGGCCTCTGGATCGGTCGCCCGACCGAGTTGCCCGGATCGCGGCCCATCGAGTTCGAACCCGAGTTGGGCGAAGACCTTGGCCGTTTGCGCGAATGGGCGCGGGAGAACGTGGTCAAGCTGCTGGTCTTCTGTCATCCCGATGATGATGACAAGACCGCGAAGATGCAGGTGGCGCGGGTCAAGCGGCTGTTCACGGCGGCCCGTCGCAACGGGCTGGAATTCCTGCTGGAGATCATTCCGTCGAAGGTTGGCCCTGTGGACGACATGACCTCTGCCACCTTGATCCAGACCTTTTACGACGCGGGCGTCTATCCCGACTGGTGGAAGCTTGAGCCGTTCAAGACCGATGCCGCCTGGGAAAATGCCGTTGCCGCCATCGAACGCAATGATCCCCGCACGCGCGGCATCGTTGTTCTGGGTCTCGACGCGCCGGAGGCTGGGTTGGCGGAAAGCTTTGCTTTGGCGGCCAAGCAGCCCTTGGTCAAAGGCTTTGCTGTGGGCCGGACGATCTTCGGCAACGCCGCCCGCGCATGGCTGGCGGGCAAGATGACCAACGAAGAGGCTATAACCGAAATGGTCGCAAACTATCAGCGCCTTTGCGAAATTTGGGACAAGGCCCGAAGCCGAGCCATGGAGGACGCGGCATGAGCAAGACAATTCGATTGACCGCCGCACAGGCGATGGTGCGCTACATCGCAGCGCAGCTTACCGAAGATGGAGAGCCGTTTATCGCGGGCTGCTGGGCCATCTTTGGTCATGGCAACGTGGCAGGCATTGGCGAGGCACTTTATGCCAGCCGCGACGCTTTGCCGACCTATCGCGGGCACAATGAACAGACTATGGCGCATGCCGCCATCGCCTACTCAAAGCAGCTGCGCCGTAAGCGCGCGATGATGGTCACGTCATCCATCGGGCCGGGGGCGCTCAACATGGTGACGGCGGCGGGGCTGGCGCATGTCAACCGCCTGCCGGTGCTTCTGGTGCCCGGCGATGTGTTTGCCAATCGCGGACCGGATCCGGTGCTGCAACAGATCGAAGATTTCGGGGATGGCACAGTGTCGGTGAACGACGCCTTCAAGCCGGTCAGCCGGTATTTCGACCGGATCACCCGGCCCGAGCAACTGCTGACGGCCTTGCCTCGCGCCTTCCGCACGATGACCGATCCGGCCGATTGCGGCCCTGTGACGCTGTCCTTCTGTCAAGACGTGCAGGCCGAAGCCTATGAGTATCCCGTCAGCTTCTTTGAGCCAAAGGTCTGGTACCAGCGGCGCGTCCGCCCCGACGTGGGCGAGTTGGACCGCGTGGCAAAGGTGCTAAAAGGTGCCAAGCGGCCAGTTATCGTGGCTGGGGGCGGCGTACACTATTCCGGCGCGACCGACGCACTTATGGCGTTTGCCGAAGCGCACAATATCCCTGTCGCCGAAACCCAGGCGGGCAAATCGGCGCTGCCTTGGGATCACCCGCTAAACCTTGGCCCCATCGGCGTGACCGGTGGTGAACCGGCCAATGATGTTTGCGCCGAGGCCGACGTGGTCTTTGGCGTCGGCACGCGGTTTCAGGATTTTACGACAGGGTCGTGGGGGCTGTTCGCCCATGCGGATCGCAAAATCGTCAGCCTCAATGTCGCCGCCTATGATGCCGCCAAACACGGCGCCTTGCCGCTGATGGCAGACGCCCGCGTCGGGCTGGAGGAGCTGGGCGAGGCCCTCGGGGCCACGCGTTTTGACGGAGATGCTGCCTCTTCGAAATACGACTGGTTCGGCAAAGTCGATCCACTGACGGATGCCCCCGGCGACGGGAATGCCCCTCCAACCGATATGCAGGTCATCGGAGCCGTCCAACGCGCGGCGAATGAAAACACCGTTGCCATGTGCGCCGCTGGCACCATGCCGGGCGAGTTGCACAAGCTCTGGAAGGCCGGACGTCCGGGATCCTATCACATGGAATACGGGTTCTCCTGCATGGGCTACGAGATCGCGGGCGCGATGGGCATCAAGATGGCCGAGCCCGAGCGTGACGTGATCTGTTTCACCGGCGACGGTACCTACATGATGGCCAATTCCGAGATGGCGACGGCTGCGATGATGGGCATTTCCTTTACCGTCGTCGTGACCGACAACCGCGGCTATGGCTGTATCAATCGGCTGCAAATGGGCACCGGCGGGGCCGAGTTCAACAACCTGCTCGATCACGCGATCGGAGGCGAGAACTCCAATATCGACTTCGCCAAACACGCGGAGTCCATGGGCGCGACCTCGGTCAAGGTTGGCAGTATCGCCGAACTGGAAGAGGCGCTGGCGAAACGCGATCGTATCAAGGGCCCCTACGTGGTGGTCATTGACACCGATCCCTATCCATCCACCGAACCCGGCGGGACGTGGTGGGATGTCGGCGTGCCGGAAGTCTCGGACCGGGCCGAGGTGAATGCTGCCCATGACAGATACATCAAGAACAAGAAAACCCAGCGAGCAGACTGATGAGTGTGAAGATCGGCATATCCCTGATTGCCTGGCAGAACGACGATCTGCCGGACCTGACAAAAGACTACACCACCGAAGGTGCGATGGAGGATGCCGCGAAGATCGGATACTCTGGCGTCGAACGCGGTCGCCGAATGCCTGCGGACACCGAGGGCTTGCGCGCCTATCTTGACCGGTATGGCGTGGCGCTGTGCGGCGGCTGGTGCTCGGGCAATTTGATGGTCAACGATCTGGAAACCGAGAAGGCCGCGATCCGCGAACAGGTCGACCAATTCGCCGCCCTCAACGCGCCCTGCATCGTCTATGCCGAGTGTTCGAACACGATCCAGGGGAACATCGACCAACCTGTGAGCCAGCGCCCGAAGCTGACCCGCGACGAGGTCATGGCCTATGGTGCAAAGCTTTCCGAACTTGCCAAATGGACACGAGACCAGGGCACGGTCCTCAGCTACCACCACCACATGGGCGCGATGGTGCAGGATGCCGAAGACATCGACTGGTTGATGGAAGGCTCCACCGAGGACCTGACGCTGCTCTATGACACGGGCCATCTGCAATTTGCGGGGGCTGATCCTGTCGCCGTCCTCGACAAGTGGGGCCACCGCGTGCACCACGTCCATTTCAAGGACGTGCGCCAGCCCGTGCTCGATTGGGTGCGCACGGAAGATAAAAGCTTTCTCGATGGGGTGTCCGCTGGCGTCTACTCCGTGCCGGGCGACCCTGAAGGGTGCATCGACTTTCAGGCGATCACGGACAAACTCAAGGCGATGGACTATAGCGGCTGGATTGTCGTCGAAGCCGAACAGGACCCGGCAAAAGCGCCGCCCTATGATTATTCCAAACTGGGCTTTGATCATATCACCGACATCTGCGGACGGTCGGGCATCGCGATCATTGGATAGCGGTTCGGCGTATGGAGAACGGATACTACCTCATCGACAGTGGAGACATCGAAACGCTTGAGGCATTGATCCTTCAGCGTCTCGCACCCGCAGATGTGCCCTTTGCCTGCGGGGTCGACAAGAATGTACCGATGTACGATGTGCCCGCGCTCAATCTCTCCAACCCTGACCTTCTCGCCGAATGGGCGCGTGTGCTGCGCAGCGGGGCGGGCGTGATCTGCCTGAAACGCGCCTATACGGACACCGGCCCGATTGATCGCGCGACAGAAGTGTTTTGCCAGATCATTGAGGAAGAGCGCGCCAGGGGCACAGGCAAGGGAGACCATTTCGCGGCCTCCGGCGCCAATGACCGTATCTGGAACGCGCTGCAAAAACACTGCCTGCGCGACCCGGCAGGGTATGCCGCCTATTTTGCCAATGCCGCCATCGCAGCGGCGTCGGCCGCGTGGCTCGGGCCGCATTACCAGATGACCGCGCAGGTCAATCAGGTGCGCCCCGGCGGCAAGGCGCAGCGCGCCCATCGCGACTACCATCTTGGATTTCAGACGGCTGAGACCGCCGCCAGCTATCCCGTCCATGTCCATGATCTAACCGCAGCGCTCACCCTTCAGGGTGCCATCGCTCATTGCGACATGCCGGTGGACAGCGGCCCGACGAAGCTTTTGCCGTTTTCGCAACGCTATGCTCCGGGCTATATCGCCTTCCATCAGACGGGCCACAGCGCCTTTTTCGAAGAGCATTACATCCAGCTGCCCCTCGAAAAGGGCGACGCGGTCTTTTTCAACCCCGCGCTGTTTCATGCGGCAGGTGAGAACCGCAGCCGCGACATAGACCGCATGGCGAACCTGTTGCAGATCTCTTCGCCTTTTGGCCGCGCGATGGAGGCGATTGATCGCGACACGATGTGCCGCACCCTATATCCCGAACTCAAAGGCCTGAGCGAGGCTGAGGCCCATGCCGTGATTGCCGCAACCGCCGAAGGCTACGCCTTTCCGACGAACCTCGATACCGACCCGCCGATCGATGGCAATGCGCCAGACACCCAAGCCGACATCCTGCGCCGTGCCTATGCAGAGGGTTGGGACAAGGCCGCGCTGCACAGCGCCCTTGATGCGCTGTCCGCCCGGCGCACAGCATAAAGGAGTTACCTATGCCCGATCTTCTTCGCAAACCCTTTGGAACTCGGGGCGAGGTGCACCGCATCACCCCGGAAAGCGCGGGCTGGCGCTACGTAGGCTTTTCCTTACATCATCTAAAGGCGGGGGATACTGCAGCGGAGGCAACAGGCCATCGCGAGGTCATCCTTGTCATTGTGGAAGGCAAGGCCGCGATTACTGGGGCCGGGAAGAACTGGGGGGTTCTTGGCGAGCGGATGAATGTGTTTGAAAAAACACCGCCCCATTGCCTTTACCTACCGAACGGCACTGAATGGGAGGCCACGGCTGAAACCGATTGCATTATCGCTGTTTGTTCAGCCCCGGGGCAGGGCGGTCACGAAGCTCGGCGGATCGGGCCTGATGGCATCACATTGACTGAGCGTGGTAAGGGCACAAACACCCGCCACATCAACAACATCGCGATGGAGAACGAGGACTACGCCGACAGCCTGTTGGTGACCGAGGTCTTCACACCTGCGGGCCACTGGTCCAGTTACCCAAGCCATCGACACGACGAAGATGACTTTCCGCGTATCACCTACCTGGAAGAGACTTACTACCACCGGCTGAACCCAGCCTCTGGATTTGGCATTCAGCGGGTTTACACAGACGATGGACTGCTCGATGAAACGATGGCTGTCTCCGACGGAGACGTCGTTTTGGTGCCGCGCGGCCACCACCCCTGTGGTGCGCCATACGGGTTCGAGATGTACTACCTCAACGTAATGGCTGGCCCCTTGCGCAAGTGGCGCTTCGTTCCTGCACCTGAGGTCGAGTGGATCATGGAGCGGGACGCCTGATCCTTAAAGCGATTCCGGTACGAAGAGCTGCGGGAGCAGGTAGTGCTGACCTGAGTTTTCAGACATGCCGCCTTGCGCCGCTTTGATCATCAAATCGACGAGCTCGCGACAGAGCTGATCGAGCGGTGTAGCGATCACCAAGCTTACGTAGCGTTTGGACAAGGCGTCTCGGCTCTCATTTGTCAGCTCATTCACAATCAACGCGACCTTTCCGGCTGGTCTGGATTCTCTGAGGGCCTCGATCGCACCTTCCATCCCGCCGCCAGCCACGTATATGCCTCGGAGATCGGAATGCCGATCGAGAAGATCAAGCGTTGCCTCATAAGTGACCTGCCGCGTCTCTAGGTTTACGATGGCATCCAGAAGTTCGAGCTGCGACGCATGGTCCCTGAGGTAACTCCTAAGACCCGTCTCGCGCAGGATATGCCCATGCCAACGGTTCCCGCCAATAAAGACGGCCACCTTGCCAGATTCACGGATCTGTGTGGCAATCATCCACCCTGCGATCCTTCCAACCTTGACGTTGTCGAGGCCGATATAGCTTTGCTGGACGCCTGATGCGGCATCATTGAGAAGCGAAAACACCGGTTTGGCATGATCCTGCAGAGTGCGGATTGTGTCAGTCAAAGTCGGATGATTAATGGCTGAGGTTGCGAGAACGTCTGATGTCTTTGCAATCTTCGTAAGTTCGGACGCAAAGTCAGACGGGGCCTGAGACGCCGCGAAACGCACATCGCAACGTCCACGGATGTCTGCGCGCTCTTCTACGGCAGCTTCAAGGGCTCGCGCGAAATTTCGATAAAACTCCTGGCTCGGCTTATGGAGAACAAAGCCAAATCGGATGATCGGTCGCGTGGCGTCCAGTCTGATGGCTTCCAGTTTTCCAGTCGGATAGCCGATGCGTTCGGCGGCGCCGAGCACGCGCTCAATCGCGGCTTCGCTTACATTGGGGCGCTCATTCAGGACCCGGTCCACCGTGGCGACGCCGACGCCCGCGGCCTCGGCCAAGTCTTTCAAAGTGGGACGTCGAGACTTCATGGCTACTGAGGTAATTGCATCAATACGGAGATCATCCTGATGTCATTTGGTGTGATTTACAAGCCCGGGTATGGCAGGAATCAGATGGTCAAGTGTATCTACTGGCGAAGCTG
The DNA here is from genome assembly GCF_049800875.1 of Amaricoccus tamworthensis. Taxonomy (NCBI): domain Bacteria; kingdom Pseudomonadati; phylum Pseudomonadota; class Alphaproteobacteria; order Rhodobacterales; family Paracoccaceae; genus Amaricoccus; species Amaricoccus tamworthensis. The sequence goes on along the minus strand of NZ_JBNAFV010000011.1, from coordinate 16,956 downwards.
TCTCGGGAGGAAATCATGACGAAGCGCGACTATTCCCTGCTTGGCCCGGATGCCGAGCGTGCCGTCGAAACGGGCCTGGCCACTGCGGAGTGGTATCATACGGACATCCCCCGCAAGGAGATGAAGGCGTTGATGCAGCGTTCCGATAAGCCCGCGATCCGCGATGCAATAATCCTTTTCGGGTCGATGATCGTCCTCGCGGGCATCGGAATCGCGCTCTGGCCCTCTTGGTGGTCAGCGCCGTTCTGGCTGGCCTATGGCGTGCTCTACGGCTCGGCAATGGACAGCCGCTGGCACGAATGTGGCCACGGGACCGCGTTCAAGACGCCTTGGATGAACAACGTCGTCTACCAGATTGCGTCGTTCTGCATGGTCCGGAATCCCGTCACATGGCGTTGGAGCCATGCCCGGCACCATACCGACACGATCATCGTCGGCCGCGATCCCGAGATTGTGGCGATGCGACCACCCGCGCTTTTCCGTATCTTTCTGAACTTCTTCGGGATCATTGATGCTCTGACCGGCTGGAAGAGGATGTTACTGAATGCTGCTGGGCGCCTCGACACCGAAGAGGTGACGTATATCCCCGAACAGGAGCAGCACAAAGTCGTTTCAGTCGCGCGGATTTGGGTTCTGATCTACATGGCGACCATCGTGGTTGCAGTCGCCATGCAGTCGATCCTGCCTTTGATGGTGATCGGACTTCCGCGGCTCTACGGCGCGTGGCACCACGTGATGACAGGCATCATGCAGCACGCGGGCTTGGCCGAGAATGTTCTGGATCACCGCTTGAACAGCCGGACAGTCTATATGAACCCCATCAGCCGCTTCATCTATTGGAACATGAACTATCACGTCGAACATCACATGTTCCCGATGGTGCCATATCATCGGCTTCCGGAGCTGCACGAGAAGATCAAGCATGACCTTCCTGCGCCGAACGCATCGATCCTCGACGCATATAAGGAAATCTGGCCCGCTCTGAAGCGGCAGCTCCGCTACGAAGATTTCTTCATTAAGCGCGAACTGCCCGGATCGGCTCAACCTTACCGGGAAGATCTGCACGAGCAGGCGCTGAGCGTCCCGGCAGAATAACGAAAAACAAACCAGGGAGACTGACATGGCTGAGTGGATTGACGCCTGCGCAACTGATGACATCGACGAAGAGGATCTGATCCGCTTTGACCACGGTGACCGCACATTTGCGATCTATCGCAGCCCGAACGATGAATATTTCTGTACGGACGGGCTTTGCACGCACGAACAGGTGCATCTAGAGGACGGGTTGGTGATGGACTACGTTATCGAGTGCCCGAAGCATAACGGGCAGTTCGATTATCGCACCGGCGAGGCGAAACGTGCACCGGTTTGCGTCAATCTGGGCACGTATCCGGTCAAGGTCGAGGGCGACCGCGTCTTCGTCGAGATCTGACGTGTCCGGCATCGTCATTATCGGCGCCGGTGAGTGCGGGATCAGAGCCGCGGTCACCGCACGCGATACCGGGTATCAGGGCCCAATCACCGTCATCGGCGAGGAAACGGCGCTGCCCTATGAGCGACCGCCATTGTCCAAACCCGATGACTCAGGTGCGGTCGAAAAACCGATCACAACACTCGAGGCATTGTCGGAAAAGGCAATAGTGCTCAAATGTGGCGTCTCGGCTATCGCCATCAAACGGGATGCGCAGGAAGTTGTACTGTCGGAAGGCGGATCGCTCCCGTACGAGAAACTTCTTCTCGCAACCGGTTCGCGGCCGCGCCCGCTGAATTGCATCGGAGGAGATCGGGCGCTCGTGCTGCGTACGATTGAGGACGCGAACGCGATCTATGCCGCTGCCCGGACCGCAAAGCACGTCGTTATCGTCGGGGCAGGGCTGATTGGGCTGGAACTAGCCGCAGAGCTCAGGACACGTAATCTTAACGTCACAATTCTCGAGGCTGGACCGCGACCTCTGGGACGCAATGTACCCGAGCAGTTCGCGACCAAAATGGCGTTACGTCATCAGGGCGCGGGTGTCGGAATTGTCTGCAACGCCCAAATCGCCTCATGCACCGACAGCGGCGTCGTTCTGAACGATGGGCGTATTTTCGAAGCCGACTTGATCATTGCTGCGATTGGAGTTGTGCCGAATACCGAACTTGCCGCATCGGCCGGCCTGACGACCGAAAACGGTATCAGGGTCGACAGTCGGCTGATGACAGATGATCCGAACATATTCGCGGCGGGCGACTGCGCGGCAGTCAAGACTGCAGAAGGCACTTATCGGCGATATGAGACCTGGCAGAACGCGCAGGCACAGGGCGAGGTGGCTGGTCGCAATCTTGCGGGTGGCAACGCACTCTTCGACATACCGGTCTGGTTCTGGTCGGATCAATACGACCTGGGCCTTCAGGGCGTCGGCGATACCTCCGGATCACCGGCTGCGATCCGGGATCTGGGGAAAGATGCAGAAATGCTATTCTTCTTTGACGACGACGGTGCGCTTGTCGGGGCTGCGGGCCTCGGTCGGGGTAATGCGGTCGCAAAGGACATCAAGATTGCGCAGAGGTTGATCGGTGTCCGGTTGGATGCCGCCGCGTTGTCGGACCCAGGGCATAATCTGAAGAAACTGCTCAGGGCCGCCTGAGCGAAGGGAGGAAAAATGGGACTTTATCATAAGCGGCCCACGGTCGCCGACATCCGCGCGCTGAAGGGTAAGCGGACGCTTTCTATGCTCTACGTCGATACCCCCGACGAGGCTGCCGCTGCTGCGGAAGCCGGGATCGACATGCTTTCGATCATCGATCCGGTCTGGACACCCGAGATGCGAGAGGCGGCGGGGAACTGTTTCGTCCAGGTCGGTTTGCTCTACGGCGAACTCGTGACGCTGGAGGATTACCAGCGCGCCGCGCACCGCGCGATGCGGGTGGGCGGCGATTGCGTTTACTGCGCGTCTTCGCTTGGGACGATAAAGGCCCTGGCGGATGATGGTATTCCGGTCGTGAGCCATATTGGGTTGATCCCGTCGAAGGCGACATGGACGGGTGGCTTCAAGGCAGTAGGAAAGACCGCCGACAGCGCAATTGACGTCTTCAGACACGCGAAAGCACTCGAGGACGTCGGATGCTTTGGGGTGGAGCTAGAGGTCGTTCCCGACAGGATCGCCGCCGAGATCGCCAAGCGAACGAACCTCGTTCTTCTTGGCATGGGCGCTGGACCGCATGCCGATGCACAGTATCTGTTCGCTGAGGATGTTCTGGGCTACACACGCGGTCACAAGCCGCGCCATGCCAAGACCTATCGGGATTTTCGCGCGGAATTGGACCGCTTGCAGGAGGAACGCATCAATGCGTTCAAAGAGTTCGGTGCTGATGTTGCCAACGGCGCTTACCCAGCATCGGAACATTCCGTCGCAATCTCGGATGCGGAACTTGAAAAATTCACCGCGCGACTGGCTGCTGACTACGACACCTGATTTGACGGGGCTGATGACCACAAAACTCGTAAAGGCAAGGTGAATATCTGCCACAGCGCAATTGTGGCGCCCCGGACAGGTGGTACGGTCGCAGGTTCGGAAGACCCTTGGCGAAGGTTTGCTTGATCAGAGCGCATTGAACGCCGATGGAACCCAAGACAGTGGGTTACGGGACCCCTTCGTCCTCAGGCAAGCGGACCCAACCAGGAGATAGGAATGCCCGAATTCGATGTTTTAGTTGTTTTTTTCGCTGCTTCGGTTGCACTCGGGCTCGCACCCGGACCGGACAACATTTTTGTTATTACTCAATCCGCACTTTACGGGCGACTTGCGGGACTGGTTGTGACCTTGGGTTTGTGTACCGGATTGCTTGTTCACACCACTGCAGTCGCGTTCGGCATAGCCGCCGTTTTTGCAGCGTCATCGATGGCCTTCAACGCAGTGAAGTTTCTGGGGGCCGCCTACCTTATGTATCTCGCATGGCAAGCGTTCAGAGCGGGCACAACGAGCCTTTCGGTGAAGCAATCGAACAACCCGAGTCTGGCGCAACTTTATTTTCGCGGGATCGTGATGAATGTCACAAATCCGAAGGTCGTCATTTTCTTTCTCGCCTTCCTACCGCAATTTGCAGACCCGTCCGTGGGCCCCTTGGCGCCGCAATTGTTAATCTTTGGTTGCGTTTTCATATGTGCGACGGTCCTCATTTTCGGCTCCGTGGCATGGGGATCGGGCTTCTTGGGCAAGTGGCTGAGGGCTTCGCCGGCCATTCAAATGGGCCTGAATCGCGTCGCAGCTGTGGTTTTTGTTGGCTTGGCCGTCAGGCTGGTCACGGCTGAACGCTGAGTGTTTTCCAATAAAATGGTCGCCAAGTATCCCAAGGAGATAAAAACGTCTGCGATGCGCCTTTTCATAGTAGATACTTTGGCAACAATCGTTTTCTTCACTGCTGTCGCAAGTTTCTCTGAACTGGTCATCGCAGGGATGGACCCGGAAGAGGTTCTGACCACGCGGATTTTGATGGTTCCAATAATGATCGCAACGGCACGTCCCTACACGGGTTGGCGGGACTGGCTTTTGAGGCGCGTTGCCCCTCGTAAGCGCCTGACTACGACCATTGTCGACATCGTGGCATTTCTCACCTTTCAGGGCCCGGTTTATGGTGCCACTCTATTAATGGCCGGCGCCAGCTTTGGAGAAATGGGTGCGGCCTTAGGATCGGCTATCATTTTCATGATCTTGCTGGCTCGACCTTTTGGAGTCTTCATCGAATTGGTGCGAGGCAAAGTTGGCCTTCGTAGCGAATAGTATCGCCGTCCTATCGGAAAAATCGTTTCGCTCTCGGATGAGATCATTTGGCCAATGCTGTTTTTACAGCAATCACTCGAGTGGAATTTCAAAATGTTACCTGCGACTGAGTAACACTTCGTCACAATCGAATAGCCGTTTCCCTGTCGAGTTATCCCCGAGAAGTGACTTGGAAGCTTTGATTGACACCAATTCAACAGCGCTACTTGAACTATGCCCGCCCGCTCGTTCTCAACTGGCGTAATACAGCGCAGGCAGCGCCCCGAAGGGTCGCCTCCGTTCTTGACATGATCTCGACACGATCAAACTGGTCCGGGTTTTCGGCTAACACCTTGCGAAGCGAGGCCCCAAATGCTTGCCGTAACTCTGTCCCAATATTGATCTTGGCGATGGGCGTTCGGGTTGGCAGGTTCTGCCGGTCTTCCAAGGCAAGGCCGGACCCGCCGTGGATGACCAGCGGTACCCGGCTTTGCCGCGAGATCGCCGTCAAGCGTTCCTGGTCCAAGGACTGTGAAGGGCGGGTTTGAAGATGCACATTGCCAACCGAAACCGCCAAGGCATCGACGCCGGTTTCGGTCACGAAAAAGCTGACGTCATCAGGGTCCGTTCCGGCAGACGCCGCGCCGTCGGCATATCCGACAAAACCGAGCTCGCCCTCGCAGGACGCGCCGAACTGACGGGCCAGCTCAACCACGGCTTTGGTCTGCGCGATATTGTCGGCCAGTGGCAAGCGAGAACCGTCATACATCACCGAGGTGAACCCGCACTTCAACGCCTCCTCGCATTCTGCAAGCGATTGACCGTGGTCCAGATGCGCCACCACAGGCACAGAGGCCGTTTCTGCCAAGTGCAGGAACATGGCGGCAAGGACAGGCAGCGGTGTATGCGCGCGGCAGGACGGTCCTGCCTGCAAGATGACCGGCGCGCGCTCGGCCTCAGCCGCGTTGACATAGGCTCGTGCGTCTTCCCAGCCCAGACAGACGAAGCCGGGCACGGCGTAACCGTCGGCATTGGCCTGCGGCAAGATATCGTTCAGCGTTGCCCGCGTCATTTGAACTTGGCGACCATATCCATGATGCCGGGGATCGTGTGCAGCTGCTCTGCATGGGTGGGCTGGAAATACTGCTTGAGCGACCGCTGGGACAGGCCGCCGAGAATCGTGAAATAGTACATTTCATATCCCGGCAACGCACAGCAGGGGTGATAGCCCTTGTCGATCAGAACGGTCGAGCCATCCATGATATGGTAGGCATCGCCCGGTTCGTTATCGACACGTTGCAACATCTGCAGTCCCGATCCGTAGTTTGGCTTGAAGCGAAAGTTGTAACACTCGTCATGCCGTGTCTCGTCAGGCAAGCGATCCGTATCGTGTTTGTGGCTCGGAAACCCCGACCAACCGCCAGCACCCACGGTGAACAGCTCGCTCACCAGAAGGCGACCCACTCGGTCGTGGTGGCCAGCACCAAGAATGTGTTTGATCTTGCGGTGGGTCTTGGTGTCGTCAGAGCCGTATTGCACGAGGTCGAGATCTGCCGCACGCACCGCGAAAGGCGTCAGCGTGTCAGCAAATTTTGCCCCGGCAATGAAGGTTTCCGTGTCGGTGCGGGCCGTCATGCGCGCGCCGGTATCGGTTGGAACGTAAACGCCCTCAGGATCGCCGTCCCAGACATCTGCGCCGCGATTTCCGATGTCCGCAAAGGTCTCGCCGCCGACCTCGACAGTGACGGTGCCGGTGGCCGGCACGATGCAGGTTTCATACCCGGCGACGCGATAGTCAAAGGTCTGACCCGCCTTTAGCTTGATGATATTGAAATAGGTCAGGGGAACATGCGCATCGTCCACATCGACGATGGGGCGATTGGCATTGTCGTGGGGAGGAATGTGCATCGGAAACCTGCCTTATGTCTGAAGGGCATTGGAAGAGAGAAACTGCGCCAGCTCATCCGCCGTGGGCATGGCGGGCGCGCAACCGACGCGTGATACGACAAGTGCCGCGGCTGCCGAGCCCCTCTCGACGGCGCCTGCAACCGTCAATCCGGAGGCCAACCCGCCAAGGAACCCGGCCATGAACGCGTCGCCCGCGCCCGTCGGCTTGAGCGCTTGGGTCTTGAAGATACCGGTGTTGACCTCACCATCGCGTGTGATGGTGACCGCGCCTTTTTCGCCCATTTTGTAGACGACGATCTTCGCTGTATCGGCCGCCAGCGCGCGGGCCTTGGACAGACCCCTGTCATAGCCCCCGGCCATAAATCCGAATTCCTCGTCATTGCCGATGATGACATCGCAAAAGGTGGCTGCGTGGCTCAGGACCTGTTCGGCCTCATCTGCCGACGTCCAGGTGTAGGGGCGATAGTCTATGTCGAACACGATCGGCACGCCCGCTGCCTTGGCCAACGCGAAGGCTTTCAAGGCCGCGCTGCGCGACGGTTCTGCGGCCAACACCGTTCCCGTCGTCACCATGGCCTGGAACGCGGAGTAGGGCAGGGCGCAGACGTCCTCCTCGGTCATCTCGAAATCAGCGGCGCCGTTGCGGTAGATCACCGATTGTGTGTCCTGAACCCGTGTCTCGACGACGGCCAGCGAGTTGCGCGCCTCTCCTCCGACCGACCGGACGAATTGGTCTTCTATTCCATACGCCGCAAGCTGCGCGCGACAAAACCGGCCCACGGCATCATCTGACACGCAGGTGACGAGCGCGGCCCGCAGCCCCTGTCGGCACAACCCTGCCGCAATATTCGCCGACGATCCGCCAAGAGCAGCTGTAAAAGCCGTTGCAGAGTCAATCGTGGAGCCTGGAGGATCGGCATAGAGATCCATCCCGGCGCGGCCCATGATCAGAAACCCAGTCGCATCCCGTTTCAAAATATCCATCAGTTGAAACTGGCCTTTTGCCGTTGCCCAAATTCACGGCGCAGGATATCGGTTTTGCAACCGGTTGCAATATGAGTTGGGCATGGCAGAGATCGGAATAGGAATTGTTGGTGGCGGCTATATGGGCAAGGCCCATTCCGTTGCGATGTCGGCGGTCGGCGCCGTTTTCAACACGCGCCTGAGGCCGAGGCTGGAAATGATCGCCGCAACCAGTGCGGCCAGTGCGGAACGCTATGCCAAGGCGTACGGGTTTCGCCGATGGTCGGACAATTGGCGGGCCTTGGTCGAAGACCAACGGGTCGAAGCGATCGTCATCGCGTCGCCACAGGACACCCATCGCCAGATCGCCGAGGCCGCCTTTGCATTGGGAAAGCCGGTGCTGTGCGAAAAGCCGCTGGCCGACACGCTTGATGATGCTCGCGCGATGGTCGCCGCGGCAGAGGCGTCGGGCGTCGTGAACATGACAGGCTTCAACTACATCCGAACCCCGGCAAGCCAATTTGTGCGTCAGTTGCTGAAGGACGGTGTTCTCGGTGAGATCAGATGGTTCCGGGGCGAGCACACCGAGGATTTCCTTGCCGATCCTGACACGCCCTTCAATTGGCGCTGTGCGGGACGGGCCAACGGAAACATGGGCGACCTTGCCCCGCATCCCATCAATGCAGCACTGGCGTTGATGGGGCCAATCACGCGGGTGATGGGCGAGGTGGAAACGGTCGTGGCGAACCGGCCTGGCGGGGCCGTGACAAACGACGATCACGCGCAGATCATGTGCCGGTTTGCGTCCGGCGTGATGGGGCATATCTACTCGAGCCGTGTCTCGACCGGGCGCAAGATGGGCTATGCTTATGAAATCACGGGGAGCAAGGGCGCCATCCGTTTCGATCAGGAGGATCAAAACGCCGTCTGGCTGTATCTGGCCGAGGGGCCGGAGGCGACACGCGGCTTCCGCAAGATCCTGACCGGCCCCGCCCATCCCGATTTCGAGCCGTTCTGCCAAGGACCCGGCCATGGGACGGGCTACCTCGATCAGATCATCATCGAGGCCAAGGATTTCCTGACCGCCATCGACACGGGCCAGTCGGTCTGGCCCACGTTTCGCGACGGGTTGGAAGTCGCGGAGGTGGTCGAGGCCGTTATCCAATCCGCCGAGCAATCGCGTTGGGTGGACGTTTCGGACGTTGGAGGGCTGCAAACATGACGATCCGGATCGGAAACGCACCTTGTTCATGGGGTGTGGAATTCGCGGATGACCCGCGCAACCCGACTTGGCAGCAGGTTTTGCAAGACTGTGCAGAGGCCGGGTATCGCGGAATTGAACTTGGCCCAATCGGCTTTATGCCCGAGGACCCGGACATTTTGGGCGACGCGCTGGCCGAACATGATCTTTCGCTGATTGGCGGCGTGGTGTTTCGCCCGTTTCATGATCCGTCAAAATGGGACGAGGCCCGCGACGCGGCAATTCGGACGGCCCGGTCGCTGTCCGCTCACGGGGCGCGCCATTTTGTGCTGATCGATTCCATATCGCCGCGCCGCGCACCAACAGCGGGGCGTGCTGACGAGGCGGAACAGATGCCGCCCGACGAATGGCGGGCCTTTGTCGGCCGGATCAAGGAGGCCGCACAAATCGGCGCCGATCACGGGCTTCTTCCGTCGATCCATGCCCATGCCGGCGGCTTTGTGGATTTCGAGCCCGAGCTTGAGCGGCTTCTGGACGAGGTTGATGAGGCGCTTTTGAAAATCTGCTTTGACACCGGCCACCATTCCTATGCCGGCTTTGATCCGGTGGCCTTCCTCAAACGCCACGTTGACCGCGTGTCCTACATGCATTTCAAGGATATCGATCCGTCGGTAAAGGCCGATGTCGTCGCCAACAGAACGGATTTCTACAAGGCCTGTGGCCAAGGGATTTTTTGTAACCTTGGTCAGGGTGATGTGGATTTCCCCGCGGTGCGGAAAATTCTGACCGATGCCGGCTTTGACGGCTGGTGCACGGTTGAACAGGACTGCGACCCCACACTTGACGTCTCGCCGTTGGACGACGCGCGGGCGAACCGGTCGTATTTACGATCCATCGGCTTCTGAAGGAGGAAGGCCATGAGCAAACTGAACTGGGGCATGATCGGCGGGGGTGAGGGCAGCCAGATCGGGCCGGCGCACCGGCTGGGAGCCGGCCTTGACGGCTTGTTCGCATTCACCGCAGGGGCGCTGGATCATCGGCCGGACGAAGGCCGGGCCTATGGGCGGCGGCTGGGGCTTGCCGCTGACCGCTCCTACGGCGATTGGCGCGAAATGCTGGAGGGTGAGACAGGCCGCGAGGACCGGATCGACCTTGTCACCGTCGCGACGCCCAACGCGACGCATTTTGAGATCACCAAGGCGTACCTCAAGGCGGGCTTTCACGTCCTGTGTGAAAAACCCATGACGATGACCGTAGCCGAAGGCGAAGAGATCGTGGACTTGGCCCGAGAAACCGGCCGCATTTGCGCTGTCAACTATGGCTACACGGGCTACAGCCTTGTGCGCCATATGCGCGCCATGGTGGCCCGTGGCGATCTCGGGGCGATCCGACTGGTGAAGGCCGAGTTCGCGCATGGCCACCATGCCGACGCCGCCGATGCCGACAACCCGCGTGTGCGCTGGCGCTACGATCCGGCACAGGCAGGGGTCAGCGCCCAATTCGCCGATTGCGGTATCCATGCCTTGCACATGGCCAGCTTCGTTATTGGTCAACAGGCCGAGAGCCTGTCCGCTGACACGGTCAGTTGCATTGCCAGCCGTGAGCTTGAAGACGACGCGATGGTAAACTTGCGGTTCGACGGTGGCGCCGTCGGCAGGCTTTGGACCTCATCCATCGCCATCGGTCGCCAACACGGTCTGACCTTGCAGATATTCGGCGAGAAAGGCGGCTTGCGCTGGAGCCAAGAGCAGCCGAACCAGCTCTACTGGATGCCGCTTGGGCAAAACCTGCAGACCATCGAGCGCGGCCAAGCCGGGCTGTCGCCCGAGGCGGACCGGACCAGCCGGGTGACCGTTGGCCATGCCGAAGGCATGCCACTGGCCTTTGCCAATATCTACGCCGATCTTGCCGAAGCCATTACAGCGCGCAAAGAAAACCGTGATCCCGACCCAGCGGCGACCCTTTATCCGCGCGCAGAGGATGGGTTGCGATCGATGGCGGCGGTCTTTGCAGTCGCTGAAAGCGGCAAGGCGGATGGCGCCTGGACCGACGCCCGCCCGCCTATGTTTCGCTAGCCCGGCAGTCTGAGCGTCTTACGTTCTGCAAGGCTGAACGGCAGTAGCCGATGGTCTGGCACGGCGTCGGGATCGGCGATGCCGCTTTCAATAAGCGCGACCGCTGCATCTACGATGGCATTCAGCGGCTGAATGATGGTGGTCAGCTCGATCCCAGACCATCCGGCCATCGCCATGTCGTTCAGCCCCAAGAGGCCCAGATCCTGCGGAACTTGCAGGTTGGCAGCCCGTGCGGCTTGCAGCGCACCCACTGCAATCACGTCATCGCCACAGAACCACGCATCAACCGGTTCTTGCTTGAGGGCCACGTTCATCGCTTCAAATCCCGCAGTGTAGGAATAGTCTTCTGCGAAATGGACGGGTGCAGCTTTCCCAAGGCTATTCAGCGCGGATTTGAATCCGTTCAGGCGTTCCTGAGTGGTTGTCGCGTGCTCGGGACCGCCGAGAAACCCCACCGTGTCATAGCCCCGCGCCAAAAGGGTTTGGGCCGCAAACCGCCCGGCAGCCTCATTGTCGATACCGGCGAAGGCCGTCCCGGTTATTGGCGACGACCATCCGAAAGCATGCACAACCGGGATCCCCGCGTTCTGGAATATGGTCGCGAATTGCGGCGGCAATGTTGAGGAGGCCACGATCACCCCGTCGACGCTGTATTGCTGAAGCTTCTTCAGCGACGTCTCAGCGTCTGCAGCGTCGGACAGGTTTAGCAGCATGGGGCGTAGATCAGCGTCTTGCAGGGCACGGGTAAATGCGTCGAAGATCTCAAGAAAATAGGGGTTCGTGAAATTGTTGGAAATCAGCCCGATCAGTTTGGTGCGACCCGTCGTCAGGCTAGAGGCTAGCACGTTCGGCTGATAGCCAAGGTCCCGCGCGGCTTTTTCAACCCTGGCACGCATCGAGGACGAAACCGACGCACCCGGAGTAAATGTTCGGGAGACCGCGGATTTGGATACACCGGCCCGAACGGCGACATCTTGCAGCGTGATGGCCATGAGTTTCTACCTCTCGCGTGTGACTGATTTGATAGCCTCGCGGCGTTGCAGACAAGCCCTGCCGCGTTTCGCGACACCGCAAAACGGGGCGCCTGGTAGGGCGTGATGCGCAGGTCGGCGATCCATCAGGGCGCGCGTCTTACGTTTGCATGAAGTGTTCGCGCTCATTGCGCACCATCTCATCAAGCAATTGGACAACAGCCTGCACCCGGCGCGCAACGCGAAGGTTTTCGTGCCAGACGATCCAATAACTTCGGGTCACGGACACGTCGGGGAAGAGCCGCGTCAAGCCGGGCACACCCGACGCCATGAAGTCGTGGCAGATCCCGATCCCGGCGCCAGCGCGCACAGCCTCGAATTGACCGATGGCGGTTGAGACCGCGATATCGGACCGCCAGTCGCGCACAAATTCCTGCGTGTAATTGAGCTCCGGGCTGTAGATCAGATCGTCGACATATCCGATCAACGTATGGGATTTGAGCGTATCGATCGAACGCGGCGTCCCGGCGCGGGTCAGGTAGTCCTGCGATGCATAAAGCCCTAGAGAGTAGTCGACGAGTTTCTTGACCCGCAAGCGTCCTTTTTTCGGACGCCCGACCATGATCGCAAGATCGGCCTCCCGCTCGGACAGTGAGAAACTGCGCGGCACCGGAACGAGCTGCACCCGAAGGTCGGGATACGCGTCGCGAAACCGACCGAGTCGCGGCGCAAGAAACGCGCTGCCGAACCCGTCCGGTGCACCGATGCGAATGGTTCCAGAGACCGTGTCACGACCCCGCAAACGCGCGGTGCCGTTCAGCACCTCGGCTTCGATGCGTTCGGCAACTTCGAACAAAGCCACCCCGTCCTCTGTCAGGGTCGAGCCACGTGGTGTCCTCTCCAGCAAGCGCGTGCTGATGGCGTCCTCCAAGGCAGCAATGTGGCGGCTGAGGCGGGCTTGGCTGACGCCAAGTCTGGACGCTGCACCCAGCATCTGCCCCTCGCGCGCCACGGCGAGGAAGTATCTCAAATCATCCCAGTTCATGTCTACATTACTGCATAACGGATCACCATATTTGTCTGTTTATATGCGAAATCAAAAGAGCGATAGAGCCTTTGACAAACGGAGGAGATATCCATGACCGAGATCGCACACTTCATTGACAACGCCCGCGTCGCGGGAACCTCTGGCCGCAGCCAGCCGGTTTTCAACCCGGCCACCGGAGAGGCGGAGAAGACCGTGGCACTCGCGTCCACGGACGAAGTGAACGCCGCCGTTGCGTCCGCAAAGACAGCGTGGGCAACTTGGTCGAAAACACCGCCGCTTCGCCGCGCGCGCATCCTTGACCGGTTCAAGATGATCCTGTGGGATCGGGCGGATCAGTTAGCGGAAGCCATTTCTGCCGAACATGGCAAAACCCATGATGATGCCGTGGGTGAGGTGACCCGTGGGCTCGAGGTCGTCGAATTCGCCGTCGGCGCGCCCCACTTGCTGAAAGGGGACTACACCGAAGATGTGGGCACGGGCGTGGACAGCAATTCCGTGCGCCAGTCCCTTGGCGTGGTTGCCGGCATCACCCCGTTCAACTTCCCGGCCATGGTGCCGATGTGGATGTTCCCGGTCGCCTTGGCGTGCGGCAACACCTTCATCCTGAAACCCAGCGAGCGCGATCCCTCTGCATCGCTGCTGATCGCCGAGTGGTTGGCCGAGGCCGGGCTGCCGGAGGGCGTGTTCAACGTGGTCCAGGGTGACAAGGAAGCGGTGGACGCGTTGCTGTCGCATCCAGACGTCAAGGCGATCAGCTTTGTCGGTTCCACACCAATTGCGAAATACATCTACGAGACCGGCACGGCAAATGGCAAACGCGTGCAGGCGCTTGGCGGCGCCAAGAACCACATGGTGATCCTGCCCGACGCGGATCTCGACATGGCCGCCAACGCGCTGATGGGTGCCGCCTATGGCTCTGCTGGCGAGCGCTGCATGGCTATCTCGGTCGCTGTCCCGGTGACCGACGACGTGGCTGATGCCCTGATCGAGCGGCTCGTGCCCAAGATCGAAGCGCTCAAAGTGGGCCCGGCCGCGAACAAGGCGTCAGAGATGGGGCCGGTCGTGACCAAGGCCGCTCAGGAAAAGATCGTCGGCCTGATCGACAAGGGTGAGGCGGAAGGTGCGAAAATCGTCGTCGACGGCCGCGGTTTTACACCACCGCAAGGCTACGAAAACGGCTACTTTGTAGGCCCGACCCTGATCGACAAGGTCACGCCCGACATGACGGTCTGGAAAGAAGAAATATTCGGACCGGTTCTCTCGGTCGTGCGCCGCAAAGACTATGCCGAGGCCGTCGACCTGATCCACGCGCACGACTACGCCAACGGGGTGGCGGTCTTTACCCGCGACGGTGATGCGGCCCGCACCTTCGCCCATGACATCGAGGTGGGCATGGTCGGCGTCAACGTCCCGATCCCCGTGCCAATGGCCTTCCACTCCTTCGGCGGCTGGAAACAATCGCTCTTCGGCGACCACCATATGCACGGGCCAGAAGGTGTCCGGTTCTACACCCGGCTGAAGACAATCACGACCCGCTGGCCCACGGGTGTGCGAACCGATCCCGAGTTCGTCATGCCGACGATGGGCTAAAAAGATGAGCGGCGGGGAATGACCCCGCCGCCTCTGTCAGGGAGGGCCGGAACGAAGTGATCTGCTTTTCCGCGACTTAGCTGGTTGTGCTGAGCGAATTGCGCGTGAAGTGACTTGTTCAAATTTTTTTAACATAAACTTCATTATGCGATAATATACTTAGTGTTGCGATAGTATAATTTCGTTGTATGCTGACCCTATCACAGAAGGCCCACAGCATGCGTCATCTACTTAAGAAGCTCCTCCCCTCGGTCGCAGTCGCTCTAACTGTGACAGGTCTCTCGCTGCCTATGTCCGCCCGAGCGCAGACATACCCGATCGATTGCGCGATCCTCCTGTGCTTGTCTGGCGGTTGGCCTGCTTCCGTCCCTTGCGCACGAGCGCGCGCCGAATTCATCCGACGCATTACGCCTTGGCCAGTGGAACCCCCGCTTCAAATCTGGCGCTGTCCTATGGGCGCGTCCTTTGAGACAGCTCCAGCAGCAAACAGTGTAGACCGCATCTTTGAAGCGTTCTTCCAGAAGAACAGCACTGGACCGCGACAATCCTTTCCAGCGCGCGATACCGCTGATCCAATTATGGCTGCTTGGCGCATTCCAGAAACACCTAGTGACTTCGTTCCTGCCGACCAGGCCCTTCGGCTCATTCAAGATCGCGCGGACATCGATATCAGCGGACCTGAGTTCAACTTCGTACGATCCATCCGAGTCTTCGATGTCCGGTATGCGCGACAGCATGAATCCGGACATGACGGCGACTGCAACCGTAGCGCCACCGTGGTCCTCGGCACATACGGAACCCAAGGCGATTTCGCCTGGCAGAGGTCTTCCATCAGCGCCCTACCCTCCGCCCATATCGGCCTCGAACGCTGGGGCCAGAACTGCCCCGGCATCTATCACCGTTCTGTCTACGTCGACTGGCGTGACTATGAAGGGAACTACGGCTTTGAGCAGGTGAACTACTAGCGGCAACAGAGACAGCGTTGGCATTCGTCCGTGTCGGCCTAAGTGCTCGAAGCTAATCAAACACCGGTCGTTCGCTGCTGCTGCGTCAATGGCTGCTTTCACGTTAGAGATGGGGTGGATGCCGCTCTCACCCTGACGGCATCGCGATGTGCCATACTCGTGGTGTCGAAGCACAAGCTGAAGGAGAGGGCATCCATGGAAGAAGTTAGCATTATCGGGGTCGATCTGGCAAAGAACGTGTTCCAGCTGCACGGGGCGGCAGCGGATGGGGTGGTTGTTTTCCGCAAGAAGCTGTCGCGACTGCAGTTTGCGCGATTCATGACGGACCATCCCGCATGCGACGTGGCGATGGAGGCGTGTCCCAGCGCGCACCATTGGGCGCGGGAATTGTCCGCCTACGGGCACAGCGTCCGGCTCATTGCGCCGCATTACGTCAAACCGTTCATCAAGCGCCAGAAAAACGACGCCGCCGACGCGGAAGCAATCGTTGAGGCAGCGATGCGTCCGACCATGCGGTTCGTCGAACCCAAGACCGAAGCCCAACAGGCCCGGGCGGTGGCGTTTCGCGCCCGCGAGCAGATCGTGAAGCAGCGGACCGAAGCGATCAACGCCCTTCGCGCGCACCTCTATGAATTCGGGCATGTGGCGCCGGAAGGGGTCGGATATATCCCGCGGCTGGCGAAGGTGGTCGAGGATCCTGGTTCGGGCCTGCCTGACCTGGCGCGAGACATCTGCCGCATGGTTCTGGAGCAGATCGAACTGTTGACGTCCCGCCTTACCGCAGTCTCGGCAAAGCTCGCCGCCGCGTCCAGGGCGGCCGCCATGCCCCGGCAGTTACAGACCATGCCGGGTGTCGGACCGATCACTGCGCTCGCAGTCGAAACCTTCGCGCCGCCGATGGACCAGTTCCGGCGTGGCCGCGATTTTGCAGCTTGGCTCGGGTTGGTGCCGCGGCAACATTCTTCTGGCGGAAAACAGAGGCTGGGGAAAACATCGAAGATGGGGCAGCGGGACATCCGGCGACTGCTTGTCACCGGCGCGATGGCGGTGGTCCGCTGGGCGCTGCGCCGTGGCGCACCGCAAAATCCCTGGCTTGAGCGCATGCTGGAACGCAAGCCACCGATGGTCGCAGCCTTCGCGCTGGCCAACAAGATGGCGCGCGGCATTTGGGCGATGCTGACGCGCGGCGAGGACTATCGCGATCCGGTGATGGCCAC
This sequence comes from Amaricoccus tamworthensis, assembly GCF_049800875.1. Lineage (NCBI taxonomy): Bacteria > Pseudomonadati > Pseudomonadota > Alphaproteobacteria > Rhodobacterales > Paracoccaceae > Amaricoccus > Amaricoccus tamworthensis. The sequence continues at coordinate 279 of NZ_JBNAFV010000011.1, read as the reverse complement.
CGCCTGATCGGGCGCGTCGGCAGGAACGGAACGCAGAGTTGTGAGGAAGGCATGATCCGAATGGGCAAATGATCGACATGATCCGGGTTGGGCAAACCAGGAACCTTCTCAGAGCTTCGAGCTCGCTGTTGGAGATTTGGCCCCGGTCCGCGCATCACCATCCCGGCCAGCGGCATCTATCGGGCCGCACTAACAGGCCTGACAAGAGTCCGCACTCGATCACATGTCTAATGTTCAGAAATTCCTTGCAAATGAGGGCGGCATCCACAAGAGAAGGTT
>NZ_JBNAFV010000010.1:0-154846 GCF_049800875.1 Amaricoccus tamworthensis | reverse complement strand
TCCAGCGCGCCCCGCCCGTTCCCTGTCGAATTGTTACCGCCCCGCTTCCGTCTGTTGCCAGCGTCCCCGCTGCGGTGAAGGCGTATCTAGAGATAACATCCAAACCACGCAACCCCAAAATTTGGGAAAATCCCACAAATCCACAAGTCACTGAATTGTCACGGAAAAATATCACAGAAGGAGTAATGACCCCGCCGGGCGGATCGGCCATGAACGCGCAAGCCTCGGTCGAACTGGACGGACGAATATCACCTAACTCACTAAAAAAATTACATAAATTACCAACACGAATCCGATTCCCGACACACCTGAATCACCCAAAACAGCGAGTCGCGGCAGATCCGGGACATCACCGGCCGCTCCCGCGCCCAGGCAGCATCCGCTCCAGCACACCATCCCGTTTGATAAACCCGTGCTGCAGCGCCGCCCCAACATGCAGCGCCACCAAAAACGCAATCGCCCAGCCACCATAATAGTGGACCGACTTCGCAACCTCAGCCAAAGCATCGGAACGCGGCACAAGTGAGGGAACAGCCAGCGCGTCCAGCGTCTCAATCGGAAAGCCCCCGCCCTTCACACGGATATAACCCGCAAGCGGCATCACCAGCAGAAGAACGTAAAGCAGTCCGTGCGTCACATGCGCCACTCCCCTCTGCCATGCAGGCAAATGCAAAGGTGCAGGAGGTGCGGGATTGCGCCAGCGGTAGAGAATCCGCACGACAATAAGCAGCAGGAGAAGCACGCCCACATTCTTGTGGAACAGGAACAGCGCGTCCTGGACGGATGGGCTTATCCCCTCCCGCACCATAATGAAGCCGGCGGGGATCATGGCCAGAACAAGAATGGCCATGATCCAGTGGAGCCAGCGGGCGGAAGCCGAAAAGGTGCCGGTCGGGTTTGCCATAAATGTACTGCCCCTCTATTCTTGGCCGTTGCCCTAAAGCCGGCGGACACATCAGGTCACTGAATGATGATTTGATTCCAATACCAGCTTGCAGGCAAGAGTGGATTTTTTCGGGTTACACGCAATACATGGTGCTTTCAGTCAAACCTCCCCGGGCGGACGACGGATCCAACACACTGCCGCTGGCCGGTCTGAACCGTGCGATGACGCCGACGGTACAGTTCGCCGTGGTTGCCGTGCTGTCCGGACTGGCGTGTCTTCCGCTGGTGACCGGCGTTGGCGGCGAGCGGATGGCGACGGGCCTGGCCGCTGGATCGCTACTATATGCCGCCGCTGTCCTGATTGCGATTTACGGCATCAGGTCAGGCTACCCGCACCCGGTGATCGGCTGGTGTAATACGGTGACGGTCTTCCGGCTTGCCTTGGCCACGGTGTTGGCATCGTGGCTGTTTGCGATACCGTCGGGTCCCTGGGCCGTGTTTTTGGTTGCGGTGTTTGCTTTCGCCCTAGATGGCGTGGACGGGTGGCTCGCGCGCCGGCAGGACTGCGAATCACGGTTTGGCGCACGATTTGACATGGAGGTCGACTCGCTGCTCGCCCTGATCCTGGCGTTTCATGCCTGGGTCTCCGGCATGGTTGGTCCTTACGTAATAGTACTTGGCCTGCCCCACTATCTGTTCGTCGTGTTGCAGTATCCGATGCCCTGGCTGGCTGCTGATCTGCCGGAGCGGTTTTCGCGCAAGGTGGTTTGTGTGATCCAGATTGCGGTTCTGATTGCGCTCCTGTCTCCGGTTCTGTCAGGGCCCTGGCCGGACATCCTCGCGGGCATTGCCGTGTTGGCCCTGATATGGTCCTTCGCTGTTGATGTGATCTGGCTGAGGCGACACAGGTCATGAGCCATAGCATTCTGCAAAGATCAGCGTCGTTGATCGCAGCGGCGGCGGTTCTGCACGTCGTTCTGATCCAGCCCAATCATCCGGCGGCGGCCACCTGGCAGGCGCTTCTGATGTTTCCTCTGGAGTTGCCCGCTCTGCTTCTGACGCTTGTGGCTCTTGGTCGCAGCCGGGCGGCATGGGCGTTCCGCCTTGGCGTGACAACCTTCCTGGCCATTTTGGCTGTGCTCAAAACGGCCGATTTCGTGAGTTTCAATGCCCTCTCCCGGAGCTTCAATCCCGTATCCGACATGTTTCTCGTCGATGCTTTCGTCAGGCTGCTGTTTGGCAGTTTCGGTCCTGTCCTGGCCGTCCTTTGCATCATCGGGGCCATACTCGCGGTTATATTGGTGGCTACACTCATCTGGTGGGCGACCGGTGTCTGGTCGAAGGTAAACCTCGGGGGAATACTCAAACGAGTTGCCGCTGCCGGTGCGGTGGTCGCGTCCGCGATAATGCTGTTTGACATTGGCGTCGCACGCGGGACCATCAGCGGATTGAGCAGTCCACCCGGGGCCGCTTTTACCGCACGCGTTGCCGTTGAACGTGTTTCGACCGCCCAAAAAACACTAAAAGAGTTGAAAAACTTCCGTATCGCGGCAGATGAGGATGTTTATGCCGGTCGGGAGGATCTGCTGGGCACTATCGCCCGGGATGTCGTTGTCATTTTCGTGGAAAGCTACGGCCGGGCGAGTTTTGACGTGCCGTTCTACGCCTCAAGCCATGTGGAGACCCTCAAAAGCTATGGCTCAAGTCTGGATGAGGTCGGTTTGGCCACAAAATCGGGATGGCTGAAAGCGCCGACCTTTGGCGGGCAAAGCTGGCTTTCTCATGCGACTTTTGCCAACGGGCTGTGGGTGGACAATCAGGCGGGGTACGGTGCGCTGCTGTCGAGTGACCGTGAGGGGTTGTTCCACCATGCCCGCAACAGCGGGTTTCGAACCGGTGCAGTCATGCCTCAAATTACCCTCGACTGGCCGGAATCGGCGCGGATGGGGTTTGACGAGGTTCTGGTCGCCGCGGACCTTGGGTATAAGGGTCTTCCGTTTAACTGGGTGACGATGCCCGATCAGTTTACACTTTTGGCACTCGATACACTTCTTCGGGAAGCCGGCGACGAAAAAAGGCTTTTTGCGCAGGTGGCGCTGGCCTCTTCGCACGCGCCATGGGTGCCGGTTCCGCAACTGCTACCCTGGGATGAAGTTGGCGACGGCAGCGCGTTCAACGAAATGGCGGTGTCCGGTGATGCGCCGGAGGTGGTCTGGCGGGACCGGGAGCGGGTCCGGGACCAGTATCGTCTGGCCGTGGACTACTCGCTCAGCGCGGTGTTTGAATACGCGCTGCTGCATGCGGAGGAGCCACCGCTCCTGATCATCGTCGGTGACCACCAGGCCGCGGAGATGGTATCGATGGACACGCGGCGGGATGTGCCCATCCATGTGGTCGGGCCGAAACAATTGGTTGACCTCGTAGCGGAAATAGTGCCCACGGACGGCATTATTCCAGACAGGACCGCAGACGTATTGCCCATGAACCAGGTTCGCGACATCATTTTGAAAGCTTTTTCAGTCCAAACGACTGCGGAGGTTTCACAATGAACGTGCCGGTTCTCGGGTCCCTGCCCGCCTACACGCTGCGTATCGCACAGGTCATTGTGCTTGGCGCGCTGGCCTGGCAGATCTGGCAGGTGGTCGATGGCGAAGAGGCCATTGCGGTTCTTACCAGCGCAAATCCCAACTGGCTGTTTGCCGCAGCGATGATGTTGACGCTCCAGACGCTGTTGTCGGCGCAAAGATGGCGGATCACGGCCCAGCGCCTCGGCATTACCATTTCGCGTGGTGAGGCCATTCGCGAATATTACCTGGCGCAGGTCGTAAACCAGTCACTGCCCGGTGGCATGATTGGAGACGCGGGCCGGGCCGTGCGGTTTCGCAAGGAGGCTGGACTGTTGTCCTCAGGACAGGCGGTAATTTTTGAACGGCTCTCAGGGCAGATCGGGATGCTCCTGCTGCTGGTTTCGGGCCTTGTTTTGGCCACAGTTGTCCCAACGGGCTTCAGATGGCCGGAATGGCTGGTGTCGTCCATCGGTGTATCACTGGGCATTCTGGTGGCGGTCCTCGTCGGAACGTTTTTGCTGCTCCGCCTGCGGTTCAAATCCGTGGAAGCGTTGCGCAGATTTGTGTCAGCCTTTGCCCATTCCGTGACCGCGCCCGGCATTCTGGCGCATCAGACCGGCCTGAGCGTTGGAACCGCGCTGTGCAATGTCCTTGCTTTCGCGTTCTGCGCGGCGGCGCTGGGGATTATCCTGCCAAAACTGGTTGTCCTGACGCTTGTGCCACTCATCCTTTTTGCGATGCTCATTCCCCTTTCCATCGGCGGCTGGGGCTTCCGCGAGGGTGCTGCCGTACTGCTCTTCCCGGTGATGGGAGCCACACCAGGCCAGGGACTAGCGACCAGTGTCGCCTTCGGTCTGATGTTTCTGCTCGCGGTCCTGCCTGGTGCGGTCATGACGCGATTTGGCAAAAACTAAACCGCACCTCGCCAAAATATCAGGGCTGCGGAACCTTTTTTGATTTGCCAGCGTTCGGGTGATGATGAAAAATCGTTAACACATTCGACAGGGCGGTTCAGGAAAGGAAAATCAGTGAACAAACTACAGGGGATTTCCCGCAGGCACCTCCTTTCCGTGGGAGCGACCACCATGCTGGCTGGATCAGCCGGACTTCTCTCACCCCGCCGGGCCTTTGCGCAGAGCCAGGTCAGCCTGCAGCTCTCGTGGCTTCATTCGACCCAATTCGCAGGCAGCTATATTGCCCTAAAAAACGGCTGGTGGCAGGAAAATGGGCTGGAGGTCAGCCTCCTGCAGGGGGGCCCCAACGCACCGGTGGAGCCTCCGGTTATCTCGGGCACGGCTCTCGTTGGCATCTCGGCTGCGGATTACACCGCAGCAGCGGTCGAGGAGGGTGCGCCGTTCAAAATCCTCGGCGTGGCGATGCAAAAAAACCCGTTCGCCATCGCGTCCCTTGCCGAAAATCCGGTCAACGAACCCAGCGATCTTGACGGCAAAAGAATCGGAATGGCACTTGCCAACATGCCGGTTCTCGAAGCGCTCTGCCAGTTGAACGGTGTGGACATCAGCGCGATTGAGGTCATCCCAACCCAGTACTCACCCCAGCCGCTCGTGGCCGGCGAGGTGGACTGCCTGCTTTGTTGGGAAACGGATCTTCCCGTCGCCATGACCATCCAGGGTGTGGACAACGTAACGATGCTGATGGCCGATCATGGCTATTCGGTGCACTCCCAGACCTACATCGCAACCGAGGACAGCCTCGCAAATCGTCGCGAGGAAATCGTTGCTCTGATGTCCGGTGAGGTCCGAGGCTGGGAAAAATACCGCGAGGATACGGATGCGGCGACGGACCTGACCTTGGAGATGTTCCCCGACGCCGGCCTCGACGCGGAAACCCAGCGGTTGCAGGCAGAGCGTCAGGTGCCGCTGATGTTCTCCGATCTGACGGATGAAAACGGCTTCGGCTGGTGGACGGACGAGACCGTCGCGGCAAATATCGAAACGCTCGGGCTGCTTGGTCGGACGGTGACGCCGGATCTCTGGGACCGGTCGATCCTCGAAGAAGTTCACGGCGCCTGAGGCGTATGTCAGTTCCCGTCACCTGCACTGCGGCGTCGAAAACCTATCCTGGCGGGCTGACTGCGGTCAGCCCCGTGAATATCAGTTTCGCACCCGGCGCCACCACGGCTCTTGTAGGTCCGTCCGGGTGCGGCAAATCCACGCTGCTGCGCATGATCGCGGGGCTGGAAGAGCCAAGTACAGGCACAATCACGATCGACGGGCTGCCTCCATCCGAGATATCGCGGCGGGGCGATCTTTCCATCGCATTTCAGGATCCGTCCCTGCTGCCTTGGCGGAGCGTGCGTAAGAACATCGAACTGGCGCTCGATCTGGCGCGAAGACCGAAAGTCACCCAAGATATCGATGAACTGATCCAGCTGGTTGGGTTGGACGGATTTGCGGACACCAAACCCGCCGAACTCTCCGGCGGAATGCGTCAACGTGCCGCGATTGCGCGCGCGCTGGCAACCAAACCGGCCCTGCTCCTGCTTGATGAGCCGTTCGGCGCGGTGGATGAACTTACCCGGCAGCAACTGGCGGAGGACCTACCGGCAATCTGGGAGGCGGGAGACACGACCACCCTCCTCGTCACGCATTCGGTCAGCGAGGCCGTGATGCTGTCCGACCGGATACTCGTTCTGTCGCCGCGTCCTGCCACAATCGCGGCCGATATCAAAATCGATCTGCCGCGCCCTAGACGGTCCGAATTTGCACGCCTGCCGGAATTCTCAGCCCATGTGGATGAGGTATTCGCATTTCTCTCCCAGGGAGTGCCCGGTTCGAGGGCAAAAGCGGCGCAATGAGTACCGGCGCGTCAATCGCGACGCCGGGGGGTACAGGGTGGCAACCGCGGGTTGCAGCGATGGGTCCGGTTCTGCTGGTGATTGGCTGGGAGTTGGCGGCCCGCCTGCTGACGGACGCACATGTACTGGCGGCACCATCGGCAATACTCCTTTATCTCTATGAGAACGCGGGCCTGATGAGCCGCGCACTCGGCGTGACGCTGACCAACGCAGCCGTCGGATTTGTCCTGGGCAACACTGCAGCGATAGCATTAGCCGCGCTGGTCGCGATCTGGCCCGCCAGCGAAAGGACCGTTCGCGGTTTTGCACTGCTCATCTTTTGCCTGCCGCTGGTTGCTACCGGCCCGATACTGCGTGTGATTTTTGGGCCTGGCCCCTGGCCGCAAATCGTGCTGGCCGCACTTGCCGTTTACTACACGACCTTCGTGCCGCTTCTGGTTGGGTTGCGGGCCCTGCCGTCGAACTGGCTGGATCTGGTTTCGAGCTATGGTCGCGGCCGGTTGGCCGCACTGGTCCATGTACGCGCGAGGGCTGCCATTCCCTATCTGGTCGCGGGACTGCAGATTTCGGCCCCGGCGGCTTTCCTTGGGGCAATGGTCGGTGAGTTTACCGGTGCGGAACGGGGCATGGGGGTTTTGACGATCAGGGCCATGCGCGGAATGAATGTCGAGATGACATGGGCGCTCGCCCTCGTTGCCACCGCCGTATCCGTGGGCTGGTACGTCGCAATAGGCGCGGTGGCGAAACGGTTTCTGGAGGACGAACCGCCCGTAATTCTGGCGGCGCCCAACTCGGAAACCTCCGGAGGCGGCTGGCGCCGTACAGTCGTACAACTGGTGTTCGTCTCACTGATGGTCCTGATTGCCTGGTGGGGTTTCCTCAAGGTATTGGGGCTGAACCCTTTTTTCGCCAAAGGCCCACTGGATGTGATCCAGGCCGTGACAACCGCCTCTGATGCCGCGACGAACCGGGATACGCTTCTGACCGCGCTGGCTGAGACCTCAGTTTACCTTGTGCCAGGGTATATCGCGGGTCTGACAGTCGGCGCGATGCTTGCCATGCTGGTTGTGATGGTTCCGATGATCGCCGGCACGGCATTGCCCGTTGCGATTGCATTGCGCTCGGTTCCGATCATCACAACGGCGCCCCTGATCGTGCTCCTGCTCGGGCGTGGCGCTGCGGGAACCATAGTTCTGGTCGCCGTAATGGTATTTTTCCCCACCTTTGTCGCCTGCCTGCACGGTCTAAAACAGGCACCCGGTCGAATAACGGACGTGTTCGACGTATTCGCCGCCGGTCCGCTTCAGAAACTCGTTCGAATACGTATCCCTGCCATGCTCCCGGCCCTGTTTGCGGCGGCAAAGATCAATGTCCCGGCCTCCGTGCTTGCGGTCACAGTGGTTGAATGGCTGGCAACTGGAAACGGACTGGGTAGCGTGATGGCACTCAGCGCCTCCCTGTCGGATTACGACATGCTCTGGAGTGCGGTGGCCCTGGTCGCGATCCTGTCGGTACTGGGGTACGGGGCAGTTGGTCTGCTCGAACGCAGGGTCCTTGGAATTTACGCACCGGAACAGCTCAAATGACACCCAAAGCCGCAGCATTCGCCATCCCTGGCGATATCAACACAGTGACCGGGGGATACATCTACGAGCGCCTGCTGCTGGAAAACCTGCGTAGGCTTGGACACGACGTGCAGCACCTTCAACTGGGTGACACGTTTCCGAACCCAAGCGCTGCTCATACGTCCCAGGCAATTGAACAGCTCGCCGCAATTAATCCCAAGCGTCCCTTAATTCTCGATGGTCTGGTTTATGGGTCGATTGCTACGGATGGGCTGGCGAAAACCAAAGCACCGATCGTCGCGATGATCCACCACCCTTTGGCCCTTGAGACCGGTCTCGATGCGGACCAGCGCGAACATCTGTTTCGTACGGAGCGGGACAACCTCGCCCTCGCTACCCATGTTTTGGTTCCCAGCCCACACACCGCCCGGATTCTTGAGTCCGACTATTCGGTGCAGGCGGAGCGCATAACCATCGCGCCGCCGGGAACGGAAAAGCTTACGCGCAGGCGCGATCCGGTCTCCCCTCATCTGATCCTCTCAGTAGGCATTTTGCATCCGCGCAAGGGCCACGACACATTCCTGCGGGTGCTGTCCCGCATAAAGCAATTGAATTGGAGCGCCGTGATCGCGGGCGGAGCGCATCATCCGGGATATGAGGACGAATTGCGTCAATTGATCCGGGATCTCGGTATTGGAGACAGGGTCCGACTTGCCGGAAAGGTCTCCGGCGAAGATCTTCAGACATTATACCGACAGGCTTCGGTGTTCGCTCTGGCGACACGGTATGAGGGGTACGGCATGGTGTTCGATGAGGCGCTGAGCTGGGGGCTGCCAATCGTGTCCTGCTCCACCGGTGCCGTACCGGACACCGTTCCGAAGGATGCGGGACTTCTCGTGCCAATAGACGATTCCGAACGGTTCGCCTTGGCTCTGGAGCAACTGCTGACGGATACTGATCTGAACACACGTATGGCTGACGCAGCGGCGACGCGGGGTGCCAGTCTCCCAACCTGGTCGGATACCGCGCGTATTGCCGGTCAGGTTTTGGACCGCCTGTAAACCAGACCAATTTTTCGGTCATCGAACACCATTATGCAGGCTGGATTAATCCGAAGCGTGCAACCGCCGTTGCGCAGTGGAGCGTTAACAAGCCCTGCCGCCGGGGCTTTTCTGCCGCTGTTCAGCATCTTAATAAATTTTTAGCCGAAACATCTGTACTGTAAGCGTACCGCAATTATGGCCCCGTTGCGACTGAGCACGGTCAGGCCCATTTTCCATCAAAGAGTTATTTATGTTACGTGATACCATTCGGATCACGCTGATTGGCCTGTTGCTATTGCTGGTGACAGCCGGTGCCGTCGGCGGAATCTTTTTCAAGGCCACAGTTGCCAAGACACAAGAACGCGAGTTGAAGTCTTTCGCCAATTACCTTGACATTGGCGTTCTCCAGGCGCGCCAGGAGATCGACGAAGCCAAGCGTCGCCTTCTCTTTATCGCAGAGACTCGTCCCATCCAGGGGTTGATCCGCGCCCGCGCCAATGGCGGAACGGACCCGCAGGGCCTTTCGACCGAGCAGCAATGGACCGAAAGGCTGGAAAACCTCTTCAGCCGTATGGTGGCGCTGAACTCGTATATTCTGCAGATCCGCCTCATCGGGCTGGAAGACAGCGGACGTGAAATCGTTCGCGTGGATCGTCAGGGCGAAGAAGTCACAATCGTTGAAGAAACCGATCTGCAACGCAAAGCCCACCGTCCGTATTTTCAACAGACCATCGCGCTCGGTAAAGGCGAGATTTATTCCAGCTCGATCGAGCTGAATATGGAACATGGCGCCATTGTCGAGCCCTGGGTTCCGGTGCTCCGAGTCGCCACGCCGATCCATTCCCCGGACGGCAAACTGTTTGGGATAATGGTGATCAACCTTGACGGCGAATATCTGCTTCAGGCCATTCGGTCTGCCGTTCCGCCGAGTGCGGATCTGATCGTCGCCGATTACAATGGCAACATCCTGCTGCACCACGACCCGAAACTGCGCTTTTCCCACCTGGTCGGGGACGCCGTGCGGCTTCAGGACCTGTACCCGGACCTGAAAAGACTGGTTGAAAACCCGGAATCCGTCGATTTCTCCGGCGTTCTGACCTCTGGCCGCGACAACAAATATGTCGTTCACGCCCGGCACCTGCGGTCATCGAATACCAAAACGCCCCGTGCCTATATCGCAGCACTGACGATTCCCAACGATATACTCAACGCCGGCATTATGGATGTCCGCAAACGCATCGTGGTCATTGCGCTCGCATTCTGTTTTGTCTCGGCCGTGCTGTTTTTCCACGCGTCCTGGCGGTTTACCGATCCCATCACCAGGCTGGAAGCTGCCTCCCGCACAATTCTTGACGGGACCTCACCCGGGCGGATCGTGTGGCCACAGACCAACAACGAAACCGTTCAGAACCTTTCAAACGCATTCTCGAAAACCGTCACGGCCCTTCACGACCGCGAGGTTGCAATCAGTGAGAACCTCGAACGTCTGGAAACCATTCTCAACGGCACCGAGGACGCGATTCTTCTGTTGGACAGCGATGGAAACATCGAAACAGCGAACCGGGCCGCAAAGAAGATGTTCGGCTATGACACCGAAAGCCTCATCGGCAAGGACATGTGCATGCTCGTGCCCCTGTTGCGAAATGAGTTGCAGGACGAATACCTGCGGGCCATCGACATCTCACCCGAAGAAAGCCTGAAGACCGGGAAACACCCCGATCTGACCGGTCGGCGCCAAGACGGTTCGACCTTCGATATCGAACTGACCGTGTCGCGGACCTTCCGTGATCAGCACACAAAACACATCGTGTTCATCAAGGATGTCTCTGAACGGCGCGGCATGGCGCGGCTTAAATCGGAATTCGTGGCGACGGTAAGCCACGAACTTCGCACCCCCCTCGCGGCGATAAAGGGATCGCTTGGCCTCCTGCAGTCGGGGACCCTTGGCACTCTCAACGATATGGGTCAGGAGTTTCTGAACGCGTCCTACTCCAACTGCACACGCCTGATTTCACTGATCAACGACATTCTCGATATCGAAAAAATGGAATCCGGCCGGATGCGGTTCGATTTCGACTCCATCGACCTTCGCGACGTCATCAGTACCGCAGTTTCCGAATGCCGGGGCATGGCCGAACCAAAGGAGATTGCCCTCCACACCGAATTCCCCGAGGTGCCGGCCATCACCTTCGCGGATCATGGCCGCCTCGTTCAGGTTGTCACCAACCTTGTTTCCAACGCAGTGAAATTCTCAAACCCAGGATCGCCGGTGACCGTGGCGGTCTGCCGCAGGGACAGGCACTGGTGCATTGAGGTCCGCGATCAGGGCCCAGGAATTCCCGCGGGATTTCATGACAGCCTGTTTGAGCGCTTCACCCAGGCCGAAGGCGCAACCAACCGTACAGCTGGCGGATCCGGCCTTGGCCTCGCTATCACCAAAGCCATTGTCGACACGCACAAGGGTTCGATCAGTTTCGACACCGGCGCCAGTGGAACGACCTTTTTCATCTCGCTGATCGCAACTGATGCGACTCCGGTCAGAAAGATCATCGACACTTCAGTGTCGCGCGGGAGCCTGCTGCTCTGCGAGGGCGACGGAGACATTGCCACTTTCTTGGATCGGACGCTGACGGACGCGGGGTTTGACGTCACACTTGCCTACACGGCAGAGGCCGCGCGCGAATTGCTGAACCAATCGGAACACGACGCGGTATTTGTGGACTGGACCACGAGTGACGGCCTTGGGCGGCAACTGACCGAACACATGGCTTCCCTGCCCCGCGAAAACCAGGCACCTGTCATAGCCGTTCGTGCGACCGGTCGGACGGCAACGGAAACATCCAGCGAATTTGAGAACCTGACACTGTGCTGTATCGAAAAACCGCTCACTACCCAAATGATCATCGACGCAATCGATAGCGTCACCTCATTCGATCTGAACCGGCCCGCCAGAATTCTGCAGGTCGAGGACGAGCCCGATCACCAAAGGCTCCTCCGGGAACTGCTGGATGGCATGGCGGAAGTTTCAGCGGCCGGCACGCTCAGGGAGGCCCGCGAACTCCTTAAAACGGAAACCTTCGATCTTGTTCTGTTGGACCAGTTTATTCCAGACGGTCTGGGCACCGCCCTGATCGAGGACCTCAATGACCTGCCCAACGCGCCGGACGTGATGATCTTCTCCATCGAAATGCCACCACATGACATCCAAAAACTCGTCGCATCGAGCCTGATGAAATCCCGCGTCGACAACAATCAACTCGTGACCGAAATCAAACACCTTCTTCGCACCACCCGCCACAGCAAACGAAGCAAAACGGATTGAGATATCCCATGACATTTGAACCGATCAAAATCCTTTATGCCGAAGACGAGGAAATTCTTCAGAAGGTGGTCAAATACTCCCTGGAGACATTTGGCGACTTCAAGGTCGAGACCTGCGATGACGGCGAAACCGCGATCGCGGCCGTTGAACGCTTCCAGCCTGACATGATTATTCTCGACGTGATGATGCCGGGAATGGATGGTCTTCTGGCGTTCGAGGAGATCCGCAAACTGCCCAACGCCGAGGGAAAACCCATTGCCTTCATGACCGCGCGCATTCAGCCAGACGAAGTCGAGGTTTACCGCAAGCTTGGTGCTGACAACGTGATCGGGAAGCCATTCGATCCAGGCGAGCTTCCAAAGATTGTGCTTGAGATCTTCAAGAATGCCATTTCAGGCGGCCCGAGCGGATCCGGGAGGATCGCGTAGCTCGGCACTGGAAATCGCGGAGTAGCGGCGTTCGCCTATTTTACGTCCCGCCGCATGGGACATTCAGTCGCAATGCCACGTCGCTGCCACCCGCCTTTCAGTTTTACTCTGAAGCTGCCGATTACTGCGTGAGCACCAGTCATAAAACCGCCCGCGACAATTGACACGAGGCAGGCTCAGGCCATCTGATCCGTGCGGTCCAGCGTCATGACAATGTCGGGGCCGCGACGCTCACCCGTTTCCTTCCAGCCGAGCCGTTCATAGAACCCGCTGGCACGGATGCCAGGATCTGGATTGGCCAGCAGCCAGAGATGAGAATGGCCCTGGGCAAACAACCATTCGCAGAGCGGATCAAGCACCGCCCGCCCGAGACCCTGATCCTCGTATTCAGGGCGAACCGCCACCACCTGCATCTCACCGGTCTTTCCGTCCCCGATGCAAAATGCCACGGCCTTTCCATCCACCTCCGCAAGCCAGCCGCGCAATCCCTGCCGCAAACCTTCGGACAACGTCTCGACCGTTACGCCGTAGTCGTTCTCAAGCTGCTCGGGTGAAAGATGATTTTCCTCAACTGAAAGCCTGACCTCCATCATGCCCAGCAGATCGTCGCCGGTCACTTCACGGATTACGGTCATCGCTTTCCTCTCTATGTCGTGGTGCATGGTGCTCTGCAATAAAGCCATGGCATGAAAACCGCAACCTTTACCCCTGGTCAACCTGCCCTTGCCACACGTCAACCACTGGTTTAACTGGCCGGGTCCGCTGGAAAAAAATCACATCATGTCGGCACTGAAAAAATTCGGCCGGTCCCTGGCGCGTGCTCCGATGAGAGCCTTCTGGTTTCTGGTCGGTCTGGTGTCCCTTGCGCTTGGAACAATTGGCATCGCCCTGCCCGTTCTGCCAACAACGCCCTTTGTCATTCTCGCCGCGTTTGCCTTCAGCCGATCCGCACCGGGTTTCGCCGCCTATCTCGACAATCACCGTTTGTTCGGCCCCATGATCGCCGACTGGCGCAGCCACGGTGCCATCGCCAGACGCTACAAAATCATTGCGGTCACGATGATGGCCGCGGCTTTCGCGCTGAGCGTCGCGATGGCGGTCAAACCAATGGTGCTTCTCATTCAGGCCGTCTGCCTGTCAGGGGCCGCTGCATTCGTTCTCACCCGTCCCGATGGACCGCCTGGTGACGACTGAAGTGATCGACCTGCGCTCCGTCAGGTGACAAAATTTGGACCATTCGAAGTAAATTTGGCTCAATTTTTGCACAGCAGCAACAACAGGCGCGTTGCGTCTCCGAAAATTCTGAAAAATTCTTGCTACTCCTGCGCCTGCATCCTAACCAAGTAAACAACTACAGGTGACAGCAGTTTCACCTCCCGCCGCAACGGTGCGGCTTTCCTACCTTCTGTGCCCATGTGGCACGCGGCAATGGCGCTGCATTTCGCTCTGACATCAGTCAGGGATGGGGATTGCGGCGCTCCACTGGCTCCCGTTTTCCCGAACCGAAATTCGTCGTGGCTCCGGCCTTCGGATCCGCAGTTCAGGAAGCCGGAGAATGCAATGCCACTTTCCCCAAACAGCCACGGCCCGCCGACCTGGCGGTGCGTTACCCCTCAACCGTTGATTGCAACGAAATCTCATTTCCCAAATTCCGTCCCCCGCTGAAAGGAGACCTCATGTCTTACGTCCAACCAAAGGAATTCGCGGCCAAAATGGTCGATGCCGGAGAATCCAAAATCTTCATGGCCACGAAGGATACACTTATCCGCTCCTACATGGCCGGTGCGATCCTGGCCCTTGCTGCCGCATTCGCCGTGACCATCGCGGTCAACACCGGCAATTTTCTTGTGGCATCGCTGCTCTTCCCCGTAGGGTTTTGCACCCTGTACCTGTTGGGCTTTGACCTGTTGACCGGTGTGTTCACTCTCGCCCCTTTGGCCGTCATTGCCGGTCGGCCGGGCTGCACGTGGAAAGGCGTGTTCCGCAACTGGGGCCTTGTGTTCTGCGGCAACTTCGCCGGAGCCATGACAACCGCCGTGATGATGGCCGTCGTGTTCACAACCGGTTTCAGCCAGGAACCAAACGAGGTTGGTCAGCGGATCGGCACGATTGGTGAGGCCCGGACGCTTGGCTATGCCGCCGCCGGTGGCGCGGGGCTTCTGACCGTCTTTGTGCGTGCCGTTCTCTGCAACTGGATGGTGTCCACCGGCGTTGTCGCCGCGATGATGTCCACCAGCGTTTCCGGCAAAATCATGGCGATGTGGATGCCAATCCTCGTGTTCTTCTACCTCGGCTTTGAGCACTCCATCGTGAACATGTTCCTGTTCCCGAGCGGCATCATGCTGGGCGGCGAATTCACCTGGTTCGACTACTTCGCCTATAACGAAATTCCGGTGGTGCTTGGCAACCTCGTCGGTGGCCTGACCTTCGTGGGCGGCATGCTCTACATGACCCACTTCCGCGAGTCGCCCAAGCGCAACGCGGCGGTCGCCCGGAACGACGACGCGACCTCAATTCCCGCAGAATAACACCGCCCATGCAACGGCCCCGACACAATGGGGCTGTTCGCCTGCACCGGGCCAACGGGGGATCACCATGCCAAAGGATACGTACCACACGGATACGCTGCGTGTGTCGCTTGGGCAGTATTCCTCCGCCGGCCGCAAACCACAAAACCAGGATTTCCACGGAGCGGTCATCCCAACCGGCCCGGCACTCACGCACAAAGGCATCACCGCAGCGGTAGCCGATGGAATATCCACGAGCCCCGTCAGTGCCGAAGCCGCTGAAACAGCTGTCAAAAGCCTGCTGACGGACTATTACGCCACCCCTGAGAGCTGGACGGTAAAAACCGCCGCGTCACGGGTGATTTCCGCCGCCAACGCCTGGCTCCATCGGCACGGCAACGGCACGGATCTGAACACGGGCCGGGTCTGCACCCTGTCGGCACTCATCCTGAAGGGTCGCAGCGGCCACATCCTTCACGTCGGCGACAGCCGCATCACCCGGATCTCGGACGCGGGTGTCGAGCCCCTGACAAAAGATCACAGGATCACCGTCTCGGTGGAGGAAAGCTATCTTGGTCGCGCCCTCGGCATGGAGGAGCGGGTCGAGATAGATTACCATTCCTTTCCCCTGCACCTGGGCGAGTTTTACCTGCTCACCACGGATGGCGTCCATGAACACGTCGACGCCCGCACCCTGCGCGAATTATTGCAGGACACGGACCTCGACGAAGCCGCCCGACGCATTGCCGATACCGCGCTCGCAGCCGGCAGCGATGACAACCTCACCGTTCAGGTCCTGCGCATTGACGCGGTACCCGATCCGGATACCACCATCACCCCGGAAGTGGCCAGCCTGCCCATCCCGCCCTTGCCGGCGGATGGCGACATGCTCGATGGCTACCGCATTCTCCGCCCCATGCAGTCGACCGCACGAAGTCATGTGTTTCTTGCGTCCGGTCCCACGGGCGAGCGCGTGGTCCTCAAAATACCGGCTTCAGATACAGGCGCCGACCCGGGCTATCTCAGGCGTTTCGCGCTCGAAGAATGGATCGCCCGACGGATCACCTCACCTCATGTCCTGCGGGCTGCACCACCGTCCTCCGCGACCCGCAGCAGCCTATATGTGGCAACGGAATACGTCGACGGCGTGACCCTGCGGCAATGGATGGCGGATCACCCGGACCCGGACCCGGATCTCAATACGGTCCGGGACATCATTGAGCAGACCGTCGCCGGGCTGCGCGCGCTGCATCGGCGCGAAATGATCCACCAGGATTTGCGCCCTGAGAACGTCATGATCGACCACGACGGGACGGTCAAAATCATCGACCTGGGCTCAACCTCGGTCGCAGGCATTGAGGAGGCCGCACCCGGAACGCTGCCTCCCCAGCCGGGCACCTACCAGTACACGGCCCCGGAGTATTTTTCAGGCGACGTGGTAAGTTGGCGCTCCGACCAGTTTTCGCTTGGCGTCATGGCCTACGAGATGCTGACCGGCCGCCTGCCCTACGGCCCGGACGTCTCCCGCATCCGCTCGCGCCGGGACCAGATGCGCCTGAGCTACCGTCCCGCCCGCGATGACGACAGCCCCGTTCCCGTGTGGATGGACGCAGCCCTGAAACGTGCCACTCATCCCGATCCCCTGCAGCGCTATGACGCCCTCTCGGAGTTCCTGGCCGACCTCAAACAGCCCGGAGCAACCTGGAAGGCGGGACGGCATGTGCCGCTCGCCGAACGGAACCCGGTCCGGTTCTGGCAGGGCGTTTCCCTCATTCTGGCCCTGATCTGCATCACCCTCGCCGTCCGCCTGGGCGGCTGAAATCAAAAAGGAGTACAACACATGAAGAACTTTTCACCGACCGAAATGCTCACCCGGGAGGACGTCACGGCCCTCATAATCGGCGCCAAAAAGAAGGCCGGGCTCACCTGGGAGGCCATTGCCGCGGAAATCGGCATGTCCCCGGTCTGGACCCATTCCGCCGCAATGGGCATGAACGCCATGCCCACGGAGAAGGCCACAGCCCTCGTCAAACTGCTGGACCTGCCCGAAAGCGCCATCGCGGTACTGGAGGAAAGCCCGACCAAGGTTTGGGATCAGGCCGTGCCGACCGATCCCTGCATCTACCGCTTCTACGAGATCGTGGGCGTCTATGGCCCGACCCTGAAGGCGCTGATCCACGAAAAATTCGGCGACGGCATCATGTCCGCCATCGATTTTGACATGGAGGTCAGCCGCATCCCCAGCGAGAAGGGCGACCGGGTGAAGGTCGAAATGTCCGGCAAATACCTCGCCTTCAACTCCTGGTAAAACGGCCGTCACGGCATCCGGCTGACCGGGATGCCGTGAATCACTGCTGCCTGGAGTCGACCGCATTCCGTGCCGAAACGGCGCGGGAGCGGCAGTCTGCCCTTTTCTGGCACACGAAACTCCGGTGACCGGGCTGGACAAACCGCCCTGTAGTCATATGAACCGTGCAAATCCCGTCTCATTGCGCCAAAAACAGGCACCGCCCTTTCACGTCCCCGTTACTCACGCGCTTGAAACAATATTGCAGCGCGGGATGGGTCGCCACCGGCAACGCACAACAGCCTTAAATTTACACTGCGTTAACCATGTGAAAACCTTACGGAAACGCCACGCTTGAAAATTTTGACGCTTAAAAATAAGGCGTTCACGAAGTTTCCTGATACACGTCACCCTGCCAAAATGCGGAAGACGCTTCCAACTTTTTACAAATTCACTGTTGATATTGCGATGCAGCAATGCTTGTATAGGGCAACGTCAGCTGACGGATTGGTGGTACCAAGTTTGGTTCCGGAAACGGGACATTTGAGTTTGAACACCCGAATTGGACACGCACCGTCCAGTTCGGGTGTTTTGTTTTCGGACACAAAAACAGCACAATTTGGCGCCTGGCGAAATTCAGTGCATGTCCTGGAAGGGAAGTGGGCGGCTGGTAGGCCCGGAGGGACTTGAACCCCCAACCAAAGCGTTATGAGCGCTCTGCTCTAACCAATTGAGCTACAGGCCCGCCGGATGCTGTGCTAATGAAGCGCGAGCCAGCGGTCAAGAGCGTGTTCCCTTATGCGTCCCGGTACGGTATGGGAGCGCAAATCAGACAGGAAATGCGGGGAATCCGTGAGCAATCAGAAATCGGGACTGACCTACGCCGACGCGGGCGTGGACATTGATGCGGGCAATGCGCTGGTCGATCGGATCAAACCGGTGGCCGCGGCAACCAAACGCTCCGGCGTGATGGACGGGCTCGGCGGGTTTGGCGCCATGTTTGACCTCAAGGCGGCCGGTTACAGTGACCCGGTCCTCGTCTCGGCCACGGATGGCGTGGGCACGAAGCTCAAGATCGCCATAGAAACCGGCAATGTCTCCACGGTCGGCATCGACCTCGTGGCCATGTGCGTCAACGATCTGGTCTGCCAGGGGGCCGAGCCGCTGTTTTTCCTCGACTACTTTGCCACCGGAAAACTCGACGTGGATACCGCGTCGCGCATCATTTCCGGCATCGGTGAGGGCTGCAGCCAGGCAGGCGCGGCCCTGATCGGAGGCGAGACCGCGGAAATGCCCGGTCTCTATTCCGGCGCGGATTTTGATCTGGCGGGGTTTGCCGTCGGCGCGATGGAACGCGGCGGTCAGCTGCCCCTCGAGATGTCCGAGGGTGACGTGCTGATCGGTGTTGCCTCCACCGGCGTTCACTCCAACGGGTACAGCCTCGTGCGCAAGGTTGTGGAGGTCTCCGGCCTTGACTGGAATGATCTCTCCCCGTTCGGCAGCCGCAAGCTGGCCGAGGCGCTTCTGGAACCCACACGGATATATGCCCTTCCCGCCCTAGCCGCGCTGCGGGCTGGTGGCCTGCGCGGTCTGGCACATATCACCGGTGGCGGCATCACCGAGAACCTGCCACGCGCCCTTCCTGACGGCCTTGGGGCCGAGGTGGACCTCGACACCTGGACCCTTCCGCCGGTCTTCCAGTGGCTGCGTGAGACCGGCGCCATCGCCGACACGGAAATGCTCAAAACGTTCAACTGCGGCATGGGTCTGATCGCCGTGGTATCAGCCGACCGTGCCGACGCAATCATCGACAGTTTCGAGAAATCCGGGGAGACCGCGATCCGCATCGGCAGCCTCGTCGCGGGTGAGGGCGTCAGTTACAAGGGCGTTCTGTGACCCGCAGGCGCACGGCGATCCTCATCTCGGGCGGCGGCTCCAACATGGTTGCGCTGGCCCGGGACATGGTCGACCCCGACCACCCCGCCCGACCCTGCCTCGTTTTGTCCAACAGGCCCGACGCGGGTGGTCTCGCACGCGCTGAGGAAATGGGTATTGCCACCGCCGTCGTGGATCACCGCAACTTCAAGGGCGACCGCCCCGCATTTGAGGCCGAGGTGACACGCGCCCTGGAGGCCGCGGAAACCGATCTGGTCTGCCTGGCCGGTTTCATGCGCATTCTGACTGCCGAGTTCATCGACCGCTGGGCCGGTCGAATGCTGAACATTCACCCCTCAATCCTGCCGCTTTTCCCAGGCCTGCACACCCACGCCCGCGCGCTGGAGGCCGGCATGGCCATCCACGGCTGCACGGTCCATGAGGTGATCTCCGACCTCGACGCCGGCCCCATCCTGGGCCAGGCCGTGATACCGGTGCGCCAGGACGACACGCCGGACGCGCTCGCAGCGCGGCTCCTGCCCATGGAACACCGGCTCTATCCAGCAGTTTTCCGCAGGTTCGCCATTGGCGACCGCACCCCGGTATCCCTGACCTCCTGAAACGAAAAAAGCCGCCTCCCCATCGGGGAAGCGGCCCTTTTATTCATCCGGTATTGAACCGGTATCAGCCGACCAATTCGAGGCCGGAGAAGAAGTATGCGATTTCGACGGCTGCGGTTTCCGGAGCGTCGGATCCGTGAACGGAGTTCTCGCCGATGGACAGCGCGAATTCCTTGCGGATGGTACCTTCCTCGGCTTCTGCCGGGTTGGTTGCACCCATAACCTCACGGTTTTTCGCAATAGCATCCTCGCCTTCGAGGACCTGTGCCACGATGGGAGCGGAGGACATGAATTCGGTCAGTTCGCCAAAGAACGGACGTTCCTTGTGAACACCGTAGAATTCCTGTGCCTGTGCGAGGCTCAGGTGAATACGCTTCTGCGCGACGATGCGAAGGCCTGCTGCTTCCAGTTTGGCGTTTATGGCACCTGTCAGGTTACGGCGGGTTGCATCAGGTTTGATGATTGAGAAAGTTCTCTGAATGGCCATCTGGTCTTCGTCCTTGCATTTTTATGCGGCCCGGTAACACGACGACGCCGGCCATTAAAGCGAAAACTGCCCCCGTCGCACCATTGGTTGACAAGCTGTCGGCCCTTCGCCACACGTGCGCCATGCTGGCATTCAAGAACATCGGCTTTACGCTCGAGGGCAAACGACTCTTTGATGACTGTTCCGCGGTTATACCCGCAGGACACAAGGTTGGTTTTGTCGGTCGCAACGGGACGGGCAAGACAACCCTGTTCCGTCTGATCCGTGGAGAATTCGCACTCGACACAGGCGAAATCGATGTTCCCGCCCGCGCCCGTATCGGCGGCGTGGCGCAGGAGGCGCCGGCAACGGAGGACAGCCTTCTAGACACCGTTCTTGCCGCCGACACCGAGCGCGCCGACCTCATGAAGCGGGCGGAAAACGCCACCGATCCCATGGAGATCGCGGACATCCAGACGCGGCTTGCCGACATTGATGCCCATTCAGCGGAGGCCCGTGCGGCCACCATCCTGCGCGGTCTTGGGTTCGACGCAGAGGCCCAGGCGCGGGCCTGTTCAGAATTTTCCGGCGGCTGGCGGATGCGTGTGGCCCTGGCGGCGGTTCTGTTTTCCCGCCCCGATGTTTTGTTGCTCGACGAGCCCACGAACTACCTCGACCTTGAAGGCACAATCTGGCTGGAACAGTTCCTGGCCCGGTATCCGCACACGGTTCTGGTCATCAGCCATGACAAGGACCTGCTCAACCGGTCGGTCGGCGCGATTCTGCATCTGCATGACCAGAAGCTGACGCTCTACCAGGGCAATTACGACACGTTCGACAACACCCGCCGCGCCCGGCTGGAACAGCAGGCGGCAGCGAAGAAGAAACAGGACGCCGCGCGCGAACACATGCAGTCCTTTGTGGACCGCTTCCGCGCCAAGGCTTCAAAAGCCCGGCAGGCACAGAGCCGTCTGAAGGCGCTCGAACGTATGAAACCCATTGCCGGCGTGGTGGAAAACCAGGTCGCCGCGTTCAACTTTCCGACGCCCGAGGAACTGTCCCCGCCCATCATCCGGCTTGAGGACGCGAGCGTCGGTTATGACGGCAATCCGGTACTGAAAAACCTTGAGCTGCGGATCGACCAGGACGACCGGATCGCCCTGCTCGGGGCCAATGGTCAGGGCAAATCGACCCTGTCAAAACTGCTGGCCGACCGTCTAGACACAATAGACGGTAGAAAAATCGCCTCGTCGAAACTTCGTGTCGGGTATTTCGCACAGCATCAGGTCGACGAACTGCACCTGAACGAGACTCCGCTGCAGCACCTCACCCGCCTGCGCCCGACGGAAACGCCGGCAAAGCTGCGCGCGCGTCTGGCCTCGGGCGGACTTGGACCGGATACGGCTACAACCGAGGTGCGGCGTCTGTCCGGTGGCCAGAAGGCCCGCCTGAGCCTGCTGATCGCAACGCTCGACGCACCGCACATGATCATCCTTGACGAGCCGACCAACCACCTCGACATCGAGAGCCGCGAGGCCCTGGTACAGGCGCTCACAGAATATGGCGGCGCCGTCATTCTCGTCAGTCACGACCCTCACCTGGTGGAACTGGTGGCGGAACGCCTCTGGCTGGTGCGCGACGGCGCGGTGAAGCCCTATGCCGAGGATATGGAGGCCTACCGGCGCCTGCTCCTCAGCGAGCGGGGCGGCTCCAGCGAGAAAAAATCAAAACCCAAAGCGAAGAAACCCACCGCCCCTAAGGTGGACACATCCGCAATCAAGGCTGAGATTTCGAAGTGCGAGGACCGGGTTCAGAAACTCGAGGAAATGCGCGACGCCATTGACTCGCGGTTGTCGAACCCGATGATCTATGGCAGCGGTGACACGCAGAAGATCGAAACGCTTCAGAAGAAGCGGGCCGAGGTTCTCGACGGGCTTGAACGCGCCGAAGAGCTCTGGATGGCCGCACTGGAAAAACTGGAGCAGGCGCAGGGACGGGCCTAATGACGATTGAGACACTTCTGACGACGTTCGTCACGCTCTTCGTCATTATTGACCCCATCGGTCTGGCACCGCTTTTTGTCTCTCTGACCCGCGGTATGGACGCCAAAAGCCGCGGCAGCGTGGCGCTCCGCGCGATTGGCATCAGCTTCTTCCTTCTCGCCCTGTTCGGGATCGTTGGGGAAAAACTGCTGGACGCCATCGGTATTGGCATTCCCGCCTTCCGCATTTCCGGCGGCATGCTGCTGTTCCTGATATCCGTCGACATGCTGTTTGAAAAACGCAGCGAACGGCGCGAGAAACGCAGTGAGGAGGCCCTTCCCGATCCGTCGGTGTTTCCTCTCGCCATGCCGCTGGTCGCGGGTCCTGGCGCGCTTGCCACCATGATCCTCCTCAACAGTCAGAACACCGGCAACATTGCCGGACAGGTCGGCGTCATGCTGACCATGGCTGCGGTGCTTCTGGTCACGTATGTTTTCTTCCGGCTCGGCGGCACCATCGAAAAGTTACTGGGTCACACCGGCATTGTTGTGGTAACCAGACTACTGGGTATGGTGCTTGCCGCCATGTCGGTGCAGTTCGTCCTCAACGGACTCACGGATCTGGGTGTGCTTTAGGAGAGCCGGATAAACAATTGGACATTCAGGAAAACCTTCCGCGTCTAATCTACCTTTGCCTTCTGCTGGTTTTTGTCGTCTGGGCGTTTTCCGGCATGCGGCAGAAACTCTCCAAATCCGTCCGCGACCTTGCACTCTGGGCCCTGATCATCGGAATGCTGGTGATTGCCTACGGATTTCGCGACACACTCAAACGTGAACTGATGCCCGGATCGGCCACCTGGAGCGACATGGACAGCATAACGCTGAGCCGTGGTCCGGGCCGTCATTTCCGCGCGACGGTCGATGTCAACGGCGTCGGCATCCCGTTCATTGTGGATACCGGGGCCACCGGCATCGTTCTGAGCCTCGAGGACGCGGAACGCATTGGAATAGACCCCGACACGCTTGTCTTCTCAGGCCGGGCCAGCACCGCAAACGGTGTGGTCGAGACGGCACCCGTGCGCCTGGAAACCATCGAGTTCGGCCCATTTTCGGACACCAATGTGAGAGCCCACGTAAATGGCGGCAGGCTGGATGACAGCCTGCTGGGCATGAGCTATCTCAACCGCTTCTCAAAGCTGGAAATAGCGGGCGACAGGATGATCCTGCACCGCTGACCAAGGGGTCAGGTGCTCAGTTTCTGAACCCAGCGCCCGCCATCCTGCGCCCAGTACTTGGCCGGTATTTTCGCCGCCACAACCGCTTTCCAGTCCGCCCGCGCGGCGTTCAGGGTCTCAGGATCATTGCCGTCGAACATCAGGCAGGTTCTGGTAAATTTGCCCGCCTCCTCCGCATCGACCCGCGCGCCCTCAACCAGCATGAGCACATCCGCCCGGTTCGGGTTTTCGGGCCCGCTGGTCAGGTAAATCGGCTGGAGTGCTGCATGGCCCATGGCGTTGGTCCCGTGCGGCAAAAACGCATCCGCACGGTAACTCCACAACAGCGTGTCGATCGGCTCAACCCGGTCGTCCCGCCCCATACGCACGACCACGCGCAGGTTCCGTTCCAGACATTTCTCGAGCAGCCCCGGCAGGTTCCGCTCAAGTGGCGAGGATGTCAGGTGATAGAACAGAACCTCAGCCATGTTCGCAATCAGACCTCGAAGCGATCCCGGATAAGCCGGTCCAGCGCACGCACGCCCCAGCCCGTGGCCCCCTTGTTGGAAAGGGTCGTACCCTTCGCCACATAGGCCACACCCGCGATATCCAGATGGATCCAGGGCGTGCCCTCTTTCACGAACCGCTGCAGGAACTGCGCCGCTGTGATGGACCCGGCCGGACGCCCGCCGATATTCGACATGTCGGCAATCCGGTTCTTCAGCAGACGGTCATAGTCGGGGCTGAGCGGCAGGCGCCATGCGCCCTCATCCTCTTCCTTTGCTGCTTTGAGAAAGTCGCCCACAAAGCTGTCATCATTGGAAAAAGTTCCGGCATTCTCATGGCCCAGCGCGATAATCACCGCGCCGGTCAGTGTCGCCAGATCAACCATCGCGGACGGTTTAAACCGTTCCTGCGTGTACCACAGCACATCCGCCAGAACGAGCCGCCCCTCGGCGTCGGTGTTGATGATCTCGACAGTGTCGCCCTTCATGGTTTTGACCACGTCACCGGGACGCTGCGCCTTGCCATCCGGCATGTTCTCAACGAGGCCGACCAGTGCAACGACATTGGCCTTTGCCTTGCGTGTGGCGATGGATTTCATGACGCCGGACACAACGCCCGCGCCGCCCATGTCCATTGTCATTTCCTCCATGCCGGGCCCCGGCTTGATGGAAATACCACCGGTATCAAAAACCACGCCCTTGCCCACGAGGGCAAACGGAGCCTCGTCGCCACCGCCATTCCACTGCATCACGACGACCTTGGAGGGCGATTCCGATCCCTGGCCCACGCCAAGAAGCGTCCGCATCCCCAGCTTTTCAAGCTCCGGTTCCTCCAGAACCTCGACCTCGACGCCAAGCTCGCGCAGCCCAACCAAACGCTCGGCAAACTCGGTTGTGGTCAGAACATTCGCGGGCTCATTGGTCAGATCGCGGGTGAAGATCACACCCTGCGCCTGCGCCTCGAGCGGAGCGTATTCCGCTTTGGCCGCATCCGTATCGTTCACGTAAACCGTTAAGGCCGGATCAGGTTCTCCGTCATTCCCGCCCGTGCGGTAGGCGGAAAAGTCATAGGCCCGCAGAACCATGCCCAGCGCGACATCGCCGATTCGCGCCATGGTGGGCGCGATGACGGACACCGCCGTATCCGTACCCGCGCGCGAGACCGCCGCCCCGGCCTTGCGTGCGTCGGAGGCGGTTGGTTTGCGGGACAGCTTGACAACCTGCACGGCCTCGGCGGCCATTCCCACCGGGAAACCGATCATGTGCGACGACCCAGGCTCGGCATCCTCAAACTTTTTCGACCCCGCCAGCCGCGACACCGCCTTTTTCGTCAGCCGGTCGACGCGTTTGGCGCCCGCATCCATGGACCCGTCCGGGGCCACGAAAATGACGACCCTGCCCTCGATGGCAGCGATCCCGTCAATATCCATCTGCTCAAAAGTTGTTTGCGGTAGCGTGGTCACGGGTCTCTCCCTATGCTTGATGCGGGCTGTCAGGCCTAGCCGCTTTCCAGGCGCATTACCAGACGGGCAGAGACATGATCGGAGAAAGGCGCGACACTTGAGGAAACTCGACCGCTACATCCTTGGGCATCACGTGGCCGCCTTCGGATTTTTTGCCCTGATCTTCACCGGCGTGATCTGGCTGACCCAGGCCGTGCGGCTGATCGATACGGTGGTGGCCAGCGGCCAGGGCGCGCGCACCTTCCTTGAGTTTTCCGGCCTCGTGCTGCCCCAGGTTTTTGTCATTGTCCTGCCCCTTTCGGCCATTGGCGCATCGCTCTACGCGCTCAACCGGCTCTACAGCGATTCCGAGCTGGTGGTGATGATGTCATCCGGCCTCGGCCCCACCGCGCTCCTGCGGCCCGTATTGATGTTCTCAAGCCTGATTGCGGTCCTGATGGCGCTCGTGCTGATGGTGGCGGTTCCGATTGCCAGCACCGCCCTCGCCGACCGGACCAACGCCATCCGATCCGACCTTGCCGCGTCGCTGATTGTGGAGCGGCAGTTTATTCACCCGCTTGAGGGCCTCACCCTGTTTATCGCGGACACCAGTCAAACCGGTGAAATGGCGGGAATTTTTCTTGATGACCGGCGGGATGAGAATCAGGCCGTGACCTACACCGCCGAACGCGCCCTCTTCCTGCGCGAGGAGGACGAGGCCCGCCTCGTCATGGTCGACGGCGTGGCCCTGACCGCCGGGTCGGGCGGTGGCTTGAACTCCGTACGGTTCGACCAGTTCGTGTTCGACCTCAGCGAACTTCTGCAAAAGGACAACGACCGCACTCCGCGCCCGGCGGAATACCCTGTACCGCAACTTCTGAACCCCACGGCCGAAATGCTCGACACCCGGTATGATCCTGGCGACTACATTTCCGAGGGGCATTACAAACTCTCCCTGCCGCTTTTGACGATGATTTATCCGGTGATTGCTCTGATGACATTCCTGGCCGGCGGCTATCGGCGCTCCGGGTTTGGTCGAAGGGTCGTTGTGGCGGTCGTTGTCTGCGTCCTGATCCAGGTCGTCCTGTTCGCGGCGGAGGCGAGGGTGGTGGAAAAACCGGCCCGATGGCCGCTGATGTACCTGCCCCAGGCCCTGGGGCTCATCTACGTTGCGGCCCTGATGCTGTGGCTTGAAAAGGGTTCCGGCTCCCGGAGGCGCGTGGCGGCATGACACTTTGGCGATACCTACTGAAGGCGTTCATCAAGACGGTCCTGATGGTCTTCATCGTGCTGTCACTGGTGGTGATGCTGTTTGCGCTGGTCGAGAACCTGCGCCGTTTCGGTGATGAGGGCGTCGGGGCCGGGGCGATTTTCCAGGCCACGCTGATCCAGGTGCCGGAAACCATGTACCAGGTGTTCCCCCTCGTGCTTCTGCTCGGGAGCATGCTGATGTTCCTTCGGTTTTCACGCAGCAGCGAACTCGTGGTGATGCGCGCCTCGGGCGTGTCCGCACTCCGCCTCGTTGGCATCCCGGTACTCGCGTCCATCATCCTCGGTATTCTGTTCATCGTGGCGGTCAATCCGTTCGTCGCCGCCACGATGCGCCAAAGCCAGGAGCTGGAGGATTCCTTCCGGGGCGAAAGCTCCAGCATGCTTTCCTTTTCCAAGGACGGTCTGTGGCTACGCCAGTCCGATGCGGAAGGTCAAACCGTGATCCAGGCGGCCCGCACCAACGCCTCCGGCACCATTCTCGCGGACCTGCGGATGCACCGCTTCAACGAGAACGGGGAGATCTATGCCCGCGTTGAATCGCCCTTCGCCACGCTGCTCAACGGCACCTGGGAAATGCGCACGGCCCATGTATGGGAGCTTCAGCCCGACGGGGTGTTTAAGCTGACGCAGGAACGTGGCGGCTACCGGCTCGACACCGATCTGACCCAGGAGCAGATCCTCGACAGTTTCGCCCCACCGGAGATGATCAATTTCTGGCAGCTCGGCATGTTCATCCAGCAGATCGAACAGTCGGGCTTCTCCGGGCTGCGCCACCGGCTTTACCTGCAAACCGAACTGGCCAAGCCCGCGCTGTTCGCCGCGATGGTCCTGATCGGCTCGGCCTTCGCCCTGCGCCCGTCAAGGTTCGGGCAAACCGGCGTCATGATGCTCTTTGCCATCCTCGCGGGATTTTCGCTCTATTTCCTCAAGGATTTCGCCGAAACCCTTGGGGCCCAGGGCCAGGTTCCGCTGTTCGTCGCGGCGTGGACGCCACAGGTGGCGGCCATTCTGCTGGCGACGGGGCTACTTCTGCATCTTGAGGATGGGTAGCGGGAATGCAAAAAACGGATGAAGTTTTCCGTTGGGGCCACCATTGAACCGATCCTCAGTCCTTCTCGCGGCCCTGCTGCTCACGCTGCCCGTCGATCCGGTGGTTCAGGCTGACACGACACCGGTGAGCCTGGTGGCCGACAATGTCAGTTTCGATCAGGACACGGGCCAGCTGACCGCGACGGGCAATGTTGAGGTTCTCTACCAGGGCAAGGTCCTGAGCGCCGATACCATCCGCTACGACGAGGCCGCCGAGGAGGTAACGGCAAGCGGCAACGTCACCCTGACCGAACCCGGGGGCAGCGTGTTCCTGGCAGACAGCGTGGTGCTCTCCCCCGATCTTGGCGACGGTCTCATCAATGGCGCGCAGCTTCTGATCTCCGGGCGCCTTCAGGTCGCCTCGTCCGAGTTGCAGCGCAACGACGACCGCTTCACGACCCTGCACAACACGGTCGCGAGTTCCTGTGTCATCTGCGAGACCGATCCCACCCCAACCTGGTCGATCCGGGCCGCCCGGATCACGGCAGACGAACTCAAGCAGCGCATCTATTTCGAGGACGCGACATTCGAGCTTCTGGGCGTTCCCGTGGGGTATTTCCCGGGCATCAGCGTACCCGACCCGACCGTTGACCGCGCCAACGGGTTCCTACAGCCAAACTACCGCGACAGCGACATCTACGGCACCGGCATCAAACTGCCCTATTACTTTGTGCTCGGCGACTCCGCGGACCTGACCGCGACACCCTTCGTCACCACCACGGGCGCGGCCCTTCTGGAGGCGGAATACAGGCGCAGGTTTGTGAACGGATCGATCGACCTCGGCGGTGTTCTGGCCGTGCGCGACGGCATGGGCGGAGAGTTTCGTGGCGCGGTCGATCTGAACGGAAATTTTGCGCATCAACAGGGGTTTGTGTCGGATTTCGACATCAATCTCGCAAGTGATGACAGCTTCCTGCAACAGTTCGACTATTCCGACAGCGACCGCCTCACGAGCGTGGCGCAGGTCTACCGCGTCCGAAAAGACGACTACGTCCGCCTGAGCACAATCGGGTTCCAAAGCCTGCGCGAAAACGAGGAAACCGGCACCGTTCCCTTCGTGCTGCCGGAGTTCCAGTACAACCGCAACTTCCGGCTCGACGGTATCGGCGGGCTGTTCTCGGCCGATGCCAACGCTCTTGGCATCCAGCGACGCATGGGCCTCGACATGATCCGGGGCGGCGGCGGTCTCGACTGGCGCATGGACGGGGTTTTGGGCCCCGGCCTGCTCACATCCGTGACCGCGTCAGGTGAGGTCGACATCTATCAGACCTGGAATGACGACACGATTGACGACGGCATGAAGGGGCGTGTGGTGCCCATGATCGCCTTCGATTTCCGCCTGCCCCTGCTGAAATCCACCGCCGCCGCCCAGCATGTGATCGAACCGATCACCCAGATCATCTATTCCGACGCACTCGGAAGCTCCAACCTGCCCGACGAGGACAGTCTGCTTCCGGAATTCGACGAGCTGAACCTGTTCTCCACAAACCGTTATCCGGGCCGCGACCGGGTTGAGACCGGTCTGCGCGCCAACGTGGGCGTCAAATACAACCGCTACGACCCCGATGGCTGGCACCTTGGCATGACGTTTGGTCGCGTTATTCGCGACGAGCCGGAAACCGGCTTTGCCACCGGTACAGGCCTTGCGGGGCGCTGGTCCGATTTCGTAGGTGCGGTTTCGCTTGATTTCGAGACGGGCATGCGAATCACGAACCGTGCTTTGTTCAACAAGCAGTTCGACGTGCGCCGCAACGAGTTTGCCCTCGGGCTTGAGAGCGACAAGACCGACATGGAGGTCGGCTATACCTACCTCGCCGAGGATGACAGCAACGAGGCTCTGGGCTTTCAGCCCGAGATCAACGAGTTCAATTTCGAGGCCAGCCACCGCTTCCATCCCAACTGGGAAGTCAGCGGTGAATGGCGCTATGACGTTGCGACCAAGGAGAACCTGCGGGCCGGGGCCGGGATCACCTACGGCAATGAATGTGCCGAATTCGACCTTTCCGTCTCGCGCCGCTATACATCATCCGCTAATGTGCCGGCCTCGACATCGATCAGCTTCAGTCTGAATCTGGCAGGGCTTGGCGATGACGGAAGTAACGAGTGGCCTTCCAGGGCCTGTGCCCTCCCGGGATGACCGGAGGGTTACAAGAGGGAACAACAATGCGTACTGCCTGGTTGGCATTCGTGACCGTGATACTTCTTGCCGGCCCGTCGGGTGGCTTGGCGGCCGGTCCGTATTCACCCGTCCTGACGATCAACGGTAACGTCATCACGCAGCATGATGTGGACCAGCGCATTCTGCTGCTGGAGGCACTGGGCGCGCAGGGCGACGTGGACGAGCTTGCCATGACGCAGTTGACCGAGGACCAGCTGAAGATCGACGCGGCGGAATCCCTCGGTCTGGAACTGCCCGAGGATGCCATTCTCGCGGGTGTCGAGGAGTTTGGTGCGGCACGCGGCATGACACTCGACGACGTGTTCAACATCCTGGACGAGCGCGGCATCGACCGGCAGGCCATGAACGACTTTGTCGAGTCCGGTCTCGTCTGGCGCGAAATCATCGGCGCGCGCTTCCGCGACCGCGCCACGCCGACCGAGGAGGAGGTCGACGCGGCCCTGGCCGCCGCGCGCAACCGGCTTGTGGACGTCTACTACCTGGGTGAGATTGCCCTGCCCTACGAGGAGCGCGGCGAAAGCGCCACGATCGAGCTCGCGACACAGCTGGCCGAGGAACTGCGCCAGGGTGCAAATTTCGAGGCTGCGGCCCGCCAGTTCAGCCGGTCGAGCAGCGCACGCAACGGCGGTGCCATCGACCCGGTTCCAGCCGCCTCCATGCCACCGGCCATGCGCGCCCGCATCGAGGGGCTGGAGCCTGGCCAGAACACCGGTCCGGTTCCGATTTCCGGCGGCCTGGCCATCATCAAACTGATTGACGTGAAGAAGGAACGCCCCCAGGAGGACCCGACGGTCACGGAGTTTGACCGGCGGGAGGCCATCCGGCTGCAGCTCTTCTCCGAGCGGATCGAGGCCTATGGCGAGGGCTACCTCCAGGAACTTGAGGCTGACGCCCTGATACAGCGGCCATGAAACCCGTTGCCCTGACACTTGGCGACCCGTCCGGGATTGGCGGGGAAATCGCCATCGCGGCCTGGGAGGCCCTGAAAGGCCGGGTGCCGTTCTTCCTGATCGGCAGCGTTGACCACATGCGCGTCATCGCCGATCGGATGGGATCGCGCGTTCAACCCATTGAGGAACTGGGCCAAATTGGTGAGGGAGACCCCACCGGCCTGCCCGTTTTGCATCACCACCTGCCTAGGGAAGCGGTGCCCGGGTCGCCCGATCCGGCCAATGCGCCCGGCGTGGTGGAGATCATCGAACGCGCCGTCACCCTGACCAATTCCGGCGAGGCCTGCGCCGTTTGCACGAACCCGATCAGCAAACATGTTCTGAAATCGGATGCGGGCTTCGGCTTCCCCGGTCATACCGAATTTCTCGGGCATCTCTGCGGTGTTGAGACGCCGGTGATGATGCTGGCCTCGACCCTCCTGCGGGTCGTGCCGGTGACCATCCATGAGGCGCTTGTGGACGTGCCAAAGGTTCTGACGCCGGAACTGCTCGAAAACACCATCTGGACCACCCATGCCGGTCTGATTTCCGATTTTGGCATCGCGAAACCCCGCATCGCCGTGGCCGGGCTCAACCCTCATGCGGGTGAAAACGGCACCATGGGGCGGGAGGAGATCGACCTGATCGCGCCGGTTCTCGACCGTCTGCGTGGCGAGGGCATGGATCTAAAAGGGCCGCTGTCCGCGGATACGCTGTTTCACACGGCCGCGCGCGCGACCTATGACACTGCCGTCTGCATGTATCACGATCAGGCCCTGATCCCCATCAAGGCGCTGGATTTTGACGGCGGTGTCAACGTCACGCTGGGTTTGGGCATGGTCCGCACGTCACCGGACCACGGGACGGCCTATGCCCTGGCGGGTAAAAACCAGGCCAACCCGTCGAGCCTCATTGCCGCGTTGCGCCTCGCCTTCGAGCTTGGCCAGCGCAGAGCCGGGGCGGCGGCATGACCGGGAACGGCGAAGTGGACCTGCCGTCGCTGTCCGAGGTTATCCGGGAACATGGGCTGAGTGCGCGGAAATCACTGGGACAGAACTTTTTGCTCGACCTCAACCTTACCGCCAAAATCGCCCGGCGGGCCGGGGATATTGCCAATTCGGATGTGCTGGAAATCGGACCCGGACCGGGGGGCCTTACGCGCGGACTGCTGATGGAAGGCGCGCGGAATGTTGTGGCAATTGAACGGGATGAACGGTGTCTGGCGGCGCTTGAGCAGGTTCAGGAGGCGTATCCGGGGCGTTTGACGGTGCTGCACGGGGATGCGCTTGAGATCGACCCCCTGCCCCATCTGACGCCGCCCATCCGCATCGCGGCCAACCTTCCCTACAATATCGGCACGGAACTGCTGGTCCGCTGGCTGACGCCGGAGGTCTGGCCGCCGTTCTGGGACAGTCTGACGCTCATGTTCCAGCTCGAGGTCGCGCAGAGGATCGTGGCGCAGCCGGGGGGCAAGGCCTATGGCCGGCTGGCGGTTCTCTCTCAGTTCCGGACGCGGCCGAAGATTGTCATGGAACTGCCGCCGCAGGCGTTCACGCCGCCGCCAAAGGTCAAAAGCGCGGTGGTGCATCTGCAAGCCCTTGAAAAACAGCCCTTTGAGGCGGATGCCCGGACATTGTCGCGGGTTGTGGGCATGGCTTTTAATCAACGCCGTAAGATGCTGCGCTCCTCGCTCAAGGCCCTGAGGCCGGATGTGGAGGACATTCTGAACGCGGCCGGGATCAAACCGACGGAGCGGGCCGAGCGCGTTTCGCTGGAGGCGTTTTGTGCGCTGTCGCGGGCTGTGGACGCCGCGGAAGGGCGCGCCTGATCATCCGGAGCGGAATGCTCCAGACGTCAGAATTTCTTTATTATTCAGGAGCCTGCGGTGTCGCACCGGCATCGGATGCGGGTGCTGCCTCAACAACCGGTTCCGCCTTCGGCTTGCGCTTGGCACGGGGCTTGCGGGCCGGTTTGGCCGGAGCGGCCTCGGCACCATTCGCCTCAACACCGTTTTTGGCCGTTCCGTTGGCCTCGGGCGTTTCAGCCGCACTGCCATTGGCCTCAACTGGCGCTTCCGCCTCGGGAGCAGGCGCCGAGGCGCGGGTCCGCTTGCGCGGTTTGCGGCTCGATTCCGGCGTCTCAACCGGACCGCTGTCCTGGGCGTCGTCGGAGGTGTCGATCATGGTCAGGCCGGAACCTTCAGTGCCGGTTTGCGGAGTGCTTTCAATAGCTTCCGGATCCCTCGACGGCTGATCGTTCTGGTTCGATTTCGCGTTGTTCTGGTTGCGCTGCTGTTCCTCGCGACGCTGGTTTTCACGCTGCTGCTGTTCCTCGCGCTGCGCTTCCTGCGCCTGGCGCTGTTCCTGCTGCTGCTGCATGGCCTGCCCAAGCAGACGGGAGTAGTGCTCTGAGTGCTGAAGAAAACTCTCGGCAGCCACACGGTCACCGGACAGCTGCGCGTCGCGGGCCAAAACCTGATATTTATCAATAATCTGCTGTGGCGTTCCGCGAACCTTGCCATCCGGACCGGCGCTGTCGAACACGCGGTTGATCGTATTTCCGGCGTTACGGCGCTGATTGTTGCCGTTGTTGTTCTTGTTTCGCGAACGCGACTTGTTTTGTGGTCTCATACTAAGGAGTTTCCGCCATCTTTTTTTGGCTTAGCCTTGCTAATTCGGCCGTCCATCGCGGACAGGGCCCGTAGCATGAAGCGTCATTGCACTTTCTGGAACCGTACTGTCGAACGAGATGAATTTCATTCTGTCTACGGAATAAAAGCAGTCTATAACCTGCTTTCGCGGGATGACAAGGGTAAAACCCGTGTCAATTGTCAGAATTTAAGCAAGATTTCAGCAACTCTTTCCCTTTCGTCCATGTCCCGGTGTATTTCAACCCGTTCAAATCCCGCGTTTTTAAATATTGAAGCAACATCAGGGGCCTGGCCCTCGCCGAACTCGAAAAGAGCTCTGGAGCGGGGGCTCATAACACCTTCCAGTTGCGCCGCAATCGCCTGATAATCCTCCAGGCCGCTTTCGCCGGGTGTCAGGGCCAGATGCGGTTCCCAGTTGCGAACGTCCGGCATCAGGTTTTCGACCGCGGCCTGCGGTATGTAGGGCGGATTGCAGACGATCAGGTCAAAGGATCCGGTGACTTCCGCGGTCCAGTCGGACTGCACGAAATCCACACGGTCCTCCAGGCCCAGATCGCGCGCATTTGCACGGGCAACCTCGAGCGCCCTGGGGCTGACATCCGCTCCGACCCCGTGGGCCGAAGGAAATTCCGCCAACAAAGTCAACAGGATGGCTCCGGTTCCGGTGCCAAGATCAAGGATCCCGTCCGGCGTTGGGCCATCAAGAGCCAGGGCAATGAGCGTTTCGGTTTCCGGGCGCGGGTCGAGCACATCGGGTGTGACCCTGAAATCCCGCCCCCAAAATCCGCGTCGACCGGTGATCTGCGACACCGGCTGGTGGCGCATACGGCGGTCGATCATGGTTTCGAGACGTTTTTCGGTTTCGATTGATATGGGATCCGGCATGGCGAGCGTCAACCGGTCGGGGGAAATTTCGAGCGCGGCGGCGGTCAGAATGCGCGCGTCACGGCCGGGATCGCCAATGCCCGCACCCGCCAGGCGGCCCGTCGCGGCGACGAGCGCATCGCGGACGGTGCGGGGATTCATCCTTCCATTTCAGCGAGTTGGCTCGCCTGGTCCGCCTCGATGAGGGCGTCGATGATCTCGTCGAGATCGCCTTGGATAATCTGGTCGAGTTTGTAGAGCGTGAGGCCGATGCGGTGGTCCGTCACCCTGCCCTGCGGGAAGTTGTAGGTGCGGATGCGCTCGGACCTGTCGCCGGAGCCGACCTGGCCCTTGCGGTCGGCGGCACGCTCGTCGTCGAGGCGCTGACGCTCGGCATCATAGAGACGCGCGCGGAGCACGTTCATGGCGTTGGCGCGGTTCTGATGCTGCGACTTCTCGGAAGAAGTTACAACGATTCCAGTGGGTAAGTGGGTGATACGCACCGCACTGTCGGTGGTGTTGACGTGCTGGCCGCCGGCCCCGGAGGCCCGCATGGTGTCGATGCGGATGTCGGTGGCGGGGATGTCGATGTCGACTTCCTCGGCTTCGGGCAGCACGGCGACGGTGGCGGCGGAGGTGTGGATGCGGCCGCCGCTTTCGGTGACGGGGACGCGCTGAACTCGGTGGACGCCGGATTCGAATTTCATGCGGGCATAGACGCCGCGGCCATTGATCTGGACTACTAGTTCGCGGATACCGCCCAGAACACTTTGAGTTTCCTCCATAATCTGCCACTTCCAGCCCTGGTTTTCGGCCAGTCTCTGGTACATGCGGGCGAGATCACCAGCGAAGAGCGCGGCCTCGTCGCCGCCGGTTCCGGCGCGGATTTCGAGGATGGCGGAGCGTTCGTCGGCGGCGTCCTTCGGCAAAAGGCAGAGGCGGACGGCGTGTTCGGCGTCGGGAAGCTCGCCGGAAATGCGTTCGAGCTCCTCTTTGGCGAGGTCGCGCATCTCCGGGTCGGAGAGCATGCGTTCGGCCTCATCCTTTTCTTTTAAAAGGGAAAAATACTGATCAATCTGGTCAACGACCGGCTTGAGTTCTGAATATTCCTTTGAGATCGCCGCAAGATCGGCCACGGCCGCGCCCTCGTTGAGCTGCGCCTCAATAAAGCCGTAACGGTTACGGATCTGATCCAGTTTTTCCAATGGCACCATGGGCGGGGTTTCTTCGATCAGGGGCGCAGGGTCAAGTGGGAGAGCGTGCCGGGCGGCGCATTTGGGGCCGGAAAGTGGCACAAACGGTACCGCAAGTGGCGCAGATTGACAGAGAAGTGGCACAGATTGTGAGTCAAATGGCACAGATTGCACGGGGTTTTGTCTTTTTTGGCGCAGATTGCTGGGGAAACCGGGGTCCCGAGGGGCGCGGACCCCGCCCCTACCCCGCCGTGACCAGGGAAAGGTCAGGCAAAAAAGTGAGTGGATTTCTGACACCGTGTCAGTAAAACTGACGCCATGTCAGAAGAATCGAAACCACCTGGAACCAGGACCACCCGGACCATGACGCCGGGCAAGGCGGCCGTGACGAAATCCGCGATCATGGATGCCGGGCATGAGTTTTTGCAGACGCGCCCCTTTCGGGAGCTGACGGTCGGGAGTCTGATGAAACGGACCAGGCTGAGCCGGGCGACGTTTTATCTCTACTTTAACGATCTGCACGGGCTGATGGAGGCGCTGCTCGACGAGGTGAAGGTGGGGATCGTCGAGGGCGCGCGGCCCTGGCTGTCGAATGAGGGCGATCCGCAGGAGGAGTTGCGAAAGAGCCTCGCGTCGCTGATCGAGATGGGCTGGGAGCACGGGGCGATTTTGAAGGCGGTCGATGATGCGGCCCCGAATGATGAGCGGCTGGAGAACGTATGGGAGGCGTTTATCGCGTCGTTTGATGAGGTGGTCGCGGCGCGGATTGCGAATGACCAGGCGGCGGGGATCACGCCGGAGTTTGACCCGCTGCCGGTGGCGCGGGCGCTGAACCGGATGGATGCGGGAATTCTGATCCACGCGTTTGGCACGCCGGACAAGGCGCCGAAGGCGGAGGTTTTGGAGGCGGTGAGCCGGATCTGGTTTTCGACGCTCTATCCGTTTGACGCGACGGCCGTCATCAGGACGGGGGCGGTCAGCAGGGGAAATACCACAAAAGCCAACTGATACAGGGAGCCAAGAATGCGTAGACTGAATCACTGCCTGACCGGGATGGTCATGGCGCTTATGGTCATGTCGGGGCCGGGCGCGGCGCAGATGGCCATGACGACGGATATTCCCGATGGCATCACCACGCCGGATAATATCGAGACGCAGCTGGGCGACCTGAATTTCTTCGACGGGGTGCCGGATGCGGATACGACCGGTAAGGTTTACAGCCTCTATGACTTCACCAATGCCTATGTGGCCTATCTCGACGGGCTGAAGATCGCGTCGATGGATGCGATGCGGCGCGGGCTCCTGAGCCAGGGGCCGGCCAATACAACCGTTTTGCAGTTTGCGGAGTTCATGGATTCGCGGACGCTGTTCCTGACGGCGAACACGACGAGCGTTTACCAGACGCTGTGGCTTCAGCTTGGGGACGAGCCGATGGTGATGGAGACACCGCCGAACGTGCTGGGTCTCATCAATGATGCCTGGTTCAAATACGTGACGGATTTCGGAAACCTCGGCCCGGATGAGGGTCAGGGTGGGAAGTTCCTCATCATTCCGCCAGGATTTGAGGGTGAGGTATCGGAGGACGGCTACACCGCCGTGGTGCGGCCCAGCACCTTTGGAAACTGGGTTCTGTGGCGCGGGTTTGCGGATGCGGACGGATCGACGGATGTGGCGATCCAGCAGACCCAGGAGATGTTCAAACTCTATCCCCTGTCCCAGGCGGATGCCCCGCCGGAGATGAATTTTGTCGACGTGTCCGGCGTGGAGTTCAACACCATCCACGCGATGGACGCGCGGATGTTCGAGGAAATTAACACCGTGATCCAGGCCGAGCCGCTGACGGGTGAGGAGCCGGAACTGCTGGGGCGTCTGGCGGCGGTGGGCATTCGCAAGGGTGAGCCGTTTGAGCCGGATGAGCGGATGAGCGAAATTCTGGAGAAGGCGGCGTCAGCAGGTGCGGTGACGGTGAAAACCCTGATTTCCAAACCGCGCGATGACCTGGCCTACTGGTATCCGGGCGAAAGCTACTGGCAGAACGCCTTCCCGGGCGGGGCCTATACCTGGGTAATTGACGGAATAACGCGGCAGGATTTCCGCTCGGCGTTCCATTTTTACGCCACCGGTATTTCGCCCGCCATGGCGCTCAAGGTCGTGGGCAAGGGATCGCAATACGCCTTTACCTATCGCGATGCGAATGGCGATGCGCTGGACGGCGGCAGGAGCTACAAAATGACGGTGCCCGCCAATCCGCCGGCGGAAAAGTTCTGGTCCTTCACGCTCTATGACAACCAGACCCGGTCGATGCTGCAAACCGATGCGCGCTACCCGGCGATTGGCAGCAACACGCCCGGCGTGGTGCAAAATGAGGATGGAACGACCGATATCTATTTTGGGCCGGAAGCGCCGGAAGGTTGGGAGAGCAACTGGCTTCAAACCGTGCCCGGCAAGGGGTGGAACACGATCATGCGCCTCTATGGCCCCCTGGAGCCGTGGTTTGACGGCAGTTGGCGTCCGGGTGAAATCGAACCGGTCGAATAAATCCGCCCTGATCCGTCTGTGCCTTGGAAGCCACATATTTCCAGGGCCAGGCGAAGTTTTTTCCAGCATCTTAAATTTGTCACCGGTTTCGTTAAAGTGATCGCATGAGGCGTGTTCCATGCGGGTGCGCCCCCGTGGACGCCTCATTCATCGGCGGCGATGACCTGGAGGGGGATCACCGTTGCTGTCTGACTGGAGGGACGTGCGGCAATTTGCGCACAACTGATGGAGACACCAATGAGACATTTAATGACGGCGACCGCCCTGCCCGTGCTGGCCATGCTTGGCAGCCCGGTCCTGGCGCAGACATACTCGAACGAAACCGGCTCCGTGACGTTTTACGGCCAGGTCAGTCCGACCTATCTGGGCTATGATGACGGCGACGAGACGTCGAATGAGCTGGCCGACAACGCCCACTCCAACACCCGGGTTGGTTTCTGGCTGGAGCGGGAACTTGCGAGTTCGGTTCTGAAGTTCAACTTCGAAACGGCGGTTGGACTGCCCCAGACGAGCGCGTTCAGCCAGGACAGCTCCCCGGACTGGGAGTGGGACAAAACCAAACTGCGTAAGGTCGACATCGTCTGGGACTCGCTGTCCTGGGGGTCGATCAGCTTCGGTCAGGGCAGCATGGCCTCGGACGGGGTCGCGACGATCGACAAGTCCGGCACCACCATGGTCAGCACCGTGACCACGTCGGATACCGCAGGCAGCTACCTGTTCCGTGAGGATGGCGGGGATCTGTCGGACATCGCACTTGGCGATGTTTACAGCGACTTCGACGGCGGACGCCGGGGCCGTATCCGCTATGACACGCCGACCTTCGGCGGGTTCAAACTGGCGGCTGCTTACGGTGAGGAAATTCTCACCAGCGGCGATGACAGCGAGTATTATGACATCGGCGCGTTCTACAGCAACGACTATGGCAGCTTCGAGGTGTCGGCCGGGGCCGGTTACGCCTGGAAGGACAGCGACGGGGACACCACCGAGCGTTATGCCGGGTCGGTTTCGGTTCTGCATGGCGGTACGGGCCTGAACGGCACGTTCGCGCTGGGTGGTGATCCGGATGGCGGTGACTACTGTTACATCAAGGCCGGCTGGATCACGGATTTCACCCCGGTCGGGTCCACGGCGTTTTCAGCCGACTACTACAGCGGTTCGGATTTCCAGAACGACGGATCATCCTCGGATGCCTGGGGGCTGCAGGTCACGCAGAATTTCGATGCGCACAACATCGAGGCCTATGCAGGGTTCGCGTCCTATGAATTCGACGGCGACGGTGGTGTGGACTACCAGGACTCCAGCTCGACCCTTGCGGGTCTTCGCTGGAGGTTCTGATGAGGGCGGTGCGCCGGGTCGGTCAGGCCTTGGCGCCACGCCTGAGCACGATGGCCCTGGGCCCGGGGGGCTTTGGGGCCGATTGTTCAAACACGTCGAAAATTGACCGGATCCGTGATACCATGCGGTATGGTCCGATCGGTTTTCATGGGTGTGGCGGTTGTCCTGGCGGTTGCGGGAGGTGCGCGGCAGGCGGGGGCGGCTGACTGTTACTGTACCGATCAGACGGGGAGCCGTGTGGAGATGGGCGCGGTGATCTGTCTGCATGTGGACGGGCGCGCATTTCTGGCGCGCTGTGAGATGTCGCTCAACAATCCGATGTGGCGGGAACTGAAGACCGGGTGTCTGTCCTCGGAAGTGTCACCCGGGCCGCTCGATATCCTTGAGAGCCTCAAGCAGGGCATCGCCGCGGGCCGCGTTTACTCCAAGATCTGACTTTCCGTAGCGGGAGCGTGAGAAGACCGCCATGGTGGACCCGCCCTCGTCCGCCGCCATAAAGCGCACGGAGATGTAGTCGGGATAGCCCATCAGGCGGGAGCGTTCCTCCCAGGTCATCCAGAGGCCGTCGTCGGATTGGGCCAAGAGGCGGGTGCCGTTGCGGTCGCTGATCCAGGAGGCAAAGCGGTCACTGAGGGTTGCGGGCTCGACCGCGTAGACCGGGGCCACGGCATCGGGCTCGGGCGCGTCCATGCCCTCTGGCACCAGCCGCCAGGAGTTGGGGTTGCCGGTGGATGGCGCGGTGAGCGGGTCGACATGCCAGCGGTCTGGGTCGGTGTCGGCGGTGCGCACGTAGAGGGAGAAGCCCACAACGGCGATAATGGCGAAGACGATGATCCAGCCAAGGACGCGCAGAAAGAGGATCATTCGGCG
The DNA here is from genome assembly GCF_049800875.1 of Amaricoccus tamworthensis. NCBI lineage: Bacteria > Pseudomonadati > Pseudomonadota > Alphaproteobacteria > Rhodobacterales > Paracoccaceae > Amaricoccus > Amaricoccus tamworthensis. The sequence continues at coordinate 114,401 of NZ_JBNAFV010000010.1, read as the reverse complement.
GCGTGCTCCGGTATCGCTTCTTCCGATTTTTCGGATTCGATCTCAGAGGCGCGGGTTTCGACGAGTTCGACGATGTGGTCGATCATGCCCTCGTTGCCGAGTTTGTGGTGCTGTTTGCCCGCGAGATAGACCATGCCGGAGCCGGCACCGCCGCCGGTAAAGCCCACATCGGTCATCAGTGCCTCGCCGGGGCCGTTGACGACGCAGCCGATGATGGAGAGGCTCATGGGTGTCTTGATGTGTTCGAGACGTTTTTCGAGGACTTCCACGGTTTTGATCACGTCAAACCCCTGCCGCGCGCAGGAGGGGCAGGAGATGATGTTGACGCCGCGGTGGCGCAGGCCGAGGGATTTAAGGATCTCGTAGCCGACGCGGACCTCTTCCACCGGATCAGCGGAGAGGCTGACGCGGATGGTGTCGCCAATGCCCATCCACAGGAGGTTGCCAAGGCCGACGGCGGATTTGACGGTGCCGGAAGACAGTGATCCGGCCTCGGTGATGCCAAGGTGTATCGGAGCGTCGGTCGCCTCGGCCAGGGCCTGGTAGGCGGCGGCGGCGAGGAACACATCCGATGCCTTAACGCTGATCTTGAACTCCCTGAAATCATTGTCTTCCAGAATGCGGATATGGTCGAGGCCGCTTTCGACCATCGCGTCGGGGCATGGCTCGCCGTATTTTTCCAGCAGGTGGCGTTCAAGCGATCCGGCATTGACGCCGATGCGCATGGAGCAGTTGTGGTCGCGGGCGGCCTGGATGACCTCGCGCACGCGTTCGGGCGTGCCGATATTGCCGGGGTTGATGCGCAGACAGGCCGCGCCCGCCTCCGCCGCCTCGATGCCGCGTTTGTAGTGGAAGTGGATGTCGGCCACGATCGGGACTGGGCTTTCGCGCACGATTTCCTTGAGCGCCTTACTTGAGGCCTCGTCGGGGACGGAGACGCGCACGATGTCCGCGCCCGCCTCGGCACAGGCCTGGACCTGGGCGATGGTTGCGGGAATATCCGTGGTGGGCGTGTTGGTCATGGTCTGGACGCTGATCGGCGCGCCGCCGCCCACGGGGACATTGCCCACATGGATCTGACGCGAGGGGCGCCGGTCGATGTTTCGCCAGGGTCGAATGGGATTGTGTGACATGACGTCCGTTTCGCAAACTGCCTGCTTTTGGGGGATGTCTAGTGGAACGGACCCCAGGAGTCACGGTTGATTTCCGCGCCCTGCGGGGATGTGCCGGTCAGGGAATTGTGAGGGGGTCGAGAGGATTGTTGGGCGCGTAGATTTGCGGTATAAATGTACGGTATAATTTGGAGGCGCGCCATGACAGCTGTGAAACGGAAGACATCCCTGACGCTGGACGCGGCAACACTGGACGAGGCCAGGGCGCTTGGCATCAACGTCTCAAGGGTTACGGAGGCGGCGCTCGTGGCGGCGGTTGGCGAGGCAAAGCGCAGAGCGTGGCTTGAGGAAAACGCGGAAGCCTTCGCGGCGCAGGCGGAATGGCACGGGCGGAACGGTCACCCGCTGGCGGAGATTATCGCGTCGCCCGGTGATGTTACGTGGAAGAGCTGAAACGCCATGACGTCGCGGAGTATCGCGGCGTTTTGATGGTTGTCGTTGAGAGCGATCTTCTGCCGCCTGATCCGGCTGTAGTGGTGGTCCCGTTGTTACAGGGATATCCGGCGGTGCGGTATCTGAACCCGGTAATTGAACATGGCGAAACGGAATACGTTCTTGCCACCCGTCTGATTGCGGCGGTGCACAGGTTCGCATTGCGGCGCGTGGGTAATGTTGCGGATCAGGCCGACAGGATCACACGGGCGGTTGATGTGTTGATGGGCGGCGTCTGACCGGGACGTCCGCCCCCCCATCCGCCTACTGGATGGTGGTGCCGTCCGGCAGGGTGCGCATGGCCTGGGAGAGGACGCCGGGGATCTGTTCGAGGGCCGGATAGGTCTCGGAGATGGAAACCGGGTCGAGCGCCACGTCGCGGACGGCGCGGGTGCCGAGGCCGAGAGGGCCGTGCAGTTCGTCGCCGAGGCGCACATAAACGGAGCCGGAGTTGCCGGCCCAGATAAGCGGTGCGCCGACGCCTTCGGGCGGTGTGTAGCTCTCACCCTTCTCAAGGATCTGTTCAAAGATCACGGTGCCGTTTTCGAGATAGACGCGGACCCAGGCGGCACGTTCGGCGATGACGGTCACGCGCACGGGTGCCGCGGTTGCGACAGCATCAACGGGTGCGGTGGCGGCGGCTTTCTCCTCCTCGAGGAGTTTGGCGACGATGACCGCGGGCGAGACCGCCTCGGTGGAGGGTGCCTCGGTGACCTGCTGCACGGCGGGTTGGGGCGTTACGCGCATTTTGAGCGGCGCGATGGCGTCGGGATTGATTGCTGCGATGGGGCCGTCGCGGCGGGCGATGAGCGGGACCTCAAGCTCCTGACGGCGGTAGAGATCGGCCAGGTTGGTGGTTGTCACGGGACTTGCGAGATCGACGAGGGTGGGTTCCAGACCCTCCTCCGTCTCGCCGGGCGTTTCGAGCGGCGTGACCTCGGCCACGGCCATCGGAACCTCCTCGACCGGGGCAAACTGCACGCGCTGGATGTTCTGGAGGACGGCCCAGCCGCCATAGCCGAGCGCACCGACAAGGGCGATCAGAACCAGAAGCGAGCCGATGGCGGAGGCCTGAATGTCGGCGAAGGCGCTGCGTTTCTGTTCAGCCAGCGGGAACCTGGGCTGGAAGGACGGAATCGGCTCAGCGGCCTTTTTGCGGGACCCGGACGCGGGTTTGCTGTCGGCTACGGGCTGCGTGTCCTTCTTGCCGCCGGTGAAGCCGTGCTCGGCACAGAAGCGGCGGTACACCATGTCCGGATCAAGCGACAGATAGCGCGAATAGGACCGGATGTAGCCGGGAATGAAACTGGGATTGGGGAAAGCAGCAATGTCGCCATCCTCAATCGCGGAAATGTAGGCGGCCTGAATTCTCAGGTCGCGCTGAACATCGAGGAGGGTTTTGCCCTTGGTCGCACGCTCACCGCGCAACTCGTCGCCGATGGCAAACTCGTAAGCCTGCCCCCCGTCCATATCCGAACTGATCTCCTGCGTACTCATGGATCCGCCCTGAGACCCCTTTTGTTTCTAGCCTGTCCGCGCCTTCAATCGAATCAACCCTGTCAAGGTTCTTCTTTTTTCATGATCCTATCATGTTTTTTAACGACAGGTTAGTGCCCGGACGCTTTTTTCCCACCTGACAATCCGTGAAATTCCCAAGGAAATCCACGAATTGCCCTATTCCCCGATCAGTAGATGTAGCGGATCTGGTCCGTCCAGTAGCGCTCCATCTTCCGCAGGCTGGCGTTGATGTCCTTCAGCTGGATATCACCGGTGACCTCGCGGTTCAGAATTCCGTCGGCATGGCGCTGGAACAGTTCAGCGACGGTTTTGCGGACGTTCTGGCCCTTTTCCGTCAGGCGGACACGAACCGCGCGACGGTCAACGGCGCATTTCTGGTGGTGCATGTATTCATACTCGACCAGCTTTTTAAGGTTATAGGACACGTTGGATCCCTGATAGTAACCGCGGGTTTTGAGTTCCCCGGCCGTTACCTCGTTGTCTCCAATGTTAAAGAGAAGCAGCGCCTGCACAGCGTTGATGTCAATGATCCCGAGGCGTTCAAACTCATCTTTGATGACATCAAGCAGCAGCCGATGAAGTCTCTCGACCATGGAAAGGGTATCCAGATAGGCGACCAGGAATTCCTCTGTCGGCGAGGGCTCCGGAACACGCCCTACGTCGGCATGCATACTCATAATTGTCTCTCCGGGTAATCGGTACTTGGCCGGACACTCAGGCAAAACAATATACAAGTGGTTAAAAACCGACACTTATTCTATCGGGATAATCCACCAATGTGCCGGGAGCGGACAAAATCGAGAATTTTTACATGCCGTTCAGGGGTCGGGGCGCGCCCGCTGAACCAGGAATAGAGGTCCTGATCGTTCTCCACGAGGAGCGCCTCGAAGGCGTCCAGGTCCATGGAATCAAGCTCTTTTAGGGCCGAATCAGCAAATGGACCGAGAATCAGGTCCATCTCCTTGGTGCCCCGACGCCAGCTGCGCATGCGCAGACGTTTCAGTCGGTGTTCCGGTGATTCAGTCATTACGTGTATTTTTCACAGAATTAGAGACAAACGAACAACAAACGGTAAATATATCCGTTCGTCACAGGAGTTCCTCGAGGCGTTTCTCAAGAATTTCCATCCTCTGCATCACCCTCACCTGCTCGGCCCGAAGACGGCGCAGTTCGGTGATTGCGTCCATGATGGTGGTTCCGGTCATGCTGTCGGCGAACTCGGGTTGCGCGCCGTCGCCGCTCATCAGCCAGACGATGGAGACGTTGAGCATGCCCGCGAGCATCATGAGTTTGTTGGCCCGCGGCTCGGCGCGGTCCTCCTCCCAGTGGCGGAGGGTTTTCAGTTTGACGCCCAGACGCCCGGCCAGCTGTTTCTGGGTCAGGCCGAGCGCTTCGCGTGCGAGCACGAGGCGGTCGCCAAACGTACTTGATTCGTCCGAGTAGTCGTGGGGTACGGTCGTGTCGTCGATTGCCGCCGTATCGTCGAGTTCGGGATCCATCGATACCATGTTCATCGCCCTCCGGGAGCCGGTTCCGCTTGCCTGTGCGGGACGCGGACACTATTACACGCGGCGGTTCAATGCAAACCGGAGTTGCCATGTCCTTCCTGTCAGATGCCGTTTCACGGATCAAAGCCTCCCCCACCGTTGCCATGACCGCTCTGGCCGGGGAACTGAAGGCCGAAGGCCGCGACATTATTGGCCTGAGCGCCGGTGAGCCGGATTTCGATACGCCCGATAATGTGCGCCGGGCAGCGGTTGCGGCGATTTCCTCCGGGAAGACTCGCTACACCGCACCAAATGGAATTATCGAACTGCGCAAGGCGGTTTGTGAGAAATTCTACCGGGAAAACGGACTGACCTACACGCCGGACCAGGTTCTGGTCTCGACGGGCGGAAAACAGATACTTTACAACGCGTTGATGGCGACGCTTAACCCCGGGGACGAGGTGATCGTGCCCGCGCCCTACTGGGTGAGCTATCCGGACATGGTTCTGCTGGCCGGTGGAACGCCGGTGATTGTTGAGGCCGGAATTGAGAGTGGTTTCAAGATGTCGCCGGATCAGCTTGAGGCGGCGATTACGCCGAAAACCAAATGGCTGATCTTCAATTCGCCGTCCAACCCGACCGGAGCGGGGTATTCGCGGGAGGAGCTGAAGGGCATTACGGATGTGCTGATGCGCCATCCGCATGTGTGGCTTCTGTCGGACGATATTTACGAGCACATCGTCTACGCGCCGTTTGAGTTTGCGACCCCGGCCGCGGTTGAACCGGGGCTTATGGACCGGACGTTGACGATGAACGGTGTCTCGAAGGCCTATGCGATGACCGGCTGGCGGATTGGCTATGCCGGTGGGCCGAAAGAACTGATCAAGGCGATGACGACGATCCAGAGCCAGTCGACCTCCAATGCCTGCTCGATCAGCCAGTGGGCGGCTCTGGAGGCGCTGACGGGGCCGCAGGACTACATCCCGACCTCCCGCAAGGCGTTTGAGCGGCGGCGGGACCTGGTGGTGGGCCTGTTGAACAGGTGTGAGGGGGTTGTGTGCCCTACTCCGGAGGGCGCGTTTTACGTTTATCCGTCGATTGCGGATCTGATCGGAAAGACCGCGCCGGATGGCACGAAGATTGAAACGGATGAGGATTTCGCCAAGGCGCTGCTGGCCGCGGAAGGCGTGGCGGTGGTCTTTGGCGGTGCGTTTGGGTGCAGCCCGAACTTCCGAATCAGTTATGCGGAAGCCGATGAGGTGCTGGTGGATGCCTGCGAGCGCATCGGACGGTTCTGCGCCTCGCTGAAGTGAGGCATGGCGGTTCCGGGCCGGTTGAACCCGCCCGGAACGCAATTAGCGTGGATCAGTTCGCGCTGTTGGTTGTGTCGTCGACGGCTTCCTCGGTCGCGTCAGCGGCATCCTCAACGGCCTGTTCCGTGGCTTCGGCGGCGTCCTCCGCGGCAGCGCCAGCGGCCTCAGTAGCATCCTCAGCTGCGGCTTCGGTGCTTGCGGCGGCATCTTCAACAGCTGCGCCGGTGGCCTCGGCCGCGTCCTCAGCTGCGGCTTCGGTGCTTTCGGCGGCGTCCTCTACGGCCGCGCCGGTTGCCTCGGCGGCGTCCTCAGCAGCGGCCTCAGTGCTTTCGGCGGCTTCCTCTGCGGTGGTGTCGGTGCTTTCGGTGGCCTCATCAAGGGCCTGATCAGTCGCTTCCACGGCCGAATCCACGGCTTCCGAGGTGTCCTCGACCGCCTGTTCAACCGCTTCCTGGGCATCTTCCGAGCCGGTGAACCAGCTGTAGCCAAGGAAGGCGACCACAATCACGACCAGCAGAACTATTACCCGTCCCATTTCCCACTCCTGTACGTTTTTTTCACAATGTCAGGGACATGAGATCCCTGACGCTCATGTCATGTCAGGGTCGGACCATTACAAGGGTGGCGCCGTCATTCGGCACAATTCGGCGGTGGGATTCGGATGAACGGCAGAAATCTGCCAGTAACGCCCTATTGCGATCTTCACGAAGAGCCCAATATGGGATATAAACCGCTTTCGGTTCGGGGAGATTTCTCCGGATTACCTTAAAGGTTAACAATCAAAAGGAATACCAGGCCATAGCCCGCAGACCACACAACGCTCCGCCATCCCGTGACACTGGACCCCGCGTAAATGACAAGATCCGATCAAGTGAACTGAGACTGATCGGCGCGGAGGGAGAAAACGTCGGAGTGGTCACACCTGAACGCGCAATGGAAATGGCGGCTGAGGCCGGTCTTGATCTCGTTGAGATCTCACCCAACGCCAAGCCGCCCGTCGCGAAAATCATGGATTTCGGCAAGTTCAAATACGAACAGCAGAAAAAGGAATCCGAGGCCCGCAAGAAACAGAAGACCATCGAGGTCAAGGAAATCAAGTTCCGGCCGAACACGGACACGCATGACTACGAGGTCAAGATGCGTAACGTGACGAAGTTCCTGGAGAATGGTGACAAGGTGAAGGTCACGCTCCGGTTCCGCGGCCGGGAAATGGCGCATATGGAACTTGGCCGGAAGCTGTTGCAGCGGGTGGCCGACGATCTTGAGGAACTTGGCAAGATCGAATCCATGCCGAAGCTTGAGGGCCGGCAGATGGTAATGATGATCAACCCGGTCAAAAACTGATCGGGATGTATTGAACGGGCCCGGTCGGGCCGCCCTGGCGGGCGGACACCACCGGGCCCGACGCATTTTCAAGCCCCGTTATTCCAGGGACCGAATCAGGCCATGGGCAGGAAGAACCGAAATCCCCTGACCGATCGGCTGGCCTATGGAGCGCAGCGTGCTTTCCTGGGGCTGACGGGTTCCCTGCCCTACAGACAGAGGCTCGCGATTGCGGGTCGTGTCGGGCGGATGGCCGTCACGCGCATTCCCAAATTCCATGACCGGATCGCGGCAAACCTGGCCCATGTCATGCCGGAGCTGGACCGCGCCGCGCGCGACCGGATCGCGGGGCAGACCGGTGACAGTTTTGGCCGAACGCTGATTGAGATCCTGCACAATCCCGATTTTCACCGTCAGGGCACCTGTATCGCGCCCGATGGAGACGCGGCGCAGATGATCCTGGATGCGGCGCGGGACGGGACAGGTGCTCTGCTGGTCGGGGGGCATTTCGGGCAGTGGGAGGCGAGCCGGGTTTGGCTGAAGGCGCTCGGCGTGAATGTTGGCGGGATCTACCGGCCCACGGACAATCCGCTGCTCAACGCCTACTATCACCGCAACCTGGAGTTTGGTGGCAAGCCGGTTCTGCCGAAGGGGAGCCGTGGCTTTCGTGGGCTGGTGGCCCATGTGGCGAAGGGTGGGATCGCGGGCATTCTGGTGGACCAGTACGAGAAACGCTCGGAACGTATTGATTTCCTGGGAAAGCCCGCGCCGACCTCGTTTGTGGCGGCAGATCTGGCGCTGAAATACAATGTGCCGCTCATCCCGGTTTACGGCATTCGCGAGCCCGATGGGGTGAGTGTGCGGATCGTGGTGGAGCCGCCGGTGGAGGTGGGCACGCCGCGCGAGATGATGCAGCGGGTCAATGACAGCCTGGCCGCGCGGATCCGCGCACATCCGGGGCAGTATTACTGGCTGCATCGGCGCTGGGAGAAGAAGCTGCCCCTGCCTGACAGCTAAGGCGTTATGCTGGAGACCTGTATCAGGGCAGACGTGCCGCGCTCAGGACGGGGCCCATGTCGGCCTCCTGCGCGATGACGGCGACGGGTTCATCGCCAAGGCCCTCGAACCGCAGGTCGACCGGTTCGCGCCCGTCCCAGCGTGCGACAACATCCCAGTCGGAGACGATGTTGTGGTAGGTGAAGCTGCGCCCGGCGTTTTCGCCATGGCGGATTTCGACCTCCTGCGAGGGCATGTAGCGGACCACGGAAATGTCGACGGCGCCGGGGCGCGGGCCGTCCACGGGTTCAATGCGAACGACGAGGATGCCGCCGTCGCGGCTGGCTTCCATCATGATGCGTGGGCTGGCCTGCATCTGGCGCTGGAGCGCGTCGGCGATTTTGCGGGCCTTGTGGCCGACGATGGCCTCACGGCCATGGACGATAACCTGGGGCGTGTAGAGCGAGCGTTTGTGAAGGGCGTGGGAATAGGCCTTTTGCCGGGCGGAGTTCTGCGGCGAGGAGAAGGTGTCCTTCCAGCCGAGGTAGTTCCAGTAGTCGACGTGGAACGCGAGGGCGAGGACGCCGGGCATCTCATCCAGCTCGGGCAGAAGCGCGTCGGCCGGGGGACAGGCCGAGCAGCCCTGGCTCGTGAACAGTTCGACAAGAATGAGGTTTTGCTGCTGGGCGCGGGTGATGTGTGGTGCGGCCATGATCAACAGCGCGAGTAGAAAAGTCGGTAGTCTCATGAATTATCCCTGTCTCACGGATTTCAAGTGGTAGCCCTCCGGCCCCGGTAATACCAGTCAAGCCTTCGAGAGCGTGTGTGATTGATCGTGTGGGTTGCGGGTGGCCGACCGGCGGAGTGTTGCCGGTGGTGGTGCGGCGGTGGAACGGACGGCCGCCCGTGCGGGTTGTGCCGTCAACCACAACAGCACTGGAGGAGAGCGATCATGAAACGTGGAATGACAGCAGCCGTCGCACTGGCGTCCGTCCTGGGACTGGGAACACCGGCGCTGGCCGACTGCGAGGCGGAGCTTGAGCGGCTGACAGGTCAGGGCGGCGCGGAGGCCGGGATTGCCAAGGATGGCAGCATGGCGCCGCTGGACACGGATGCGGTTGAGACCGGTGACGGGTCCGGCGCTGAAGCGGTGGGTGCGGATGGCGAAGGGATCGCCAAGGATGGCAGCGAAACACCGCTTGAGACGGATGTGTCGAACATAGCGACCTCCGGTCAGGACGCGGCGGCGCAGCAGGGTGCGGGCGGACTGTCGAAGAAGCAGAGCGATGCGCTGGCCCGTGCCGAGACCGCGCTGGCGGCCGGCGACGAGGAGGCCTGCATGGGTGCTCTGGAGGAGTTCCGGGCCGGGTGAGCTGGGCTCCGCGCCGGATGGTATGGATTTAGCGAGGGGGCCGGTTGGCCCCCTTTTTTTGCGGACATAGACCGGGGCCTCATGCGAAGAGCCGTGCCAGCGCCGGACCGGGGGCTGGCGCACCCAACGATTGAGCGTCGCAATTTTATGGCGTCGTGTACCTCTTCGCTTTCACCGTGGGGCAAGCGTCGACATGCGCCGGCCCTTGCGGCCGGTCCGGCGCAGGCACGGCGGGGCTGAAGCCCCTCGTTCCGTGCCCGGTTTCCCTTAACAACTGTCACCGCAAAAAAAGGGGCCGCGCGTGGCGGCCCCTGACTGGTCGTGTCGTGTGATTACGGGATCACGCGGCTTTGGCGAGGCTGCGCAGGACGTAGTGCAGCACGCCGCCGTTTTCGACGTATTCCTTCTCAATCGCCGTATCGATGCGGCACTTAAGCGTGATCTCCTTCTCCGTGCCGTCGGCATACGTGATTTTGCACGGCACCTCGGAGAGGGGTTTGAGGTCGCCCTCGAGGCCGGTGATGGAGACTGTCTCGTCGCCCTTGAGGTTCAGGGTTTTGCGGGTGTCGCCGCCGGTGAACTCGAAGGGGATGACGCCCATGCCGACGAGATTGGAGCGGTGGATGCGCTCGAAGCTCTCGGCGATCACGGCCTTGACGCCCAGCAGTGCCGTGCCCTTCGCGGCCCAGTCGCGGGAGGAGCCGGCGCCGTACTGTTCTCCGCCGAAGATCACCAGCGGTGTGCCCTGATCCTGGTAGGCCATGGAGGCGTCGAAGATCGAGGTCTGTTCACCGTCAGGGCCGAGGGTGTAGCCGCCCTCCACACCGTCGAGCATCTCGTTTTTGATGCGGATATTGGCGAAGGTGCCGCGCATCATGACCTCGTGGTTGCCGCGGCGGGAGCCGTAGGAGTTGAACTCCCGCACCGGCACCTGGCGGTCCACAAGGTATTTGCCGGCGGGGGTGCTGTCCTTGAAGGAGCCCGCGGGCGAGATGTGGTCGGTGGTGATCATGTCGCCCAGAAGCGCGAGGACGCGGGCGTCCTTCACGTCCGAGATGGTGCCGGGCTCGGCGCTCATGTCCTGGAAATAGGGCGGGTTCTGGACATAGGTGGAACTGGCCGGCCAGTCATAGGTCAGGCTGTCAGTTGTTTCCACACTCTGCCACTTGTCGTCGCCCTTGAAGACGTCGGCGTATTTCTCCTGGAAGGACTCGCGGGTCACGGTTTTCTCGACGAGATCGGCGATCTCCTTCTGGCTCGGCCAGATGTCCTTCAGGTAGACGTCGTTGCCGTCTTTGTCCTTGCCCAAGGGTTCCTTCGCGATGTCCACGTTCATGTCGCCAACCAGCGCATAGGCCACCACCAGCGGCGGGGAGGCGAGGTAGTTGGCGCGGACGTCAGGCGAGATGCGGCCCTCGAAGTTGCGGTTGCCCGAGAGGACGCTGACGCCGATGAGGTCGTTGTCATTGATGGCTTTGGAGATTTCCGGCGCGAGCGGGCCGGAGTTGCCGATACAGGTGGTGCAGCCATAGCCCACGAGGTTGAAGCCGATGGCGTCAAGGTCGTCCTGGAGACCGGCGGCCTCGAGATAGGCGGAAACGACCTGGGAGCCGGGGGCGAGTGAGGTTTTCACCCAGGGCTTGCGGTCGAGACCAAGCTCGCGCGCCTTACGGGCCACCAGACCGGCCCCGATCATCACGTAGGGGTTCGAGGTGTTGGTGCAGGAGGTGATCGAGGCGATCACGATGGAGCCGTCATGCAGCTGATAGCTGTTTTCGTCGGTTTTGACCCAGCCGCGCTTGTGATGACCCTCGTCGCCGGGGATGGCAACGGGTTCGGGCTGGCCGCCCTCGCCTTCCCAGCGGACCTCGGCGGTTTCCGAGACGTCGCTGGCGGAGCGCTGGCCCTCGACATATTTGCGGAAGGTTTCCGCCGCCGCGTCCAGGGCAACGAAGTCCTGCGGGCGTTTCGGGCCGGAGATGGCGGGCACGACGGTGCCCATGTCCAGCTCAAGCGTGTCGGTGTAGACGGGCTCGTAACCCGGGTCGCGCCAGAGACCATTTTCCTTGGCGTAAGCTTCCACGAGGGCAATGCGGTCCTTGTCGCGGCCGGTCTGCTCCAGGTAGCGCAGGGTTTCGGCGTCGATCGGGAAGAAGCCGCAGGTGGCGCCGTATTCGGGAGCCATGTTGCCGATGGTGGCACGGTCGGCGAGCGGCACGTGGTCGAGGCCGTCACCGTAGAATTCGACGAACTTGCCGACCACGCCCTTTTCGCGCAGCATCTGCACGACCTTCAGCACGAGGTCGGTGGCGGTGGTGCCCTCGACCATGGCGCCGGTCAGTTTGAAGCCCACGACCTCCGGGATAAGCATGGAGATGGGCTGGCCGAGCATGGCGGCCTCGGCCTCGATACCGCCAACGCCCCAGCCAAGCACGGCCGCGCCGTTGACCATGGTGGTGTGACTGTCGGTGCCGACGAGGGTGTCGGGGTAGGCGACCTCGGTGCCGTCCTGGTCGGTGTCGGTCCAGACGGTCTGGGCGAGGTATTCGAGGTTGACCTGGTGGCAGATGCCGGTTCCCGGTGGAACCACGCGGAAGTTGTTGAAGGCGGACTGGCCCCATTTGAGGAAGGTGTAGCGCTCCATGTTGCGCTCGTATTCCCGGTCCACATTCATCTGGAAGGCGCGGGGGTTGCCGAACTCGTCGATCATCACGGAGTGGTCGATGACGAGGTCGACGGGGTTGAGCGGGTTGATCTTCTCCGCGTCGCCGCCCAGCGCCACAATGCCGTCGCGCATGGCGGCAAGGTCAACCACGGCGGGAACGCCTGTGAAGTCCTGCATGAGCACCCGGGCGGGACGGTAGGCAATCTCGCGGGGGTTTTTGCCGCCCTTCTCGGCCCATTCGGCGAAGGCTTTGATGTCGTCGACGGCGACGGTTTTGCCATCCTCGAAGCGGAGGATGTTTTCCAGCACGACCTTCAGCGCCGCGGGGAGTTTTTCGAAGTCACCAAGCCCGGCCTCGGAGGCCGCTTTGATGGAGTAATATGCGTACTCTTTGCCACCCGCTTTCAGCGTTCGGCGGGTGTTCGACGTATCGTTTCCAACTTGAATTGGCATGGTGGCTCAACGCTCCCTCGGATATGTGAACTGAAGATCTGTACCGTTCATCATATGGGCATTAACCACATCATCGCAAGATGATCGAAGCTGACAGTATGCAATTGTATACCTGAATTTCATTGATGAATGCGGGTCTTCCTGAAATGGCGGTCTTCAGTTTTAAAACCTTTTCCCCGGTGTTTGGTTCCGCTAACCACGCTGCATGGTTTTGACCGTTTCCAACCTCGACTGCGACAGATCCGGGCGACCGGTGCTGAGAGGCGTGGGGTTTGATCTCGAGCCTGGGCGGGTGCTGTTTCTGCGCGGTCCCAACGGGTGCGGGAAGTCGACCCTGCTGCGCTGTGTTTGCGGGCTTTTGCCGATCAGTGGTGGTGAGATCGAGGCGGCGGGCGCGAGTATGGCGCGGGAGCCGGATGCCTGTGTGGAGCGGATGGCCTATGCCGGGCATCTCGATGCGATCAAGCCGCAGCTGACCGTGGCGGAGAACCTGGAGTTTTGGGCCGGGCTGTTCGGAACCGGGGATGCGGGTGCGGCGCTGGAGGCGTTTGACCTGCGGGGGATTGCCGACCGGCCTGCGCATTTCTGTTCAGCCGGGCAAAAACGCAGGCTGGGGCTGGCGCGGCTTCTGGTGGCGCGGCGGGAAATCTGGCTTTTGGATGAGCCGACGGTGTCGCTCGACACGGATGCGGCGGCGCTTCTGGCCGGGGCGGTGCGGACGCATTGCGAGGCGGGAGGGGCAGCACTGATCGCGACCCATGACGACCTGGCCCTGCCCCACTCGGATGTTCTACGTTTGGAGCCGGTGCGGATGGCGACGGTTGCGCCCGCCTCGAACCCGTTTCTTGAGGGGGCCGGTTTTTGAGCGCGCTGCGCACGGTATTGGGGCGGGAGTTGCGGCTCGCGGTGCGCTCGGGCGGCGGGGCCGGTCTGGGGCTCGCGTTTTTCCTCATCATCGTGCTGCTGGTGCCGTTTGGGACCGGGCCGGAGCCGGAGCGGCTGGCGACCGTGGCGGCGGGGACGCTGTGGATTGCGGCGCTGCTGTCTTGCCTGCTGTCGCTCGACCGGCTGTTTCAGACGGATTACGAGGACGGGACGCTGGATGTGCTGGTGCTCTCGCCCGTGCCTTTGGAGGCTCTGGTGGCGGTCAAGGCGTTCGCGCACTGGCTGACCACGGGGTTGCCGTTGCTGGTGGTGGCGCCGGTTCTGGGGGTGACGCTCAATCTGGCGGTGGAGGCGCAGCCGTGGCTGGTGTTGAGCCTTGCGCTGGGGACGCCGGGGCTGAGTTTCCTGGGCGCGATTGGCGGGGCGTTGACGCTCGGGCTGCGCCGGGGTGGGCTGCTTTTGTCGATTTTGGTGCTGCCGCTTTATATCCCGACGCTGATTTTGGGCGCGATGGCGGTGGGCCAGGCGGCGGACGGACAGGATCCGTCCACGTCGCTTTTTTTGCTGGCGGGACTGACGGTGTTCATTCTGGCGATGGCGCCATTTGCAGCCGCGGCGGCGTTACGGGTCAGTTTGAGGTGAGCCTTCGGGTATCTGGTTGATGCGGAAGAGGGTTTCGAGGAAGGCTGACATGTCCATACCCTCAAAATGGCCCTTGAAGCGGTCGATGGCGGTGCCGTGGTAGAAAACCTCGTAGATGGCCTTGTTGAAATCCGGGCGGAAGCCGGGGGTTTTTGAGGTCACCACGAAGGCGTAGGGCTCGTAGCTGGTGGCCACGGATGAGACGTCGAACTCGCAGGGCTCGTGGTTGAGGGTGGCCTGCTCGCGGACATAGGCGTTTACGATATCGAGATCGCCGAAATAGTATCTCAGGTCCCCACGACAGAAGGCGGCGATGCCCTCGGAATGGGAGGGTTGCGGGACCGGGCAGGCGAACTGGTTTTCACCGAGGTTTAGGAGGTTGCGGGCCACGATGTCCTTCAGGACCTCATCGACGGTGGTGCCGGTTACGAAGCCGGCGGCGAAATGGACCGGAGGAGCCGGGTCGCCGTTTTCCTCAGCGGCCGGTTCAGGGGCCGGATGGCCGTGGCACAGTGCGGGGTCGGCGGGTTCGGTGAGGATGCCGTAGTCGTCATTTTTGGCGGTCACAAAAGTACCGTTGGCCACAAAGACAATCGGGGAGAAGGCGAAGCGCTCCGGGGTGTTTCCGTCATTGCCGAGATCAATGAAGCGCTGGATGCGGTGCAGCGTGATGGTTGTGGGGTCGCAGAGCAGGTCAATCTTCGGCCCCTCCCCCTTCAGGAAGGCCGCGCGGGTGGCGGCGTCGATGGCGACCTGGGTGAAGGGATAGCCGGCGCGGGTGACGGCATCGGTGCAGATGTCCACGAGGAAGCCCAGGAAGCTGTCATTGGACCGGTCGTACCAGGCGAAGGGTTTTGCATCGACGCGCACGCCCATGGTGATGACGGGTTTGTCGGTGCGGGACTGCGCCGCCAGGGGTGACGCGAGGGCAAGGCAGACAAGGCAGAGAAGAACGCGCATGCCGGTCATTCCGCCGCCTGTTCCTGGAGTTCGGTGACGTGCGGGTCCTCCTCCAGCATCCAGGAGAATTCCTGCTTGAGGGTGCCGCGGATATAGTAGCCCACGGCGAGGCCGATGAGACCGGCGGGGATGGCGACCCTGAGAATGACGGGAAGCTGTTCGACGAGGATGAAATCGGCGCCCCGGGCGGACAGGGCAACCTGGGCGGTGAAGGCGCGCATGGTGGCACCGGCCGCGGCCATGACGAGGCCGGTCAGAATCGGCAGGCGGCTGAGGATGCGGTCCGCGCCGCTGCGCCAGGCATCGGTGATGAGGATGACCATGAGGGCGAGAACCGGGCCGAGCATGGCCTGGGGGGCCTCATATTCAAAGGCGTAGCGTAGAACGGAGAGGAAGTTGTCGCGCACGGGTTCCCAGCCGACGGCGAAAGTGGTTGCCATGATGTTGTAGAGCACGCGGCAGCCGACGGAGGCGAAGGCGGCAATGGCGAGAACCTGGAGCAGATCGGGGAGCCATCGCGCCCAGTTATCAGTGAAGATGTTGCGCCAGGTGCCCTGGCGGCTGGCCTCCTGGTGGTAGCGGATCGCCAGAAACAGGGCGAGCGCGTAGGTCAGGAGCGCGAAGAACATGGTCAGGAGCGCGAGGCCCATCTGACTCTGGCCCGTGGCGGAATTGGCGCTGGTCACGGAGTTCTGGCCGAAGAAAAGGCCGTAGATGAACGTGACGGTCAGGACGGCGAGGGTTGAACGGGACCAGAGGACCATGTCGATGCTGTCGCGGTCGAGGGCGTGGTTTCCGTCGCTGACGAACTCCATCAGGCTGCTGCGGGCGAGACCCATCTGGTGTTCGTTTTCGGTGATGTCGTCGGTACCGTTGCGGGTCCAGCCGAGGCGTTCGGCCTCGGCCGCGGTGGGAACGATCTCGTGCTCAACATACAGGACGCAAAGGACGCAGACATCCATGGCGAGGCGTTCGGCCTCCTCCGCGATTTTTTCCCAGACGGCAAACATGCGGGCGTTGCCGTTTTCGTCGGTGGTGTCCTGCTCGCCCGTGGTGAGCGTGTCGAGGTCGAGCACGAGGCGGCCGATGCGTTTGCTGACATCGGCCTCAATGTCTGAGAAGCCGTCGCGGATGACCGCGCGGCTGAGGTGGAGTTTGTCCTCCAGCACCCAGGCACGAAAGGCCATGATTTTTCGCAGGTCGGTGCTGAACTGGTGGGGTTCGTTGAGGATGCCGCCGGCGATGGATTCGCAATGGTGGATGCGCTGCCAGTCTCGGGGAGCGATGAGGTAGGTTTTGCCGTCGGCGTCGTCGATCTTCAGGGGTTTGCGCTTGAGCTGAACACTGCCCGCGATGAGGCGGGTCGGGATGCCGGAGAGGCGGTGGGCGAGGAAGCGGATTTTTTCCTCGACGCGTAGAAGGATGGGAACGCTTGGGGCGAGACCGACCATGACGAGGCTGACGCCGAGGGGGATCATGGGGTCTCCGGTGCGCTCGGGCGGCGGTGCGCATTCGCCGGTGCCGGCGGAGAGGTCCTGACCACCGATCACGGCCTGCGGGGAGAAGCCGGTGACGGCGGTGTTGATGGCGGTTTGACAGTTTGTGGGAAGCTGCGGTGCGCCGACCTCATCGGAGATCCCGCCCGCCCCCGCGATTTCCAGCCCGAGAAGCGGGAAGAGAATTTCGACATAGGCGCAGAGGGTGAAATAGATGACCAGCAGCAGCACGACATATACGAGATAGGCGCGCATGTAGATGCCGCTCTTGCGCATCTTGGATGGGGTGAGAATTTCGATCAGCCGGGTCAGTTCGCGTGAACCGTCATAGGACGGTCGCTGGAACTGGTCCCAGGCGAAGACAACAATTATGACGGCGCCGAAGATCAGCGCTACGGTATAGTCCATGCCGGGCAGTCCTTCTGGTGGTTTCCCAGGAAGGGACGGTCAGAAAAAGCTCAGTTGCACTGCTGAACGGCAGGATTGCAGGGGGCGTTTTGGGCCGACACGGATGCCGGAGCAAACATACTGGCGGCGGCTATTGCGACAGCCACAAATAAAGCCGTTCCATTACGTCGTTTTCTCATACGAAAACCTCCACCTCCGAAACAATATGTTGGTTAATATACCACAAAGACGGGAAAATTAGAAGTCCAGTAAAATCGCTATACGATAGCACCACTGGAATACAGGGGCCGACCCGCCCCAGGATATTGTGAGACAAATCCGTGGGCGAATCGGCGCAAAACAGTTGCGCCCGTACGGGTGGCCAGGTAACTCATCGCCATGAGCCTTTGGAAATACGCCAACCCTTCGGAATTCATGCGCATTACCGGGCCGGTTTTGCCGGTGGTCTGGGTGTTGGCGGCGGCGTGCATGGCCGTGGGGCTTGGATGGGGTTTTTTCGCGACGCCGGATGACTATCAGCAGGGCTCGACGGTGAAGATCCTGTTTCTGCATGTGCCCGCGGCGCTTATGGCGATCAACACCTGGTTCATGATGCTGGTGGCGTCGCTGATCTGGTTTATCCGGCGGCATCACGTGTCGGCGCTGGCGGCGAAAGCGGCCGCGCCTGTTGGGGCGGTGATGACGGTGGTGACGCTGTTGACCGGGGCGATCTGGGGTGAGCCGATGTGGAACACGGCCTGGGCCTGGGACCCGCGGCTGACGTCGTTTTTCATCCTGTTCGTGTTTTATCTGGGCTATATCGCGCTTTGGGCGGCGATTGAGGATCCGGACAAGGCGGCGGATCTGACGGCGATTTTGTGCATGGTGGGATCGGTCTTTGCGGTTCTGTCGCGCTATGCGGTGTTTTTCTGGAGCCAGGGGCTGCATCAGGGGCCGTCTTTGTCGCTCGACAAGCAGGAAAACGTGCATGACGTGTTCTATTTCCCGCTGATCATAAGCATCGCGGGGTTTGTTCTGTTGTTCGTGGCGCTGGTTCTGATGCGGACGCGGACGGAGATCCGGCTGCGGCGGCTGCGGGCGTTGCAGGAGATGGAGGCGCACGCATGATGCCGGAACTGGGCAAATATGCCGGGACGGTGCTCGCGGCCTATGGCGTGAGTATTGTTTTGCTGGGCGGG
Source organism: Amaricoccus tamworthensis (assembly GCF_049800875.1). Taxonomy (NCBI): domain Bacteria; kingdom Pseudomonadati; phylum Pseudomonadota; class Alphaproteobacteria; order Rhodobacterales; family Paracoccaceae; genus Amaricoccus; species Amaricoccus tamworthensis. Next base: position 96,101 of record NZ_JBNAFV010000010.1, on the reverse strand, counting down.
CTGACGGTTCTGTCGGTTTTGCGGGCGCGGAAGGTGCGTGAGGATCTGCGGCGTATCGAGGCCGGGCGAAGGGAGCGAAGCGAATGACAAAACGGAAATTCAATCCTCTGGTGCTGCTGCCTCCGCTTTTGTTTCTGGCGTTCGGGATTGCGGCCTGGGTTGGGCTGACGCGGGAAAATCCCGACGAGCTGCCGAGTGCCCTGGTGGGCCGGACCACGCCGAGTGTGGCGGGGCTCGCGCCAATGGATGGTGGGCCAGTGCCCTCCGATGAGGATCTGCGCGGCGATGGAATGAAGCTTGTCAATTTCTGGGCCAGCTGGTGCGGGCCGTGCCGGGCGGAGCATCCGTTGCTGATGGAACTGGGTGAGAGCGAAGTTCCGGTGATCGGGATCAACTACAAGGACAGCGCCGACAATGCCGCCGGGTTCCTGGAGGAGCTTGGCAATCCCTATGACAGTATTGGCGCGGATGCGGACGGGCGATCCGGGATCGACTGGGGGATTTATGGCGTGCCGGAGACCTTTGTGGTTGGGCCGGACGGAGAGATCCTGCATCGTCACCCGGGGCCGTTGACGGTGGATATTTTCAACAAACGGATACGGCCGCTGCTGGAAGGGCAGTCCTGATTTGGAAAAGAACCTGCATTTTTCGCTGGATGAGTTTGCCGCCCGACAGGTGACAACGATTGCGGAAATGCAGAGGAACGGCATCGAGGCGCTGGTCCTGTTTCGGCAGGAGAGCATGTACTGGCTGACCGGGTATGACACGTTTGGATACGTGCATTTCCAGGCAATGGTTTTTACGGCGGCGGGTGATCCGGTGCTGCTGACGCGGTCGGCAGACCGGTTGCAGGCGGAGTTCACCTCCGTGGTGCCGGATGTGCGGATCTGGGTTGATGTGGAAGGCGCGACGCCGGAGGCGGATCTGCTGGGGATTCTGGTGGAACTTGGGCTGACGGGGAAGACCCTCGGGGTTGAGTGGGAGGCCTATGGGCTGACGGCGGCCAAGGGGCGCAGGGTTGAGGCGGCGCTGGCGGACGGGTTTCCGATGGTGGATGCGTCCCTGCTGATAACGCGGCTGCGGGCAGTGAAGTCCCCGGCGGAGATTGCACATGTCAGGCGCGCGGCGGAACTGGCCGATGCCGGGCTGGATGCGGCGGTGGAAGCCACGGGGCCTGGGGCGTTTGAGGGCGACATTCTGGCGGAGTTGCAGGGCGCGATTTACCGGGGTGGCGGTGATGATCCGGCCAATGAGCAGATTATCGGGTCGGGGCATGGGGCGCTGATGTGCCGGTATTTCACCGGGCGGCGGCATCTGGAGACGAATGACCTTCTGACGCTCGAGTTCGCTGCTGGCTGGCGGCATTACCATGCGGCGCTGATGCGCACGGTTGTGGTGGGTGAGGTGCCGGCCGGGCTTGAGGACATGCACAAGAGTGCGCATGAGGCTTTGCTCGCCTGCGAGGAGGCGATGCGGCCAGGGGAGCCGGCGGGTGCGGTGTTTGACGCCCATGCGGTGACGCTCGACCGGCTGGGCATGACGGATTTCCGGCTGAATGCCTGCGGGTATTCGTTGGGCACGACCTTTGCGCCGAACTGGATGGACTGGCCGATGTTTTACGCCGGGCAGAGCTATGAGATGCGGCCGGGCAACGTGTTTTTCGCCCATATGATCCTGTTTGACGCGGACCGCGGGCTGGCGATGACGCTGGCGCGGACCTCGCTGATTACGGAGACCGGGGCGGAGCCGCTGTCGAAGGCGTCGCTTGAGATGATCCGGCGCTGAGGCGTTCGGCAGTGAAATTCAGGGAAAACGGTAGTTCGGAATATGACTTCATCCAGCCATTACATTGACCGCGACATTGAGGATTTTCTGATCGCGACGGTGCGCGACGCGGCGGCAAAGGCGATCATGCCACGGTTTCGGAACCTGTCCGGGACGGATGTGGCGGAGAAAACCGGTGAAACGGACCTGGTGACCCTGGCCGATACGGAGGCCGAACGGCTAATGACGGAGGCCATTCGGCGGGAGTTGCCGGAGGCGATTGTTGTCGGCGAGGAGGCCGTGTCGGCGGACCCTTCCCTGCTGGGCCGGATTGAGGGTGCGCCGTTCTGCGTCATTCTGGACCCGGTAGATGGTACCTGGAATTTTGCCCATGGCCTGGGGCTGTTTGGGGTTATTCTGGCCGTGTGCCGTTATGGGGAGCCGGTGTATGGGCTTCTTTATGATCCGGTGACGGATGACATGATCGGCGGGAATATGGGGCGCGGTGCGTTTCGTGGAATTGAGCGGCTGAAGCGGGAGAAGCTGCGGGCGTCGTCAAAGACCGAATTGGGGACGCTGTCGGGCTATGTACCGATGAACATCTTCCCGCGCGAGGTTCAGCCGGACCTGGTGGCTGCGGTGCCGGAGTTTCTGCGTATTCTGAACCTGCGCTGTGCGGTGCATGAGTACCGGATGGTGGCGCAGGGGCATATGGATTTCTGTCTCTCGGGGACGCTGAACAGCTGGGATCACGCGGCGGGGAGCCTGATCGTGCGGGAGGCCGGTGGGGTGTCGAAGACGCTGACCGGTGAGCCGTATTCGGCGGCTGTGAACACGGGGTATCTGTTGACGGCGGGGACGTCAGCGGCGTGGAACGCGCTGGCGGAGCGGTTTGCGTTTTTGGTGAGGTAGGGGGGCACCGCTGTCTCCCCATGGGCTAAACGCTGAGATAAAAAAACCGCGTTCTGCAATGCAGGGCCTGGTGTTGGGCAAAGGTCCTGCCACCATCCCCGGCGTGTCGGCACGACACGCCATGCCCGACTTTCCCCCCGGGAGGGCATCCCGACGTCGGCCTCCGCTCAACGGTTTCGCGAATTTGCGCGATACGCGCTGAACAATCCGGTCGGAGCCCTCCCAAAGTCGGGCATGGCGCGTCGCGCCTTGGGTCAGGGCGCCGGGACACCTGACGCGAAAGCGGATCAGGCCGCCCGGTCGTCCTCGGGGTCGAGCATGTAGCCCTGGAGCATGGGGAACTGGCTCATGACAAAGGCAAAGTTGGCGAGCGGCAGGATGAATGTGCGGAAATTCACCCAGGTGTCGGTGCCGAAACCGCGCCAGACGACCTCGTTCAGGACGGCGAGTACGACATAGAACAGGACAAAACGCCGGGTGAGTTTCATCCAGCCCTCGTCCTGGAGCGGCACGAGTTCCTCCATGAGGTATTTCAGGTAGCTCACGCCACGGGCGAGACCGAAGGCCAGGATGCCGGCGAAGAGCAGGTAGAGGATGGTGGGCTTCATCTTCACGAAGGTGTCGTCGCGCAGGATGAGCGTCAGGCCACCGAAGATTACGACCACCACGGCCGTGATCACCGCCATTTTGGGCAGGTGGCGGGTCAGGAACCAGCTTGCGGCAAGGGTGGCGAGGATGGTTGGGATAAAGACCTTGGTTGAAAACAGGATCTGCTCAAGCTGGCGCTCCATGGTTTCCAGCCCCTCCGGCACGGGGGCGAAACGGTAGGCCAGGAAAAACACGGCGATGGGACCAATCTCCAGCACCAGTTTCAGAATTGGATTGATTTTGCGTTGTGTCATGCCTGCCCTTTATCCCGGCTGTCAGCCAAATTCCACAATTACCGCACCCAGCGCGATCAGGATTATGAGAAATCCGCGAATTGCGCCGACCTTTTCGCCAAGGAAGGCCCAGCCGATGAGCGCGGCGAAGACCACCGACGTTTCACGGAGGACGGCGGCTTCGCCCACCTTGTCGAGACGGGTGGCGAGCATGACGGAGCCGAAGCTGATATAGGCCACCAGGCCGCCGATGAGGCCGCGGCGCATCAGCGGGGCCAGTGCGGGCGGGTCGTACATGGTGCGGTAGCGGATGAGGGCTATTACCGGGAACACCAGCCCGTCGACGACGAAGAACCAGGCGAGGAAGGTAAACGGGTCCGGCGTGGCGCGGATGCCGTAAGCGTCGTAGGTGGTGTAGATCGCCACGAAGAACCCGGTCAGCGTGGCCCAGGACAGGGCTGTGACGAGGCGTTTGCGGTCGAGCGTGGCGGAGCGGACGTTGATGACGGCGAAGAGGAAAATCGAACCGGAGAGCAGGAGCAGGCCCAGCCACTGCGCAAAAGAAAAATGTTCGTGAAACACGATGCTGGCGCCGATTACCGTGACCAGCGGGCCCATGCCGCGCACGATGGGGTAAACCACGGTGAAGTCGCCGGAGACGTAGGCCTTCGCCTGGGAATACTTGTAGCCGATATGGATGATCATGGCGCCGAGGAGAAGCAGCCAGACATGGGGTTCGGGCCAGGCCACGACGAACAGGGCGAAGGGCAGCGCCATGGCGGCGTAGCAGAAGTCTATGGCACCGCGGGACAGCCAGGGGTCGTGGCGGCCCTTCTGTAGCGCGCCGAAGACCGCGTGGGACACGGCGGCGAGAAGTGCGAGACAGAGTGCGACAACGGGTGCCGCCGGGGTGCCTTCGAGCCCGGTGATCCAGGCGGACATTTACTGCAGGCCAGTGAGGGCCCGGGCGAAGTCCTCCGGCTCGAAGGGGGCAAGGTCGTCGATGCTCTCGCCCACTCCGATGGCATGGATGGGCAGGCCAAATTTATCAGCCAGAGCCACAAGCACGCCACCCTTGGCGGTGCCGTCGAGTTTGGTCATGACGAGGCCGGAGACATCGGCGATTTTCTGGAAGATCTCGACCTGGGCCAGTGCGTTCTGTCCGGTGGTGGCGTCGAGGACCAGAAGCGTGTTGTGGGGGGCTTCGGGGTCTTTCTTGCGGATGACGCGCACGATTTTGGCGAGTTCCTGCATCAGGTCGTCGCGGTTTTGCAAACGGCCGGCGGTGTCGATCAGCAGAAGGTCAGCCCCCTCCTCCGCGGCGCGGCCCATGGCGTCAAAAGCGAGGCTCGCGGGGTCGGAGCCCTGGGGGGCGGTCATGACCGGCACGCCGGCGCGGTCGCCCCAAATTTGCAACTGCTCGACGGCGGCGGCGCGGAAGGTGTCGCCGGCGGCGATTACGACCTTTTTGCCCGCGGCCTGGAACTGGCTGGCAAGTTTGCCGATGGTGGTGGTTTTGCCGGAGCCGTTGACGCCGACCACGAGCACGACCTGGGGGCGTTTGGAATAGATGGGGATGGGCTTGGCGACGGGTTCCAGAACGGCGGTGATCTCGTCGGCCAGAAGCTGCTTCAGGCCATCGGCGTCGATGCGGCGGCCGAGGCGGCCCTCGGCCATGTTCGAGGTGATGCGCAGGGAGGTGTCCACGCCCATATCGGCGGTGATCAGCAGATCCTCGAGGTTTTCCAGCATGGCGTCGTCAAAGATGCGGGCTTTCTCGGAGCGGCGGAACAGCCCTCCGGCGAGACCGGGTTTTGCCGAGGGCGGGGTCTGGGTCGGATCGGCCGTGGGCACCGGTGCGGCGGTTGAGGCGGGAGACGGCGCGGGTGCGGGCGTGGGAACCGGTTCGGGCGCCGGCGCGTCAGCCGGTTCGGGCGGCGCGGGCTGCGCCTCGTCCATGATGGCGTCCAGTCCCTCGTCGATTTTGTTCGACGATTTAAACAGACGGTCCTTGAGTTTTTTGAAAAAGGCCATGCCACCCCCAAAAGGAAAACATGGCCTCAATATCCCCGCACGGGCGGGGATGCAATTCGGCTTGGATCAGGATCAGGCGGGAGCGGCCTCGATAAGCTTGATGGTTCCGGCCTTGGCGAGGTTCTGTATGACCTTGGTCATCTCGATCTGGGCGGTCTCGCCCTCTTTGGCGGGGACGTTGTCCATCGCCTCGAGATCCTCGCGATAGCGTTCGGCCAGACGGCGCGGCAGGTTGCCGATCATGTATTCCACCGTCTCGCTTTCCTGCATCATGCCGAACTTGAACGCGGTCAGGACGTCCTCGTCCTCCATTTCGCGCAGGATGCCTGGAACATCGCGACCCGCAACGCGTGTGAGAATGTCCTCGAACGTGAACATGGTGCGCTGAACGTCCTGGGCCAGGTGCGCGTCCTTTTCCTCGAGGAAGGCAAGGAAGCCGTCGCGAGCCTCGCTGGAGATGTTGTTCATCAGCCCCGCGATGAGATCCGCCGGGCGGCGTTTGGACAGGTTGTTCTGCAGAACGGAGAGGAAGTCGCGCTCGATGGCGGCCTCGATGCAGGCGTTGACGTTCTCGTCCACGCTCGGGATGCGGGAGAGGCGCAAAACGATGCTGCGGGCAAACTCGGCTTCGAGTTCCTCAAGCACGGCGGCGGCGGTCTCGTATTTGATCTCGCTCAGGACCACGGCCACGGTCTGGGGGTGGTTCATGGAGAGGAACGTGGCCAGGGCCTTGGGCGGGGCGTCGCCGAGACGCGCCCAGACGCTGCGCTGCATGCCTGGGTTGTGGCCGGCCAGAATGCGGTCGATTTCGCTTTCCTCGACGATGCCGCGCAGAAGTTCGCGGGCCGCCTGAGCGCCGCCGGAGAGTTCGGGGCCGATGGAGAGCGACTGGATAAACTCAACGATGATTTCGTCGAGGGCTTCCTGGCTGATCTTGCCGAGGCTGGCGAGAGCGTTGGCAAAACGCTCCATGTCGTCGTCCTTGAGTTGTTCGAGGACGCCGGAGGCAAGCTCGGGGCCAATTGCGGTCAGAAGCACCGCGGCCTTGTCGATGGGGCGCGGGGCAACGACAAGAGCACCCTGCCCGCCGGGTTTTACCGTGGCGACACCCGTACCGGTTGCGGTGGCCGGGACGTTTTCCGTCTGCTGCTCTTCGGGTCTTGCAAGGACCAGTTCGGCTCCGGTCTCACTCATGACGCATAACTCCTTACCAGTGCTCCAGCCAACAGGCTCCAGCCGTCAGCAACGACAAAGAATGCCAGTTTAAAAGGAAGGGCGACGACGGCGGGCGGCACCATCATCATGCCCATCGACATCAGAATTGCCGCAATGACCAGGTCGATGACCAGGAACGGCACGAAAATAAGAAAACCCACCTCGAAACCGCGTTTGATCTCGCTGAGCAGGAATGCCGGAACGAGCGTGGACAGGGGAACGGAGCCGTCCTCACCGATCTGGCGGATGGGGGCGGCGTCGGAGAGGATCTGGATCGTGTCGGTGTCAACGCGGCCCTCCATGAAGAGGCGGAAGGGCTGCATGGTGGGCTCGAACGCCTCTTCCGGGTCGAGCTGTCCGTTGATCATGGGGTCGACACCAGCGGCCCAAGCGTCCTGGAACACCGGTTCCATCACGAACCAGGTCAGGAAGAGCGCGAGGCTGATAATCATCATGTTGGGCGGCGCGCTTTGCACGCCGATGGCCTGACGCAGGATCGACAGGACCGTCACCATAAAGGGAAAGCAGGTCACCATGATGGCAAGGCCCGGGGCCAGGCTCAGCAGGGTGAGAAGAATGAAAAGCTGTACCGTCCGCAGGCTCAGTGTGTCGCCGTCCCCGAAGGATAGGGAAACGTCCTGCGCCGCGACGGGCGCGGCGGCAAAAACCAGTCCAAAGGCCACGCAGCCCAGAAGGGCCACGCGGACAGATGGAATTTTACATGTCATTTGAGAAATCTGCCACTTCGGTAAGACGCACGCCCAGGCGGTTGCCCTCCTCGCCGATCTCCTGAAGCTCGCCACGGGCGATCAGGCGGTCGGCGATGTAGAGTTCAACGGGATCGTTGACCGAGGCATCCAGCTCAAGCACGGAGTCGCGGCGCAACTCCACCAGGTCGCTGACCGTCGGGCGGGCCTTGCCCACGGAGACGGTCACCTCGATGGGAACGCCGTGGAAGACGCTGCGGGCGCCGGATTTTTTCTTCGGTGTCTCAGCCGCCGGCTGTGCGGCGGCGGCCTCCTCCGGTTCCGGTTCGGGAGCGGCTTCGGCGGGAGCCTCCTCCTCGACACCGGCGTCGGTGGGCTGAGCGGCGCCCATGCCGCGCCGTTCGACACGTCCTTCGCCCGCGGGATCTACGGGTTCAGCAGCGCCGCCCGGTTCCCCTGCTGTTGCGGAGGTTTCCTCTTCCGGTACATCTTTACCCAGATCATCATCACTCATTGTCTTCGTTCCCGGTGGTGGAATGGAAATGCAGTTTTACACATCCAAGTATTTCTTCGACGCAGGCATCCAGATCGATGTGGTCATACCCCTGGTCCCAGATAATGCGGGCCTCCTTGGGGAGCAGTTCGCCCGCCATCTCCACATCCGCATCTAGGCTGCGCTCGTTAACCAATCGTTGCAGCGGCTCAAAAAGTTCACTTGAACACCGCACGCGCGGACGGGCCTTGGGGCACGAATCAAGCGCCTGACGGACCAGCCGGCCGATCTCGGAAATCAGGCCATGTTCCGCCAGAACCGGCGCAATCGCGCGGGCAATTGTTTCCACGATGGGGACCATGCTGGCGCTCACGTGCTGGCGGGCGGCCTCGTTGGTCATGCCCGCGTCGTAGAGCGCCTCGATGAGTTCCGCGGTCAGGCGGCCCTGATCATTGAGGTATTCCTCGGTGGCGGCGGAGCGCCCGTCGATCACGCCCTGGGCGTAGGCCTCCTCACGGATGGCTTTCAGGTCGGGGGCCGGGATCTCCTTCTTTTTGGGAGGGGGCGCGACCTTCTTTTTCTCCTCGGGAGAAAAGGTTTCCAGTTGGAAGTTTCCCATCGCTATGCGGGCTCCTTGACCTGATCAGGGCTTTCAATCCAGCCGAGAAGTACGGCGGTGGAATCCTCGCTGCGGCTGCTGATGACCTCCTTGAGTCGGTCGATCTTGCGTACGCTGTCCTCGGGCAGGTCGAAGATCGAGTCGCTGTCGCCGGACTGGTCGGTCAGGGCGGTGGCGCCGTTGGCGTCCTCCGATCCATCGGACTGGTCGATGCCAAGCAGTTCAGCCAGTTCGTTTTCCTGGGCCGCCGGTTTCATCATCGGACGCAGGACGAAGAAGATCAGGGCGAGAACGATACCGGCTAGAACGCCGACCTGGATGACCTGGGAGCCGTAGCGGTCCATGAAGGTCGCGTCCTGCCATTCGCCGAGGGCGCCCTCGCCACCGACCGGTGAGAACTGGAGCGACTCGATTGTGACGGTGTCGCCACGGCTTTCGTCGATGCCCGCAGCGGCGCTCACGAGTTGGCGGAGGGTTTCCATTTCCTCTTCGGGACGGGGTTCCCAAGTGGACTCACCGGTGACCGGATCGGTGGCGGTGATGCCGTCGACCATGACGGCCACGTTGATACGGCGGACCTGGCCGGGGAGAACCACGCGCTCGGTGCGGGTTTCGGACACCTCGAAGTTCTGGCGTTCACGGAGCTGGCTCGCGGAGCGGTTGGATTCGCCGCCCCCGCCCTCGACATCGCCATCGGGGATATTGCTGGCCACGGTGACGCCGGGGGTTGTGCCGCTGGAATCCTCCTGGGATTCCTCGATCTCGGAGCTGATGGCCACGCGGCTGCTGGGGTCGATGACGCGCTCGGAGATGGTCTGGCTGTCCATGTTGGCTTCGACGCTGACCTCAACAATGGCCTTGCCGGGGCCGACGCGAGCTTCCAGCAGGCGCTGGATGTTTTTGCGCAGGCTTTCCTCGCGCTCATCAGGTTTCTTGACGCCGGCCCGGGTCAGTTCGTCCTCGTTGCCGGAGAGAACAACGCCGCGCAGGCTGTCGATAATGGCGACGGATTCGGGGTCAACACCGGTGACGGCGGAGGACACAAGGTAACGAATCGCCTCAGCCTGTGGTTCGCCCAGAGCGCCGCCGGCCATGGTGACGGTGACGGAAGCGGACCCGGTCGTGTCACGGGAGAAGGGCTGTGACACGGGGTTGGCAAGATGAACCCGGGCGCTGCGGACGTTGCGGGCACTGGAAATGGTGCGGGCGAGCTCGCCCTCCTTGGCGCGCCAGTAAGCAGCATCGAACATCTGGCTGGTGGTGCCGAAACCGGACAGGCCATCGAGGATCTCGTACCCGGCCGGGCCACCGGCGGGTAGACCCTCGGAGGCGAGATCCATACGGACGCGGTCACGCTGGGCCACATCAACATAGATCGAGTTGTTGCGGACCTCGAAAGGTACGCCCTCGGCCTCAAGCACACCCACGATCTCTCCCGAGGCCGCGGGCTCAAGGCCGGAATACAGAAGTGCCATTGATGGCGTCGACGCGATACGGCTGATTCCGAACATCGTGGCAACAATCGCCACGGCACTCAGCAGCGCGATAATTCGCTGGCGGGGCTCCAGTTTTTCCCAGAACAATTTAATCTGATCTACCACGGTGTCCCTTCTGGTCACTGAGTTGATTGTGCTTGCAAAGTTTCGCTCTGCCTGTCGCGATAATCTAATTAACAGCCTTAACATTTCGTTATGGTTGCAAAGGTTAAATACGGTTCAAATCAGAACCGAATTCTGGAACACCCATGACCGACGAATCCCTCGAACCGGAAGAAAATACGCCCGCGCCCAAGGGCGGTATGGTGAAGCCGCTGCTGTTTGGGCTTATCGGAGCAGCCGCACTGGGAGGTGGCGGATTCTTCGCCGTTTCCTCGGGAATGCTCGATTCTGTCCTGGGTCAGGACGCCCCCGCACAGACGGCCTCGGGCGGTACACCCGCCAAGGCCTCACCCGATGCGGTAGCGGCGGCGACCGAGGTGGCGTTCGTGCCCATGGAATCGATCATGGTGTCGCTGGCGCCGGGTGCATCCGCACAGCACCTGCGATTCTCGGGGCAGCTTGAGGTGACCCCCGGCCAGGAAGAGGCCGTGGAAAACATCATGCCCCGGGTGATGGACGTTCTGAACACCTATCTGCGTGCGGTGGATATCAAGGATATTGAGCATCCGGCGTCGGCCACCCGGCTTCGCGCGCAGATGCTCAGACGCATTCAGGTCGTGGCCGGCGAAGGCATGGTGCGCGATCTGCTTGTAACCGAATTTGTACTCAACTGAAGGAGACGGACATGGAAACGGAACTTCTTATGAACGGACTCCTGACCGCGGCGACGGTTTTCGCGGGGAGTTACTGCTGGATTTTGTCGGCACGCGTGAACAAGCTCAAATCCCTCGACAAGGGTTTGGGCGGTTCGATCGTATCGCTGACCCGTCAGGTGGAACTGGCGCGCAAAACGCTTCTGGAGGCCAGGGGCGAATCGGAAAGAAAGAATGCCGAACTGCGAAAACTGATGCAGGCGGCAACGGCGGCGACGGAAAACCTGAAATCCGAGATCGAGGCCTGCGACAAGGTGTCGCGCTCGATGCGGATTGAACGTGAGTTCATGTCCTCGCCACGCGGTCAGAAGATCATGAATTCCAAACGGCCGGCGGAGAACGATCTGTCCCCCCTCACCCGCTCGCAGCTTGAGGAGGCTGCGGAATCGGAGCGCCGGGGCATGAAGCCCAACGGATCCGGCAGTGTGTCCTCACGTGATCTACCGAAACCGCAGTCGCTTGATTCCAACAGCCCGCTTCGCCGCACCACGGCCAGCCTGAACATGCGGAACGAGGAGGATCTCGTGGCTGAACTGACCAAAATCGCATCCGGAGCGGCCTGAAGATGTCGTCATCCCCTCAACGCGCTGGCGCGGTCGCAATTATTGCCTTCTGTTTCCTTGGTTCCGGCGCAATGCGCCTGACGGAACACGGTTCGGCTTTTGCCGAGGGGATCAGCGAGGCGCTGGAGGCCCGGAACAACGCTCATGCGGCCCCGGAAGCTGCGGAGCCGGTGGAAGAAGCTGATGTTCTGCTCTCCGCGATTCGCGACCGGGAAAAACAGCTGGAAACCGAAGCCGACAACCTGTCGACCCGTGCTCAGGAACTGAGCGTGGCGGAGAAAAAGCTCGAGGAACAGCTCACGGCCTTCCGCAAGGCGCAGGAACAGCTGGAAAACACGCTGGCCATGGCCGATGGCGCCGCGGAACGGGACATCGCCCAGATGACGACCGTCTATGAGGCAATGAAGCCCGAGGAAGCGGCCCGGATTTTCGAGCGGATGGAAATTTCCTTTGCCGCCGGGATCATGTCGCGGATGCGCCCGGAGATTACGGCGGATGTTCTGACAGCGATGGAGCCGGACACGGCCTATGCGGTGACACTGACCATCGCGAGCCGCAATTCGGGTGTGCCGACGGAATAACTTCTCACGGGTTTGAAGTTTCGAGCCGGAAGGCGGGTCTGGTCCCGTTTTCCGATTTTTTTGACTCCGCGGGCTTTGTTTTCGCCGAAAGCTGGCGGCTTTTCGGTTCGAAAGTCCAGCACACCCACCGGGCCAGGCCTGTTTCACAAATTAAAGTCAAACCTGGTTTTGAAGGTTTCTTAATCATGTGGGGGGTATCAATCGCACATGGTCTTAACAGGCGCGTATTGCGCCGCAGTGTGCGAGTGGTTTCATGGTTGGTTTTGTAGGTATCGCCATTGTCTTCGTGATGGTCTTCGGCGGCTACGTCATCGCTGGCGGTAAAATGGGAATCATCCTGCACGCCGCACCCTATGAAATCATGATGATCTGCGGTGCCGCTCTGGGCGCCTTCGTGATCGCGAACGACACCCACGGCATCAAGCACACGATGAAGGATGTGGGGAAGGTTTTTAAGGGCCCACACTGGAAAAGCAAGGATTATGAAGACCTTCTGTGCCTCATGTACCAGCTGGTGACCATTGCGCGCAACAACCCGGTGGAACTCGACAGCCATATCGAGGACGCGGGCGCCTCCCCCATCTTCTCGGCCTATCCCCGCATTCTCGCGGACAAGGAAGCCGTGGCGCTGATCTGTGACACGCTGCGGTCGGCGTCCATGAACTACGACGATCCGCTTCAGGTTGAGGAGGTTCTCAACAAGCGGATCGAAGCCATTTACAATCACTCCCAGCATTCGGCCCACACGCTTCAGACCATTGCCGATGGTCTGCCGGCTCTGGGCATTGTGGCCGCGGTTCTGGGCGTTATCAAAACCATGGCCGCGATTGACCAGCCGCCCGCCATTCTGGGTGGCATGATCGGTGGCGCTCTGGTGGGTACGTTCCTTGGCGTGTTTCTGGCCTATGGTTTTGTTGGACCGTTTGCCTCGCGCGTGAAGGACGTGATCGATGAGGATCACAATTTCTACAACCTGATCCGCGAGGTTCTTGTCGCGGCACTGCATCAGCACGCCCCCAACATCTGTGTTGAGGTTGGCCGTCAGAACACTCCGTCCTCGGTTCGTCCGTCCTATGACGAGCTGGAAGGCGCACTCAAAGCGAACAAGCAGGCTGCATAATGAGACATCTTTACGGGGCAGCAGGTCTGGCACTCCTTGTCGGTGCCGCGCCCGCGGGCGCCGTGGAGGGTGGCAACATCCGTGGAGGGGAACACGAGGGCTTCTCCCGGATTGTCATGGAAATCGACCCGACTACGGAATGGTCGCTTGAAACCATTGACGGCCGGGCGACGATCTTTTTTCCCGGCAAGTCGATCACCTATACCACCGGCAATACCTTCGACATGCTGCCGCGCGACCGCATTGCCGACGTGCGCACGGGCATTGTGGAAGCCGGTACGGTGATTTCCGTTGATCTGGGCTGCGATGACTGTCGTGTCAGCACGTCCTTCGTGGGTGCGCGGTATCTGGCGCTCGATGTCTCGGACGCGGATCGCAAGAGTGCGTTTGATCTGCCTGATCTCGATGCGGAAGAGGACGATGCGCAGGTTGAGACGGCTGAAGTCTCAGGGACGCCCGACGTGCCGCCTGGGCTTCCGCTTGCGCCGGAACAGCCGGTGATTCCGCTGGTGGATTTGACCCCGCCGAATGCGGAGCCCATTCCGCTGGAGGACCGCCCGGCAGTGGTAGCCGATGCTCCGGAAACGGATGAGGAACGCGATGAGCGCGAGACGCAGGTCGTCAGTTCGGCGGAGCAGACGCTGATCGAACAAATCGAACGGGCCGCGCGCCAGGGTCTGATCACGCTCGAAGAGGCGGATGACGGCATTTCCGACACCAGCCTGGAGCAGGCCCGCCCCCAGTTTGCCGATACGACGCCCCCGCCCCGGCCGGTGGCGCCGGAGGCCTCCCTGCCCCCCACGGTTCCGATGGCATTGCAGGAGCCCGGATCGCGGCCCAATGACATCCTGTCGAACATGCTCGACAGCGGACAGATCCAGGCGACCACGGTTTTTGAGCGCGAGAGCGCGCTGCATGCGCAGCGTCTGCGGGAGGAAGCGAGCCCCGCGACCTGTATCCCGGATTTCCGGCTCGACATAGCCTACTGGTCGGACGGATCGCCCCTGTTCGATCAGGTGCCGGTCATGATGAACGAGATTTTGGGTGAGTTTGACGAGCCCGATCCGGTTGTCGTCACGGAACTCGCGCAGCTCTATATCCATTTTGGCTTTGGGGCCGAGGCGATCAACGTGCTGGAAAGCTTTGATTCCCAGGCACGGGACCGCGCGCTGCTGATCGAGATGGCGAAGCTGGTCGATGGCAAGCGCGTGTCGCCCTACGGACCGCTGGGCCGCAAGGAGCCCTGCCCCGGTCGCCATGGCATGTGGCTGGCCCTGGGTGGCGTGGCTCCGACCTACCACAACGAGAGCCATTTTGAGTCGGTGGAAAATGCCTTTGGTGACCTGCCGTCCTCCCTGCGCCTGATGCTGGGGCCGAAACTCATTGAGAACCTGCTGATTGCGGGGCAGCCTGATCCGGCACGGCGGATTTACGACATCATCGTGCGGTCGGGCAGCGAGGAAAGCCAGGAAGTTAAGATCGCAAAAGCGATGCTGGATGCTGACGATGGTCATGCCCGTGATGCCGTTCAGGCGCTGTCGTCCATGTATGAGAGCAATGCGGGCGATCCCGTCGAGGTTCTGGGCAACATGGTGGATATCGCGCTTGAGGCGAACTATCCCGTGCCGGACCGGACGATTACCGACATGCGCGGTGCGGCCCTGGAGCACCGTGGGACCGAGCGGGAGGTTGCCATTCGCGCCCTTCTGGCGCAGGCGCTGGCGGCCCGGAATGAACTGATCCCGGCGGTCACCGAACTGACCGAGGCGAATGCCGATCTGCGGAACCCGCCGGAGATTGAGGAGGCCGCGGCGCATATTTTTGCCAATGCCGACCCGGAAAAGGTGGGCCCGGCAAATTTTGCCAAGGTTGCGCTGGGTCTGGATGACCTTCTGTCCCGCAGGCCGGAGAACGATGCGGCGCGGATCAATGTCGCGCGGCATCTTTTGGACATGAGCCTGCCGAATGCGGCGGTGGATGTGCTTGATCCCGCCATGGGGCGCAATGACGAGGCCCGCATTCTAATGGCCCGTGCGCATCTGAACCAGGGCAACTACGGCTCGGCGCGCAAAACGATTGAGGGCGACGAAAGCCAGCAGGCTGCGGAGGTTCGTGCGCGGTCCTGGGCCATGGAAGGCCAGTTTGACCGGGCCACGGAGATTCTGGAAGACGCCGATCTCTCGGCCGAGGCGGCATCGCTGGCGTGGCAGGCGGGCGACTGGGTGACGGTGACCGAGACGGAAACGGACGAACAGCGCTCAACCATGGCGAAATACATGGCCGCGAGCGACGGTCTGGTGGAGCAGCCACCGCTGACCGAGGATCCGTCGGAACTTTCGCCGCCACAGGCGTTCCTGGAACCCCTGCCCCAGCTTGACAGCCCGAGCATCGATGCGACGCGCAGGCTTCTGGCGACGGGCAACCAGCTCGATGATTTTGTCGCTGAAATTCTGGAGCGCGAGTAGACCATGACGCCGGAGCCCCGGCGTCACAAAAATTTCGCCGCACCACTTGTGCAGGCGCGGCACAGCAAGTATGGCAGTGCCCTGATGCGGAGAGATGCCGGAGTGGTCGAACGGGGCGGTCTCGAAAACCGTTGAGCCTTCACGGGTTCCCAGGGTTCGAATCCCTGTCTCTCCGCCACCTTCCCCTAAAGTTTTTAGCCAGTGCGACACGGGTGAATCCGGGATGTTGCGATCTATTGTTTTGTCCTGTTCCGAATTGAAATCACGGCCCCCACTCCCAGCGACGAAGCGCGTTAACAGCATTCCGGTTGTCTTTTTGCGTGTTCCAGGGTGACCTCAGTGCGGTGAGCCAGGGGCAGTGCCTCAAGCCAAGGGAGAGCGGACGGGGATGGAGACGAGCAGGGCGGACCGGTTGAAGATCCTGGTGCTGGGGCTGGCCGTGCTTGGGCTGGTTGCCGGGCTGGTGTTTTGGAGCGCCGGGAACGCGGGGCTGGCCCGCGTTGCGTGGATTGCCGGTGTTGTTCCGGCGCTCGGGACGCTGCTGGTGGAGATCCTGCGCGGGCTTGGGCGGGGTGAGGTCGGGCTCGATGTTGTGGCGGCGCTTTCCATGACGGCGGCTCTGGTCTTTGGAGAAACGCTGGCGGCGGCCGTGGTGGCGGTGATGTATTCCGGCGGGACGTTTCTGGAGAGTTTCGCGGAAGGACGTGCGCGGCGTGAGATGCACCATCTGCTGTCGCGGGTACCGCACACGGCCACGCGGCACAGGGACGGCCAGTTGGAAACCGTGGCGCTGGATGATGTTGAACTCGGCGACAGGCTGCTGATCCGGCAGGGGGATGTTCTGCCGGTCGACGGCCAGGTGTCCACGGGCACGGCGTTTCTGGACATGTCGGCTTTGACAGGTGAGTCCCTGCCGGTGAAACTGGCTGCTGGCGACGCGGCGATGAGCGGGGCGACCAATGCGGGGGATGCCTTTGATCTGACGGCGGTGCGGGCGGCGGGAGACAGCACCTATGCCGGGATCGTGCGGCTGGTGGAAGCGGCGCAGCGGTCAAAGGCACCCATGTCGCGGCTGGCGGACCGCTGGTCCCTGGGGTTTCTTGCAGTGACCGTTGTGATTGCGGTGGCCGCGTGGTGGTTTACGGACGATCCGATCAGAGCGGTGGCCGTTCTGGTGGTGGCGACCCCCTGCCCGCTTATTCTGGCCGTCCCGGTAGCCCTGGTCGCTGGACTGTCGCGGGCGGCGCGGTTTGGTGTGCTGATCAAGGGGGCCGGGCCTTTGGAGAACATGGCCCGGATCAGGACGCTCATTCTCGACAAGACCGGAACCCTGACGGATGGCAGGCCAAGGGTAGTCTCGATCGGCACATATGGGGATGAAACCGCGGATGAGGTTCTTCGGCTGGCGGCGGCGCTCGATCAGGCCTCGACCCACCCGGTGGCCCAGGCGTTGGTTGCGGCGGCGCGCGAGGCTGGCATGGACCTTCCGGTGCCGGTGGATGTGGAGGAATTTCCCGGTGAAGGGCTGCTCGGACGCATCGACGGGCGCCAGGTTGCCGTGGGGGGCTGGGGTTTTGTGACCGGTCAGTGCGCCGCCGGGCAGCGGGCCCCGGACATGCAGGAGCAGGGCGCCGTGCTGGTAGCGGTGGCGGTGGACGGGTG
This sequence comes from Amaricoccus tamworthensis, assembly GCF_049800875.1. Classification (NCBI taxonomy): domain Bacteria; kingdom Pseudomonadati; phylum Pseudomonadota; class Alphaproteobacteria; order Rhodobacterales; family Paracoccaceae; genus Amaricoccus; species Amaricoccus tamworthensis. The sequence continues at coordinate 78,774 of NZ_JBNAFV010000010.1, read as the reverse complement.
CATGGCGGGTCACCTGGTCATGGCTGACCCGCTGCGGGAGGGAACGGAAGCGATGCTGGCAGGGCTCAGGCGTAGTGGCATTCGCAGAATTCTGCTGGCGACGGGGGACCGGGCGGAGGTGGCTGAGGGTGTCACGCGGGAGCTTGGCCTTGACGGGGTGCATGCGGGGCTCACGCCTGACAGGAAGGTCGATGTGCTGCTCGCGGAACGCGGCAACGGCCCGGTGATGATGGTGGGCGACGGGGTCAATGACGCGCCCGCGCTCGCTGCGGCGGATGTGGGCGTCGCGATGGGTGCGCGGGGGGCGGCGGCCTCCGCCGAGGCGGCGGATGCAGTGCTGCTGGTGGATCGAGTTGATCGGCTGGGAACCGGTATTGAGATCGCCCAGGCCACGCGCCGGATTGCGGTGCAGAGCGTGGTTGCAGGCATCGGCCTGTCCGTGGCGGGGATGATCGCGGCGGCGTTCGGGTATCTCTCGCCGGTGCAGGGGGCATTGCTGCAGGAGGTGATTGACGTGGCGGTGATTTTGAATGCGCTGCGTGCCCTGGCCATTGAGCCGACACTCGCCGTGCAGGCGGAACCGGCGCAGGTGTAAGCGCGCTCATTTTGGGTTCGACTTCTTTGGGTGCGGGACGTACTCAAGGCGGGACGCTCCGGAGCAGCCGGCAAGCGCGTGTGGTCCGGGGTCAATTTGGAACATCTTCAGTACGTTGCCGTCCTGTTTGTGATTTTTCTGCTGGCCGGATCGGTGAAGGGCGCAGTCGGTCTGGGCCTGCCCACGACGGCGCTGGCGCTGATGACGCTGATGCTCGATCCGCGCACGGCGATTTCACTGGTTTTGATCCCGATCCTGTTCAGCAACTTTTGGCAGATGTACCGGTCGGGCGACACGATGCGCGCGTTTCGGACCTATTTGCCGCTGGGCCTGTCGCTCATGGTGATGGTAGCGGTGACGATTGTGTTGACCGCGAACGCGTCGGAGCGGTTTCTGCTGGCAATGCTTGGAGCCACCATGCTGGTGTTTGTGGCGGTCAGTATCTTTGACCGGGTGCCGCCCATTCCGGAAGGCCGGGACAGGCAGGCTCAGATCGTGGCGGGAGGCGTTGCGGGGATCCTTGGCGGGCTGACTTCGGTCTGGGCGCCGCCGATGGCGATTTACCTGATGTCACGGCGCACACCTAAGGCGGAGTTTGTCCGGGCGACCGGGCTTTTGTTTTTCCTTGGCAGCATTCCACTGGTGGCCGGGTATATCAGCCAGGGTTACATGACCGGGCGGGGATTTCTTATTTCACTGTCGCTGGTCGTTCCCACGTTTTTGGGTTTTTCCATCGGTGAGCACCTGCGTGGGCGTTTGTCGGAGCGGGCTTTCAGGTATTTTGTATTGCTTGTCTTCGCAGTGATGGGGCTGAACCTCATACGCAAGGCGGTGCTGGCCTAAGCCGTTTGGGAAAATATCCCGGCTGGTCTGATTGTAAGTCAGGCGCTCGCTCCATAGGGTGCTGACAGGTTTCTTTGGTCCGGACATTCATGCCATTTTTTGCGAATAAAGCCGGTCGGGTACGGCCCAACCGATTGAACGCCCTGCGTCTGTCAGGGCGAAGGGTTCGCCCATGACCACTGAAGTGATCATGATGCTGGTGCTAGGGGCGGCGGCGGGTGGTTTTGTGAATGGCCTCGCAGGGTTTGGCACGTCCCTGTTTGCGCTGGGATTCTGGCTTCAGGTGTTTCCACCGGTCAAGGCGGTTGCGATCTCGCTGGTGGTTGCCAGTGTCACGGGGATTCAGGGGCTTTGGGTGGTTCGGGAGACGATCCTGTCGAACCCGCACAGGACCTTGCGGTTTCTGGTGCCGGGTTTCGTCGGTATTCCGTTTGGGATCAGCGCGTTGCGGTATGTCGACCCGACCATTCTGAAGCTCGTGGTGGCGGGTTTCATGCTGCTCTACGGTGGATTTTTCGTTCTGCGGCGCAGGTTGCCGACGCTGGATCACCGGGCCCCGAAGGTTGATATGGCGGTCGGGCTGACAGGCGGGTTCATGGGAGGACTGGCCGGGATTTCCGGAGCGGTGCCGGTGATCTGGTGCACCCTGCATCCCTGGACCAAGCGGGAGACCCGCGCGGTTTTGCAGCCGTTTAACCTGACCATTCTGGCCGTCAGTGCCGTCATTCTGGCGTTTCAGGGGACGTATGATGCGGCGATGCTGCAGGCAATTCTCATTGCGCTCTGTGTTTCGGTGACGGCGGCGCAACTGGGCATTTTTGCCTTTGGACGTATTGGCGATGTGCAGTTTCGCTGGCTGCTGATTATTCTGATGTTTGTGTCCGGCGCGGTCCTGATGTCCCGGACCCTGGCGGCCGGGTAGAGCGTGAGTGGGGAGGCAGGAGTCATGAGGGAAAATACCCGCCTTTTGGATCTGCTTCGAAAGCGGTTTTTGGACGCGCCCGACACTTTGGCGGTCAATGATCCGAACGGTGTTCTGGGAGGGATTGCCGGCCGGGGATCGTGCCGGGAGTTTACCGGTGAACCGGTGCCGTTGGATGTGCTACGTACGCTCGCGGCCGTGGCTCTGGCATCGCCGTCGAAGAGTGACCTGCAGCAGCGGGACATTATTTTGGTGGATGACCGGAATCTGGTCGGGTAGGTTCTGGAACTGGCAGGCGATCAGCCGTGGCTGAGGGACGTGCCGGGGCTTGTGGTTTTCTGCGCCAACAACCACCGTCAGAGGCGGCTGCAAGAGAAATGGAAGCGGCCGTTTGCAAATGACCATCTGGATGCGTTTTTCAACGCCAGTGTGGATGCGGGGGTCGCCCTTTCGGCTTTTGTGATTGCTGCCGAGGCGGCGGGGTTGGGGTGTTGCCCCATCAGTACGGTGCGGAACCGGATTGAGGAGGTGAGCGGGTTGTTGGCCCTGCCCGATCACGTTTTTCCCATCGCCGGGTTGGCGGTGGGGTATCCTGCGGCGCCCTCCCCCAAAATCAGCATGAGGCTGCCCTTGGCGGTAACGGTGCACAGGAACGGCTATTCCGATGACGGGCTCGATCAGGCCGTCGCGGCTTACGACATTGACCGGGCTGCGCGGGAGCCGGCAGGGGCGCCGAGGTTCACGGCGGAGTTTGGCTCGCCGGACATATACACGTGGTCGGACGACAAAACGCGGCAGTACAGCCGACCGGAACGGGCCGGGTTTGGCACCTTTATTCGGAAAATCGGGTTTCGGCTGGACTGAAGGTCAGACCTTTACCGGCTCTTTCGGTACGGGGCGCGGGTTGCCGTCGCTGTCGATGGCAACGAAGGTAAAGGTGGCCTCTGTGACCTTTTCACGGCCGCCAACACGGGAGCGGCGCACCCAGGCCTCGAGGCCCACGCCCATCGAGGTGGTGCCGACGCGGTCGATGCTGGCGTAGATGCAGAGTACGTCGCCGACCTTCACGGGCCGGATGAATTTCATCGCGTCGACAGCGACGGTCGCCACACGGCCGTTGGCTCGACCTCCGGCGATGATACCAGCAGCGATATCCATTTGGGAGAGAACCCAGCCGCCGAAGATGTCGCCATTCACGTTCACGTCGGCAGGCATGGCCAGCGTGCGCAGGGTGAGTTCGCCGGTGGGCTCTTCGTCGGACATGTTTGCTCCCGCTCATATAAGACCGGCCCCGAAACGCTCCGGGGCCGGCTGGTTCGCTACTTCTTCTTTTTCGGCGGCATGAGGTCGGTGATTGTGCCCTCAAACATTTCTGCCGCGAAGTTTACGGTTTCCGACAGGGTCGGATGCGGGTGGATGGTGTGGCCGAGATCGGTGGCGTCGCAACCCATCTCGATGGCCACGGCGGCCTCCGCCACCAGATCGCCCGCATTGGGGCCGACGATACCCGCGCCAATGACCTGGTCCGTTTCCTCGTCGAAGAGAAGCTTGGTCATGCCCTCGTCACGGCCAATGCTGAGGGAGCGGCCCGACGCGGCCCAGGGGAAGACGCCCTTGCCGTATTTGATGCCCTTTTCCTTGGCCTCGTTCTCGGTGACGCCGACCCAGGCAACTTCGGGATCGGTATAGGCAACCGACGGAATCACGCGGGCGTCAAACGCCCGTTTGTGCCCTGCCGCGACTTCCGCCGCGACCTTGCCCTCATGCACGGCCTTGTGGGCGAGCATGGGCTGTCCGACCACGTCGCCGATGGCGAAGATGTGCGGGACGTTGGTGCGCTGCTGGTTGTCCACGGAGATAAAGCCGCGGTCGTCAACCGTGACACCGGCGGCATCGGCACCGACCATTTTGCCGTTGGGCTTGCGGCCCACGGATACCAGGACGCGGTCGTAGATGTCGTCGGATTCGCCGTCCGGGCCCTCGATGGTGACCTTGAGACCGGATTTCATCGGCTTGACGGCCGTGACCTTTGATTTCAGGCGGATGGCCTCGTAGCGTTTCTCAATACGCTTGTGCAGCGGTTTCACCAGGTCCTTGTCCGCGCCAGGGATGATCTGGTCCATGAGTTCGACGATGGTGACCTTGGTTCCCATCGCGTCATAGACGCAGGCCATCTCCAGACCGATGATGCCGCCGCCGATCACGAGCATTCGCTTGGGAATGTCGCGCAGTTCGAGCGCACCGGTGGAATCGATAACCCGCTCATCATCATTGGGCAGGAATGGCAGAGCCACCGGCTCGGAACCTGCCGCGATGACGCACTGGTCAAAACTGACGGTTTTGGTGCCGTCGGGCGTTTCGACACTGATCTGATTGGAACCGGAGAAGGTGCCCTTGCCCGTGACTACCTCGACTTTGCGGCCTTTGGCGAGGCCCTTCAGGCCGCCGGTCAGTTTGGTGACGACGCTATTTTTCCAATCGCGCAGGGAATCGATGTCGATCGACGGCTTCGAGAACTTGACGCCATGATCGGCCATTTCCTCGGTCTCGGTGATGACCTTGGCCGCGTGCAGAAGTGCCTTTGACGGAATACAGCCGACATTGAGACAGACGCCACCAAGATAGGGGTCTTTCTCGATCAGCACTGTCTTAAGCCCGAGATCCGCTGCACGGAAGGCAGCAGTATAGCCGCCTGGGCCGGATCCCAGCACCACAAGTTCAGCGTGGATGTCGCCGGTCTGTTCCGCTTTCGTTGGTGTGGAAGGGGCCGGTGCGGATTTGGGCTCGGAGGATTTTTCCTCCTCCTTCGCCGCTGCGGGGGCATCGCCGCCCGCATCGCCCTCAGCCTCGACGGTCAGGATAACCGTACCCTCGGAGACCTCGTCGCCCTCTTTCACGGAGATCGAAACGATCTTGCCCGCATGGGAGGACGGGACCTCCATGGTGGCCTTGTCGGACTCGATCTCGATGAGCGAGTCCTCCTTGGCGATGGTGTCACCCTCGCTGACGAAGATGCTGATGATCGGGAAGGCGCCGTCCTCACCGAGGTCGGGAACCTTTACCTCTGTTGTTGCCATGATCCCGCCCCCTTACAGCAGCAGCCGGCGGACGTCGCCCACCAGGTTTTTGAGCGTGGCGCAGAACCGCGCGGCGAGTGCGCCGTCGATTGCGCGGTGGTCGTAGGAGAGTGACATCGGCAGCATGTTGCGCGGCACGAATTCCTCGCCGTTCCAGACCGGTGCCATTTTGGAGCGGGTCAGGCCGAGGATGGCCACCTCAGGCGCGTTGACGATGGGGGTGAAGGAAGTACCACCAATGCCGCCAAGGGATGAAATGGTGAAGGTTGCGCCCTGCATGTCGGGGCCTTTCAGCTCACCTTTGCGGGCTTTGGCCGAGAGGTCGCCCAGTTCTTTGGAGATTTCGATTATGCCTTTGCGGTCGGCGTCCTTGATGACCGGGACGACAAGACCGTTTGGCGTGTCGGCCGCGAAACCGATGTTGTAGAAGTCCTTTTTGATAAGGCTTCCGCCATCGGGGCTGATGGAGCTGTTCACCTCCCAGTGGGTGCGCAGGGCGCTGACCGAAGCCTTGATCATGAAGGACAGAAGCGTGACGCGGTAGCCCTCCTCCTTGGCCTTCGTGTCGAGTTCCTTGCGGTATTTGTCGATCTCCGTGATGTCCGCTTCCTCGTTATGCGTCACATGCGGAATGTTCAGCCAGGAGCGGTGGAGGGCCGGACCGGAGATCTTCTTGATGCGGGGCATCTCGATCTCTTCGACCTTGCCGAATTTGGAGAAATCCACGGCCGGGATCGGGGGAATGCCCATGCCGCCGGAGGGCGCGGCGGCACCACCGCCAGTGGGTGCGATGCCTTTTTTCAACGCGTTCGCCACGTCCTCGCGCAGGATACGGCCCTTGCGGCCCGAAGGCTCGATGCCGCCAAGGTCCACGCCCATCTGGCGGGCAAATGCGCGCACGGACGGGGATGCATGCGCCTTGGCGAAGGCCTCCTCGTTAACGGGTGTCAGGGCACCCTGACCGGAGCCCGCCGGTTTGTCCGGTGTGGATGCGGGGGCCGGTTTGGCTTCCTCTTTCTGTTCGGCCTTCTCGGCCGGTTTGGAAGCCTCCTCCCTGGGGGCGTCGCCCGCCTCCTCGGCTTCGAGGATGAGGATCAGGGCGCCTTCCTTGACGGTGTCGCCTTCCTTTACCTTGATTTCCTTGACCGTGCCGGCGTGCGTGCTTGGCACCTCCATCGTGGCCTTGTCGGATTCAAGTTCGATCAGGCTGTCCTCGATGGCGATGGTGTCGCCCACACTTACGAAAACGCCAATAACCGGCACTTCATCGAAATCCCCAATATCCGGGACCGTTACTTCAACTGTCGACATTGCTTATTCTCCTGATCCCAAATTCAAGCTGTGCGCGGATTGGCCTTGTTCGGGTCCATTCCGTATTTTTCGTAGGCTTTTTTGAGGTCCGCCGCCGTGACGGCTTTTTCCTGGTAGAGCGCGTAAACCGCCGCGGCCGCGATGTGGTTCGCATCCACCTCAAAGTGACGGCGCAGGTTCACACGGCTGTCCGACCGGCCGAAGCCGTCGGTGCCAAGAACGTGGTAGGGCTGCTCGATATAGGCGCGGATCTGTTCGGCATAAATTTTCATGTAATCCGTTGCCGCGATGATCGGCCCCTTCGCCTTGGACAGCGCCTCGGTGACATAGGGTTTCTCCGGGGTATCCGTCGGGTTGAGCATGTTGCGCCGGGTCACGTCCTGGCCGTTGCGGGCCAGTTCGTTGAAGCTCGTGGCCGACCACAGGTCGGACGAGATGCCGAAATCCTCCTGCAGGAGTTCAGCCGCCATCATGACCTGGCGGAAGATCGAACCGCAGCCCATGAGGTTGACGTGCTTCTTGCCCGGGCGGGATTTTTTGGAGAACTGGTAGAGGCCCTTGATAATGCCTTCCTCGGCGCCCTCGGGCATTTCCGGGTGGTGGTAGTTCTCGTTCTCCACGGTGAGGTAGTAGTACACGTCCTCCTGATCCACATACATCCGGGTCAGACCGTGCTGCACGATTACCGCGATTTCGTAACCGAAGGTCGGATCATAGCTGATGCAGTTGGGCACGGTGCCGGCCAAAATGTGACTGTGGCCGTCCTGGTGCTGAAGGCCCTCACCGTTCAGGGTTGTACGACCGGCGGTGCCACCGACCATGAAACCACGGGCGCGGCTGTCACCGGCGGCCCAGGCAAGGTCGCCGATCCGCTGGAACCCAAACATCGAGTAGTAGATGTAGAAGGGCAGCATCGGCACGCCATGCACCGAATAAGCCGTCGCTGCGGCGATCCAGTCGGCCATGCCTCCGGCCTCATTGATGCCTTCCTGAAGCACCTGTCCGTCGATGCTCTCCTTGTACCAGGAAAGCTGATCGGCGTCTTCCGGCGTGTAGTTCTGACCCTTGGGGTTGTAGATGCCCAGCTGGCGGAACATGCCCTCCATACCGAAGGTGCGGCTTTCATCCGGAACGATCGGTACCACGTATTTGCCGATTTTCTTGTCGCGGCAAAGAGTATTGAGAACCCGCACAAAGGCCATCGTGGTGGAAACCTCACGCTTGCCGGTGTCCTTCAGCAGCGCGTCGAAGGCCGAAAGCGGAGGGATTTCCATCGGTGCGTGTTCGTACGTCCGTTTCGGGAACGGCCCGCCCAGCGCCTCGCGACGCTGCAGCATGTAGTTTTTCTGCTCATTTCCGAGGGTCACGTAGGGCGCCTTGGGCAGATCCTCATCGGAAACCGGGATCTGGAAGCGGTCGCGGAAGGCGCGCAGCTCGTCCTCGGCCATTTTCTTTTGCTGGTGGGTGATGTTCTGACCCTCACCCGCCTGGCCCATTCCGTAGCCCTTGACGGTTTTCACGAGGATTACGGTCGGGCGACCGTTGGTTTTTACCGCGCGGTCATAAGCCGCGTAAACCTTATGCGGATCATGACCACCGCGACGCAGGGCCCAGATCTCGTCATCTGTCCAGTCGGCGACAAGTGCAGCGGTTTCCGGGTACTTGCCAAAGAAGTGCTCGCGGATATAGGCGCCGCTTTTGGACTTGAACGTCTGGTAGTCGCCGTCCACGGTTTCCATCATTAGCTGCTCAAGGCGACCGCTGTCGTCTTTTTCAAGCAGGTCGTCCCAGCCCCTGCCCCAGACCAGCTTGATGACATTCCAGCCGGAACCACGGAAGTCGCCCTCAAGTTCCTGAATGATCTTGCCATTACCGCGAACCGGACCGTCAAGACGCTGAAGGTTGCAGTTGATCACAAAGATCAGGTTGTCGAGGTTTTCCCGCGCCGCGAGACTGATGGCGCCGAGGCTTTCCGGCTCGTCCATTTCACCATCGCCAAGGAAAGCCCAGACCTTGCGGTCGTCCATGTCGATATGACCGCGGTTGTGCATGTATTTCATGAACCGCGCCTGGTAGATCGCCATCAACGGGCCGAGGCCCATCGAAACGGTCGGGAACTGCCAATAGTCGGGCATCAGCCAGGGATGGGGATAGGAGCTCAGCCCCTCCCCGCTGGTTTCCGAGCGGAACATGTCGAGCTGTTCCTCGGTCAGGCGGCCTTCCATGAAGGAGCGGGCGTAGATGCCGGGAATGGCGTGGCCCTGGAAGAACACCAGATCGCCGCCGTGTTTTTCGGAACGGGTGCGCCAGAAGTGGTTCAGGCCCATGTCATAGAGCACCGCGGAGGATGCGAAGCTGGCAATATGGCCGCCGTATTCGGAGGATTCCTTGTTCCGGCGGACAACCGTTGCCATGGCGTTCCAGCGGTTGATTGTCCTGACGCGCCATTCAAGGCTGAGATCGCCAGGATAGTCCGGCTGCTGGTCGGCGGGAATGGTGTTGAGATAGGCCGTGGTGGAACCAAAGGGCAGATCCGCACCACGGGCGCGGGCTTCGGCGACGACCTTGTCGAGCAGGAAATTGGCCCGATCCGGACCATCCCGGTCGATCACATCCTCGACGGCGTCCAGCCACTCCTGGGTCTCAACGGTATCGAGATCCTGAGAATCTGTCATGCGTTTGGTTCCTTCACTTGGATTTCATTCGTGTTTCCGACCGACGGTACAGCACCGGCCCGCGAAATTACGCCTGTAAGACGTGCCGGTCCCAAACCGCGTGCGGAAGCGGTGCGCGTTTTGCGCAGCGCGGGGAACCAGACTTTTTCGAACCAGGAAAAACATGATCGGGGAAAACGGGGGCCATATCCCCTTCCGGGCAGATTTTTGGTATCTGCGAGTGCGGCGCACTTCCGGTATTCGATCATTCACTTCCACCCTGACATCGATTTTTTGTTTCTTTGTCGAAGCCTGTTCCCCAATTCATTAACCAGATCGGAGCAAAAGGAAAGGGTTGACAGGTATGAGTATTTTGCAAGACCTCCAGCGGGAATCCGCCGAGCCCTTAAGTAGGCGCGTGCATGCCGCGAAGGTCGAATGATTTCGGAATGTCAATAGTTTCAACCGGCGCGGGAAATTTCTGGATGCCGCCGAAAGCGTGCCATTTGATTATGATCTTCGGCGCCATTGTCGCGGTCGCCAGAAATGTCGAAACCCAGGGCACACAGGCGATGATTGTCAGTAAAAAGAACAGGATACCGGGCCACGGCAGGGTCACGTTCACCACATTATTTGTGGGCATTGGGGCCACCGGGGAGGTCACGAACGGGCTCAGCCCAACCGGTGGAGTGGTCATGCCGACCTCCGTGGTCGCCATCATAATGGTGTCCGGATGAATGAGGTGGAAACCGGGAGCAATGGCGGTCAGGGAGACGGGCAGTGCAACAATGACGATCAGTTCGGAGCGTTCCAGGAACTGACCACCGACGGGCCGAATGTATTTGCGACCACAAGGAACATCACCGTTCCGAATCCCGGATCAGGGTACGCGGCCGTGATGTTCTGCGGCATCTGCCAGTCCGTCGGGAGATGCTTCAGGATCGGCGCGGTTGCGATGGAGAACATGAGCCTGTTGGTGATCGCGTCAGATTCGAATAGGTACCAGCGCACAACGGCGTAAAAGAACGCCGTCACAAGGACGCCGATCTTACGCTGCAATCCATTGCCTGCGGATTGGGAGCCAGTCTTGATTACATTGGACGGGCCAATTGCGCGGTGAGGGTCAGAGACCCGCTTCCAGTTCCCGGTTGGCGGTGTTCAGTAGCCCCCAGACATGCGGAAGGAACGAGCGCCAGACCTCCATACGGAAGAGATCCTCACCGTCGCGCAGCAACACAACCTGCACGGAATCGAACAGCGTGCGTTTGCCGTGGCCGGGTCGGATGCGTGACAGATCGATGGGGCAACCGGTGCTGAGCAGCGTCTCGGCTTCGACTCCACGAAGTTCGATGGCAATATCGCGGTCGCTTATATCGACGAGGCTGTGGGGCACCTCGCCGTAAATCTTCGCGAAGGCGGCCTGAACGGCGGCCATTCCTTCCGCGTCGGTGTGGACGACCCACTCGTCGGGGCCAAGGCACAGGACCTCGAGGCCATCATTGTTGGCGCGGCCCCCTATTTTGGTAGGCAGGTCCAGGCGCAGGGCACCGGACAGTGCATTGCCATGGGCCGGGTCGGCCCGCAGGGCCATGCGGGCAGGTTCGGGCAGCAGCCTGAGTTCGACGGGACCGGAGAGCCCCGTGGCGGCGAGACGGTCCTGCAGTGTTGCGGCGTTGGTCATCTTCTGCCCCCTAGAGTTTCAGCCGATCACCGTCGGGATCGTAAAACACGGTTCCCGAGACCACGGCAGCATGGGTTTTGTCCGGCATTGGTATGTGCAACGTATCGCCCTTGCGTTCAAACCCGTCCTCCACCAGCGCCATTGCGATGGACCGGCCCAGCGCCTCGCTCCAGTAGGACGAGGTCACGTGGCCAATCATTTTCATTGGTATGGGCTGGTTCGGGTCGGCGACGATCTGCGCACCTTCCTCCAGCACGGTTTTGGGGTCGACCGTCATGAGACCTACGAGCTGTTTGCGACCGGACGAAACAAGGTCGGGTCGGGCGAGGGAACGCTTGCCGACAAAATCCGATTTGGCCTTGCCGATGGCCCAGGGCAGGCCCGCGTCATGGGGCGTTACCGTACCGTCGGTGTCCTGACCGACGATAATATACCCTTTTTCTGCCCGCAGGACGTGCATGGTCTCGGTGCCGTAGGGGCAAATGTCGTACTGCGCGCCCTCGGCCAAGAGGGTTTTCCAGAGATCGATTCCGTGACGGGCGGGGACGTTTACCTCGAAACCCAACTCGCCCGTGAAGCTGATCCGGAACAGGCGCGCCGGGAAACCGGCAACGGTGCATTCCGCGATCGACATGTGCGGGAAGGCATCATCGGACAGGTCCTGGTCCTCGACCAGGGGTTCCAGAAGTTTGCGGGCATTGGGGCCGTTGAGCGCGATGGTTGCCCACTGTTCCGTGGTGGAGGTCAGCCAGACCTTCAGATCCGGCCACTCGGTCTGAAGGTAATCCTCCATCATCGCCAGTACGCGGGGCGCACCACCGGTGGTTGTCGTGACATGGAAGAGGTCCGGGGACAGGCGCCCGATGACACCGTCATCCCGGATAAACCCGTCCTCTCCCAGCAGGAGACCGTAGCGGCAGCGACCAGCGCCCAGTTTGGTCCAGGGGTTGGTGTACATGCGGTTCATGAATTCGACCGCGTCCGGGCCGGCGACCTCGATCTTGCCAAGGGTTGAGGCGTCGAAAATGCCCAGGGATTTGCGGGTGGCGGCACATTCGCGATTGACCGCGGTGTGCATGTCCTCCCCCGGATGCGGGAAATAGCGGGCGCGACGCCAAAGAGCGACAGGCTCGAACACCGCGCCGTTTTCCTCGGCCCAGGGGTCAATTGGTGTGGTTCGGGTGACCTCGAACCGTTCGCCGCGATGGTAGCCGCAGAACGCACCGAAGGTGGTCGGCGAATACGGCGGGCGGAATGTTGTCAGGCCGACTTCGGGCGCATTGCGGCCCAGAGCATCGGAGGCGATCATCAGGCCGTTGATGTTGGACAGTTTGCCCTGGTCGGTGGCCATGCCGTTGGTGGTGTAGCGTTTGACATGCTCGATGGAATGCATGCCCTCACGCACCGCCAGTCGAATGTCCTTGGCCGTGACATCATTCTGGAAGTCGATAAAGGCTTTGGCCGTGGCCGGGTTGCGGTCGGTGGGCAGTTCAACGTTGGAGGCACCGGTTCCGCTTCGGTCACCCGTGACATCGAATTGCGAAACGTCAGCCTGATGCCCGGCGGCCTCGGCGGCTTTTGCTCCGGCATCGGCCCCATCGGCGAGCGCGGCACCGGTTCCCCAAAGTCCCCTGCCCGCCCCCGCGATGTGAACCTCCTCGGTCCGCTCACCCGGTAGATAGGTGCGCGTTTCTTCGTCCCATTTCAAAGAGCCCTTCGTGTGGGAGAAGAGATGCAGCGAGGGCGTCCAGCCGCCGCACATCAGCACGGCATCACACTCAATCGTAACGCCCGGTCCGGCCTTGCCGTTCAGGATGGGATTGACGCGCAGTGAAGTGACGCGAAGCCGACCAGCGGTGGAAGACGCGGTGTGGCCGGTGTAGATCACAATGCCACGGGACCGGGCATTTTCGAGAAGGTCGAGATCAACATCGGTCCGGGTATCGACAATACCGGCGACCGGCACTCCGGCGTCGGACAGATCAAACGCGGTGTACCATGCGCTGTCATGGGAGGTCAGGACCACAGGGCGGTCGCCAACGCGAACCCCGTAGCGGTTCAGATAGGTCAGCGCGGCCCCAGCCAGCATGACGCCGGGACGGTCGTTGCCATCGAATACCAGCGGTTTCTCAATGGCGCCCTGAGCAAGCACCACCTGGTCGGCACGCACCCGCAGCATCCGCTCACGTGGCGCATCTGCAGGTGGCTCGGCCAGGTGATCGGTCAGACGCTGAACGAGGCCGACCATGTTCTGGTGGTAGTAGCCGATTGCAGTGGTGCGGCTGAGCACCGTGACGTTGTCCATCCCGCCAAGTTCATCCAGTGCGGATGACAGCCAGTCCCAGGCCGGTCTACCATCGATAACGGTTTGCGGCTCCGAAAGGAGGGAGCCACCAGATTCCGCGCCCTCGTCAATCAGCAGCGTCCGCGCCCCGGCACGTCCCGCGGACAGCGCGGCGGCCAAACCAGCCGGTCCGGCACCGACCACCAGGACGTCACAGTGGACAAACCGCGACGCGTAGGTATCGGGGTCGGGTTCGGAAGGCGAAACCCCAAGACCGGCCGCGCGGCGGATAACGGGCTCGTAAACGCGGTCCCAGAAGGATTTCGGCCACATGAAGGTTTTGTAGTAAAACCCTGCGGAAAAAAGCATCCCGAGATGATCATTCACTGCGCCGAGGTCGAAATTCAGGGACGGAAAACGGTTCTGGCTGGTGGTGGTGAGGCCGGAATAGATCTCCTGCATCGTCGCGCGGGTGTTGGGCTCGGAGCGGCCCTCGCCGCGGGAGGTACCGAGCAGAGCGTTGGGCTCTTCCGGTCCCGCTGTCACGACACCCCGGGGGCGGTGATATTTGAAGGACCGGCCCATAAGGTGGACGCCATTGGCCAGCAGCGCGGATGCGACCGTATCGCCCTCCAGCCCCTGATAGCTGTCACCGTCGAAGCTGAAGCCCACCGGACGGTCGTGGTTTACCCGTCCGCGTCCGGGAAGTCGGAAACCGCTCATTTCGCCAACTCCTCAAGTTCCGCGTCGGAGGGGCGTGGCTCTCCTGCCCTGTAGGTCAGAAGGAACCGATCGCTGACGGTGTCGCGCACGGCATTGAAAAAACGTCCGCAACCATGAGTGTGGCGCCAGCGCTCGAAATGGCGGCCGCGGGCATTGGTGCGGATAAAGAGAAAATCCCGCCACGCTTCGTCGTCATAGGTTGAGGGATCCTCCGGCCGGGCGATATGGGCTTCGCCGGCGTAGACGAACTCGGCTTCCGGCAGGGTTTCGTCGCAGTAAGGGCAATGGATCAGAAGCATGATGGTGTCCCCTTAACTGAACGGGCGGAAAAAAAACCATGGGCGGGGTGGGCATTCGGTACGGTCATCCGGGTCGGCCTCAGTGTGCCACGGCCGCGGCGGCGGCCTCGTCGATCAGGCGGCCGGTGCGGAACCGCTCCAACGTGAAAGGTGCGTTGATCGGATGCGGCTCGTCCTTGGCCACCGTCCATGCCAACACATGGGCGGCGCCAGGTGTCGCCTTGAATCCGCCCGTCCCCCATCCGCAGTTGACGTAAAGCCCCGGGACCGGGGTTTTGCCGAGGATGGCCGAGCGGTCGGGTGTCACGTCAACGATACCGCCCCATTTGCGCAGCATCCGCATCCGGTTGAACATCGGGAAGATTTCACAGATCGCGGCCACGGTATGCTCAATAAGGGGCAGACCGCCGCGCTGGGAATAGCTGGTGTACTGGTCGGTTCCGGAGCCGATCACCAGTTCGCCCTTGTCGGACTGGCTGATATAGGCATGAACCGTATTGGACATGACCACACAGGGGAAGACCGGTTTGACCGGTTCGCTGACAAGTGCCTGGAGCGGATAGCTTTCGAGCGGAAGGCGTACGCCTGCGCTCTCCATGACCACGGATGTGTTCCCGGCGGCGGATACGGCAATCTTCTTCGCCCCGATGAAGCCTTTGGCGGTTTCAACGCCCTCGACGGCACCGTTGGCCCCGCGCCGGATCGAGGTCACGGGGCAATTTTGGATGATGTCGACACCGAGTTTTGACGCGGCGCGCGCGTAGCCCCAGGCCACCGCATCGTGGCGGGCGGTTCCCGCGCGTTTCTGCAGAGCGGCGCCGAGGACCGGGTATCGTGCGTTGGGCGAAATGTTGAGCGGCGGGCAGAATTCCTTCGCCTCCTCCGGGGTCAGCCACTGGTTATCGACGCCATTGAGACGGTTGGAATGGATGTGCCGCTGGGAACTCTGCACGTCATGTACGTTGTGGGCCAGCATCATGACGCCGCGCTGGCTGAACATCACGTTGTAGTTAAGCTCCTGCGAAAGACCATCCCAGAGGTCGACTGCGTGGTCATAGAGCCGGGCGCTTTCATCGTAGAGGTAATTGGACCGGATGATCGTGGTATTGCGGCCGGTATTGCCGCCACCAAGCCAACCCTTTTCGATCACGGCGACATTGGTGATGCCGTGTTCCTTCGCCAGATAATAGGCGGCACCCAGTCCGTGCCCACCCGCACCGATGATAATTACATCGTAGGATTTTTTCGGCTGCGCCTCCGGCCACTGCTCAGGCCAGTTTTTGTGCCCGGACAGGGCATTTTTGAGCAGGGAAAGAGCGGAAAAACGCGTCATGTCCGGAATCACCCCATTTAGGACCGTGTCTACCGGGCCATTCAGCGCAATTCCCCGGTGCGGAATTGTGCTTTTGCGCCGGATGTATGGATGTTTACGACAGAGCGCACCGATAGGCAAAACGTGATCAGTATCCTTGGGCCTTCGGTTTGGTGCGCCGATCTTTTCGGGCGGTCCTGTCAACCGGTCAGGGGGAGATTTGCCCGCTTGGGGCTGGCGAAACGACCCCACATTTTCGTGTAGTGCGGCATGGAACAATCGCTGTTTGCCGCCGTTGTAGGGTCGTGCGCCGGGGCGATGGCACCGGTCAAAAACGAAAAAGGATCATGCCGCCCCGGTGGTTTGATCGTTCACGGAAAGCAAAGGAGAATCCGATGCCCAACATGAGTGAATCGAAAATTCTGATTATGTCGACCAATGGTTTTGAGCAGTCCGAACTGTTCACCCCGCTGGAGAAGCTTATGGAAGCCGGTGCAACGGTGCACGTGGCCACGCTCGACGGCGAAGCCATTCGCGGATGGGATGGCGGCGACTGGGGCAAATCGGTCGATGCCGACCTGAAGATTTCCGATGTGAAGGTTGATGACTACGACGCGCTGGTTCTGCCAGGCGGTCAGATCAACCCGGACATCCTGCGGACGGATGAGACAGCCGTCAACACCGTGCGCAACTTCGTAGCAGGGGACAAAATTGTAGCCGCCATCTGTCATGCGCCGTGGCTTCTGATTGAGGCGGGTGTCGTCGAGGGTCGTGAGATGACCTCCTACCACTCGATCCGTACTGACCTGCAGAACGCCGGCGCGAACGTGGTCGACAAGGAAATCGCGATTTCCAACGGCATAATCACGTCGCGTCAGCCGGGAGACCTCGATGCGTTCGTATCGAAAATTATCGAGGAGGTCCGCGAAGGCGATCACGCCCGCGACGTAGAGGCTGCATAAATTAGGCCTGACATTCAAAAAATACCGGTGTCCCAACCGGATTCTCACTGCCCGGTCTCTGCGACCGGGCAGTTTTTTGTTGTGGTATTGACAGACACCCAAGGAGTGTCGAGTCAATCCCTCCGGGATGATCAGGCTGCGGGAGCGGTCGTTTTGAGCCTGCGCACCAGCAGCTTGTTCAGCGCATTGACGTATGCCTTGACCGAGGCAACCACGGTATCCGTGTCCGCGGACTGCCCGGTGACGATCTTGCCGCCCTCCTCCATGCGAACACTCACGGTTGCCTGCGCGTCCGTGCCTTCAGTCACGGCATGGACCTGGTAGAGCTGCAGCTTCGCTTCATGTTCCACCAGTTGCTTGACCGCATTAAACGCGGCGTCCACGGGGCCGTCGCCAGTTGCCTCGACGCTGTGCTCCACGCCATCGACCGACAGTGTGAGTTCGGCGGACTGGGGCGCTTCGGTTCCACAGATTACGCGGAGCCTGCGCACCTGAATGGTGTCGTTGGCGGCATTGGTGCCGGTGTCCTGCATCAGGGCGACGAGATCCTCGTCGTAGACCTCTTTCTTGCGGTCGGCCAGTTCCTTGAAGCGGACGAACACGTCCTTCAACTGGTTGTCTCCCAGCTTATAGCCGAGGTTTTCCAGCTTGGACCGCAACGCGGCCCGGCCGGAGTGTTTACCCATGACAATGCTGGTTTCCGTCAGACCCACGTCCTCGGGGCGCATGATTTCGAATGTGTCCGCGCTTTTGAGCATGCCGTCCTGGTGGATGCCGCTCTCATGGGCGAAGGCATTCTTGCCGACGATTGCCTTGTTGTACTGGACCGAAAAGCCGGAAACGGTCGATACGAGCCGGCTGGCCTGCATGATTTTGGTGGTGTCGATGCCGGTATGCCAGGGCATGATGTCCTTGCGCACGCGCATGGCCATGACGACCTCTTCCAGAGCGGTGTTGCCCGCGCGCTCACCCAGACCATTGATGGTGCATTCGATCTGACGCGCTCCGGCACTTACGGCCGCCAGTGCGTTGGCCGTCGCCATGCCGAGGTCGTTGTGGCAATGGGTTGCGAAGATGATCTCATCGGCGCCTGGCACCCGTTCAATCAGCATCCGGATCAGGTCGGCGCTCTCGCCGGGCGCGGTGTAGCCCACCGTATCGGGAATGTTGATCGTCGTGGCACCCGCCTTGATGGCGATTTCGATGACACGGCAGAGGTAGTCATGTTCCGTCCGCGTGGCATCCATCGGCGACCACTGCACGTTGTCGCAGAGGTTGCGGGCGTGGGTGACCGTTTCGTCGATGCGCTCGGCCATCTGATCCATGTCGAGATTTGGAATGGCGCGGTGCTGTGGCGATGTCCCGATAAAGGTATGGATACGGGGCTGCCTGGCGTGCTTCACGGCTTCCCAGCAGCGGTCGATATCCTTGAAATTGGCGCGGGAGAGGCCGCAGATCACGGAGTTTTTCGCCAGTTCGGCGATTTTGGACACCGCCTCAAAATCCCCTTCGGACGCAATCGGGAAACCGGCCTCTATGATGTCCACGCCCATGTCATCGAGCAGGGTCGCGATCTGGAGTTTCTCGCCGAGGGTCATTGTCGCGCCGGGGCTCTGCTCCCCGTCACGCAGGGTGGTGTCGAAAATCAGGACGCGGTCCTGCGGTTTGTCTGTAGCGGTCATTTTACTGTCTCTGAGTCTGAAAAACTGTGGGGCGGCGCGTTCAGATTGTCCCCTGAGCGCGCGCGCCGGGCTTCGGCACGCTCAGAGGCCGCCAAGCAGTAGGAGAACAGCGGTACGGGCATCGCCACGAACCGACCCACGGGTATCCAAGCTGTTCATCCGGTAATTCATGGGCGGCACTATACGGACGGAATTCCTAAAGAAAAGCCCCCAAAGTTGGGGATCATCACAAAGATTGCGCCGTCAAAGCGGTTTGACTGCAAAAAACGAGGACGCCTAGAGTTTTGACGAGACGATTCCGGTATTGAAACCACCCATGCGCAGTTCTCCGAACAGTCTCTGGTACTCAAGCTTGGGGCAGCGGTCCATGACCACATCCAGACCGGCCTCACGGGCGACCGCCGCGGCTTCCTCGTTAATGACCTCGAACTGCATCCATATGGTTTTCAGGCCCCGGTTTGACAGTGCCGAAATCGCCTCATCCACAATGGGGCCGACATGCTCGGACCGGCGGAAAATATCGACCATACCGATCCGGCCTTCAGATTCGGGAATATCCGACAGGCTGGCATAAACGGTTTCGCCGAAAAGGCGCTTGCCCGCCATCATTGGGTTGACCGGAATCACCCGGTAGCCCTTGAGCGAAAGATACCGCGCGACATAGTAGGACGGCCGAACGCTGTTGCCGGACACGCCTACACACGCAATGGTCTTTGTCCGCTGGAGGATTTTGCGCAGGAACTGATCGGAATGTTCGGTCATGCGGATTTCCCCCCGCAACCTGCCAAAAAAAAGCGCCCGGAAACTGCCGGGCGCGTAGTCGGAACGAGGGACAGTGTTAAGAAGCAGGGCAGTTCCAAGCCATCTGCTTCCCTACTGAGGTGGGGCTTGCCCGGTGCGTTTTCCAGACCTCTAAACAATTTGTGAAGCTCCCTCATTCCCGTTCCGTTCCCCTGGGTGGCCGGCGCGTCTGAACCGCGGCGAACAGGGCAACGGCGGCAGCATTGGACACATTTAGGGACCCAAAACCGCCAGCGGAAGGGATTTTCACGTGTCGGTCGCAGAGTTTTCGAGTTAACTCCCGCATGCCCGGGCCCTCGGAGCCCAGAACCAGGGCAAGAGGCCGGTTGCTGAAATCCGCGACGCCGGGGGCGAGATCATGTTCCGCTTCCCCATCGAGGCCGACCACGGCGTAGCCCATATCCTTAAGCGCGCCCAGCGCGTTGGCGAGGTTTGGAATGCGCAGATAGGGCTGACGCTCAAGAGCCCCGGATGCCGTTTTCGCCAGTGCGCCGGTTTCGGGGGCGGAATGCCGGTGTGGCGCAATAACGGCCGTAGCGCCAAACACCTCCGCTGACCGGAGAATCGCTCCAACATTATGCGGGTCGGACACCCGGTCTAGGGCGAGTACCAGTCTGGTTTCGCCCTGCGGCGCGCAAACCTCGGACACGGAGCCCCATTCCAGCGGCTTCGCCTCCAGCGCGGCACCCTGATGAACGGATTGCGGATCGATCGGGACCGAGAACTTTCGCGGCTCAACAATTTCCGGGGTCATGCCGGACGCCGAAACTTCGTCCGCAAGCCGGTCGGCGGCGTTTCGGGTCAGAACGAGGCGCAGCTTTTCACGCCGGGGATTCCTCAGCGCGTCACGCACCGCATGCGTGCCAAAAAGCCAGACGGTCTCCTGCGAACCCGCCCGCTTTGACCGCTCTTTTTCAATCGCCCAGCCGGGTTTTTTCGCCATGTCGCGTCTGATCTCCACTCGGTTGCGGGGAATTACACACCCAAACCGGGGGCTTGCAAGGCGATCCGTGCAGATTTCGTGTTGACGGGCGAGTTCTGCTGGAATAATCCCCCGCTACCGTTTTGATGCTCCGGCGTCATAACACCCCTGGGGGGGTGGCAGAGCGGTCAAATGCAACGGACTGTAACTCCGTCTCGGAAACGATACACTGGTTCGAATCCAGTCCCCCCCACCATCCTTCCCCTACCGGTTCAGGCGATAATCAGAAGAACCCCGTCCATCGTCGCATTGTCGCTGTCATAGGTCGGGTGGGCATGAACGGTCACCGAATGGCCGTTGTGCTCGCCGGATACCTGGCGTGATTCCGCGGTTTTGACGACATCGGCCACGAGATCTGAAAGCTGAACAAACTCAAGCCGCGGACCAACCACGTTCAGTGACCGGTCAACGTCATGGGCTTCGAGATGATACTCCTCGGCCACAAGCCTGCTGAAGCGGCGGATCCGACCGGAGAGATCCACGAAAATTACGCCGGTGCGGAGAAGCTTCAGTACAAGTTCAGTGCTCGCGTTCAACTCCGAGAGGAGCGCGATTTTACGCTCGTGTTCGGCGCTGACGGAAACAAGTTCCTCGTTGACGGCGTGGAGTTCCTCGTTGGAGCTTTGCAACTCCTCGTTGGAGGCCTGAAGTTCCTCGTTGGACGCCTGAAGCTCCTCGTTGGAGGCCTGAAGTTCTTCTCCGCTGGCTTCGAGACGTTCCGTCACATGCTGAAGGGTTTCCTCGGTCAGGCGCAGGTCGCGTTCAAGTTCCTGGATGCGCCGGGTCACGACCGTGACGTCTTCGCGGCTGACACCTGAACCATCGGCCTCCGGCAGAACGTCGTTCTCCTCCAGTTCTCCCTCAAGTGAAAGGCCCACCAGCATGATCTTGTTGCGGGACACCTGGTCGAGGGCTTCGATGCGAATGGTACAGCGCTTTGGCTTACCGTCGCCCATATCGACTTCGATAATGCGGTTGTACGGCTCCAACTGTCCCTGACGCAGTTTCTCTGTCGCAACGTTGATCGAAAAATGCAGATCCTTGTGGACTATGTCCTCGACGGTCCAGTCCGCCAAATTGTTCATGGTGTCGATAAAGGCGCTGGCAGCGCCGAACCAACCCAGGACCGAGCCATCAGCGGCCACGAGAATCGACGACGGCGCATACTTTTTGAGAAGCGCATCGTAGCTTTTGATGAGGGTGTCGCGATTGCGGATTTCCGCGATATCGGCTACCACCGAGCGATCCCGTCTCGGAATGTGCTGCTCTCTCACAACCGGTTCATGCTGGACTGACCGCAGCTTGTTGGGCATCAGCTGGCGATCGACAATTTTCTTGTGGGACGATTTCCGGAACAGCCGCCAGCGGTTGTCGACCACTTTGAACTCGTCCGTGAACCGCCCGAGGCTCTCGGACGATCCGAGCAGAAGGAAACCATCCTGGCGAAGACCGAACAGGAACATCGAAAGCACACGGGCCTGCGCTTCATCCTGAAAATATATGAACAGGTTGCGGCATGAAATCATGTCGAGGTTCATGAATGGTGGATCGCTCAGAACGTCATGTGTGGAGAAGATGATCTTCTGACGAATCATCGGATCGACAACGTATTGATCGCGGTTTTTCTCAAAATACCGGGACAGCAGACTTTTGGGCAGCCGGGCGACGGATTCCTCGCTGTAGATACCGGCAGAGGCCCGTTCGAGCGATGTGCGGTGGACGTCGCTGGCAATGATCCTGAAACGGCGCAGAGAGCCCGCCTTGGCCAAAGCCTCACTCAACTCGATGGCGATGGTATAGGCCTCTTCTCCGCTGGCGCAGGCGGGCACCCAGATGCGGATCGGCTTGTCGGTCGACTTGTCTGCCGCCAGAACATCGAGTGCCTTTGTCCGCAGAGCCTCCATGGCACCGGCGTCGCGGTAAAACTCCGTCACACCAATCAAAAGGTCGTGGTATAATTCATCCAGTACGCTCCGGCTTTCTGAAAGTAGCGCCAGATAATCTTCCGGATCGTCAATTCCACGCAGGAGGCGGCGCCGTTCGACCCTGCGGCGGACATTCGCGGATTTATAGGCCGAAAAGTCGACCTGGTAGGCATCCTCCAGAAGGCGGAATATCGCAGCGTGGGTCGTAACGCCGGCGGGGGGCAGTTCCGGCTTGTGATCCCGGTCAACCATGAATTCATGAATCGAACGTGGCATGTCTTTGGCTTTGAGGACACGGTCAACGGCGCCTTCACTGATGGCCGCGAGTGGCATCGAACTGAATGAGGATTCCGATGGAGACTGGACGAGAACGATCGCCCCCGCGTCGCGCAGGGCCCGCGCGCCACGGGACCCGTCGCTGCCGGAACCGGAGAGGATCACAGCCACGGTGCGGCTGACATCCCGCCTGGCGACCGACCGGAAAAACGCATCGATGGGCAGACGGGGCAGATGGTCCTGCTTGGTAAACTCATGGGTTCGGAACTCGTCACCGTCGAGTTCCGCAATCACGCTGGGGCGGTTGAGGTAGATCGTGTCGGCCTCAAGCTTCAGCCCGTTTTCGATATGCCTGATCCTCAACCTGGATTTGCGGCCAAGAAGCTCGTCCATCATGGATTTGTAATCGGGCGACAGGTGCTGAATTACCACGAAAGTCCATCCGGACTCCTCGGGAGCATTTGCAAAGAAACTTTCGAGAGGTTCCAGACCACCCGCGGAGGCGCCAATGACCACCAGCGGCACATCCGTGCTCATTTCACTGGAATCGGCCATTGGACTTCCTTCCTGGATTGGCTAATTATTCGCGCCTGATTTGCTTGGCGTTTTACGATTGTTAACACAGCATGTGGGCTTTTCAATCGATGGGGGAACAATACGGTGGCAAGAATACTTATTGCAGACGATGATGCCGATTATCTGCGGGTATTCCAAGAGGGAATGGAAGCTCTTGGTCACGAGGTCGAGGGGGTGCCCTCCGGCTCCGAAGTCGTTCCCATGCTCGAGAATGCCAAATTTGACGTGATTTTTCTTGATGTGGTCATGGCAGGTGGCGGAGCGATAACCGTGCTGCACGCCGTGAGGGAATACGACCCGGATATTCCTGTCGCCATTATTACTGGCCGGCTGGAACTGGCTGATTCTCCGCTGTTTTTGAATGGCCTGCGCCTGGCACAGGCAAAACTGCAAAAGACCGCCACGCTGGCGGAACTGGATAACGTCGTACGGATGCTGACCCGTCATTAAAATCTTTTGGGTCTGACACGGAGAAGCCCGCCCCGGAACCCAAACGCCCGGAAAGGACGCGAATGCTGTCCGAACGAACCAAGCAGACCAACGAACGCGACCGTATGCGCGGAAATGTCCGACAACTTGCGGTAATCTCGGACCTCGCGGCCGGCCTTGTTGCCCTGGTGGTATTGCTGGTTGGCTGGGGTGTCGGCATCGACTGGATCGTGCGTTTTGGAACGGGCGAATCCGCAATGGTGCCGGTGACGGCCGTTTGCGTTTTGCTGCTTGCCGTCGCGCAGTTGATCAGGGCGGTCAAACCCAATGCGCTATTGGGAACCATCGCCGGAGCTTTTGCGGGGACGGTGGTCCTGATCTGCCTCTGGTCCTACGCCACAGGTCCGCAGGAGCTGCCCGAGACCGACCGGATGTCACATGCGACCACCGCCAGCCTGATTATTGCGGCGGTTTCCGGCATGCTGCCTCCAACCCTCAGTGTGCGCACCTGGCTGGCCACGTTTGGTCTGATTGTGTCGCTGATTGGACTTGAAACCTACGCTGTCGATTCAGACGCGCTGCAGAACACACCATTTTTCACCGGGCTCTCCCTTCAGACAAGCGTCTGTCTTCTCTTCCTTTTTTTGGGGCAGATACTCAGGTATCCCGACCGGGGTTGGCTTGCGACCGTAACCGGAGATGGAACGGGAAGCGCCCTTGTCAGAAAGCTGCTGCCGCTGTGCACGCTGGCACCGCTCCTTCTGTTCTGGGGGGCACTCAGGACAACGGAAATCGGTTGGATCGACCCGAATTTCCGTCTGAGTGTTTTGGCCCTGTTGTTGGTTCTGGTCCTCGTCGTGATCCTCATTCTCGCCGCGCGGTATCAAAACACGCTGGATGCAAAAGAGCGCACAGGGCAGGAGCGGCTTCGTGCCGTTTTGAATGCTCTTGATACCGCTGTCATCGTGATTGGAACACCAGGCACTCCGGTCCTGACAAACAAGGCGGCTGACCTGCTGACCGGTCCGGATCTGGACCCTGAGACCTGGCTGGCCACGGCGGAATTTCACGCGATGGACACGCGCGAACCGCTGGCAAAGCACGCGAGGCCGTTTGAACGGCTGATAGAACGGGGTGAGACGTCGTCCCTTTTTGTGGGACATGTGGACCGGGATCACCGGGAACGGGCGCTGCATTTCACCTGTGCCAGGGTCGAAGCCATGGACGCATCCGGCCCCCTGCACGTCCTGGCCGTAGCGGACGAGAGTGAGGGATGGATCCTGCGCGAAAACCTGAGCCGGGGCGAACGGTTCGAGGCCATTGGCCAACTGGCGGGCGGAATTGCCCATGAGGTCTCGAACATTCTTGGGGTCATCCAGATTTCCGCTGACACGGGTCTGATGAAACGAGAGGTTTCCGCCCTTCGTCACTCGCTCGATACGATCAAAAGCGCCTGCCAGCGGGGGAATGAGCTTGTGACCCGCCTAACCAAGATGACGCGGGACGGTGGAGTGGCGGTAGGACGCACGGATCTGACTGCAGTGGTGCGACAGTCACTGGACCTGGTGCGGGCCTCCGTGCCACGCCGGTTTGAACTGACAAGCGAGTTGCCCGATGAATCGGTAATTGTTGCGGGCGATCCCAACGATGTCGAAACCGCCCTGCTCAACCTCATCCTGAACGCGAGAAATGCGATGGTTGAGGCGGGCTGCCGAAAGGGCAGCATACATGTCAGCGTTGCCCCCAGGGGTTCCGAAGTGCGCCTGAAAGTGACGGATAACGGCCCCGGAATGCCCGAAGACGTTCTGAAACGCGCTGTTGAGCCTTTCTTCACGACCCGGTCGAAAGAGGGCGGCAGCGGCCTCGGGCTGTCGATGGTCAGAAATTTTGCCCGGCGTATCGACGGCAGTTTTGAACTGGATTCCACCGAGGGACAGGGAACCGAGGCGGTGCTCACACTCCACACGGTGCAACCCGAGGAACCCGCCGAGCCGGAAGTCCGCGAGAAACTGGACCTGAATGGCCAAAAAATCATGATCGTGGAAAGCGATCCGCAGTTCCAGGTCATCGTGGCTGACGCCATCAGTGTCATGGGAGCCAAAACCGGCACGGCCTTCACTGCGCTGGAGGCCCTGGTCAAAATGCGCGAGGGTGGGCCTTACGACATTTTGATGACCAATGTGGGCCTGGCCGGGGAATTCGACGGTTACGACCTGGCGGTCAACGCGAAAGAGTTTCAGCCGGAGTTGCGGGTGATTTACACAACCGGTTACACGGAGCCGGTGCGGCGGGCGGACCGGATTGTTCCGGGTCTTGTTCTGCGCAAGCCCGTATCACTGGAAAAGCTGTTGAATACGGTCAGCCTGACACTTCAACACTGACAGGTGCGGCATCCGCGCGCTCGCCGGTTGGCATGAGGGCGGCCAGATCTATGCTTCGGGAAACCTCTGCGAGATGGTCGGCTGGAACCGCAGGCGAAAACAGGAAGCCCTGCCCGGAAGCGCAGTTCATTTCGACGAGGCGTCTGAGCTGATTGGGTGTCTCAATGCCCTCGGCAACAATCGCGAGATCCGCCCGCTTGGCGAGGCGAACGATGGCCTCCACGATGGCGCCATCCGTGGCGCTGTGTTCCATCCGGTCGATAAATCCACGGTCAATCTTCAGCACGTCCACCGGCCAGCCACCGAGATGCTGCAGGCCACTGTAACCCGTTCCGAAGTCATCGAGAGCCACCCGCGCTCCACGCAGGCGCAGTTCCTCAAGGGTTCGGAACACCTGACCGTTCCTCGGGCCAAGCATGATGCTTTCCGTGACCTCAATGACGATGGAATCCCAGTCGGGTCCGTTGGCGTCCGACAGAAGCGACTGAAACTCGAAAACGAATTCGGGATTCATCAGGTCGAACGTAGTCACGTTGATTGCCAGTGTTGGAGGTTTATTCCCCCGCCATTCAAGCGTTTCGAACACCTCGAAAGCCTGACGCACCATTGTATGGGTGAACTGCTCGGCATAGCGGTAATCGCTCAGGATGGCGGTCACCGTTTCCTGTTTCATCAGCCGCCGCTGGTCGTCCTGCCACCTGGCGAGCAACTCAAACCCCAGGCAGGCACCTGTCGCCAGATCGTGTATGGGCTGAAAGTGTGGCTGGATGCGGTCGGCCGATTTGGCTTCGCGGAACTTGCGACCGATTTCGCGTTTGTTGAAACGCTGGTGAACCTCGGGTGAGAACACGGTCTGCACGCCCCTGCCCGCATTTTTTGAGACGTAAAGAGCGCTGTCCGCGAGGTCGAAAAGGGTCTCGAATTTACGGCCGTGATCGGGGAAGAGCGCAGCCCCCATACTTACGCGGCCCAGATCCGGCTTGCCGAGCGTCGCCGTGCTGCGAAGGATGGACGTCCGACAACGCAGCATGGAGGACTCGAGGTAACTTCGGCTGTGTTCGGGAAGGTCGAGCAGAATGCCAAATTCATCGCCTCCCAGACGCCCTACGATCGAAGTGTCGGGGAAGGCATTGCGCAATGCCTCAGCGATTGTGCGCAGGTAGCCGTCACCGAATTGGTGGCCATAAAGGTCATTGATCGTTTTGAAGTGGTCGATGTCGAGAATGATGAGCGCCTTGCGCATTTCCGACTGACCAAACCGGGCATTGGCATGGCTCTCGAATGATACCGAATTCTCCAGACCAGTCAGCTGATCAACGCGTGACTGTTTTTCGAGCCAGACGATGCGCTTTCTCGCGGCGACCAGTTCCAGTTCGAGTTCGAGCTTTCCGCTTATGGAGCGCAGGAGTTGAGCCAGCATCCCGGCCAGCGCCTCCGCACGCCGTGTCATGTCAGGTGCGGGAACGAAATCCGGAATCAGGAGCATAGCGATGCTGCCCACCGGCGCGCCGTCGCCATCCCGAAGAATGCAGGACATGACGCAACCATCCAACCGCCCGTCCGACAGGAGACGCACAAACTCGAAATCCGAGAGGTCGGTCCCTGTCTCTATGGCTTCGAGAAACTCATCGAGATGTTCGTTGGCCAGCCTCTGCAGATCGGGGTCAGATCTGTTCAGGAAATCCAGTTTTATCATTCCGGAATGCCCGGGGCACGCCACAAGAGCCAGATCAAGAGCGTTGAAACAGGTCAGCGCCAGCGACTTCGCGCAATCCACGACCCCCTGAAACTCAGAGGCATATACCGAGTCTCGCTCCGCCGAGAAACTGTACCACGGATCACTCAAAGCGCTTCCTCTTGATCCCGCCGGCAACAAATACGCTACATAAGGCGAATAGCCCGGAATGCTCATCGACGGTGGACATGGGCAATGTACGGTCTCCCTGGACAGTCGAGGGTACAGGGCACATATCAGGCAATATCAAATCTCATTCTACACTTTTAACGCGATTAACACAGCCATAGTAAACGTAAATGAAGAGCCCAGCCTATTTTCATTGGATTAATTTCATAACCCACAAGCACAAGTTGTCAATCGTCTAACGAGCAAAACACGCGTTTCAAGATCAGATATGGGATACTGATCAGTACGGCATCATTAGTGTACGAATTAAGTCCGGCCTTGATTTTCATAGCTCCTGTAAACCGAAAATAAGCAGCGATATCCAACAGGGCGATGCTTTGTCTGCAAGGCAAATTTTACGCCAACACACGCATGTAATGCATCAGTTCTACTGAAACGCATCGAAGCCATGAGTGGCAACAGTAAATATTTGTCAACAGTTTGAGTATATTTCGACTGAACCTATCCCAAAATTTTACTTTTCGAGAAACGTCCAACCATTTTGGTTCGGCCGCATAAGGCACCTTGAGAAATGAAACAACGTGATACCATCAGGATCACGCTGGCCAGCTTGGCTCTGCTTACGGCGATGGCAGGGATTGTCAGTGTAATCTTCTACGGAAGTTTTGTCGGATCTTCGCACACACGCGAACTGGGCCGGCTGGAAAACCATCTCAATATTGGCATGTCGCATGTTGCGTCGCAGATCAACGACGCGAGACGGCACACCCTGAACCTTGCCAACTCAAGGGAAATTCAGGGGTTGGTACGCACCACCCATGAGGCTCAGACGCCCGCACCCGACGCCAGCACCAGCGAATACTGGAAAAGGCGCGTGGCACAGCGGTTTTCCGACCTGTCGATGAACAACGGCTACCTTCAGGTCCGCTTTATCGGAACCGCCGATGGGGGACGTGAAATCGTTCGGGTGGAAAGGCATGGAGAGCGGGTCGAGACAACGCCGAAGAAGGCACTTCAGCGCAAAGCCCACCGGCCCTATTTCAGGGAAACGGTCAAACTTGAAGCCGGGCAACTGTATCAGAGTGACATCGAACTGAACCGGGAGCACGGGCGCATTCAGACCCCACGCATTCCGGTTCTCAGAACGGCGACGCCCGTTTTCGATGACGCGGATCATCTGGTGGGAATTGTCGTCGTCAACATTGATGCGCGGCAATTGACAGGGCTGCTTCGTGGATCGCTTCCTGAACCAATAGAACTCTATGTTTCCCGAAGCGATGGACAGATAATTCACCACCCCGACCCGGACCAGGCTTTCCAGCGGTCGGCGGGAACCCCTTACACGATGGTGGATGAGTTTCCCACGCTTGCAAAAAAGCCGTCGGCAACCGGAGTTAACGGATTTGCCGGGATGGTGAGCAACACGACCGGCCAGAAAAAACTGCTGTTGCTCCGACGCGTGCTCACGGATCCCAATGATCCGGAAGATTATCACCTCGCTGGCCTGGCTGTTCCGGCGAACCGCTTGGAAGCGGGCATGGCGCAAACCATGGCACGGTTCGGTCTCTTGGCTGGAATTGCGATTCTGGCGCTCGGTTTTTTTGCAGCCTGGTCAGGTTGGCGCCCGTGGGGCCATTCAGGCGTCGCCGGGCAGACTGCCAACCGGGAAGCCGAAGATTTTATCGGCGCTCCATCAACGGACCAGCCCGGCACCTCAAACGAGATACATCGCCTGCAAAGCACATTTGCCGGTCTGATTTCCGCCCTTGAAGCCCGAGATACGCAGAACGAGGAAACAACCAGTCGGCTGCAGGCGGTCATGGACGGGATGGAGGACGCGATCTTTCTGATCGACACCAACGGACGGATCGAAATTGCAAACCGTGCCGCGCGCGACATGTTTGGATACCGGCCTGATAATCTGATTGGACGAAACGTCAGCATCCTGATGCCGCCACCCTATGCCCAGTATCACGACCAGTATCTGAGACAGCACCTGGATAAGGGCTCGACGTACCTCCTTGAGAAGGACCGGACTTTCGACGGGCTCAAAAAGGACGGCACGACCTTTCCGATCAATGTGAGGGTCAACGCGACCCAGCGTAATGGCGAGAAAAAATTTATTGGCCAGATCACGGACATCTCCGACTGGGATGCCGTTACCAAAATGAAAAGTGAGTTCGTGTCCACCGTCAGTCACGAACTGCGCACACCGCTGTCCGCGATGCGCGGAACACTTGGCCTGCTTCTCGCAGGCGTCGGTGGCGACCTGAACGATAAAGCAAAGGAACTGGTGGAAACGGCGTCTGCCAACTGTGCCCGGCTGATTGTTTTGATCAATGACATTCTCGACATAGAAAAGCTTGAAGCCGGGCAAATGAACCTGTCACTCGGGGCGACGGATCTCGCGGAGACTGTCGAAACAGCCGTACGCGAGTGCCAGGGTCTGGCCGACAGCTATGCCGTCTCCATTGTCACCGATATTCCAGCCGAAACCGCTACGGTGCGCGGTGACACCAACCGGCTGATCCAGGTCATTTCCAATTTCCTGTCGAACGCGTGCAAATTCTCCCCGCGCGGCGAAACCGTAACCGTGGGCGTCCAACGGATGGGAGAAAAATGGCGCGTGTGGGTTCAGGACAAAGGCCCCGGCGTGTCGGAGGAGTTTCAAAGCAAAATATTTCAGAAGTTCACGCAGGCCGACAATTCCACCACCCGGAAGGTTGGCGGGAGCGGCTTGGGTCTCTGCATTTCCAAGGCGATCATTGCCGCGCATGACGGCACAATCAGCTTTGAGACCAGCGAAAACGGCTCAACATTCTACTTTGAGTTGCACGCGTTGGAAGCGGCGGAAAACCAGATTGTACCATCGTCGCAGGCCAGGGGTCAGATGCTGATCATCCATGACGATGAAAAGGTCACGGAGCAGATCAAGGGCTCGGTAACACCGCTGGGTTTCGACACGGAGGTCGCCCATACCGTTGCAGCCGCCAAGGAAATCCTGGCGACCGGCCACTACGATGTTCTTGTCATGGACTGGGAGTGTCGCGATGACCAGTCGATCGAACTGTTTGAGTTTCTGAGCCAATCCAGCAACCACCGCGACATCCCCGTCATTGCGATCTCCCGTTCCGACCAGGATACCGAAGGCAGGGCTTCGCTCCTCTACTGGTTTCACAGGCCCACGCCGCAGGTTCAGATCCGGGAGTTGCTGAATTCGGTGCATCCCCGCAACGGCGTCGAAACACTACGCGTCCTGCATGTTGAGGATGACCAGGACCACCTGACGCTCGTTAGCGACCTGCTCCGAAACATTGCGGAAGTACACACGGCCAAGACGGTTTTGCAGAGCTCGAACCTTTTGTCCCGGCACCGCTATGACGTGGTCATTCTTGATCAAAAACTTCCGGACGGGACCGGACTGGACCTTTTGAAAATCATCAGATCCCAGGCCAATCCGCCGGAGGTTATGATCTATTCCGTCAAATCCGCGCCGGTGGGGCTGGACCATATGGTTGGCAGCTCGCTCGTGAAGACGGAAGTCGACAACGACATGTTGCTGAGTGAAATCAGGGCGTTACTCAGATCAGCACGCTGCCCGGACTAACCCTGCCCCACCCAAGTCAATAGATGGAAGGACGATATGGCAAAACTCCTTAAACGAATTCTGGTTGCTGAGGATGAACCCGACATCAGCAAAATCGCGGATCTGTCCCTCACCCATCTTGGAGGGTACAGCACCCATGTTTGTGAGGACGGGGAACAGGCAATCGCTGCGGCCGCGCATTTCAAGCCGGATCTGATCATTCTTGATGTCATGATGCCAAACCTCGACGGCCCGGAAACGCTCAAAGCGCTGCGCAAAATTCCTGAAACTGCGGATGTCCCGGTCGTCTTTCTAACCGCCAGAATCCAGCCGGATGAGATCGACATGTACCGCGAACTGGGTGTCCTTAATGTCATTGGAAAGCCGTTTGACGCGGTCGAATTGCCGAAAATGATAGATGAGATCTGGGAAAACCATGCGGCCTGAAGGGCGGCGGAAACAAAACACTGATCGGGATTTCCTGCGGGAAACCTGAAAACGGCCCATGTGGCCGGGGGGACCAACACCACCACGGAACTTGACCGTGTCAGGCACCGAAAAGCTTTGGATCGCGACGGTACAAAAATACCGTGTGCGCAGTTACCGTACGCCGGAAAAACGCTTCCAGCCCAGTCGGGGAAGATGGCTGGGGCGGCAGGATTCGAACCTGCGAATGGCGGCACCAAAAGCCGCTGCCTTACCACTTGGCGACGCCCCAGTATCGGGACGTTTTTAGTTATGGTGGGGCCCGACCACAAGACCGATTTTCGCCCCAATTTCGGTATTGCATCCGGACGAATTCCGCACGTTCAGATTTGAGGAACCTCAAGCGCCTGAAGCTGATTGGCCGGCACGCCGGAAAGCGCCTTGAGAACAGCATCGGCCAACCCATGGCCCGCCTCGAGGAAATCCTCGTGCACGGCAATAATGTCCTTCCGAAACTGCTGAAGAACCTCATAGGACTCCTTGGCCACCAGATCAAAATCCCGGCCGACCTCGTATCCAAGTGACTCCGCCGCCGTAATCGCAAAAATCGCTGAAGCAGGACTGGCACACACAAACCCGTCCGGCCGGTTTGGCGAGGACATAAGCCGCTTGACCTCGGCCTTGAAGGTTTCGCGGTCCGTGTCGATGTTGATCCCACGCGACGGAATATCCGCTAGCCCCAGTTCCGCGATGGCAGACGTAAAACCGCGCATCAGCAGCCCGCCATAGGTAAGGTCCATTGGCGCAGGCAGAAGTGTCAGTCTGCTCCGCCCCTTTGCTGCCAAACGCTTCACCCCAATGGAAGCAAAAGTCTCATTATCAAAGTCCCAGTAGGGATGCTCGAAATCCAGATGGGTCCGCCCATGCGTTGCAAACGGCACCCCTTTTTCACGAAGATAGATCGCTCTTGGGTCCTGCGGCATGGTCCGGGAAAAGATAAGCGCATCCGCGGAACCCGACTCCACGACATAACGCACCGGGATCATCGGGTCCGTCCCCACCTCGTAGGGCATGACCACCAGATGATACGGCGTTCCCGACAGCCGACTGGAAATCCCGTAGACCAGCTTGGAACTCAGGCCAAACATCTCCGTCTCCGTCGACAGGATCAGGGCAATCACATTGGTTTTTCCCGTGCGCAGACGCACACCCGCCCGGTTGGGCATATACCCAATCTCATCCGCGATCAGCCGCACCCGTTTCTTGGTCGCCGCACCGATATCCGGGGCGTCGTTCAACGCCTTCGAGACCGTCGTCACGCTCAGGCCGGTCATGTAGGCAATAGTTTTAAGCGTAGGGCGACCCGCCCTGACCCGCCCGCCTGCCTGCGTTACATTCCCGTCGTTTGACATCTTGATAGGCGTTCCCCCGTTGGCCGAACTCTGCATCGAATCTGGCTGTCTCCATAAACTGCAACGATTTAGAAATCGAAGTCAAACCTTTCAGAAAATGTCCAAAACCGGCATGTTTGACGACGGCAAAGTTTGAAATCAAACTTGACCTCTTCGTAGAGTTCGAAGAAAAAATAGAATTAATATTATATTTATCAGTGGCTTATCATTCGGAAAATCCATTCAACCCTTGCAACGACATTTTTTTGAATCCACCGTTGCGAAACGAAAACTCCTGAACTAGCATCCAACTGCAACGATAAAGTACCTTGGGAGGTTACAATGAAATTTCGCTCAATGGCGGCGGCGCTTGCCGCTACGGTTGCGCTGCCCGCAACACTGGCGCAGGCAACCGATCTGGAGGTCACGCACTGGTGGACATCCGGTGGTGAGGCCGCTGCGGTTGCAGAATTTGCCGACGCGTTCAACGCGACAGGTCACAAATGGGTCGATGGCGCGATTGCCGGCGGTGGCAGCACGGCCCGCCCGATCATGATCAGCCGCATCACCGGCGGAGATCCGATGGGCGCAACCCAGTTCAACCACGGCCGCCAGGCTGAGGAACTGGTTGAGGCTGGCATGATGCGCGACCTGACCGAAATCGCCGAAGCCGAAAACTGGGCGGAGATTATCAA
The DNA here is from genome assembly GCF_049800875.1 of Amaricoccus tamworthensis. Lineage (NCBI taxonomy): Bacteria > Pseudomonadati > Pseudomonadota > Alphaproteobacteria > Rhodobacterales > Paracoccaceae > Amaricoccus > Amaricoccus tamworthensis. Next base: position 45,097 of record NZ_JBNAFV010000010.1, on the reverse strand, counting down.
TCCGCCGTCGCTTCTCGAAAGCTGCACCCTTGACGGCCGGATTTACTGCGTGCCGGTGAACATCCACTCCTGGCAGTGGCTGTGGCTGTCCAACAAGGCTTTCGCCGACGCCGGTGTGGACGTGCCGACCAACTGGGATGAATTCGTTGCAGCCGCTCCGGCTCTGGAAGCCGCGGGAAAAATTCCCCTCGCCATGGGTCAGCAGGCCTGGCAGACGGCCGGCGCGTTTGACGTGCTGATGGTCACTCTGGCCGGTCCGGAGATTTTCAAAAAGGTCTACGACGACAAAGACGCTGAAACCGCCGGCGGCCCGGAAATTGCACGCGTATTTCAGGCTGCGGATGACGCCCGCAAAATGGCAGCGGAATCCAAGGTACAGGACTGGAACCAGGCCACCAACATGGTCATCACCGGCGAGGCTGGCGGCCAGATCATGGGCGACTGGGCCCAGGGCGAGTTCCAGGTTGCGGGCCAGGTGGCCGGTGAGGACTACACCTGTCTGCCGGGCCTCGGCGTAAACGAAATCATTTCCACTGACGGTGACGCCTTCTATTTCCCGGTTGTTGATGACGAGGAAATCACCGCGGCTCAGGGCGATCTCGCCTCAGTCATGGTGGCACCCGAAACCCAGGTGGCATTTAACCTTAAGAAGGGCTCCCTGCCGATCCGTGGCGACGTGGATCTGTCCGCTGCCAATGACTGCATGCGCAAGGGTCTCGAAATTCTCGCCTCCGGCAACACCATCGTATCGGTGAACCAGCTTCTGGATCCGGACACCAACACCCAGAAGGAAGACCTATTCGTCGAGTTCTTCAATGATCCGAGCATCACACCAGAGGAAGCCCAGGAACGCTTCGTAAGCCTGATCGAGAACGCGGGCTGACCCTGACGGGTTGACCGCCTGAACGGTGGCGCCGGCTCCCACGTGGACCGGCGCCATATTCCGACAGTCCCGCTCTACGCAATGGAGGTTCCCGTATGTCCTCGAACGGGCGACCCAGCCAGCTCCTGAAAAATCTCAACGCCAAAATCGCATCCATTCCAATGGTTCTGACGGCACTTGTGATTTTCGTGGGAGGCACGGCCTGGACCATTCTCTACTCCTTCACGGATTCCAAACTGCTGCCACGACTTCGGTTTGTGGGTCTTGACCAGTATGAGCGTCTCTGGAGTACCAACAGATGGGTTGTCTCCATCGAAAACCTGGCGATTTACGGGATACTCTCTCTCGTCTTCAGCCTGATCATCGGATTTCTGCTCGCAGCCCTTCTGGACCAGAAAATCCGGTTTGAGGACACGTTCCGAACGATTCTGCTCTACCCCTTCGCGCTCAGCTTCATCGTGACCGGACTGGTATGGCAGTGGATCCTGAACCCGGATTTCGGCATCCAGAAAATCATCCGGGGTCTAGGCTTCGAAAGCTTCGATTTCGATCCGCTCTACAACCCCGATATCGTGATTTACGGCGTATTGATCGCGGGCCTCTGGCAGGGAACGGGCTTTGTCATGTGCCTGATGCTGGCCGGACTGCGCGGCATTGATGAGGATGTGTGGAAGGCCACGCGCGTCGACGGCATCCCCACCTGGAAAACCTATGTTTTCGTCATCATTCCCATGCTGCGCCCGGTCTTCATCACCGCGCTGGTCATCATCACCAGCGGCATCGTGCGGCTCTACGATCTGATTGTGGCCCAGACCGGCGGCGGCCCGGGCATCGCATCTGAGGTTCCGGCCAAATACGTCTACGACACCATGTTCCGCAACCAGAACCTCGGTCAGGGTTTTGCCGCATCCACCATGATGCTTCTGGCCGTGGCAACCGTCGTCATTCCGTGGGCATTTCTCGAATTCGGGGGCAAGAAACACAAATGAGCATGTCCCAAAACATCAGCGATACCGGACCGCGCGGCCCGAAGCCGACGCGGCGCATTTCCCGCCGGAACATCTTCCTCTATGGCACCCTGATCGTCATATCAGTCTACTACCTTCTGCCGCTTTATGTGATGGTTGTAACCTCGCTTAAGGGCATGCCGGAAATCCGGCTTGGGAACATCTTTTCCCCGCCCGTTGAGATTACATTTGAGCCCTGGGTCAAGGCCTGGTCGGCGGCCTGTACCGGCCTGAACTGCGATGGTCTGAGCCGCGGCTTCTGGAACTCCGTCCAGATTACCGTGCCATCCGTCATCATCTCGATCATCATCGCGTCGGTGAACGGATACGCCCTCGCCAACTGGCGGTTCAAAGGCGCGCAGGCCTTTTTCACCATCCTGATTTTCGGGGCCTTCATCCCTTATCAGGTGATGATCTATCCCATCGTGATCATACTGCGGGAAATGGGCCTTTATGGAACGCTCTGGGGACTTGTGATCGTTCACACCGTCTTCGGCATGCCCATTCTAACTCTGCTCTTCAGGAACTATTTCACCTCCATCCCGGAGGAGTTGTTCAAGGCCGCCCGCGTGGACGGGGCCGGTTTCTGGGGCATCTATTTCAAGATCATGCTGCCGATGTCACTGCCGATATTTGTGGTGGCGATGATCCTGCAGGTCACGGGCATCTGGAACGACTTCCTGTTCGGCGTGATCTACACAAAGCCCGACCTCTACCCAATGACCGTGCAGCTCAACAACATCGTCAACTCGGTCCAGGGTGTGAAGGAATACAACGTCAACATGGCGGCCACCATTCTGACAGGGCTCGTGCCCCTGATCGTCTATTTCGTGTCCGGAAAACTGTTTGTGCGCGGCATCGCAGCCGGCGCGGTGAAGGGGTAATCGTATGGAACCCAGTGTAGCGGTCAAGGATCTGACCCTTTCCTTTGGAGCCGTCGAGGTTCTCAAAAAGCTCAATCTCGACATCGGCCAGGGCGAGTTCCTGGTGCTGCTTGGACCTTCCGGATGCGGCAAGTCCACGCTTCTGAACTGCATTGCGGGTCTCCTGGACATCACGGACGGCCAGATCTTCATCAACGGCAAAAACGTCACATGGGAGGAACCCAAGGACCGTGGGATCGGAATGGTCTTTCAGTCCTACGCGCTCTACCCGCAGATGGACGTGCGCGGGAACCTGTCCTTCGGGCTGAAAAACGCCGGCTTCGACAAGGCCGAGATTGCGAAGCGGATCGAACGCACCGCCGAAATTCTGCAGATCCAGCCCCTGCTCGACCGCAAACCGGCCGCGCTCTCTGGCGGCCAGCGTCAAAGAGTGGCGATCGGCCGGGCCCTTGTGCGGGATGTGGACGTATTTCTGTTCGACGAGCCGCTGTCCAACCTCGATGCCAAGTTGCGGTCGGAACTGCGCGTGGAGATCAAACGCCTCCATCAGCAGCTCGAAAACACCATGGTCTACGTCACCCACGACCAGATTGAGGCGCTTACGCTTGCGGACAGGGTCGCCGTGATGCGCGGCGGTGTCATCCAGCAACTGGCGGATCCCAAGACGATCTACAACAAACCCGCGAACCTTTTCGTCGCCGGATTTATTGGATCGCCTCCGATGAGCATGCTGGAAGGCAAATTGCGCGATACGGGCGCCGAGATGAATTTCGTAGCTGACGGCATCGACATTCCGCTTGCGGGATATGATGGCAACCTGTCGGGCCAGGACGGTGCCAGCGTCGTGCTTGGCCTGCGCCCGGAACACATAGTCATTCACGAGGATCTCGATGGCCCCGGCCTTCAGGCGACTCTGGATATCGAGGAACCGATGGGATCGGACACCCTGATCTGGCTTCGTACCGAGGGGCGGCAGATTTCCGTGAGAACCGGAACCGACCACCCGTTCAGGCCAAAACAGGACGTGAGGCTGGAACTCGACATCAGCAAAGCCTCGATCTTCGACGTCGGAACGGAGCGCCGCCTTTAACGCAGGCTCCCTCCACTTCGGGTCCCGCGCCAGTTGAGCGGGACCTTCCACATCGAAACCTGAAACACCGCGGCCACTAAGCAAGGCGCCCTCGCCTTTTGCCGGGGATGCAGCTTCGACGGATCGGAACATGAAAAACCAGAGAGGAAACACCAGAGAGGCCAACATGACAGATTTTTCCTACCAGCTTTACAGCTCCCGAAACTTTGGCCCGCTGGGTGATACGCTTTCGATGCTGGCGGAAGCCGGCTACAGAGGCGTCGAAGGTTACGGCGCGCTCTATGCCGACGCATCCAAGGTCGCGGAGCTTCAGGCCAAACTGGACCAGAGCGGCCTGATCATGCCAACGGCCCATGTCGGTCTCGACATGATCGAAAATGATGCGGCGACCGTACTTGCACTGGCGTCCGATTTTGGCATCCAGACCGTCTACTGCCCTTTCCTCACACCGGATCAGCGCCCGAGCGACGCGGATGGCTACGCCGCATTCGGACGCAGACTTCAGGAGGCGGGAAAACCGTTGAAGGATGCGGGCCTCGGCTTCGGCTGGCATAACCACGACTTTGAGTTTGTGGCACTTCCCGATGGGGCCATTCCTATGCAGGTCATGCTCGGGGCTGCGCCGGATCTTGAATGGGAAGCGGACATTGCCTGGGTGATCAAGGGCGGAGCCGATCCGCTCGAATGGATCGCAAACCACGGTCCGCGGATATCCGCGGTTCACGTTAAGGACATCGCTCCGGCCGGCGAGGCCACGGACGAGGACGGATGGGCCGATGTGGGACACGGAACCGTCGACTGGCCCGGCCTGATGAAAGCGTTGCGGAACACACCGGCAAAGCATTTTGTCATGGAGCACGACAATCCCAATGACGACGTCCGGTTCGCCCGCCGCTCGCTTGAAGCTGCCAAAACCTACTGACAGGACAAGAGAAAATGACTGATACCCTCGGGGTCGGCGTTATCGGATGCGGTAACATCTCGACCGCATATTTCAGACTGGCGCCACTGTTTGCCGGCATGGAAATCCGCGCCTGTACCGACCTGAACATGGACGCGGCCCGCGCCCAGGCCGCAAAATTTGATGTGGATGCCAGAGAGATCGGGGATCTACTGAAATCGGATGACATTGACGTCGTCGTCAATCTGACAATTCCCGACGCGCATTCGGCGGTCTCCTGCCAGGCAATCCAGGCTGGGAAACACGTCTATTCCGAGAAGCCGCTGGCACTGACGCTCAGGGACGGCGTTGAGATGCAGCGCCTCGCGCGCGAGCATGGTGTCTCGGTCGGCTGCGCGCCGGATACCTTCCTGGGTGGCGCGCATCAGCACGCGCGGCACCTGATTGATGCGGGCGAAATCGGTCGTATCGTGGCCGGAACCGCCCATGTCATGAGCCATGGCATGGAGCACTGGCATCCGAACCCCGATTTCTTCTTCAGGGTTGGCGGCGGACCGGTTCTGGATATCGGACCCTATTACGTGGCCAATCTCATCAACCTGATAGGTCCAATCAAACGTGTCGCGGCCCTGTCCAGTTCGGCCACACCGACCCGGACAATCACGTCCCAGCCCCGTGCGGGTGACGTGATTCCGGTTGAGACGCCGACCAACGTCCATGCTCTGCTGGAATTTGAGCAGGGTGCGACGGTCACTCTCTCGACGAGTTGGGACGTCTGGGCGCACGATCACGGCCGGATGGAACTCTACGGTACCGAAGGCTCGCTGTTTGTTCCCGACCCCAACTTCTTTGGTGGTGACCTGCGCATGGCCAAGCGGGATGCGGGTGTCATGCCGGTGACAGGCTGGCACCATCCCCTTTCGGTTCCGAACGATCCCCATGGTGAGGGCATGATGGCCAACTATCGCACCGTCGGTCTCGCGGACATGGTCGCCGCCATTCGCGACGGGCGGGACGCGCGCTGTTCCATCGACCGGACCCTTCACGCCCTTGATGCGATGGCGTCAATCCTCATGTCAGGCGAAACGGGTCAGTTTGTGGACCTGACCACCACATGCTCCCGCCCAGAACCACTGGACCCTGCATCGGCGTCGGCCCTGATGCGGTGAAGTCCACAACGTTCTAGGAATGCCGCCGGGCCCCGAAAGAGGCCCGGCGTTTTTTTGGGGTGACCTGAAACCTGCAAATCCGCCTCAAACCATAGTCCGGTTTCAAAATATATCCGCGGATATATTATGGAGAGCGGTCCGATTTTGAAGGTTTGCAAGCCCCATCTCCCTGAATCGGACGTTGGCGACCGGTTCAGGGACTTGGGTCAGTCTACGAAAGCTGGCATAATCCAGCGCGGCAGGGCGAGGATCAGGTCCGGCATTACGATGATCAGAAGCAGAACGCAGATCATCGGGAACAGGATCACAACCACGTTCCGCAGTGCGTCCACCAGCCTGATCTTACCGATCGATGCCGCAATCAGGAGGCAAAGACCGTAAGGCGGCGTGACCAAGCCGAAGGCTAGGCTCATCACGCCGATGATGGCGAAATGGATCGGGTGCATTCCGACATGCTGGGTCACCGGGTAGAGCACGGTGCCGAGGATGATAATCGCCGGGATGGCGTCGATGAACATGCCTATCAGAAGAAAAGCCAGCGCGCTCATGATGCCAATGCCGATGATCCCAAGACCCATCTGGTCGATCTGCTCAACCAGGGCGGCGGGGATTTTGAAATAGGCAAGGCACCACCCGAAAGCCGACGCGGTCCCGATACAGAACAGCGTGATCGCGGCGAACCGGGCGCTGTCGTAGAGCACTTTCGGGATCTCGTGGATGGCGATGGTGCGGTAGACCACAACTCCGAGGATAAGCGAGTAGATCACCGCGACGACGGAAGCCTCGGTCGGGGTAAAAAAGCCACCGACAATACCGCCGACAATGATAACCGGCGTCATGAGAGCCAAAGCAGCGGAGGCCGCGGCGCGCATAAGCTCGATCAGAGTGGAGCGGCTGTGGACCGGATATCCGTTCTTTTTGGCGTAAATATACACCGTGATCATCTGCGACCCGGCGATCAGGATGCCGGGAACGACCCCCGCGAGGAACAGGCCGCCAATGGACACCGACATCAGACCACCCCAGACCACCATGAGGATCGAGGGCGGAATGATCACGCCCATCACACTGGAACAGGCCGTGATAGCCACGGCAAACGGGGCGTCGTAACCTTCCTTGCGCATCTGCGGGATCAGCAGCGAACCGATGCCGGCGGCGTCAGCGGTGGAGGAGCCCGAGATCCCGGCGAAGAGCATGGACACCACGACGTTGACGTGGCCGAGACCGCCAGGCAGATGACCCACCATCGCCCTAGCGAGCCGGATCAAACGGTCGGTAATGCCCGACGAGTTCATCAGGTTAGCGGCCAAAAGGAAGAACGGCACCGCCAGGAGGACGAAAGAGTTGTAGCTCTTGAACATCTCCCGCATCAGAAGGACGGGTGTCAGGCGTTCCTCAATGAAGAAAACCGGGACGACCGCCAGGCCCAGCGCGAATGCGACCGGCACACGAAGGAAGACAAGAACACCAAAGGTTCCGAACAGGATTGCGGCTACTTCACCCGGCCCCATGAGTTGCGCCCTCCCCTGTACCGGTGAAATCGTTCCAGATCCGCTCGATGATGAACGCCGCCCAGGTCAGCCCGGCGATGGGCCAGCCTATGTAGATCGCGAGCATGGGCAGACCCGAAATCTCGGATTTCTGTCGCATTCCAAGTTTGCCAAAATCCCATCCCCACCAGAGGAAGGACAGAGCCATTACAAACATGGCCATATTGACGAAAGTCCGGAAGCACAGCTCCACCGTCGGACTTGAGCTGTGGGGCAGAACATCAACATCGAAATGGGTACCATCCCTGACCGCGATCATTGCTCCAAGCATGATGATCCAGACAAAACAGAAACGGGCGATTTCCTCGGTCCAGATGTATCGTGGGATCAGCCCGGTGTATCGGCTGAGGATCTGCATCGCGACGGGGACGATCAGCGCGCCCATCAAAATGGTCAGCAGAAGCTTCAGGAAGCGGTAATAACCGTCCAGCAGGGTTCGCATCGGCAATCACTTTGTGAGTTGGGTATGAAGTCGTGCGGGAACACGCCACCCGGACGGGCGGCGTGCCCCGTCAGCGCTTACTGTACGGCTTCGATCGACTCGAGAACGTCGGTCGCGCCAAGTTCCTCGGCGTAGGCCTGTTTCACCGGTTGAGCCAGTTCGAGCAGCTTGTCGCGCTCGGTGAACTCATGGGTGGTCAAAAGACCCGCCTCTTCCATGGCGTTTAGCTTTTCGCTGTCCTGGCCGCTTTCGACCTCACGACCAAGCTTGCCTCCGGCCTTACCGGCCTCAAGAACGCATTCCTGCTCCTCTGGTGTGAGGCGCTCGAACGTCGCGTTGGAGAACGCGATGGGACGCACGGTGATCGCGTGTTTGGTCAACGCGATGTCCGGACCAACTTCGTAGAACTTCATCTGCTCGATACCGGCAGCCTCGTTCTCGGCGGCGTCGATCACGCCGGTCTGGATGGCGTTGTAGACCTCATCATAGGCGATCACGGACGGTGCGGCCTTGATGGCCTCAAAAATCCGCGTCTGGATCGGGGCGCCCATCACACGCATCGGAAGACCCTCGAGCTCTTCCATGTTGGTGACCGGCTTGTTCACGATCAGGTTTCGTGTGCCGCCACCGGCATAACCGATCAGACGGACGTCAGCCTGTTCCAGAACGTCCAGGGCGAGCGGCGCGAGGGCGTCCTGCTCCATCACGGCATTCCAGTGATCGAGATCCCGGAAGAGGAACGGCATGTCCATCAGCGGAGCCTTCTGACTGAAGGTCGACATGTGCGAAGGGCTGACGATTGCGTAGTCGATGGCAATGCCCTGGCTCATGTTTTCGAAATAGTCTTTTTCCAGACCAAGTTCCGAATTCAGGTGCAGATCGAAGGTCAGGGACCCGCCGGAACACTCGGAGGCCACACGCTCAAACTCGCGCAGTGCCTTGGTAAAGGCATGCTCCTCGTCGAACTGCACCGCACCCACAAGTTCGGTTGCAAAAGACGGAGTTGCCACAAGTGCCACAAGGCTGGCCCCGAAGGCCAGTTTCGAAATTTTTTTCATTTTTCCTCCCGTTACCAGCCGCATTTTTCGCGCCCGGCTTGTCTTGCTGTACCCCGGAGTATTGCGCGACCTTGCATTCTGACGCAAGAAGTGTCTGTCCGGTTCCGCGCAAAAACCTGACATCGCGCGAATGAAACCGAATGAAAACACAGCCCAAATGGTGAGGAAACCATATGTCGAACGCTTCATTGACCATGCCCGAATTTGCGGGAAAACCGATCCTGATCACCGGGGCATCCACGGGTATTGGGGCCGCTCTTGCCCGCGCTTTTGCCAAACAGGGCGCGAAGGTCGGACTGCATTACAACTCCAGCGCGGACGCGGCGAATGCCCTGGCTGATGAGATCCGCAACGATGGCGGGACCGCTGCCCTCATCCAGGCGGATGCCTGCAATTCTGATGCGTTTGGCAAAGCCGTTGACGAGGCCGCCGAGGCGCTTGGGGGTCTTGAGGGTTTGATCAACAACGCGGGCGGCATGGTGCGGCGTATTCCCTATGCGGAGGCCAGCGACAGGGACTATGAAGAGATCATGGACCTGAACGCGCGCTCCGTCATCACGGCGTCCCGCAAGGCGTTGCCGCATCTGAAAAAGAACGGTGGCTTTGTGATCAACACCACGTCCGTCGCCGCACGAAACGGAGCCGGTGGTGGTGCGGGACTGTACGGATCCTCAAAATCCTTCGTGTCCAACGTGACACGTGGCATGGCCAAGGAATGGATTGAATTCGGCATTCGGGTGAATGCGGTTGCTCCCGGCGTAATCACCACACCGTTCCATGAGCGGTATTCGACCGAGGAACAGCTTGCCGCAATGAAAGCCACGGTGCCGCAGGGACGCCTCGGTGTGGCAGAGGACTGCGTCGGGGCTTACCTGTTCCTCGCCTCGGACGCGCTGGCCGGGTATATTATTGGCCAGACGATCGAGGTGAATGGCGGGCAGCTGATGCCCTGATCCTCTGGATTTACGGTACTGCGCCGGGGGGGGGGGGGGATCACTGGCTCCCTCGGCGCGGCCTACCGGGGCGTTTGTTTTACAAAAATTTCATCTTTGCCATTTTTAGGAAGCAGAAATCCCCACGGCCGTGATCGCTAAATATAGGCATTTGTGTGCCGGACGCGCACCTGAGATGAGGTGACGGATAATCAGGCTCACGCATCGATACATAAGTACATGATATTTAATTTAAAAAATGAACTGAGCCAATATTTTCGGATCGGGGCGGGCACATACTGCAGGTCCAAACCACGAAACACCATCAACCCGGCCAACCACACGAATCCGTGAAAAACGATTTTCCACCCGTTTGCGCACCTCACCCTCTACCACCCATAAAATGTCAAGCAAAATCAAAGGCAAACTTCGTAACGAAGCCGTTGCAAGGTAACCGGTGGTTGAAATAAGGTGAACAAACTTGGCCCCTGGCCAACGCATGTCCACAAACGAGACCTGCGGTTCAGGGCCCGTAACCGTGGGAGAAGTGACCTTGGATCACTCAATTTTTTCGAAAAGTATTAGGGTGGCCGCAGCAGCACTGCTGCTTTCAGCCACACCGGTATTGGCGCAGGATGGTGCCGATGCCGAAAAACCGAACATCCTGGTAATTTGGGGTGACGATATAGGTCAGGCCAACATTTCAGCCTACACTAAAGGGCTGATGGGCTACACGACGCCAAACATCGACAGCATCGCAAACGAAGGCATTATCTTCACTGACTACTATGCTGAACAGAGTTGTACCGCAGGTCGCTCGACCTTCATCACCGGTCAGTCAACTTTGCGCACAGGCCTGTCCAAGGTCGGCCTCCCCGGGGCGCAAGCCGGCATGCAGGATGTTGATGTCACTATCGCCTCAGCGCTGAAGGATCATGGCTACGCCACGGGTCAGTTTGGCAAAAACCACCTCGGCGACCGCGATGAGCATCTGCCGACCGCACATGGGTTTGATGAGTTCTTTGGAAACCTCTATCACCTGAATGCGGAAGAGGAGCCGGAAAACTTCAACTACCCGCAGGATCCGGAATTCCGCGACCGCTTTGGCCCCCGTGGCGTTATCCGCGCTTCCGCCGATGGCGAGATTGAGGACACCGGACCGCTGACCAAAAAGCGGATGGAAACCGTCGACGAGGAAACCTCTGCCGCAGCCATCGACTTCATGCAGCGCCAGGTGGACCAGGACACGCCGTTCTTTGTGTGGATGAACGCAACCCGGATGCATTTCCGTACCCATGTGAAGGACGAAAACCGTTCCGAACCTGGCCTGACCGCACTCACCGAGTATGCGGATGGCATGGTCGAGCATGACGCGATTGTTGGTCAGATCCTCGACTCGCTCGACGAGATGGGCATCGCGGAAAACACCATCGTGATGTATTCTACCGACAACGGCCCGCACCAGAATTCCTGGCCTGATGCCGGAACAACGCCTTTCCGCAGCGAGAAGAACACCAACTGGGAAGGCGCATTCCGCGTGCCGGCAATGATCAAGTGGCCGGGTCACATTGAGCCTGGTTCCGTCGCGAACGAGATGTTCTCGGGCCTCGACTGGTTCCCGACGCTGATGGCAGCCGTAGGCGACACGGATATCAAGGAACGCCTGCTTGAAGGTACGACGATCAACGGTAAGGAGTACAAAAACCATCTGGATGGTTACAACCAACTGCCCTACCTGACCGGCGAAACCGATGAGGGCGCCCGTGACCGCTTCTTCTACTTCAATGACGATGGCGAAGTGGTAGCGCTGCGCTACGAAAACTGGAAATTCGTTTTCAAGGAACAGCGTGAAACCGGCACACTGAACATCTGGGCGGAGCCTTTCACGTCGCTGCGGCTTCCGAAGATATTCGATCTGCGGGCGGACCCCTATGAGCGGGCTGACATAACGTCGAACACCTACTGGGACTGGGTACTGGACCGCGCCTATCTGCTGGCTCCGGCACAGGCCGTTGTTGGTGAGTTTCTTGCAACCTTCGAAGAGTATCCGCCGGCGCAGCGTCCGGACAGCTTCTCGATCGACCAGATCCAGGAAGAACTGAACGACAGCCTTCAGTCGATGGGTCAGTAAAGACTCCGGCCGGGGGGCGTTTTCCCGCTCTCCGGCCAGCCACTTTGGCTGGGCCAGGCGTCACCTGGAACCGCGACCGGATACAGAACACCCTCCGGCCGAAGTTACAAAAAAATGCGGCAAACTTCGCCGCGGTCCCCGGTCGAAGGAATTTTAGATGACCCGGATGCCATTTTTCCTTGCTACCGCAATTACTTTTTTTGCCGGCGCAGCCTTCTCTGATCCCCTACCCTCGTGGAACGACGGGGGCACCAAAACAGCAATTATCGAATTTGTTGATAGTGTTACCGATCCAGACGCGGACACTTACGTACCCGAGCGTGACCGGATCGCCGTATTTGACAATGACGGGACCCTGTGGGCCGAACAGCCTGCCTATTTTCAGGTACTCTATGCCCTCGATATTCTGAAGGAAAAAGCAGCCGCCGATCCGTCGATACTGACCTCCGACGTGCTCAGGGCCGCGAATGACGGCGACATGGAGGGGATGATGGCCAATGGGCTGGATGGCCTACTGGAGATCATCAACATGAGCCATTCCGGCATCACCGCCGAGGATTTCAAGGCGAGCGCCCATGAGTGGCTCACCAACACCACCCATCCCACGATGGAGATGGAATACGCCGCCTTGACCTATCAGCCGATGGTCGAGTTGCTCCGCTATCTGCGCGATGAGGATTTCACGACATACATCGTGTCCGGCGGCGGCATCGATTTCATCCGCGCGATCTCTCGGAAGGCTTACGGCATTCCACCCTGGCAGGTTGTGGGAAGCGAGGGCAACACGTCCTACTCTGCGGAGAGCGGCACACCGACCATCACCAAGGATGGCGGAATTTCCTTCGTGGATGACAAGGAAGGCAAACCGGTCGGCATCATGCGTCATATTGGTCAACGCCCCATTTTGGCGGGCGGCAATTCCGATGGCGATTTTGCGATGCTGGAATGGACCACTGCGGGCGAAGGGCCGCGCTTTGGCCTGCTGATCCATCACACGGATGCCGAGCGGGAGTTTGCATATGACCGTGACGGCCATATCGGTGTCCTCAACCGGGGGCTTGATGAAGCTGGGGAGCGTGGCTGGACCCTCGTTGACATGAAAGAGGACTGGTCCCGGGTCTGGACGGGAGCGTCCGAATGACAGCGAGAGACCAGATAGACAGCCTACGCGAGCGCATGGGGACGGCCATCATCGGGCAGCGGGATGTGATTGACCGGCTGCTAATTGGTTTGCTGGCCAACGGTAACCTGCTGGTTGAGGGGCTTCCCGGGCTTGCTAAGACACGTGCGATCAAGGCTCTGGCCAAAAACCTTGAATGCGATTTCAGCCGAATTCAGTTCACGCCGGACCTGCTTCCGTCAGATGTTACCGGCACGGAGGTATACTACCAGTCCGGGGGCGGCGGGGATTTTCGGTTCGAACCCGGTCCGATTTTTGCCAACATCGTGTTGGCCGACGAGATTAACCGCGCACCGGCAAAGGTTCAGGCCGCTCTGCTGGAGGCGATGGAGGAACGTCAGGTCACGGTTGCCGGCAAGACCCACGTCATGGAACCACTCTTCATGGTCATGGCGACCCAGAATCCCATTGAGCAGGAGGGCACCTACCCCCTGCCCGAGGCGCAGATGGACCGGTTCCTGATGCATGTACTGATCACCTATCCGCCGGTTGAGGACGAGGTCGAGGTGATCCGCCTCGTGCGCGGCGAGGAGATTGCCGCGAATACCGCGTCCGATGACCCCGGTGCCGCGACTGCAAAGCCGCCCGCGATCCCGCAGGACGCGGTTTTTGCCGCACGTCAGGAGATCAGTGCCATCCACGTGGCCGAGCCCATGGAACGCTACATGGCGGACTTGGTCGACGTGACACGGAACCCGGACGGCTTCGGCGATGACCTGATAAACTGGATCGAGATTGGGGCGAGCCCGCGGGCCTCGCTGGCGCTCGACAAATGTGGACGGACCCATGCCTGGCTTGCCGGGCGTGATTATGTGGATCCGGAGGACGTAAGGGCCATTGCGCCGGATGTATTCCGTCACCGTCTGAAGCTGACCTATGCCGCGCAGGGCGAGGGAGTGACCCCGGACCGGGTTGTCGAGGAGATGATCCGCCAGGTCGCGCTGCCCTGACATGGCGACTTCAGACCACGCGGCACGGGTACGAACGGGAACGGTCCCGGCGACCGCGTCCGCCAGTGCGGTCGATCCCCGGATCAGCGTCGATCTTGCCCATCTTCGCTCACTTGAAAGCCGCGCAAAAAGCCTGACCTTCCTTCCCCGCCAGCCCGCGCGTTCGGTTCTGAACGGCCGACACGCATCGCGGCTGCGGGGGCGTGGTCTGAATTTTGAGGAACTGAGAACCTATTTGCCGGGCGACGACGTGCGCTCCATCGACTGGAAAGTGACCGCGCGCACCGGCAAGCCGCATGTGCGGGTCATGACGGAGGAGAGGGACCGACCATCCCTGATCGTTGTGGACCAGCGCATGTCTATGTTCTTCGGCTCGGAACTCAACACCAAGGCCGTGACGGCGGCGGAAGCGGCAGCGCTTGCCGCGTTTCGCATTTTGGAACAGGGCGACAGGATCGGCGGCGTGGTGTTCGGGGATGAGATTGTGGCCGAGATCAGACCCCAGCGCAGCAGAGCCGCGCTGGACCGCCTGCTCATGGCATTGGCCGAGGCAAACGGGCTGCTCCACGCCGAGGCCCCGGCGGTTGAGCCAATACCGCTCACCCGCATTCTGCAATCCGTGGCCCGAATGGCCCCCCGCAATCATCTCATCATTATCCTGAGTGACTTCGACGTGGTCGATGATGAGACCGAACGCCTGGTTACCGCGATTGCGCGGAGGAATGATCTGGTACTGGGGTTGGTAAGTGATCCGTTCGCGGACAACGTGCCAGCGGACATGCGTCTGGTGGTGTCGGACGGATCGCTGCAGGCGGAGATCGATACCGGGGACCGGACCGCACATCAACGCGTCGCGGATATGGCCACAGGACGGCTCGCCACCATCCTTGACTGGCAACGGCGTCTGGGCGTTCCGGTTCTGCCACTCTCAGCGGCAGAGGAGACGCTGCCACAAATCCGTCGCCTGATGGGGTTACGTCAGAGATGAACGGGGAAGACAACCAAGCTCCGGACACGTTGATTGACCTGCTCAACCAGTTGGCGGAGCCGGAACGACCCGCACCGGTTTCAATGCTACCCCAGACCGCCGGCTGGCTGGTGCTCGCCATTCTGATTTTGGTTTTGATAGCGTATTTGGTCTTTCGGATCTGGCGTCGGTGGCGGGCTGCGGCCTATCGCCGGGCCGCGCTGGATGAACTGGTCCAGGCGGGCGACGATCCGGTTGCGGTGGCGGACGTTCTGCGGCGCACCGCCCTTGCGGCCTGGCCGAGGTCGAAGGTCGCCGGTCTGACCGGTGGTGACTGGCTTGCTTTTCTGGACGCAACCGGAGACGGCAGGTTCTCCTATGGGCCGGGGCGCGCCATAGTCCATGCGCCCTATGGACGCGGGGCAAGACCCGTTCCCGGGTTGGGCGAGGCGGCAAAGCGCTGGGTTCGGGGGCATAAGGTGGAGGATGCGACATGATGTCCCTCAATGCCCCATTTGCTTTGGTACTGCTTCCCCTGCCCCTGCTGGTGATGTGGCTGGTGCCGCCGCGCCGGGAACGGGTGCCCGCACTGCGCTTTCCATTCTTCCGCAGGATCGTTGATGCGGCCGGCGCGGAATCAGGTCCGGGCGCCATTGTTATGGCCCGGACCCGCCTGCAACTTACGGCGGCAGCGCTGATCTGGTGTCTGTCGGTTTTGGCCCTGGCACAGCCCGAACGGGTTGGAGAGCCCGTCGAGATTACGAAGGCGGCCCGCGACGTGGTGCTCGCTATCGACATTTCGGGATCAATGGATGCGCGCGATTTTGCGACGCCGGATGGCCGGTCGAAACAGCGGCTTGAAGGCGTGCGGGACGTGGTCAGCGCATTTGTTGAGGGGCGCGAGGGCGACCGGATGGCTCTGATCGTGTTCGGGTCCAAAGCCTATGTCCAGGCGCCGCTGACGGAAGATCTTCAGACCATAACCGCGCTGCTCAACCGCACCGAGGTTGGAATGGCAGGGCCGCATACGGCGCTGGGCGATGCAATTGGCCTCGCGATCCGCACCTTTGAGGCCAGTGAAATAGAACAGCGGCTGTTGATCCTTCTGTCCGACGGCAGCGATACGGCGAGCCGTATGAGCCCGGTCAATGCAGCCGAGATTGCCGCGGGTGAGGACGTCGAAATTCACACCGTTGGGGTGGGCGATCCGGACGCCACCGGCGAGGACCGCGTGGATCTCGTTGCGCTTCAGGACATCGCGTCGCGGACCGGCGGGGAATTTTTCTTTGCGGGCGATGAGGCGGCGTTGCGGAAGGTTTATGAACGTATTGATGAGCTGTCGCCACGGGAGGTGGAAACCCTGTCCTACCGCCCGCGTCAGTCGCTCGCCTGGATCCCGATGGGCGCGGCCGCGCTGATCGGGGTGTTCACGGTGCTGTACCTGTCCCTCACCTCCCTGCGGAAGGCGGCCGCATGAGTTCGTTTGAGATCGCCCTCGGCGCGTTTCATTTCATCAGGCCCTATTGCCTGCTTCTTATTCCCTTCATTGCCTGGGTTTGGTGGCGCATCAGGCGGCAGCACCAGCGGCGCGACATGCCGACCGACCACATCGCGCCGCACCTGCGCGAGGCCCTGACGGTCGGGAACGCGAGCGGTCGCCGGATCATGCCAATAGACGGGGTCGCGCTGGCCCTGGCGCTGCTCTCTATTGGTGCGGCCGGACCGACCTGGTCGAGGATGCCCGACCCGTTTGTGGCCCAATCCGCGCCAGTAATCGTGGTGCTGAAAGTGGCACCATCCATGGAGGAAACGGACATCGCGCCCTCCCGGCTCGAGCGGGCGAAACAGAAAGTTCGCGATCTGCTGTCATTGCGTGCGGGCGCCCGTACCGCTCTGCTGGCCTATGCCGGGAGTACGCATGGTGTCGTGCCCATGACCGAGGATCCGGATGTCATGACGCCCTATCTCGCCGGTCTGACCCCTGACATCATGCCGCGGGATGGGGCACAGGCGGCGGACGCGCTTATGCTGGCTGAGGAAATGTTGGCCTCGGAGGCGGCCCCCGGTGGGATCCTGTTTGTAACGGACAGTCTGGACCCGGCGGATGTTTCGGCACTGGATGCCAGTGAGCATCCGGTTGCGGTGCTGGAAATGCTGCCCGGGGGAACCGCTGACCGTGGTCTTGACGCGCTGACCTCCGTTCAGGTCGTCCGCGCGACCCCCAATGACGGGGACATAAGGCGAATCGACAGCCTGCTGAATGCCGCGTACCGACAGGCGATGCTGGAAAATGCGGACCAGCCCTGGCTGGACCGCGGACACCTTCTTGCCTGGCCGGTGGCGCTTCTGACGCTTCTGTGGTTCCGGCGGGGTTGGACGATGCGGTGGAGCGTCATCTTTCTGGCCTGGGGCGTCACATCGCATGACCCGGCCCATGCTGATGGACTGGCCGTCTGGTTCTTCACCCCGGACCAGCAGGGAAACATGGCGTTTGAGGACCGGGATTTCTCGCGGGCTGCGGAACTTTTCACCGACCCGCTCTGGCGCGGATACGCCCTCTACCGGGATGGTCAGTACGATGCTGCGGTTGAAGTTCTAGACCGTGTTGAAACGGCCCAGGCCGCCTTCATCCAGGGCATGGCCCAGATCAAGTCGCGAGCCTATCGCGACGGTGTGAGATCGTTTGAAACGGTTCTGGACCGCGATCCCGAATACCCGAATGCCACCGAAAATCTGGAGTTGGCCAACCGCATTGTCACCTATGTTGAGGAAACCCGGGCGCAGTCGGATACCGGCGAGGACTCGGGCATCGGAGCCGACGATGTCGTTCTGGACAACGAGTCCAATATGGGTGCCGACACGGAAATGGAAGCGCCCCAGGAGGGCGGATCCGGGCTTTTGACCACTGAACAGTGGATGAACACGGTGGACACGCGTACCGGCGATTTTCTGCGTCAGAGGTTTGCAGTTGAGGCGACGCGCGGGGAAAGCTCAGGAAGCGGTGAAGCAGCAGAAACCCCGGAAGCGGAGGTTGACGGCGAATGAAAAAGCTGGCGCTCATCACGGTTATGATGCTGCTGGCGCCACTGGCAAACGCTCAGGAAGAGAATGCCGGCGCGGAAGAAATCCTGATCGAGGCGGAAAACGGCCAGGCGGTTCTTGAGGTTTCCTTTCCGGAGACCGAGGCGATACCCGGCCAGCCTTTGGAACTGCGTCTGACGGTTCTTGTCCCGACCTATCTGCCCAGCCCGCCGGTTTGGCCGGGACTGGAGGCGCCCAATCTGCTGATACGGCTTCCGAGCAGATCGACCAATCCGCGCAGCGCTCCGGTGGATGGTGAGACATGGAATGGAGTATCCAGGCTCTACCGGATTTCACCGATGGTTCCAGGCGACTTTTTCATCCCGCCGCAGGAGGTCACGGTCACTTATGCCGATCCGGACACAAATGAACCGGTGACGGCGACGCTGAACACACCGGAGCTCGGGTTTGCCGGGGTCCTGCCTGCCGGGGCCGAAAACCTCGATCCATTCGTCGCCGCTGCATCGCTTGAACTGGAGCAGACGGTGGATGGAGATCCCGCCGGGATGACACCGGGAGACAGCGTCAAAAGGACCATAGTTGCAAAGGTGTCCGGCACATCCCCGATGTTCCTGCCGGCATTGATGACGCAGGCGCAGATCGAGGGAGTGGCCGCCTATCCCGATGAGCCGGTGATGACGGAGACGGAAGACCGGGGCGAGATTGGCGGAACGCGCACCGAAAGCACGACCTTCGTCGCGGAAGGCGGCGGAAGTGGCGAGGTGCCCCCGGTCACGGTTGAATGGTACAATCTGGAAACGGAGACTGTGGAGACCGCGACAGTTGAGGGGTTTTCCATCTCGGTTGACGGGCCGCCAGCCAAGAGCGACGAACCGCCGCGGGACTGGCGCCTTTTGGCTCTGGCCGGAATTGCAGGTTTGATAACCGTTGCGATAGTCGCGGTACTGTTCCGTAGGTTTCGGGAGCCGGTCTCACAGCACTTCGCGGAACGCCGTGAAGCACGCCTCGCATCGGAGGAGCATGCGTGGAGACAACTGCACAAAGCCCTGGCAGACAGAGACGCGGCCGCGTTGCGTCCCGCGCTCGACGTCTGGGCTGGGCGGGTCCGCGGATCTGACCCGCGGCAGAGGCAGGGTGTTCAGAAGGCACTGATCGCGTTGGGAGCGGCGAAATATGGCCGGGGTGCGACGGGATCCAATAGCGATGCGTGGCGCATGCTCAACGATGCGCTGACTGCGGCGCGGAAGACGGCACGGCATGAGACGGCTACCGCGGCTGCCCTGCCCGGACTAAACCAGCGGGTCTGAAGGCCGATTTGCAGCAACCGATGATTGCAAGGGGCTTCACAGAAAGAAGAGGCCGGCTAGTCCATTAGTATGTTTGTGTGAATGGACTAACCATAGTACTCTCGGGGAAGTTCACGACCCGACGTAGTACCTGAGCGCGGCCGGGCAGAAACAGGTGACAAAAAGGGGGGAATTACTCATGTCGCAACAGCCAATTCTGTTCGGAGCGGGAGGCGCCGTCGTCGGGCTGATTGCCGGTATTCTGTTCAGCGGGGGGCCCGGTGAGGAGGACATCAGTTCAGCGGTTTCCGAAGCACTTGCTCCGGGCCAGGAGGCGGCCGAACAAACCGCAAGCGCGCAACAGGAGGCCATAGCCGCACTGAACAAACGAATTGCGGCACTCGAAGCCTCCATGCCGGAAGCGGGCGCGGTAACCGAACAGATTCACGCGGCAATGGATGAGAAGTTGTCGGGCCTGACCGGCGAGCTTTCCGCCGCAATTTCCAATGCCACGGATCAGCAGAAAGCGGCGTTTGACTCGGCAATGGCCGAAATTACCTCCGGCCTTGAACAGAGCGCACAGGCGGCAGCCGCAGCCGTAGCGTCCACTGCTGGTCCATCCGGAGATGGTGACATTACCGAGGCCGACGGCGTGGCGGTGAGCGATCCATTGAAACCGGGGCAGACAGCCATGTTCGCTGATGGCAAGGTCCGTGCCTTCGTATCAAGGCTCGACCCGAGCGGTGGCTCCGTGCGCATGGTTATAAACCAGGAACCGGTCAGCCTCGGCGCCGGTGGTTCGACGCCGGTAAGTTTCGATGGAATGAACTGCTCCATTGTTGTACTCGGCATGACGGATGACGGCGCAAAGATCGGCTCAGACTGCGATTCCGCGCAACCTGCCGAAAGCTCCGGTCAGGCTGATGCCGGTGCATCGGATGGCGGAGTGCCTCCGGCCCCTGAAGATGGTTTCCGTCCGGGGACCGTAGCGCAGCTTGCTGACGGGGCGCTGCGGGTCTTTGTGTCGGGCCTGTCCGCCGATGGCTCCGCCGCACGGATCGCAGTGAACGGGGTGACGACCCAACTCGTTTCGGCCGGCGAGAGCGTCGAAGTGACCTCGGGTGACCAGTCCTGCAACCTGACGGTTACGGGTGTCGGCAACGGCATGGTTGGCTTGGAGGGCTCCTGCGGCTGAGGCCAAAATGATTGCGGTCTGTATCCGGAGTAATCCCGGGTACAGGTCACGGTTCAGGTGGAAACCACGGTTCCGCCTGAGCCAATGAGCGGGAAAACATGGCTGGCGATTGCCGTGTCCTGCGCCCCGGTTCCGGTCAGGTCAGCTACGGTCACCGCGCTATCGGATGTGCGACCAGGGTGATTTCCGGTAATGATCCGGCCCAACTCGGTCGGCAGTTGCCGAAGGTCGAGCCCAGCGGCCCGAACGGCTTCCAACTCGCCCGACGTTTCGCATTGCGACAGCCTGTCCGCCACGTAGAGGTCACAACCGGCAATTGCGTTTGGATCAATCTCATTTTTCCCGGCCTGATCCGAACCCATTGCCGTGACGTGTAGCCCCTCGTGCAGCCAGGATGCGTCTATCAGAGGCTCACGTGACGGAGTGGTCGTAACGACCAGTTGTGACCGGGCGACAAGATCCGCACCGTTTTCGACGACCTCAGCCTCAATATTGAGAGTTTCCGCCAGATCGCGCGCACACGCTTCCGCTTTGCCGATGTTGCGCCCATGAACAAGGATGCTACGGAATGGCCTGACCAGATGTGCCGCCCGCATCTGAAGGCGCGCCTGCACGCCCGTACCGATCACCCCTGCGGTTTCAACCTCAGCGGGGGCAAGATGTCGCGCAGCGACGGCGCCAGCGGCAGCCGTACGAATATCGGTCAGGTAGCCATTATCGAGGAAAACCGCTTCAACCAAACCGGTCCGCGCAGAAAACAGAATCATGAGGCCGTTGAGACTCGGCAGACCAAGGCCCGGATTGCCGAAAAACCCTGGGCTCACCTTGATCGCGAATCCGTCAAAACCCGGAATGTAAGCGGTTTTCACGTCGACCTCCCCGTTTACCTCGGGCAGGTCCATCGAAAGGATCGGTGGCATCACGACCCCACCGGTATCAAGCGCGGCGAAGGCGCGTTCGATGACGTTGACCAGATCCAGATCCAGTTTGACCAGGCCACGCAACTGGGCCTCGGTCAGAATTCTGATGTCACGGGTCATAGGATCGGCCTTTCAGGGTGTAGTCGCCCAGCATAACGTCCTGCCCGGCCATGATGCGCTGAAACTGCCGCATATCAAGGTTGCGACCGGTGACAATCGTGCCGACCGGTCCCGCAGGTTCAGGCAGCAGACCCGCAAGGTATGCGGCGATACCAACGACCGAGGCACCTTCACCAACCATTCGATCCTCGTAGAACAGGACCTGCATTGCGTCGCGGATCTGTTCTTCGGTGACCACAACGATGTCGTCCAGATATTTCCGGCAGAGAGAAAAACTGTATTTGTTGGCATTTCCAATGCCGCCGCCAAGACTGTCCGCAAGGCTGGGAACCTCCTCGACCTCGACGGGGTGTCCGGCTGTCACGGATGCAAACATTGCAGCGCCACGGTCCATTGAGATGCCGATGACCCTGACGTCAGGATCGAACGATTTGGCGGCAAAGGCGACCCCGGCGGCCAAACCTCCGCCCGAGAGCGGGACGAGGATCTTGTCAAGGTCCGGTCGGGCCTCCATCATCTCGAGGCCGATGGTTCCCTGGCCCGCGATGACTTTCAGGTCGTCAAAAGGCGGGATCTCCACAAGTCCCTCCCGTTCGACAAGGCGTAGGCACTCCGCCTGCGCATCATCCTGGCTGCTGCCCGAAATATGGACATCCGCGCCCAGCGCCCTGATCCCCTCGACCTTTGCCTGCGGCACCAGCTCGGACATGCAGATCACCGCCTTCAACCCACGTTTTGCGGCGGCATAGGCTACGCCTCTTCCATGGTTGCCGGTCGAACAGCAGGTCACGCCGCGGCTGCCATCGGGCAAGGCCATGATCGCATTGTATGCGCCGCGGAGTTTGAACGCCCCGATCGGCTGGGCAATTTCGAGTTTCAGGAGAAATTCCGTGCCAAGCCTGGAGGACATGAACGGCGACGGCACCATCGGCGTTGCATCGGCCACGCCGCGAATGATGTCGCGGGCTGCGACGATATCGGACCGGGTCAGAGGCAACGGGCCCTCCCCACGGGGGCGCCGACGGAATTTACCACATTTTTGGTTGTCGACAGCATTTAACCCAAGCTCTGTTTTCAGCCAAACTGTTCTTCTATTGGCGCATTTACAACACCTCCTACCCGACGATTGCAACAGCGCCGGAGGGATCCTGGAAGGCCTGAGAATAAACCGCGGCGACAACTGCCGGGAGGCAGGGACCGTTCATTGTTCCAATTAGATGCCAGACTGGTCGGAATTCACCAGGTTCGTGGCAAATATCCTTGAAAACCAGATGGCTTCGCGTTGGTTTTGAAGCGGCAATGTCAGTCAGTTAACCGATTCCACAAAACTACAAAGTTCGTCGATCGAATGAAAACTTTCCGGGATTTTCGCCCATAACGGGACAATGACCACTGGAATAGACCATATTTTCCCGGAAAACGGGCTTTAGTCCCGGCATCAATCATGTTTTGTTAGACAGTGTGAGTGTGTGCGGGCGAAAGAACTGCCTGTATACTCAACGGTCAATCGGTCGCACTGGACTAAGGTGACAGACGGAAAACAGGGAGTACCAATGACCAAACCTTCTCGAATTAACATGGATCGTCTTGCCCATGAGGCCCGGAGGGGCAGCATTTCGCGGCGGGACTTTCTGAACACCGCTGCAGCGGCAGGTATGACGACAACGGCGGCAACCGGCCTTTGGACGAGCAAGGCCCACGCCCAGCCGAAAAGCGGTGGCCATTTCCGCTGGGGTTTGCATGACGGCAACAGCGCCGACACGCACGATCCCGGCACATATCTGTCGCGCCAGCAGATCTATCTGGCGCATACACATCGCTCCTATCTGACGATGATCAACGGCGATGGCTCACTCGGTCCCGACCTGGCAACCGCGTGGGAAGCCAGCGACGACGCGTCAGAATGGACGTTTGAGCTGAACCCGAACGCGGTGTTCCACAGCGGACGTCCCGTAACCGCCAATGACGTTATCGCTTCGTTCAACCACCACCGTGGCGACGCATCAACCTCGGCCGCCAAGGCTCTGCTCACGGACGTGACGGATATCACCTCTGACGGCGACCATACCGTAACCTTTACGCTTTCGCGGGGTAACGCCGATCTCGGCTGGCTGATGACCGACTACCATCTTGCGATCTGCCCGGCCAATGAGGACGGCACGATCGACTGGCAGTCCGGCGACGGTTCCGGCCCGTACAAGATCGACAATGTGGACTGGGGTGTTCAGATTTCGCTCAGCCGCCACGATGGCTGGCACGGGGAAGGCGCTTACTTTGACAGTGTTGACCTCATCGTTCTGAACGACCCGAATGCCCGCCAGACCGCTCTGGTGACGGGCGATGTGCATGCGGTTTCGCTCATTGAGCTGAAGACCATGGCTCTGCTGCAGCGTGATCCAAACATCGTGATCCACAACATTCCGTCGGCAGGTGCGATTACCATGCCGATGCATTGCGACACCGCACCGTTTGACAATGTCGACGTACGCAACGCGCTGAAACTTGCCATCAACCGCGAGGAGATCATTGAGAAGATCGCCTTCGGAGCAGCCACGATGGGCAATGACTTCCATCACTCGCCGGCACAGCCATACTGGCCGGAAGGAATCGAGCAGCGCACTTACGACCCCGATCAGGCGAAATCGCTGCTGGCCAAGGCCGGTGCCGAAGGGCTTACGATCAACCTGTCGACTGCGGACAGTCTGTTCTCGGGTGCCGTGGACATGGCCGTTCTCTACCAGGAGCAGGCCAGAGCCGCGGGCATCAATATCAACGTGGTGCGCGAACCGAACGACGGATACTATTCGGAAGTCTGGCTCAAAAAACCCTTCCAGATGGTTTCCTGGGGCGCCCGCCCGACGCCGGACGTCATGTACACGCTGGCGTACAAGGACGATGCGGCCTGGAACGAAAGCCGTTGGCAGAACGAGCGGTTCAATGAACTGCTGCTTCAGGCCAAATCGGAACTGGACGACGGACTGCGTGCGGAAATGTATCGCGAGATGGCTACGCTCGCGCGGGACGACGGTGGCACGATCATCCCGTTCTTCAACAACTTTGTCTACGCCAACCGCGCCAATGTCGGCACCCCCGAACAGATGGCCGCGAGCTGGGAAAACGACGGTGCGCGTGCGGCAAGCCGCTGGTGGTTTGCCGACTAGGCCCGCGCCATGACCTGCCGGGCTCCGGAACCACTCCGGGGCCCACCGACCGGGACGGGCGTTCTGACGTACTGTCTGTCCTGGTCCACTGACCCGGCTGCGGGATCCTGACAAAAACGGGGGAATACATGGGTGATATAGTCACTCTTATAGCCAAGCGACTCGGCCTGGGGCTGATTACGCTACTGATCATTTCGATCATCATTTTCTTCATGGTCGAACTTCTGCCAGGCGACATTGCGCAGGCGGTTCTCGGACAGGGCGCCACGGAGGAAAATCTCGCCGCACTACGGGAACAGATGGGACTGAACAAGCCCGCTATTGTCCGCTACTTCGAATGGCTTGGTGGTGCGGTTGTCGGTGACTTCGGAGAATCCATTGTAACCGGTGAAAGGGTCAGTGCCGTAATTTCCGACCGTTTCGTCAACACCCTCTTCCTCGCGGCCTATGCGGCGGTCATCGCCGTTCCGTTCGCGATCACGCTTGGCATAATCGTGGCTCTTCTGCGCAACACCCTGTTCGACCGGGTTGCCAACGTGCTGACGCTGACATCGATTTCGAGCCCTGAGTTTTTCCTGGGCTATGTGCTCATCCTCTTTCTGGCCGTTAAGTCCAGCGCCTTTCCGGCGATTGCGAGCCTCAGTGGCGATCTTAGCTTCGGTGAACTGCTCCACCGGACGTTCCTGCCCGCACTGACGCTGGTTCTGGTTGTGACAGCACATATGATGCGCATGACAAGGGCGGCCATCATCAACCTTCTGGCCTCCCCCTATATTGAAATGGCCCGCCTCAAAGGCACACCGCCATGGAAGGTGATTGTGAAGCATGCGCTCCCCAACGCCTGGGCACCGATCATCAACGTGGTTGCACTCAACCTCGCCTATCTGATTACCGGTGTGGTGCTTGTTGAGGTTGTGTTCGTGTATCCCGGCATTGGTCAGTCGCTTGTCGACGCGGTATCAAAACGCGACTTCCCGGTGGTTCAGGCCTGCTGCCTGATCTTCGCGGCAACCTTTATCCTTCTCAACCTTGCAGCCGACGTTGGTGCCATCCTGACCAACCCGCGCCTGCGGCATCCGAAGTAAGGGAGCGGGATCATGGAACTTTTTGTAATACTCTACTTCGCCTCCCTGATCATCGCATCCTGTATCGCCGCCTACTTCCAGCGGCGTGGCGTGTTCATGACGGTGTTCTCACTCACCCTGGCGTCCTTCGTGCTCGGTATCGTGGGTGGCGTGGGAGCCCTGCGGTTTGTCGCAATGGCTGCCGGTATCCTTGCGTTCGCAGCGGGTATTTCCTACGCGTTTAAGGAATTCCTCGTCATCATCACGCCGAAAAACACGTCCAAGGAGCTGAAAACAGCCCCACTGACGGCGGCCTTCGGTATGTTCGTGATTTTCACTTACGCCATCGCCGGAATTTTCGCTCCGTGGATCGCGCCTTATGGGGAAAGCGAGGTGATCGCCTCAGCCTTTGCTCCTGCGGACGAAAACATGCTGCTCGGCGCGGATCAGCTTGGCCGGGACATGTTCAGCCGCATCATATTCGGCGCGCGCAACACCGTTGGTCTGGCACTTCTGGCTACGCTGGCGGCATTCTTTATGGGTGCACTCGCGGGGCTTCTCGCAGCGGTTAAGGGTGGATGGTTCGATCAGTTCATGGGCCGTTTTGCGGACGTAATCATGTCGATCCCGTCGCTGATCTTCGCCCTTCTGATGCTCTCGATCTTCGGCCCACAGATCTCCGTGATCATCATCGCGGTTGCCATTATCTACGCGCCGCGGGTGTTCCGACTTACGCGGGCGGTGGCCGGGAACGTAGTGGTCATGGACTACATCGAGGCTGCCAAGCTTCGTGGTGAGGGAGACTGGTACCTGATCCGCAGGGAAATCCTGCCGAACTCCACGGCTCCGCTGGTGGCAGAATTTGGTCTGGAGTTCTGCTTCGTGTTCCTGCTTGTCGCCGGTCTGTCGTTCCTCGGCCTTGGCATTCAGCCTCCGACTGCTGACTGGGGGTCGATGGTGCGCGAGAACGCCACACTTATCTCGTTTGGGGACATAACCCCGCTTATTCCTGCTGCGGCCATTGCGCTGCTCACGGTTGCGGTCAATTTCGTCGTTGACTGGATGCTGTGGCGCTCCTCCGGCCTGAAGGAGATGTGATCATGACCGATATGACCAACAATGACCCGAAGAAGAAAAAGCAGGTCCTGCTCGAGATCAAGGATCTGAAAATTGAGGGCTACACTGGCGAAAACTGGGTGCCAATCATCAAGGGCGTCGACCTTACCCTGCACAGGGGTGAGGTCATGGGCCTCATCGGTGAGTCCGGAGCGGGCAAGTCCACTATTGGCGCCGCCGCCATGGGGTATGCCCGTGATGGCACCAGGATTGTGGAAGGCTCATCGATTGAGTTTGACGGCATCGAAATGACTACGTCGACCTCAGCCGAGAAACGCGCTTTGCGTGGTTCCAGGATCGCGTATGTCGCGCAGTCCGCGGCAGCCTCGTTCAATCCGGCGCACAAGTTGATTGACCAACACACGGAGGCGCCGGTCCAGTACCGCATCAAGAAGCGGCTGGAGGCACAGGAAGACGCGATCGAACTCTATGAGCGGCTGCGCCTTCCGAACCCGGAGGAGATCGGTTTCCGGTATCCACATCAGGTGTCGGGCGGACAGCTGCAAAGAGCGATGACGGCGATGGCGATGGCCTGTCGTCCGGATCTTATCATCTTTGACGAGCCCACCACGGCACTTGACGTGACTACGCAGATCGAGGTCCTGGCCGCGATCCGTGACATCGTCGATCAGTTCAACACTGCGGCGATTTACATCACGCACGACCTCGCGGTGGTCGCGCAGATGGCCGACACGATCAAGGTGCTGCTGAAGGGCGAGGAAGTCGAAGAGGCTCCGACCGAGCAGATGCTGAAAAACCCCAAGGAAGATTACACCAAATCCCTTTGGGCCGTGCGCAGCTTCGAGCGTCCACAGAAAGAGCGCCCCCAAAACGCCACGCCGCTCGTCTCCGTCCAGAACATCGATGCCGCCTACACAGGTGGGGTCAAGGTTCTCGACAATGTGTCCTTCGACATCCACGAGGGCATGACGGTCGCGGTGGTTGGTGAATCAGGTTCTGGTAAATCCACAACGGCGCGGGTGATTACTGGACTCCTGCCCCCCTCCAACGGGCAGGTTCTTTTCCGCGGTGAGCCCCTGCCCCCCAAATACACTGACCGTAGCAAGGATCAGCTTCGTCAGGCACAGATGATCTATCAGATGGCGGATACGGCGCTGAACCCCAAGGTCCGGATTTCCGAGATCATTGGGCGCCCGGCGCGGTTCTATTCCGGGCTCTCGGGCACGGCGCTGAAGTCACGGGTCGATGAACTGCTGGACCTGATCGAACTGGAGCCGTCGAAATACTACGACCGCTTCCCGCCAGAACTGTCCGGTGGACAGAAGCAGCGCATCGGGATAGCCCGCGCGCTGGCTGCAGAGCCCAGCTTTATCATCTGCGACGAGGTCACGAGCGCACTCGACCAGCTCGTTGCCGAGGGCATCCTGCGGCTGTTGGACCGGCTGCAGAAGGAGCTCAACCTCGCCTACATGTTCATCACCCACGATCTCGCGACGGTCCGCGCAATCGCCGACGAGGTGGTGGTGATGCAGCACGGCAAGGTGGTTGAACAGGGCCCCAAAACCGAAATGTTCACCCCGCCGCACCATCCCTATACCGATCTTCTGCTGAGTTCGGTGCCGGAGATGGACCCCAACTGGCTCACCACGCTGCTAGAGGAACGGGGTGTCGACAATGTCGGTGAGGCCGCCGACGTTTAACGCAGCGCTAACAGCAAAACCGCCCAAGGGCGGTTTTGTAATCCGTAGAGATAAATCCGGCTCAGGGCACATGCCCTGACAGGCGTCAGACGATGAAAGACGCCGTCGCAACCATCGTCCCGATGATCAGCGCATAGACCAAAAGCAACGCCGAGAATGTACCGCTCCGGGCACGATATTCACGGATCAGACTATCACGTGTCAGCATCTCGACCTCCTTCATTCACTGCGCCCGAAACCGGACCGAATCACTGTGCTTCAAAGTCACCGTTAGTAGACTTGCCTGAGTCGATCAATCTTGAACTGGCACATAGATATAATTGCCAATACTTTCTCTCGACGGCGTGAATCCAACGACACCATTGCGGGGGAAATTGGGATGAGCGGTGAGATTACAACCGGTCAATAATCCCATTCACGACTTTGCGAACGGTTTCCGGAGCTGCCTGCCTGCTCCCTAGCGAGACAAGCGGAACGCCGCATCAATCTTTCGGCAGGAATTCCCGGAGGTTGCTGAGGGTGTCAGCTTCAGCAGCGGGTTTATCGTCGCGGATGCGGGAAATGCGTGGGAAGCGCATGGCGACGCCGCTTTTGTGGCGGGTTGAGCGGTTGAGGCCTTCGAACGCGACTTCAACGACCTTTGTAGGAGCCACGGCCCGGACGGGGCCGAAGCGGTCGGTGGTGTTGTTGCGAACGAAACGATCGAGTTCACGAAGCTCGGCGTCGGTGAAACCAAAATACGCCTTGCCGACCGGCACCAACTGGTCACCGGCCCAAACGCCAAAAGTAAAATCGGAATAATAGCCCGACCGCTTTCCATGACCATGTTGCGCGTAGAGCAGCACCGCGTCGATCAGCATGGGGTCGCGTTTCCATTTGAACCAGGGGCCCTTCATACGGCCTGCCAGGTATGGGCTGTCCAGACGCTTGATCATCACGCCCTCTACCACCGCATCCGGTGGATCGGCGCGAAGTGCGGCAAGATCTTCCCAGGCCGCAAATGGCAGGAGCGTTGAGATGTCGATGCGGGGCTCATCGATCTCGCTAACGAGGTTTTCGAGCGCTTTGCGTCGCCGTTCGAAAGGCAACTGTCGCAAGTCCTCACTGCCATGTACAAGGAGGTCATACGCGCGCAGTGCGGCGGGGTGGCTTGCGCGCATCTTCGCGGACACGGTTTTGCGGCCAAGACGCTTTTGCAGGTCACCAAACGGTGCCACCCGATCATCACGGCGAACCAACAGTTCACCGTCAATGGTGCCTCCAAAGTTCAGGGCCTCAATGATGTCGGGAAAGGCGTTGGAAATATCCTCACCGGTTCGGGAATAGAGTCTGCGGGTGCCACGGTCGTTGGTGGCCTGAACGCGAATGCCGTCCCATTTCCACTCCGCGGCGAACAGTGCTGGATC
Source organism: Amaricoccus tamworthensis (assembly GCF_049800875.1). Lineage (NCBI taxonomy): Bacteria > Pseudomonadati > Pseudomonadota > Alphaproteobacteria > Rhodobacterales > Paracoccaceae > Amaricoccus > Amaricoccus tamworthensis. Next base: position 14,982 of record NZ_JBNAFV010000010.1, on the reverse strand, counting down.
GAGGCTTTCCAGCGCTTCGATGTCCGTGGCTGTTGAAAGCATGACCGGCCGGAACGGGGCATGCGCGGCGGCTTCGGGGCGCGGTCCACCCTCCGCCCAGGCGAAGAGTTCGGTGAATGGCGGCTCGAGACCGTGCCAGACTTCCTCGATACCTGTGACGTCCAGATCGCCATATTCCGCGACCGCCATGCGGGCCATACGCGCGGACACACCCACGCGCATCCCGCCGGTTGCCAGTTTCAAAAACGCGTATCGCTCTGACGGTCCAAGCTCATCCAGCTGATCTGATATAAGGCGCGGCAGCTCTGCTTTGGGTGTCTCCTGAAGGGTCTTGATCAATACCGGCAACGGCGGGTCCGCGCCCTGATCCGGTCCGTCCCAGATTAGCGCGATGGTTTCCGCGAGGTCTCCGACGAAGTCGTAGGACAGTCGAAACAGTTCCGGATCCACCCGCTCCCCGACGAGGCCACGCAGCAGGGATGGAGAGACGCGACGCAAATCGAGATCCCCGGCGAGTGCCGCAAGCGCAAGCCCGCGGGTCGGATCGGGCGTGGATGCAAAATAGTCCACGAGATGGCGGATCTTGCCAAGGCGTCGTGGCGTAAAGGCAAGCCGTTCGAGAAGGAGCGCGAACTGTTTCATGACTCCACCTCGTCCTCGTAACCGACGAGGCGCAACGGCCTGGCCGCATGGTCATTCATCTCACACCAGCGGATCACCGCGTCCTCGCGCCCATGGGTCACCCAGGTTTCCTCCGGATCGAGCTCGGCTATCGTGCGGGTGAGGTCCGGCCAGTCGACATGGTCGGAGATAATCAACGGAAGCTCCACGCCTCTCTGGCGCGCCCGCGCCCGCACCTGCATCCAGCCGGACGCGAAACAGATGACCGGATCAGGGAACCTCTGCGCCCAGGTAGAGGCAAACGCCGATGGCGGACCAAGTATGATAGCGCCGGCAAAATCGGCTTTGCCGCCGCGTTCGACCGTTGCCGCACGCAGATCGCCCAGCGCCACACCCTGACTTACGTGATATTCGCAAAGGCGCGCCAGCGCGCCGTGGATATATATGGGCCCGTTCCATCCGGAGAGGCGCAGCAGCATGATGACGCGTTGTGCCTTCCCAAGAGCATAAACGCCAACGAGGTGGCAACGCTCGGGGAAGGACTGCACGGAGACCAGCAGTTTTGAGATTTCCTTCATCGGGTCCGGATGACGAAACACGGGCAGACCAAATGTCGCTTCAGTTACGAAAATTTCGCAGGGCACCGGCTCGTACGGGGCGCAGGCCGGGCTTGGCACGCGGGAATAGTCGCCCGAGACAACCGCCCGCCGACCGCCCTGCTCCACCGCTATCTGGGCTGAACCCAACACGTGACCTGCCGGGTGAAAAGTGACTCTGGTATCGCCGACGGTCGTGGCTCCGTCGGCGATCTGACGTGACCCGGTGAAATCCTCGCCATAGCGGATGGCCATGATATCAAGGGTTTGCGCTGTTGCGAGCACTGCGCCATGACCGGCCCGGGCGTGATCGGCATGGCCGTGGGTGATCAGCGCTTTGGGAACCGGCCGCACCGGGTCGATGTGAAAGCCGCCTGCGGGACAGTAGAGTCCCTCCGGCGTGTTGGTCAGGATATCGGCGGCACTGTCCACTGTTTTTGATCGATCCCGGGGTCTATTGCGTAGATTTGGTAAAGCGAAGTTACTCCCTGCCAACTCGCATGTCTCGGGTGCGGTTCCCCGAAACGACAGAACGACAGGAACGGATAGGGACATCCGGGTGTTGTGCGTTGGTGCGACAGGACACGGACAGGGTCGGGATTTGATAAAACGATGAAGACGGAAAACTGGGCTATCATGGTAGCGGCCGCCGCGGTTGCATTTACGATTGCACCGACATTGACCGAGCCGTTTCAGGGCTATTCGGCCGATCAACTGCCCTATCCGCAAACCGACCGCGCCATTCAGCCGCCGGGCTGGGCATTCTCCATTTGGGGTGTGATTTATCTGTGGATGGTTGCCGGCAGCCTCTATGGAGTATGGAAGGCACGCGGAAACCCACGTTGGGCGGCAATGCGCCCGCCACTTTTTGTTGCTTTGGCGCTTGGGACATTCTGGCTTGCGATTGCCAACGCGTCGCCGCTCCTTGCCACGCTTGCGATCGTGCTCATGGCCGGCTTTGCGGTCGTGGCACTCCTTCGCACGACTGATGAGGACTGGTGGTGGCAGGCCGCGCCGGTGGCGCTGTTTGCAGGCTGGCTGACGGCTGCAACCGGCGTCGGCACCGCCATCGTACTTGCCGGATACGGTGTCTTGAGCGGGACCGCTGCGGGAATCGCCGCTCTTTTCACCGTACTTGTTGCGGGCTTCGGCGTGCTGGCCGCGAAGCCGGGGGCCTGGCCCTACGCGCTGGCGGTTGGCTGGGCTTTGTTCGGGATAACGGTTGGAGGCCTGGGAGGCGACGAGCGCATCGTACCTGTCATCGCGGGGCTCGGACTTGTGGTACTAACGGTAAAAACTGTTCGGGGAGTTTTGCGATGACGCGGGGTCTGCATTTGATTTTGGGAGATCAGCTCACACCATCTCTGCTCGATGAGTGCGATCCGGACAGGGACGTGGTGGTGATGGCCGAGGTTCGCGCGGAGGCAACCTACGTTTCCCACCACCCCAAAAAAATCGCCTTCTGTTTTTCAGCCATGCGCCATTTCGCTGAAGAGTTGCGCGATGACGGTTGGACTGTTGATTACACGAAATACGACGACAGCGACGCAAAAACATCGATTTCAGAGGCGCTGGAGGCCGCGGTAAAGGAGCATGATCCAGACGAGATCCACGCGGTTGAACCTGGCGAGCATCGGCTGGTTAAAGAGCTGTCTGACTTCAAGCACGAAGTCACCATGCGCCAAGACCCTCGGTTCATCTCAACCGCTGAAGCTTTTGAGGAATGGGCCGACGGGCGCAAGGAGTTGCGCATGGAATGGTTCTATCGCGACATGCGGAAACAAACCGGCCTGCTTATGGAGGGGGACGATCCGTTGGGGGGCAAGTGGAACCTCGACGGGGAAAACCGCGAAGCCGCCGGATCCGATATAAAGTTGCCTGAGCCCAAGACCTTCGAACCGGACGAGATAACGGAAGAGGTTCTCGACCTCGTTGAGAAGGAGTTTGGGGACAACTTCGGAACGCTCCGCCCGTTTAAATTCGCTATCACGCGAAAGGACGCGGAGGCCGCTTTTGATCATTTCATTGAGAAGGCCCTGCCCGATTTCGGCACCTACCAGGATGCCATGCTGACCGGTGAGCGGTTTCTCTTCCACTCAGTCATTTCGCCCTATCTGAACGCAGGGCTTCTCGATCCATTGGACGTCTGCAGGCGCGCGGAGCAGGCCTATCACGACGGCGATGCACCGCTGAACTCCGTCGAGGGTTTCATCCGGCAAATCATTGGATGGCGGGAATACGTGCGGCGCATCTACTTTCATGACGGGCCGGGATACACCGAACGCAACGGGCTGAAAGCCAAACGGTCCCTTCCCAAATACTACTGGACCGGCGAAACCGACATGCGCTGCATGTCGGAGGCGATCACCCAGACGCGCGACGAGGCCTATGCCCATCACATTCAGCGGCTGATGATTACGGGCAATTTTGCCCTGCTGGCCGGGGTTGATCCGGCGGAGGTGCATGAGTGGTACCTGGCGGTTTATATCGATGCCTATGAGTGGGTTGAGGCCCCCAATACGATTGGAATGAGCCAATACGCCGATGGCGGCCTTATGGGCTCGAAGCCCTATGTGTCGGGCGGCAACTACATCAATAAGATGTCCGACTACTGCAAGAACTGCTCCTACAAGGTCAGCAAGAAAACGGAGGAGGACGCCTGCCCGTTCAACGCGCTTTACTGGCATTTCCTCGACCAACACCGCAAAAAGCTGGGGGACAATACCCGGTTGGGCAACATGTACCGCACCTGGGACCGCATGGCCGACAAACAGGAAGCCTACCTCAAACGGGCAAATGATCTGCTGGAACGGATTGACGATCTTTGATCGGGTAGTCGCCCGGCCGCAGCTCAAAATATTACTTCACCGCTGCACACGCGGAGTATGGCTCTCGGCTAGAGTGAATTCTCCTGTACGTTTTTCGGTTTCCCTTTCGCCCATTCCCGCAGGGACTGGAGCAGCACATAGAGCACCGGGACGATAATCACGCCGATAATACTGGCCGCCAGCATGCCCCCGAAGACGGCGACGCCGATTGCCTTCTGGCTTGCGGCACCGGCGCCCGAAGCGGCGATGAGCGGGACTACACCAAGCAGAAAGGACAGGGCCGTCATCATAACGGCGCGGAACCTTTGGCGGGCGGCCTCGAGGGCCGCATCACGGATCGAGGCCCCCTGGGCGCGTTGCTCCATCGCAAATTCGACGATCAGGATGGCGTTTTTGGAAGCCAGACCCACAAGCATGATCATCCCGATCTGCGTGTAGAGGTCCACATCACGCCCGGTAACAAGCACGGCCGCGAGCGCGCCGAAAAGTGCGACGGTAACTGACAGGAGAATGCCAGTCGGAATCGTCCAGCTCTCATACTGTCCAACCAGGAACAGGTACCCGAACACGATGGCGGCCAAAAGCACCAGCACAACCGTGCCACCGGCGTCGAGTTGCTGCTGCGCCGTGCCGGTCCACTCATACGCATACCCTGGCGGCAGAGCCGTCTTGGCCTCTTCCTGCAGGATGCGAATGGCGTCGCCCGTGGAATACCCTGGCGCGGGAACAGCCGTGACGGTCGCGGCACGGAAAAGATTGTACCGGTTCAGCAGGACGGGCCCGAGGATTTTTTCGACGTTAACGAGTGTAGCGAGCGGAACCATCTGTCCGTTCGCGTTGCGCACATGCAGGCGTCCGATATCCTCTACCGTGTCGCGGTATGTGGCGTCGGCCTGGATCATCACGCGGTACACCTTGCCGAACAGGTTCATGTCATTGACATAAATCGAGCCCAGATGCGCCTGAAGCGTCTGAAACACGTCGCTGATAGGTATCCCAAGACTGCGGGTCTTCTCCCGGTCGAGGTCGACGTAGAGTTTCGGGACGGTTGCACTGAAACTGGTGTAGGACTGCGCGATTTCCGGGCGTTGATTGGCGGAGTAGACCAGCGAATTGACGGCGGCTGACAGGTCGCCCGGGGTGCCGCCACCGGTCTGCTGGACCTTCATTTCAACACCGGCGCTGACGCCCAGACCGCTGATGGGAGGCGGGTTGAAGGCAATCACCTTTGCTGACACCTCCTGGTTCGCGATGCCGTAAATGCGTTGCAGAATGCCACCCGCGCTCAACTCCGGCGTTTGGCGTTCCTCCCAGTTGTGCAGGTTCACAATGATCATCGCACCGTTGGACCCCACGCCGTTGAGCATGCTGAAGCCGTTGACCTCAACGGTGTTTGCAACACCCGGCAGTTCCTGAAGCTGCTGGTTGATCCGCGCGGAGACAGCCTCCGTCCTCTGAACCGTGGCGGCGTCGGGTAGCTGGATGTCCACGAAGAGGTAGCCGTTATCCTCAAGCGGCAGAAAGCCCTTTGGCAGGGAGGTCATCATCGTGGATGATGCGGCACCAAGCGCGATCAAAATCGCCAGGCCAATCAGAGGCACCCGCAGAAGCCGCCCGACGATGCCGGCATACCCGTCCCGGGTCGCCCCAACGCCTTTTTCAAATTTCGCAAGCAACCCCTTCGGTGGCCCCGACCGCTTTTTCAGAACCATCGCGCAAAGCGCCGGTGACAGGGTCAGCGCGTTGATTGAAGAGATCACAACGGCCACGGAGATGGTCACAGCGAACTGCGAAAAGAGCCGCCCCGATATGCCTGGCATGAACGTCACCGGCACAAAAACGGCCAGCAGGACCAGCGTGGTCGCGATAACAGGTGTCGTGATCTGCCCCATGGCCTTGGCGGTCGCCTCCGCCGGGCTCAGCCCCTCCTCCGCGATTATGCGTTCGACGTTTTCAACCACGACAATAGCGTCATCAACCACGATGCCAATGGCCAGAACGAGCGCGAATAGTGAGATCGTATTGAGCGACATGCCCAGCAGAAGCAGAAAGGCAAACGTGCCGATCAGGGAGACGGGAATGGCGACGGCAGGGATGAGCGTGGCGCGGAAGCTGCCGAGGAAAATGAAGACAACCGACATCACCAGAACGAATGTCAGGATCAGGGTCGAGACCACGTCGTTCAGGGACTGCTGGACGAAATCGGTACTGTCGAACGGCACGGCATAGGTCACGTCCTGAGGGAATGCACGCGAGAGCCGTTCAAGCTCGGCATAAACACCTTCGGCAACGGCGAGAGCGTTTTCACCCGGGGCCTGGTAGACGGCAAGCACGGTTGCAGGCTGCCCCGCGAAGCGACCGGAGACGGAATACGTGCTGGCCCCGAGTTCAACACGCGCGATGTCACGGATGCGCAGGACGCTACCGGACTCGCCTGCGCGGATGATGATGTTTCCAAACTCTTCGGCCGTGGTGAGGCGGCCCTGGGCGGTAACAGTGTATTGGAACTGCTGGTTTTCCGGAGCGGGCGGTGCGCCGATGGCGCCTGCCGATACGGTCAGGTTCTGCTCACGGATGGCGTTGATCACGTCGCTCTGCGTGACCCCAAGTCCGGTCATGCGGTCGGGATCCATCCAGATGCGCATGGCGTATGCGAAATCAGTCAGAACCTCGGCCTTGCCAACGCCCGGCACACGGGCAAGAGCATCTTTCAGGTTGATCGAGGCATAGTTGGACAGGAACACCTCGTCATACGTGCCTTCCGGAGAAAACAGCGTAGCCACCAGAAGCATGCTGGTGGATGATTTTTCAGTCACAACGCCCGTCGAGGTAACCTCGGTGGGAAGGCCGGACACCGCCTGCGCCACGCGGTTTTGCACATTGACCGTAGCGATGGTCGGGTCGGTCCCAACCTCAAACGTGACGGACAGGCCATAACTGCCCGTATCCGTGCTGTCGGAGGACATGTAGATCATGTCCTCAACGCCGTTCACCTCCGCCTCAATAGGTGCGGCAACAGTGTTCTCAACGGTTTCCGCATTGGCACCGGTATAGCTGGCGGAGACGTTCACCACCGGCGGGGTAATGTCCGGAAACTGCTCGACCGGGAGAACCGCATACGCGATCAGGCCCATGATCGTGAGAACGGTCGAGATAACAATGGCCAGCTTGGGCCGTTTGATGAAGACCGTTGAAAGCATGGATCAGTTTCCTCCGGCGTCACCGATGGCGGTGCCTGACAGCACCGCGTCGACGGCCACACCCGGTCTGACCCTCTGTAGGCCCTCGACTATGATGCTTTCGCCCTCACGCAGCCCATCAGAGACGACCACCTCGGTGCCTTCCTGCGGTCCGAGACGAACGTAACGCTGCTCGACGAGTTGCTGGTCGGTCACGACAAGGACAAAGTCACCCCGCTGGTCCCGCTGCACCGCATTTTGAGGGATCAGCACGCTCAGGGTCGGTTCGAGCGCCTCAATCACCACGGAGACAAACCCGCCATCGAGGATAAGCTGCCGCTCGTTCTCAAATTCGGCGCGGACGGCGATGGTCCCAGTCGTGGGATCGATACGGTTGTCGAGAAAAACGAGCCGCCCGGCTTCCTCCACCAGAGTGCCGTCCGGCAGCTGCACAAAAACCGACGGAGATTTGCCGCTGGCAACAAGTTCCGCAATTCCTACGTCAAGCTGGCTCAGTACGGTCAGAAGCTGCGGTTCGGAGAGCGAAAAAGTCACGTACATGGGGGAGTCGCGCACGATGGTCGCCAGAACGCCCGAAGACGGGCCGACGAGCGCGCCGGGGCTGACATTGGTACGGCCGATGCGGCCTTCAAACGGAGCTTTGATTTCCGTGCGGGCCAGGTTGAGTTCCGCCTGCTGGAGAGCGGCTTTGGCCGACGCGAGGTCAGCCTCGGCGACTTTGGAGTCAGCCTCGGCAAAATCGACTTCGGACTGCGAAATGGTGTCGCGCTGAAGCAATTCGGTTTTCCTCGCCAGTTCAAGGTGAGCAAGGTTCACATTGGCTTCGGCGCGCTGAACAGCGGCCTGCTGCGCTGCGACTTCCGCCTCGTATGTGTCCGGTTCGATGCGGAAAATCAGATCACCCTGGTTCACCTGGGCGCCGTCCGCCACGACTATTTCCACGAGGCTTCCCGTGACCTGGGCTATCAGATCCGTTTTTTCGTGTGCCTCACCACTTCCGATAAAGGTCGCCTGACGCGTGAGCTCCTCGGTATAGGCGGCCGAGATCGTAACTTTTGGAGCGGTGTCATCCTGAGCCCGGGCAGTTGACATTGCGAACAACGCCAACGTGCAGACCAGTGCAACGCAGCACGCTGCCAAGGGACGACGGAAACTTTGGACGGGAATGGCAGCCATGGGATATCACCTCAAGCCGGGGCACTACATCGCCGGTACTTTGAAAGGTTCCCATGGAAAAAGCCACCTCAGTTTGGGTGTAATTGGCCCCTCACCTCCAAATTTGATCGTCGCCAGATTTCTCCGTTATCGGGCCTGCTTGGACAATGCGATGAACCTTAGATGTCGGCACGGACGATCAACTCATCCACCTGGCCGCCCGCGAAATACCCGGTGCAGCGGTCAACAAACATCCTTACCAGACGCCTCTGCGGGCCGGAGGCAAGGCCAACCGAGAGCGTAACGCCCGACCCCTTGCCCGCAATCGGAACACAGCTGATACCCTCGCCGGCATAGGCCGGCACGGACCGGGGACGCATGTTCAAAAGACAGACGCCCAGCCCTTCGGCAACAAGGGAGCGCGCCATCTCTGTTGAATTGGTCGTGGCGACGATCCTGAAATGCGCCCCGCTTTCCTCAATCAGTTCCATGTAATACCCACGCGCGGCCGGCCGATCGAGCAGGATCAGCGGTTCGCGCCCGAATTCCGAAATTGTCACGGACTGCCTGCCGGCCAAAGGCGACTGCTTCGGACACAGGCAATACGTGGGCGCGAACACCAGTGGTTGCACCGCAATTTGCGGGTGTGGCACCTCCTCGACGAAGAAAATAACGTCGAACTGACCCTCGAGGAGGCCGTTACGGACCGTATCGTTATTCCCTTCCGTGAATGAAAACGTCACATCCGGATGTTTTTCCTGCAGCGGATGTATGATTGAGGGCAGGAACGCGGGCGCGATGGGGGCATTGTATCCGATCGAGAGCGTTCCGGTCACGCCCGACTGCAGATCCGACACGTCACTCAGCAGGAGGTCATAACGCTCCAGCAGGTCATCGATCCGCCGAAGCACATCGCGTCCCGCGCTGGTCGGGAAAACGCCCTTTGACCGCGCCCGAGTGGCCAGTGGCATCCCGAAAACCTCCTCCGCCTGGCCCAGGGCCGAGGCAATGGCCGACGGAGCGACATACATCACCCCGGCCGCGGCACTGATGCTGCCGCTGCGCAGGGCCGCCTGAACGTATCGCATGGCGCGGAGAGAGAGGTCCAATTCGATTCCCTGAAAAAACAGAGGATATACACCTCATAAATCTGTTTTTCATCGGTATGCGCAAGCGGATAGTTCTGAAGGCAACCCACGGACTCACCATCGCGCCACGAAAGGAACGCCCCTCATGAAAAGCAGAACCCGGGTCGCCGTCATAGGAGGTGGTATAGCGGGCTGTTCCACGCTCTATCACCTGACAGAGGAAGCCTGGACCGACGTCGTCCTCATTGAGCGTGACGAACTGACCAGCGGTACGACCTGGCATTCGGCTGCGCAGGTGACGAATTTTGGCATGACCCAGACCATGGTCGGCCTCAAGTCCCACTCCATCGCGCTTTACAAAAAGTTGCGCGATGACCTTGATTACCCTGTGGGCTACCATCACGGCGACGGCGGCATCAGGCTGGCCAATACCGAGGCACAGATGCAGGTTATCGCCATTTCGCGTCCATGGCGCGGGGCATGGGCGTGGAGTTCGAGGTCATCGACGCTGAGGAATGCGCCCGGCGTCATCCGCTGATCTCGACGGACAACCTGATCGGAGGGTTGTGGGATGGCGAGGATGGCGACATAGACCCCGCACAACTTTGTCAGGCCCTCGTCTTCCATGCCCGGCGGAAAGGGGCCGAGGTTTATCGGCAGACTAGCGTCACCGCCCTGACGCAGCACGCGGACGACACCTGGACGGTTCACACCGACAGGGGTGATATCGACGCTGACATCGTGGTAAATGCCTGCGGTTACCGGGTTAACGAGGTGGGCGCGATGATGGGAGTGCACCATCCCGTCGCCTCAATGGAGCACCAGTATTTTGTGACCGAGGACATCCCCGCCGTTATTGAGGCCGGACACCGTATGCCTCTGCTGCGCTGCTCTATCAGCGACTACTATTCGCGGCAGGAGAAAAACGGCCTTCTGGTCGGTTTCTACGAGCAGGACTGCAAGGCCTGGGGCATGGACGGCATCAGCCCGGGCTTTACCAATGACCTCTGCCCTGACGATCTCGACCGGGTCATGGACGTCCTGGAGGGCGCGTTCGAGCGTATGCCGGTTCTTGCCGAAGTGGGCATCAAACGCATTGTCAACGGCCCCATCACCTATACCATCGACGGCGCACCGCTGGTCGGCCCCATACCCGGAAAACGCAACGCGTTCTGCATCATTGGACTGCGCGCCGGTCTTGGCGAGGGCGGCGGGCACGGGTGGCTGTTGGCGCAGCAGATCGTGCATGGAGAGGCATGCTATGACACCTGGGTGATAGATCCGCGCCGGTTCGCAGGGCACACCAATGTCGAACTGACCGTACTCAAGGCAATTGAGGATTATCAAAACGAGTTCCGATTCCATTTCCCCCATGAACACCGCCCCGCCGGACGCCCCGCCAAAACTACGCCTTTGACCCCCATTCTGGCGGCGGAGGGTGCAGAGTTCACAATTGTGAACGGCTGGGAGCGGATGGAGTACATCAAGCCCTCGCCCGATTTCCGAACGAGCCACAGCTTCAACTTCGATGAGGCAATTGATGTGGTTGCGGGCGAGGTTCTTGCGGTGTCCACATCGGTCGGGCTGACGGAGGTCAACGGTTTCAACCGTATCGAGATTACTGGTGCGGATCGGCACAGGTTTTTGGACAGGATGATTTGCGGGACGGTGACCAGGCGGCCGGGGCGCGTTGGTCTCGGGTACCTGCTGAACCATCACGGTTGCCTCAAGGCGGAGGCCACGCTGGCCAACCTGCCCGCATCGGATCGTGGCCCGGAACGGGTCTGGTACGGATCGGCGGCGGCAAGTGAACTGCATGACATGGACTGGCTCCAGGCTCATGTCCGGAAAGGCGAGGATGTTCAGTTCCGAAGCCTGACGAATGACCAGGCCATTCTCGTACTGGCAGGTCCGAAAGCGCGCGCGGTGCTTTCAGACTGTTCGCGTGATGACTGGTCGAAAGAGGCGTTTCCTTGGCTGTCGGTCCGCGAGTGTTTCGTCGGTTTTGCGCCCGCCACCGTTCTTGGGGTCAGTTTCTCGGGCGAACTGGCCTACGAAATACACGTGCCCAATGCCTCTCTTTATGCCGCCTGGCTTGCCCTGCGAAAGGCCGGGGAAGCGCATGGGCTCAAACTGTTCGGCGCGCGTGCGGTGGACAGTATGCGAATGGAAAAAGGTTTTCTGCATTGGAAAGCGGACATTCTCACCGAGTTCGACCCGTTCGAAACCGGCCTCGACCGTTTCGTTAAACTGGACAAGGGTGATTTTGTTGGACGCGAAGCTCTGTTGAAGCGACGGGAAAACGGACCAACACAACAGCTCGTCACGCTCCGGATTAATACGGATGAGGCACCAGCGCATGCAGGCGCCTCACTGATGCTGGACGGCGAGGTCGTGGGCACCGTGACGTCCGGGGACTGGGGCCACCGGACCGGTTTGAACCTCGCCTATGCGTTTATGAAACCCGTCTATTCCGACGCAGGAACGAAGGTTCAGGCTGACATGTGCGGCAAACTGGTCAGCGCCGAGGTGATCGCATCCTGTCCATACGATCCTTCCTACGCATTGATGCGGAGCTGACGCCCTCGCCCAGCCGACGTGTTGAACGAAAAAAAAGGGCGCCGTGTTTTGCGGCGCCCTCTCTTCTTTTCATTTGTATCCGGGTCAGGATTTGCCTTTCCAAGGCACCAGCCAGACCTCAGCCTTCCGCATAACGATGTCGATGGCAAAGCCAATCAGACCAATGATCACGATACCCATGATAACGATGTCGGTTGCCTGAAACTTGGATGCGGCCACGATCATCTTACCCGCGCCCTTTTCAGCGGCGACGAGTTCGGCGGCCACGACCGTGCCCCAGCAGACCCCCATCGCGACGCGCGCTCCGGTGAAGATCTCGGGCAGCGAGTTCGGCACGATGACGTAGCGTAGGACCTGCCATTTGGAGGCTCCCAGCGAATATGCTGCGTGAACCTTGCTGATGTTCACGCCGGAGACACCTGCCCGCGCCGCGATAATCATCACCCATAGCGCGGCCAGAAACAGCAGTACGATTTTGCCCTGCTCACCAATACCGAACCAAATGATGACCAGCGGGATCAGCGCCAGTGGAGGCACCGGTCGCATGAACTCAACGATCGGATCAAACCAGCCCCGCGCCCAGCCCGAGAGGCCCATGGCGTAGCCCAGAGGGATACCAATCAGCGAGCCAAGGACAAAACCGGCTAGCACCCGCCAGAGCGACCAGCCCACATGTTCAAGCAGCCCGACATTTTGGTACCCGTCACGGGCAATCTCGATCAGGCGGGCGACCACGTCCTCCGGCGGCGGCATCCAGATCGCCTCCATCTGAAGGCCCTTGTTCGGCGTGAAGTTCAGCGATCCTTTTAGGGTCATGGTCACCGAGCCATGCGGCACCTTGACCGTGCCACCGGGCTCAATCGGTTTGCCCTCGACGGAAACAATCGTAGCGTCATCGCCGTCGTTCCGTTGTGCCGAGACCAGCACCGAACGCCACGCGGCTACCGTTGCGGCGTCCCCCTGAGCGAAACCTTCGGATGAGCCGGGCTCGGGATTCTCAACGTCCGCGCCCATTTCGTGGACGATGACGTTCACGGTTGCGGACGCCTGCGCCCCGTCCGGAGCCTCAGCGGTGTATTCGAAGGCCGTCTCGCCCAGATATGGGCCGGGCACATGGAACGGCACCAGTTTCGAGCCGGTAAACGCCCCCCAGACCAGGAACACCACGACCACCGAGATCACGGAGGCCATCCGGTCCGGCACCACAGCACTTTCGTCGCCGAACGTGACCGTTTTCAGCGACCGGAAGTCGGTCATCGAGTGCATGGACCGCCGGACCAGGGTCACGGCGGCGGCCGTCACGAAGAAAAGCGCCACATAGACGATCAGAATAAAAAGTCCAGTCATGCCTCTGCCCCGCTCATGATCTGCTCTTCCATTTCCCAGATCATGCTGAGGATTTCCGTCTTGGTATGCGCAAAGCCGGGATCATCCTTTACCTCGCGCAAATCCCCCGCCACCGCACGTTCGGCAAATGGCAGCCGGTATTCGCGGTGGATACGACCCGGACGCGGCGCCATGACCAGCAGCCGCTCACCCAAAAGCAGCGCCTCATCGACCGAGTGGGTGATCAGAATGATCGTTTTGCCGGTCTTTTTCCAAAGGTTCAGGACGAGCCCCTGCATCTTTTCCCGGGTCAGCGCGTCGAGCGCACCGAGCGGTTCGTCCATCAGGATCACATCGGGGTCATTTGCAAGACATCGCGCCAGAGCCACGCGCTGCTGCATCCCGCCCGAAAGTTCGTAGACGGCCTTGTCCTTAAACTCATGCAGACCGACCGTATCGAGCAGATTTTCAACAATGGTGTTGCGCTCGGTTTCCGGCATCCCTTTCATGCGGGGACCGAATTCCACATTGCGACGCACACTCATCCATTCGAACAACGCGCCCTTCTGGAACACCATTCCGCGCTCCGGTCCTGGCGCGGTGACCTCGCGTCCTTCCAGTGTAACCTTACCGGAGGTTTGGGCGAGGAAGCCCGCGAGAATGTTCAGCAGCGTCGATTTACCACAACCTGACGGGCCAAGAACGGAAAGGAGTTCGCCCTTGCCGATGGCAAGCGAGATGTCCTCTAGGCTCTGTACTCATAAACAGGATTCTCATCGGGCTTTGGGTGTGATTCACTTCTTCAAAACGGAGGTTGGATCATGGCGCGGTTTGATTTGAGCGATGTGGAGTGGCGGATCATCGAACCGCTCTTACCGGACAAGCCTCGCGGGGTGGCGCGGGTGGATGACCGGCGTGTATTGAACGGGATATTCCACATCCTGCGCACCGGTTCGCCCTGGCGCGATCTGCCCGAGCGATACGGCCCCTACACCACAGTCTACAACCGCTTCAACCGCTGGGCCAAGGCTGGCGTTTGGGTCAATGTCTTCAATACCTTGGCGGCGCAGTCCCCAGAATCCATGGCTTTCATCGACAGCTCCATCATCCGGGCCCACCAGCACGCGGCGGGCGCAAAAAAGGGGGCGCGGATCACGCCATTGGCCGCTCTCGTGGCGGACTGAGCACCAAGATCAACGCGGTCGTGGACGAGGCGGGTCTGCCGATCCGGCTGTCGATTAGTCCCGGTCAGGCCAGCGACAAGGCGGCGGCCCCTGCCTTGATCGACAGCCTCACGCGAACGGATCATGTCGTGGCCGACCGCGGCTATGACGCGATGGCACTGATCGCGCGGATCGAGGCGCGCGGCGCCGCTGCCCACATTCCGACCCAACGCGACCGAAAGGTCCAGCGATCCGTCGACCGCGCGATCTATCGGCAACGGAACCTGGTGGAGCGATACTTCAACAAGCTCAAGCACTTCCGCCGCATCGCCACCCGTTTCGAGAAACTCGCAGTCACCTATCTCGCGGCCGTCGCCCTTGCTTCAGCCAGACTTTGGACAAGAACTTATGAGTCCACTACATAG